>NZ_JADILJ010000014.1 GCF_017355185.1 Rathayibacter sp. SD072 | reverse complement strand
CCGTTCCCGGCGACCCGTCGCGGGCAGAGCGCCGTGGCCCGCCCGCGGACTGCCGCGGTACCGGGACGCGGCGATCGGAGCGACGCGCGCGGAGCCGATCTCCCGCACTCGTCCGATGACGTCCGGCCGGGTGGCGGGAGCACTCGGGGGAAGGGCTCCGCAACCCGGTCCTCCGACCGTATCTGAGGGCTCCCTCAGGGAGGGAGGGCTTGCCAAGGCCTCCCAGGCAGTCCGCGGGCGGGCCACGGCGCTCTGCCCGCGACGGGTCGCCGGGAACGGCCCACGGTGCGCGACCGTCCTCTACGGAGTGGCGCCTCACGTGCGCACCGTGTCCTGTTGCGGACGTGTCCGCTAGCGGGCCTTGCGCGCCCCTCCACCCCTCTCGAGACTGAAGGGCCCGCAGCCCGCGCGGCACTCATCCCGGAGGACCCGTGCAATCCCACTCCCTTCCGAGCGCCGACCGGCGTGCGCGCCTGCGGACGTGGCTCCGCGGCGGCTCGATCGGACCGACCGAGCTCTCTCGGCGGGGCGGCCTCCTGGTGCTGCTGTCGATCCTCCTGATCCTGGTGCCGATCGCGATCCTGACGCTCGTGCACGCCGATGCGCACCTGGCCCTGAAGGTGACCGTGGTCACGATCACGGTCACCGCACTCGTCGGAGCGCTGCTGCGCGTCGTGGCCGACGCCCGCCCGCTGCCCCGCAGCGACCTCGACCGGGCCGGCAAGGCCGTCGGAGCCGTCGCGGCCGTCTTCACCGTGCTGTCCGTGGCCGTCGACTGGAGCATCATCCGTCTCTGATGCGGCGGCGGACCCCTGCCCGGGTGTCCTCTTGCGGACGTGTCCGGAAGCGGAGCTTGTCGGGTCCGACCCTGTCTCACGAGACTGAGGGGCCCGCGACAGCGCGGAAGAACGGCCGTGGACGGCCGAGACGATCTCTGGAGGACGCCGTGCGGCACCACCTCGCCCCTCGCCCGATCCCGCGCGCCTGCGCCGACCGCTCCTCCTGCGTCCTGTGACGACGACCGAAGGAGCCGTGACGGAGCACGAGGGAGCCGTCTCGGTGCCCGGCGCCGACGCGCCGCGCGATCGAGCACCCTCGGATGCGCGTCGGCGCACCCGCCTGCGCGCCTGGCTCCGCGCCGGCTCGTTCGGCCCGACCGAGCTCTCGCACCGCGGCGTGCTCCTCGTGCTGCTCTCGATCGTGCTGGTGCTGGTCCCGGTGCTGACGCTGACGCTCCTGGACGTCGACGCGCACCTGGCGCTCAAGGTCTGGCTGCTGGCGATCACGGTGATCGCGCTCCTCGGAGCGATGCTGCGGGTCGTCGCCGATGTCCGCCCGACTCCGCGCAGTGATCTCGACCGCGCAGGGAAGGCCGTGGGAGCCGTCGCGGCGCTGTACACGGCGGCAGCCGTCATCATCGACTGGAGCATCCTGCACCTCTGATCCACGCCCCTCCGAATGACCCCCCAATCGGGGGTTACCAGCCGCTCCGAAGAGCTTCAGGATCAGCGAAGGGGGATCAGATGGTGAACAGCAGCAGAAGATGGCAGGTCGGAGCGATCGTCGCGCGCGTGCGGGCGTCCGCAGCGATCGGCGCGGCCGGACTCGACACGGCGACGCGTGCGGGCCTCAAACTCGAGGTCCTGCGCATCGCCGACAGCGTCGACGCCGGTCGGATCGGCACCGAGCAGGCGATCGACGCGTTCCGCCGCATCGTCGACGAGGTGACGGGCGGGCGCTCCGAGCCGATCGCGGGCGGCTGAGAGTCGCGTCCCGACTCTCGCGGTGACGGCGCCGCAGGCCCGGCGCCTCACGACCCGTCACGGACGGTCGCGTAAGCGCGGTCCCGGCAGCCGTTCTCGACGGATCGAGGGGTCGACTCGACCGTTCCCGACGGATCGACGCCGCGACGCAGCTCCGGCACCGTCCGGTGACGCCCGATCCGTCACGGACCGTCGTCGCGCAGCGATCGCGGCGGCCGTTCGCGCCGGATCGACGCGGCGGAGCGACCGTTCACGCCGGATCGACGACGGGTGCGGAATCACTTCGCGCGGCTCAGGCCCTCCGGCTCCGGAGTGCCGACACCGCCGCCGTGATCAGTACCGCCACCCCCGCCGCTCCCGTCGTGACCGCGATGACGGCCTCGCTCCACGGCGTGGTGTCGTGCGACGCGTAGCCCATGATCATCGGGGCGATCGAGAAGATCGCGAGGAGCTGCCCCGGCATGCTGCTCCCGAGCAGGAGGACGTACGCGACCGCCAGCGACGGGGCGCGGCGGAGCACCGCGACGGCCAGGGCGGCGAGCCCGACGACCGGGACGATGCCGAGCACGAGCTGGAGCCACGTCGCCCCGAGCGGAGTCGGCGTCCCGAGCAGTCCCGAGACGAGGGCGTGCACTCCGTTGAGCGCGAAGACCGCGGCCACCGCGACCGCCGCCGGAGCGAGGACCCGGGGCGACAGCGCCCGCATCAGCGCGAGGACGCCGGCAGCGAGGAGCAGCGTGCCGACTCCGAAGACCTGCGCGGCCGTCCCGACCGCCTCCCACGGCTCGGCGGGCATCGAGTAGTCGAAAAGATGATCCTCGATCGACCGGTCCGTCGGCGCCCGCGTTCCGCTCGCCGTCACCCAGCGCTGCGTCGCCGCTTGCAGCTGCAGCGCGCTCGACGCGAGGAGCGCGGCCGCCGCGATCAGCGCCCAGCGGGGCGAGGTGGTGCTGCGCACGTCCGGGGCGGCGGTCATGACCGCACGGTAGCGGCACCCTTCGACGGGAGGGGGAACGGCGGGCGTCGACCCGTCGCAGACGGTCGCCCGGGAGTGGTCGGGGGGACCGATCGCGCCGGATCGACTCAGCAGGACAGCCGTTCCCCCTCCGAGTCGATCGCGAGAGACAACCGCTCGGGACGGATGGACACGGCGACCCGCCCCCGACAACGGCGGAAGCCCGCCGCACCGGAGTGCGACGGGCTTCCGTCAGTGGTCAGCGCCCTCCGATCAGCCGCAGCTGCGCGCCGCGTACGGCGCCGTCGTCGTCGCGGTGACGGCCGAGCCGCCGACCGTCGCCGTCGCGGTGACCGTCGCCTCGCCCGCGGCGAGCTGCGTCGAGCGCACCGTGTAGGCGGCCGACGCGCTCGCTCCGGGCTTCACTCCGGCGAACGTCTTGACGCCCTCCGAGGTGCGGATCGAGACGTCCATCGGCACGGTGTCGCCGTTGCGGGCGACGACCGTCAGCACGACCTTGCCCGCGAGGCAGCGGGTCGAGGCCGTGGCCGACACCTTCAGCGACGACTGCACGGTGACGGTGGCCTGCACCGGCAGGCGCGACGCGTCCTGCGCCACTCCCGAGACCGTGAAGGTCCCGGCCGAGGCGTAGGAGGCGGGCGCGACCGCGTCCCACGCGACGTCGACCGTGCTCGTGGTGCCGGCGGCCGTGGTGATCACGGCGCGCGGCAGCACGGGCGCGGTGCCGGGCGCGGTCGTCGCGGTCAGCGGAGCGACCGAGGCGACGGCGATGCCGGGTGCGAAGCCCTCGAGCACCTTCTGGTACTCGGCGCGGGTGACCGGGATCACCGTGCCGTGGCGGGGCTTGCCTCCGTCGGCGTTCTGCGGCAGGTTCGCCGCCAGCTTCGAGCCGAGCGGCTGCCACGAGTCGCCGTCCGCGAGCTCGTCGGTGCCGAACGGCACGTAGTGGTTCGGTCCCTGGTGGTAGTCGGGCTGGTCGATGAAGAGGAACCAGTCCAGGCCGTTCACGTCGCCCTCGTTGGCGGGGAAGACGTTCGGGCCCTCACCGCTGGTGAAGGTGCCGCCCGAGCCGTTGGGCAGGCCCGACGCGACGCGCTCCTTGATCAGCGTCCACTCGTCCGCGGGGCCGGTCGGCCCGGGCAGCGCGCCCGAGACGGTGGCCAGCAGGTCGGTGCTCTTCTCCTGGCGCAGCGTCATCGACGCCTCGTCCTTGGTGAAGCGGTAGTAGACGCCGTCCTCCTCGGCGATGGTCGAGTCGATCGTGCCGCGACCCGCGCCGCGCTGCACGTCGATCCACGGCTTCGCCTCCGAGAAGGTGACGAAGTCGTCGGTGGTCGCGTACATCATCCGGTTGTACGTGACGGAGGTGCGGTCGGCGGTGTTCGTGGTCGGGTAGATGTTCGAGGCCCAGAACACCACGTAGGTGTCGAGCGCGTCGTCCCAGTACGCCTCGGGCGCCCAGGTGTTGCCGACGAAGTCGGACGACACCTTCACGTGGCGCTGCGCGGACCAGTTCACGAGGTCGGTCGACTCCCACACCTCGATGTGCTTCGAGCCCGACTTCTGCGACGTGTCGAAGCCGCCGGCGAGACCGGCGATCTTGAGGTCGGTCGCGAGCATGAAGAACTTGTCGCCCTCGTTCGAGCGGATGATGAACGGGTCGCGCAGGCCCTTCGTGCCCTGGTCGGACGAGAAGACGGGCTTGCCGCCGTTCAGCGTGTTCCACGAGAGCGCGTCGTCGCCCTTCGAGGCGGCGAGGCTGACCTGCTCGGCGCCGTCGCCCTCTCCGGTGAAGAACGCCCAGACGTAGGCCTCGGTGTCCTCGGTCCCGACGGGGAGCGGCTGGACGCGGAGGGTGAACTCGCGCGCCCGGGTCACCGATCCGCTCGTCGCCGTCGCCCGGACCACCACGTCGATCGCGGTGCCGCCCGCGGCCGGGCGGTCGACGTCGATGGTCTTCGTGCCCGCGGCGCTGCCCTCGCGGATCGAGGCGCCGGTCGGGCTGACGACGGACCACGCGATGCTCGAGCCGAGCGCGCCTGTCGAGGGCACCGACACGTTCGTGCGGATGTCGCCGACGTTCGGGATCGCGAGCGCGTCGAGGTCGCCCTGCACCTTGGCGGAGTCGGCGAGCTCGGCCTTCACCGTCACCGGGTAGTCGACCGAGCGCGTGGCGCCGCCGACGGAGTAGGTCGCGGTGAGGACCGCGGCCGCGTCGGGCGAGCCCGCTGCGGGGCGGACGACCGTGGCCGTCGCTCCGTTCACCGCGATCGCGGGGCTGCTCGAGCGCCAGGCGATGGCGACTCCGCTCGCCGTCGTCGGCAGCGGGAAGCTCGCGGTGGCCTCGGTCGGGATCGACACCGAGGCGACGGCGCGGTCGAGCGCCTCGGACGAGTAGAGCGCGCTCACGGACTCACCGCTGAGGGCGCTGCCGTAGACGGCGAAGTCGTCGATGTCGCCGTTCCAGCCCGCGTCCGCGTAGGTCGAGCGGGCCAGGTAGGCGACGAGGGAGGAGCCGAACGAGGAGACGTTGCGCGCGATCGTCGTGGTCGTGCCGATCTGAGTGCCGTTGACATAGACCTTGAGTGTGCCGTTCGTCCCGTCGATGACGGTCGTGTACAGCGACAGGCCCGCGGGAGTCCGCGCTCCCGAGGTCGCGGCGTTCGTCGCTCCAGGGCCCACCTCGGTGCCCCAGGGGGCGCCGGCGTTGACCGAGTTCGTGACGACGGACTTCACGTAACCCGCGGTGTTCGTGGGGTTCAGCAGCCAGTAGCCGGAGGAGAACGACGCGCCGCTCGCGACAGGGGCGCCGACGAACGCGGCGGCCGTGTTCGCCGCTCCGGAGCGGGGCGAGAGCCAGGTGGAGAAGGTGAGGTCTTTCTTGCCGACGAGCGGCGCGGTGGGGATCTCGAGGTACGGCGCGGCGGCTGCGGATCCACCGGGGAAGCTGATCGCGCCGTTGCGGACCTCCGCTCCGGTGCGACGCAGCGTCGCGTCGTGGCCGTTGCCGCTCGCATCGGCGATGGTGGTCCCGGCGGGGGCCGTGTCGAACGTGTAGTGCAGCAGCGGAGTCTCCGTCGCTCCGAAAGCGGAGCTCGGAACCGTGGCGCCGAGCAGCGCCGTGGCGGCGACGGTGCCGATCGCCAGCGCGATCCTCACCGCCGATCGTGATCGTGTCATGCAGAAGCCCTCGTGATCGGTGCGGCGTCGACGACCGAACCGCAGGGCTCCGCGGATTCGCGCGTCTTCGCACGGAATGTGAACGTGAACACTCTAAATGAGACGGTTCACGGTTGGCCACCCCGGATGCGGGACACTCGCGACCGGAGTCCTGTTTTCAGGGGTCCGCACCATCTGCAGGACTCCGCACCATCTGCAGGGGTCCGCACCATCTGCAGGGGATCCACCCCCGCGCGAGCCCCGTCGAGCGGAGGAACACGCCTTCCGCGCAGGATCCCCTGCAGATCGAACAGCGACTCCTCCGGAGTGCAGGGGCGGCGACTCAGGCGTCGGTCGCGACCGACGGCCCCGGCACCGCGCGGTAGCGGCGGTTCCGCACCGCGAGGATCGCGCCTCCGATCACCGCCGCGAGGAGCGAGCCGGCCAGCACGCCCACCTTCACGTGGTCGTCGGACTCGCTGCCGGCGCCGAACGAGAGCTCGCCCACGAGCAGCGACACCGTGAATCCGATGCCCGCGACGAACGCCATGCCGAGCATGTCGATCCATCGGAGCGACGGGTCGAGCGAGATCCCGCGGAACCGGGTGAGCAGGAAGGTGCTGCCGACGATGCCGATCGGCTTGCCGAGCACGAGGCCCGCGATGATGCCCAGCGCGATCGTGTCCTGGAACGACTCCGCCAGCCCCGCGAGACCGCCGACCGTCACTCCGGCCGAGAAGAAGGCGAAGACGGGCACGGCGAACGCGGTCGACAGCACGCTCCAGCGGTCGGCGAAGTGCGCGGCGAGCCCGTCGTAGATCGGCCGACCCCTCGCATCGGTCCCCACCTGCACCCGCGCCCGAGCGGTCGCGGCGACCGGCACCGTGAAGCCCAGCAGCACGCCGGCGACCGTCGCGTGCACCCCGGAGGCGTGCACCAGCGCCCACGTCGCGACCCCCAGCGGGATCAGCACCCACCACGCGCGCACGCCGCGCTGCACGCAGACGGCGAAGACCGCGAGCGGGATGAGCGCGAGACCGAGCATCAGCGCGTCGATGCCGGCCGTGTAGAAGACGGCGATGATCGTGATCGCGATGAGGTCGTCCACGACCGCGAGCGTCAGGAGGAACGTGCGCAGCGCCGGCGGGAGGAACCGGCCGACGACCGCGATCACGGCCACAGCGAAGGCGATGTCGGTGGCGGCGGGGATCGCCCAGCCGTCGAGCGCCGCTCCCCCGCGCTGCAGGTTCACGGCGACGAAGATCAGGGCCGGAGTGACGACTCCGCCGACCGCGGCCACGATCGGCACGAGCGCGGTCCGCGGGTTCCGCAGCGACCCCGCGAGGAACTCCTCCTTGAGCTCGAGGCCGACGACGAAGAAGAAGATCGCGAGCAGGCCGTCGGCCGCCCACGAGCCGACGCTGAGGTTCAGGTGCAGCGCCTCCGGACCGAAGCGGAAGTCGCGCACCGCCTCGTAGAGCGAGGACGCGGGGCTGTTCGCGATGATCAGCGCGAGCAGCGTCGCAGTGAGGAGGAACGCCCCTCCGACGGTGTCCTTCTGGAGGGTCTGGCGCAGCCCCCGCCAGATGGAGTGCGGTGCCTGGTCGGCGGGCAGGTCGTGGTGAGCCATGGGATCGTCCGATCGGAGAGGTGGCGGGCGCGGGAACGCGACCGCTGTCTCCGAGGAGGGGCGGGCGCGGTCTAGGCGCGCGGCGGCGGGCAGCCGGCGATCTCGCCGTGCGCGTTGGTGCCCCACGAGCTCAGCCACCCGTTCGTCCCGGAGGCGCGCTTGGTCAGCAGCAGCCGGTTCGGGAACGCGGCCGCCGCTCGAGCACGGGCGCGCGACGGGGAGGACATCCCTCCGATGCTACCGAGCACGACTGAGCGCCCGCCCTCTTCTGCAGGGGACGGGCGCTCGGACGGTTCGGGGCTACTCCTCGACGACGATGGTGGTGATGACCGGGTTGCGGCGGTGACGACGGGTCAGCCAGCGGCCGAGCGTGCGGGTGATCAGCTTCTCGAGCGCCTCGCGATCGGTCGGCTTGCCGGCGGCCTGGAGCACGGCGTCGTCGATGGCCTTGCTGGCGTTGTCCTGCCAGCCGGGCTCCTCCACGAAGCCGCGGGTGAAGAACTCGACGGGCTCGCCGAGCAGGCCGCGGTCGAGATCGGCGATGGCGAGCACCGTGATGGCGCCCTCCTCCGCCAGCACGCGGCGGTCGATCATGGCGTCCTCGGTGGCGACACCCATCGTGGTGCCGTCGACCAGGATGTGGTCGGCGTCGATCCGGCCGCTCATGCGGGCACGGCCCTTGACGAGGTCGATCGAGACGCCGTCCTCGATGACGAAGACGTTCTTCTCGTCGATGCCGGTGCGCGTCGCGATCGCGGCGTTCGCGGTGAGGTGGCGCCACTCGCCGTGCACGGGCAGCACGTGCGTCGGGCGGAGGATGTTGTAGCAGTAGGCGAGCTCGCCGGCGCTCGCGTGCCCCGAGACGTGCACCTTGGCGTTGCCCTTGTGCACGACGGTCGCGCCCCAGCGGGTGAAGGCGTTGATGATGCGGTAGATCGCGTTCTCGTTGCCGGGGATCAGCGAGCTGGCCAGCAGCACGGTGTCGCCCGGTCCGATGTCGATGATGTGGTCCTTGTTGGCCATGCGCGAGAGCGCGGCCATCGGCTCGCCCTGCGACCCGGTGCAGATCATGACGATCTCGGTCGCGGGGAGCTTCTCGAGCACCTTCATGTCGACGACGAGGCCCGCCGGGATCTTGAGGTAGCCGAGGTCGGCGGCGATGCCCATGTTGCGGACCATCGAGCGGCCGACGAACGCGACCTTGCGGCCGTGGCGGTGCGCGGCGTCGAGGACCTGCTGGATGCGGTGCACGTGGCTCGCGAAGCTCGACACGACGATGCGGCGCGGGGCGGTGCGGAACACCTGGTCGATCGCGGGGGCGAGGTCGCCCTCCGAGATCGCGAAGCCGGGGACGTCGGCGTTGGTGGAGTCGACGAGGAAGAGGTCGACGCCCTCGTCGCCCAGGCGCGCGAAGCCGGGGAGGTCGGTGGTGCGGCCGTCGAGCGGGAACTGGTCCATCTTGAAGTCGCCCGTGTGCAGCACGAGGCCCGCCTCGGTGCGGATCGCGACGGCGAGGCCGTCCGGGATCGAGTGGTTCACGGCGAGGAACTCGAGGTCGAAGACGCCCGCGTCGACGCGGTCGCCCTCCTTGACCGGGCGGGTGCGCGGAGTGATGCGGTGCTCCTGCAGCTTCGCCGAGATCAGCGCGAGCGTGAAGGTCGAGGCGATGATCGGGATGTCGCCCCGCTCCTTGAGCAGGTACGGCACACCGCCGATGTGGTCCTCGTGGCCGTGCGTGAGCACGATCGCCTCGATGTCCTTCAGGCGCGAGCGGATCGCGGCGAAGTCGGGGAGGATCACGTCGATGCCGGGCTGGTTCTCCTCGGGGAAGAGGACGCCGCAGTCGACGATGAGCAGCTTGCCCTTGTGCTCGAAGACGGTCATGTTGCGGCCGATCTCGCCCAGACCTCCCAGAGGGGTGATGCGCAGACCGCCCTTCTCGAGCGGCTTCGGAGCCGCCAGTTCGAGGTGGTGGCGGGCGGGCTTGGCGGTGCGGGCGTTTCGCATGGGTGCTTTCCGGTAGGAGGGGCCGGCGTCGAGCCGGGACGTGCGTGGCATGGGGGCGCACCGGGTCGATCCGGTGCTGCTGCGACCGCCGCTCCGGCTCTGCGGAAGGGCGTCGCTCCGACCGCGAGTGCGTCTGCACAGGAGGTCGGGGACCTCCGCGACGGCGGAGGAGGAGACTGCGGGGCGGGCGTAGCGCGCACCGGCGTCCGCCCTCAGACTACTCGTGCCCTCCGCCGGGCGCGTCGGACGAGCCCTCCCGTTCGCCGCGAGCGCGTCCCCGAGGCGCGTTCTCGAGGCCCGGTGGCGGCCCCGGCCGGCCGCCCCACCGCCTGCAGAGACGAGGCCGGCTGCCCGGATCGAGCCGATCACGGTCGGATCGGGGCGCTCGGCTTCCGTTCTGCGGGTGAGCGTGCACGCAACCGAGGTCAGGAGGGCCCTCACGGCCTCGGAGGGCGCCGTCGGCCCCGTTCGACCTCGGTTGCGAGCAGGTCGCGGTGGGGCCGGAGCCGTCAGCCCAGAGTCTTCGCGAAGCAGAGACTCTCGGGCTCGTCGCCCCAGTAGCCGAAGCCGGGGATCGGCTCGTAGCCCGAGCTCTCGTACAGGGCCACGGCCTCCGGCTGCTGCGTGCCCGTGACCAGGCGGAGCAGCACGACCCCGTGCCGGACGGCGAGGTCCTCGACCGCGGCGAGCAGGAGTCGGCTGAAGCCGCGTCCGCGCGCCGGCTCGGTCACGAACATCCGCTTGATCTCGCCGACCTCGTCCTCGGCGGCGAGCGCCACGCAGCCGACGACCTCGCCGTCGACCAGGAGGAGGAGCGTCGGCGTCGCAGGCCCGGGACGCGGGCCGGGATCGTCGCCGCCGTACCGCCGCATGATCTCGGCCTCCTGCAGGGCGAACAGCGTCAGCGCCACGGGATCGGCGGCCGTGGTCTCGATCAGGCGGGGCTCCTCGGGCACCCCTCGATCGTACGGGCGCGCGGATCGGTGCGAGCATGAGCCGTGCCCTCCTCCACTCCCCCCGTCCGCCTCGAGCGGTCCCGTCTCGTGCTCGGTCCCGACGGGCTCGTGGTCGACGTCCACGACGGAGGCGGCGACGGGCCGGTCGTCCTCCTCCTGCACGGCGTCGGGCTGTCGCACCGCCCCTACCGCCGACTGGCCGCCCACCTGGCGCCGGACGCCCGGGTCGTGGCCCTCGACCTCCCCGGTTTCGGAGCGACGCCCAAGCCGCGCCGATCCGTGCCGGTGGAGGAGTACGCCGGGCTGATCGGGCAGGTCCTCGACCTGCTCGGGGTCGCCTCGTGCGTCGCCGTGGGCCACTCGATGGGCGCGCAGTTCGCCCTCGAGCTCGCCCTGCAACGGGCGGACCTCGTCAGCCACGTCGTCCTCGTGGGCCCCGTCACCGACTCCGCCCACCCCACGGCGCTGCGGCAGACGCTCGTGCTGGCTCGGGACAGCGCGCTCGAGCCGCTGACCACGAACGCGGTGGTCCTCACCGACTACATCCGCACGGGGCCGCGCTGGTACTTCACCGAGGTGGCGGCGATGCTCGCCTACCCGACCCACGAGCGGATCGTCGGGCTCGCCGCTCCGCTGCTCGTCGTGCGGGGGTCGAACGACCCGATCGCCACGGAGGAGTGGTGCTCGCGGCTGATCGCGGCGGCGGGCGGAGGAACGCTCCGCACGGTTCCCGGGCACCGGCACGTGGTCGTGCACACCGCACCGGGCGAGGTCGCGCGCGAGATCCTCGCGCACGCCCGCACCTCCGAGGCCGCCGCCTCCTGACGGCGGCCCCCAGCACCCCGGCCGACGACGGAGCCGCCCGCCCGGGGGGACGGACGGCTCCACCGCTGGACGCCGGGGTGCGCTCAGCGGTCGTCGCGCTCGTGGTTGTGCGAGCCCGACTTGGCGAGGCCGCGGCTGACCAGGTAGCCGACGGTCACGAACGAGACGTACATCCAGGCGTGATCGGCGGTGAAGCCCTGGCCGTCCTCGCCGTTGTCCGTGACGGCGGCCGCGACCAGGATCGCGATCGAGATCACGAGGAAGACGTAGAACTCGGTGGTCTTCAGCGCGCCCTTCGTCTCGGTCGCGACACGGCGGGCGGGGGTGGTGTGTGCGGAGTTGTTCGTCATGGGGAGTCCTTCACGGGGGTGGGGAAGCGGAGCGCCCGGGGTGACGCCCCTCCTCACCGACGGTAGGAACGACGACCGCCTCCCTGTGAGGGGGTTGACTGCTGCCTGTGGAGCACGGCAGACGTGTGACGGATCGAGGGACGCGTCCTCAACGGCGACGCGGTGCGTAGAGCAGACCCGCGCCGATGGACAATCCCCTGGCACGCGAGGCTCGAGCGTCGCAGGGTGGAGAACATGAGAAAGCTGTACTACGCCAGCGGGCACATGCTGGTCGCCGACGTCACGTGCAAGGCCGTCCTCCGCTACGCGCGCGCCCTCGCCGATGTCGGCAAGTCGGACGTCGTCACCGTGCCGGTCATCACCGAGGGCGGGAGCAGCGCCTACGCCCACCTCCTCATCGGACCCGCCAGCCAGCTCTGGTCGACCCCGGTCGAGAACAGCCACGGCGAGGAGCCGGTCGACGAGGCCGTCCTCTCCCACATCGAGGCCGAGACGCAGCGGATGCAGCCGTCGCGCCCCTCCTGGAGCGACGAGATGACGGACATGCCGGACCTCGACTTCCTGAACTACCCCGAGCCCGCCTGACCCGGGACGGTCCCAGGAGGGACCCGGTTGGATGGGCCGGGTGAACACGCTCATCGTCACCGCTCACCCCGATCCGGAATCGCTCACCTCGACGATCGCGCGGAGGATCGCCGCGGCGGTCGGCTCCGTCGAGGTCGCCGACCTGGCCGCCGAGGGCTTCGATCCGCGGTTCTCCGCCGCGGATCGGCACTCCTACCGGGTGGCCGGAGACTTCTCCGAGGACGTCGCCCGCGAGCAGCGGCGGCTCGACGGCGCCGAGCACCTCGTGCTCGTCTTCCCCGTGTACTGGTGGTCGATGCCGGCCCTGCTGAAGGGCTGGATCGACCGCGTCTTCGTCAACGGCTGGGCCTTCTCGATCGACCCGGCCGGAGGGATGCGCCGCCGCCTCGGCGCTCTCACCGTGCACCTCGTGCCGATCGCCGGGGACGACGCCGGCGTCTACGACCGCCACGGCTACGAGCAGGCCCTGCGGACGCAGATCGAGCACGGGATCGTCGACTACTGCGGGGCCGTACGCGGCGTGACGGTCTTCGTCCACGAGTCCGAGCAGGAGGACGACAGCGCACGGCGCGCCGCGGTCGACCGTGCCGTCGAGGCGGTGTCGGAGGCCGTCCGCCGCTGACGCGGTGGCACACTTCGGGGGATGGACGAGGCGCCGCACGACGAGCTCCGCGCGCTGCAGCGCCGGGCCTCCGCGCGCCTCCCCGACCTGGGTCCTGAGGAGTGGGAGCGGCTGCGGGCACTCGAGGGTGGAGCAGCCGCCGCGGCTCCTCCCGAGCCCGTCGGCACGCGCGAACCCGCGGAGCCCCCGCGCGATCCGCAGGGCCCAGGCCCCGACGGCGACCCCCCGGCCGCACTCCTCGACGGCGAACCCCAGCGCCCCGTCCGCCGCCGCATCCCCCTCCTCCGGGCGGCGTCCCTCGTCGCCGCGGCGCTCCTCGGAGCCGGAGTGACGACCTGGGCCGCCGCTCCCGACGACCGCGAGGTGGCGACTCTCCGCCTGGCGCCCGCCGAGGACCTCCCCGGCTGGGGCGGCTCCGAGGACACCCTCGCGTCCGAGGTCTTCCACGGTCTCCGGATGGTGAAGCGGCCCAGCGGCGAGGACGGCGGCTCGTGCCTGTACGTCGTCCCTGCCGAAAGCGACGCGTCCGGGATCGTGTACAGCGGCTGCAGTGCGCGGTCCTTCCCCGCCACGGCGCAGCTCACGGTCTCGCCCTCGCTGCCCTCGGAGCTGCGCGACGCGTTCGGCGACGGGAGCGGGCTCCGCTTCGTCCTCGAGGGCGAGACGGTGCACGTCAGCTCGGACCGGTGAGCCGCGCGTCGGATCGGAGCCCGGTGGTGACGAGGCGGCGCTGCAGAACCTCAGCCAGGAGCAGAGACTGACCGCTGACCGCTGACCGCTGACCGCTGGCAGCCGACAGGCCCCCTCCTCGGCTGATGATGCGAGCGCCGTGTGGATCGCCTCCCCGTGCCCCGTCAACCCGGCGCGACCGTCGGACGTCTCTGATCGGATGGAGGGGACCGCCACCTGGAAAGGACACCTGATCCATGACCGACGTCTCCTCCCAGCCGCCCGCCGAGGGCGATGACCGCAAGGTCCTGACCAACCGTCAGGGCCACCTCGTCTACGACAACCAGAACCAGCGCACGGTCGGAGCCCGCGGCCCGGCCACGCTCGAGAACTACCAGTTCCTCGAGAAGATCAGCCACTTCGACCGCGAGCGGATCCCCGAGCGGGTGGTGCACGCCCGCGGCGCCGTCGCCTTCGGCTACTTCGAGGCGACCGGCACCTGGGGCGACGAGCCGATCTCGCGGTACACCCGCGCGAAGCTGTTCCAGGAGGAGGGGAAGCGCACCGACGTCGCGATCCGCTTCTCGACCGTGATCGGCGGCCGCGACTCCTCGGAGGCCGCGCGCGACCCCCGCGGATTCGCCGTGAAGTTCTACACCGAGGACGGCAACTGGGACCTCGTGGGCAACAACCTCGGCGTCTTCTTCATCCGCGACGCGATCAAGTTCCCCGACGTGATCCACTCGCTCAAGCCCGACCCGGTCACGTTCCGGCAGGAGCCCGCGCGCATCTTCGACTTCATGTCGCAGACGCCGGAGTCGATGCACATGCTGGTCAACCTGTTCAGCCCCCGCGGCATCCCGGCCGACTACCGCCACCAGCAGGGCTTCGGAGTGAACACCTACAAGTGGGTGAACGCCGCGGGCGACACGAAGCTGGTCAAGTACCACTGGATCCCCTCCGTGGGCGTCAGCAGCATGACCGAGGCCGACGCCGCGGTCGTGCAGGGCGGCGACCTCGGCCACGCGTCGAAGGACCTCTACGAGGCCATCGAGCGCGGCGAGCACCCCGAGTGGGAGCTGCGCGTGCAGCTGATGGACGACCACGACCACCCCGAGCTCGACTTCGATCCGCTCGACGACACCAAGGTGTGGCCCGAGAACGAGTTCCCGCCGAAGACCGTCGGGAGGATGGTGCTGAACCGCAACGTCACCAACCACTTCGCCGAGAACGAGCAGCTCTCGTTCGGCACCGGCGTGCTGGTCGACGGCCTCGACTTCTCGGACGACAAGATGCTGGTCGGGCGCACGTTCTCCTACTCCGACACGCAGCGCTACCGCGTGGGCCCGAACTACCTGCAGCTGCCGGTGAACGCGCCGAAGAACGTGCACGTCGCGACCAACCAGCGCGACGGGCAGATGGCGTTCCACCAGGACCACGGCGGCGAGAACCCGCACGTGAACTACGAGCCCTCGATCACCGGCGGGCTGCGCGAGGCGCAGTACCCGACGCACGACGACCAGGGCCCCGAGATCACCGGCCGCCTCACGCGCAAGCGCATCCCTCGCACGAACGACTACAGCCAGGCCGGCCAGCGCTACCTGCTGATGGAGGAGTGGGAGCGCGACGACCTGGTCGCGAACTTCGTCGACCTGATCTCGCAGGCCGCCCGCCCCGTGCAGGAGCGCATGCTCTGGCACTTCTACCTGGTGGAGGACGACCTCGGCCGCCGCGTGGGCGAGGGCCTGGGCATCGCCCTCGACGAAGTGAAGGATCTGCCTCCGCTGCAGTCGCAGACCCTCTCCGAGGACGAGCTCGCCCGCCTCGCGAACCTCGGCCGCAACGGGTCGCGGGACGTCGAGGGCCTCGTCATGACCCACACCGTGCCGAATGCGCGCGCGAACAAGGTCGAGCAGCACGTGCACGAGGAGACGGCGTAGCTCCTGCGGGCCGGAGGGAGCGATCCCTCCGGCCCGTCCGCGTCTCAGCGGAGCGGGAGGCCCGCGATCGCGCCGACGACGGTGATCGCCCCCAGCACGAGGAAGGCCGCCGCTCCCTGCGCGAGGGCGCGGGAGGACCGCCCGTCCCACCGCGGCCGTGCACCGAGGACGAGGGCGAGGAAGGAGCCGGCCGCCCCGGCTCCCACGAGCAGGAACCACCAGACGAACGCGTACTCGGGACGGGCGAGGCAGTCGATCGGGGGATCGTTGAGGCGGAGGAGGAAGCCCCGGTACGTCGCCGTGCAGGCCGCGAAGGCGAGCAGCGACAGCAGGGCTCCCACCGCCCCGAGGATCCCGAAGACGGCGGCGCCGACGACTCCGAGCACCGACAGCACCGAGCCGGCGCGGTCGGCGCCGGTCGCGGTCGGCGGAGTGGTCATGTCGCGACCCTACGGCGGCTCCCCGGTGCTGCGCCTCCCCCGACGGGCCGAGCGGCACCAGGATGGGACCGTGACGACTCCCCGCCGCCCCGACGCCACCGCGGTCGAGCTGATCGGCGGAGTCGAGCCGCTCGAGTTCGCGCTGCACGAGTACGACGAGCGCTGGCCCGAGGTCTTCGAGGAGCACCGCCGGCGCATCCTCGACGTGCTGCCGGACGCGCGGGTCGAGCACATCGGATCGACGGCGGTCCCCGGGCTCGCGGCGAAGCCGATCATCGACCTCGTGGTGGTCGTCGACGACATCACCGCCGAGGAGGACCACCTCGACGCCCTCCTGGCCGCCGGCTACGAGCTGCGGGTGCGCGAGCCGGGTCACCGCCTCGTGCGGACCCCGGCCCGCGACGTGCACGTGCACGTGTACCAGCGGGGCGCCGCGGCGGTCGACGCGTACCTCCTGCTGCGGGACCGCCTCCGCTCGGACCCTGTCGATCGGGCGCTCTACGAGGGCGTCAAGCGCGAGCTGATGCGGAGCCGCTGGGACGACATGAACGCGTACGCCGACGCGAAGACCGCGGTGATCCTCGCGATCCTGGGACGCGCGGATCTCTGAGCCGTCGCGCCCGGGCGAGGCCCCGGACTACCGGCCCCCGCCCCTAGTACGGGATCGGGGTCACGACCACGCAGGGCGTGAAGCCCGGAGCCGTCGCGGTGAGCACGGCTGTCGGGGCGGGTTCCACCCCGGGAGTCCTGTTGCTCGCGAGGAAGTAGAAGAGCTCCGTCTCCTGGTCGGGGGCGAGGCCGGCCGAGTAGCGGAAGGTGAAGGACGTCGACGTGAACCCTCCCGGCGCGTAGTCCCACGACGGTCCCCCTCCGAACCCCTGCCAGGTCCAGCCCTGACCGGCCGTCGGGATGAACAGTGTCAGGGTGTTCGGGTCGATCGCGGAGCCGCTCTCGTTCCGGAAGTAGACCTCCTGGAAGGTCCCGCCCGGCGGGTAGACGGACGGTGCGCCGACCCTCGCGCTGAGCGTCGGCGTCTCGCCGCTGGCCGCCGCGAGCGGACTCCCGACGGCGGTGACGACGACGGGGACCGACCAGGCGGCTGCGGTCACGGTGCGGCGGGAGACTGGGCGCGGTTCGGACATGCCGGAACGGTAGCTCCGGGACGGTGTCCGGCGGCGGACATGTCCGCTAGCGGGTGCGGCCTGCGCGAGGCGGGCGCGGGCTCGTGCTCCTCGGAGGGTCATCGGCGGGTCACCGACGCCTCATCGGAGCCTCAGAGCCGCGGCGGCCAGTGTCGGTCCTGCAGACGACGTCCGAGGAGGACCCCATGACCCGCATCCCCGAGCCCGACCTCACCCCCGAGGGCCCCGCCTACCAGGGGCGGCGCCTCGACCGACCCGGCGAGGAGGTCGTCGATCAGGGGCTGCTCTTCGACGTCGGCACGCTCGTCGGCCGACGGAGGGTGCTGGCGCTGATCGGCGTCGGCGCGGCCACGATGGGGCTCGCGGCGTGCACCACGGGCGCGGGCAGCTCCGCGGAGGGCGGAAGCACCGGCACCTCCTCGGCCGCGACCGGAGGCGGCACCACGACGGCGACCGGCGAGATCCCCGACGAGACGGCCGGCCCGTACCCCGGCGACGGCTCGAACGGAGCCGACGTCCTCGAGAACGCCGGAGTCGTGCGCAGCGACATCCGCTCGAGCATCGACGGCGGAGCGACCGCCGCGGGCGTTCCGATGACGCTGACCCTCACGATCCTCGACTCGGCGAACGGCGACGCGCCGTTCGCGGGCGCGGCGGTCTACGTCTGGCACTGCGACGCCGACGGGAACTACTCGATGTACTCCTCCGGGGTCGAGGACGAGACGTACCTCCGCGGGGTGCAGGTCGCCGACGCGAGCGGCTCCGTCACGTTCACCTCGGTCTTCCCGGCCTGCTACTCCGGTCGCTGGCCCCACATCCACTTCGAGGTCTACCCCGACGTCGCCTCGATCACCGACTCGGCGAACGCGATCGCGACCTCGCAGGTCGCCCTCCCCGCGGACGCCTGCACCGCGGTCTACGCGCTCGACACGTACGCGGGATCGACGGCGAACCTCGCGCAGGTCTCCCTCGAGGACGACAACGTCTTCGGCGACGACGGAGGCGCGCTGCAGCTCGGCACGACGACCGGGGGCGTCGAGTCGGGCTACTCGGTCGCGCTCACGGCGCGGGTCGACACGACGACGACGCCGACCGCGGGGGCGGCGCCCGGCGGCGGCGGGGCGGGTGCTCCGCCGAGCCGCTGACGAGGACGACCGCGAGGCCTCGGCCTCAGGCGAGCTCGGACACGGTGCGCCGGACCACGCGGATCTCGCTGCCGTCCGAGAACAGCTCCGGCGAGCCGGCCCGGATGCGCTCGACGTCGTCGAAGACCGCGCGCAGATGGGAGCGGAGCGCCGACACGGCGCCGTCGCCGTCGCCCCGGCTGATCGCGTCGACCACAGCGGCGTGCTGATCGATGAGGGCGTGGATCGGCCGGGCGTCGACGAGGCTGAGCCGGCGGGCGCGATCCAGGTGCGCCTTCGCGGAGTTGACCGCGTTCCAGGCGCTGCCGTGCCCCGAGAGGTCGAGGAGGCCGCGATGGAAGTCCTCGTCGAGGCGGAAGAAGCGCTCGACGTCCTCCTCGGAGTCGGCCTCGCGCTGCTCGTCGAGGATGTCGCGCAGCACGGCGAGCCCCGCCTGATCGACCTCGCTCCCGGCGCCGACCTGCATCAGCGAAGCGCACTCGATCGCCTCGCGGATGAACTGGGCCTCGGCGACCCGTTCCGGGTCGACGCGCGAGACGAAGCTGCCGCGCTGCGGGAAGATCTGCACGAGGCCCTCCTCGCGCAGCAGGATCAGGCTCTCGCGGACCGGGGTGCGGGAGATGCCGAGCTCGGCGGAGAGCTCGTTCTCCGAGAGCGGGGAGCCGGGCTTGAGATCGAGCGAGATGATGCGCTTGCGCAGGGCGTCGACCGTCCGATCGCGCGCCGAGGCGGTCCTCGTCGCGGGCTCGCTCCGTGTCGCCATCCCTCGAGTGTAATCGTCGTTGACACACTGCCATGGCAGTGCTTGTATGGCAGTCATCGGTCCCCGAGCCCTCGCCGCCGATCCCCGCATGCAAAGGAGCACCGGATGTCCCAGAGATCCACCGCGTCGTCCTCGACGGAGAACCCCGACCAGAAGGGGGTGCGCTCGACGAAGGACCTCGCGAAGGTCGCCGTCTCGGGCTGGCTCGGCACAGCGATGGAGTTCATGGACTTCCAGCTCTACTCGCTGGCCGCCGCCATCGTCTTCAACCGCATCTTCTTCCCGGAGTTCGACCCGGCCGTCGGCCTGATCGCCGCGATGGCCACGTACGGGGTCGGCTACGTCGCCCGCCTCCTCGGTGCGATCTACTTCGGCCGGATGGGCGACCGCATCGGCCGCAAGAAGGTGCTGTTCCTCACGATCGCCCTGATGGGCGTCTCGACCACGCTGATCGGCGTGCTGCCGACCTACCAGCAGGTGGGCCTGCTGGCCCCGATCCTGCTGGTCTTCCTCCGCCTGCTGCAGGGCTTCGGAGCCGGAGCCGAGATCGCCGGCGCGACGGTGATGCTCGCCGAGTACGCCCCGGTCAAGAAGCGCGGACTGATCTCGTCGCTCGTCTCCCTGGGCACCAACTCCGGCACCCTGGGCGCCTCGGCGCTCTGGGCGATCCTGGTCGCGACACTCTCGGACGAGGACCTGATCACCTGGGGCTGGCGTGTGCCGTTCCTCGCGAGCTTCGTGCTCCTCATCCTCGCCGTGTGGATCCGCACCTCGCTGAAGGAGAGCCCGGTCTTCGAGCAGCGCGACGACCTCGTCGACGGCGTGGCACTCACCAAGAAGCAGCTCGCCGAGCAGGCCCTCATCGCCGGCACCGGCAGCATCGAGACCGCCCTGAAGCAGAAGAAGGGCAAGGCGTTCCTGATCGCTCTCGGCCTGCGCTTCGGCCAGGCGGGCAACTCGGGCCTCATCCAGACCTTCCTGATCGGCTACATCGCGACGGTCATGCTCAGCGACAAGTCGATCGGCACGAGCGCGATCGTGATCGGCTCCCTCTGCGGCTTCGTCACGGTGCCCCTGCTCGGGATCCTGGGCGACCGCTTCGGCCGGCGCCCGCTCTACATCGTCTTCACCTCGCTCACGATCCTGTTCGCGATCCCGATGATGCTCATGGTCACCAGCGGCGACCCCGTCCTGATGACGATCGGCATCGTGGTGGGACTGAACATCGGAGTGCTCGCGCTCTTCTCACTCGAGTCCGTCACCATGGCCGAGCTCTTCGGAGCCCGCACCCGCTTCACCCAGCTGGCGCTCGCGAAGGAGATCGGCGGCATCCTCACCACCGCGATCGGCCCGGTGCTGGCCGCCACCCTCACCGCCGTGACAGGGTCCTGGTGGCCCCTCGCCGCGATGGTGATCGGCTACTCCCTCGTCACGCTCGTCTCGGCGGTGCTCAGCCCCGAGGTCCGCGGACGCGACATGGTGCGACTGGAGGACGCGGTATGAGAGCCGTCGTGGTGCACGGGGCGGGCGATCTGCGGATCGACGAGCGTCCCGATCCGATCGCAGGCCCCGGCCAGGTCGTCCTGGCGGTCGAGTGGGGCGGGATCTGCGGATCCGACCTCAGCTACTGGAAGCACGGCTCCTCCGGGACCGCGCGCCTCGTGGATCCGCTCGTGCTCGGCCACGAGTTCGCCGGCCGCATCGCCCAGCTGGGCGAGGGCGTCGAAGGCTGGGAGATCGGGCAGGCGGTCACCGTCCACCCGTCCGAACTCGTCGGCGACCCGGGCCTGCCCGAGCGGATCGCGGGCCGCACCAACCTCCACCCCGCGATCCGCTACTACGGCTCGGCGGCCTTCCACCCGCACGCCGACGGCGGATTCAGCGAGGCGAAGACGGTGCTCGCGCACCAGCTCCGCGCGCTGCCCGACGGAGTCGACACGCGGCACGGCGCCCTCGCCGAACCGCTCGCCGTCGCGATGCACGCGGTCCGCCGCGCAGGCGACGTGCGCGGGCGGGACGTGGTCGTGAACGGAGCCGGACCCATCGGCTCCCTGGTGATCGCGGCCCTCCGCCACGCGGGCGCCGGTCGCATCGTCGCCGCCGACCTGAGCGCGGCGTCGCTCGAGATCGCCCGCCGCATGGGCGCCGACGAGACGCGCGACGTCTCCTCCGGCGACGTCCTCCCCGAGGACTCCGAGCTCGTCTTCGAGGCGTCCGGCGCTCCGGCCGCGCTGGGCTCGGTGCTGCACGCCACGGCGCGCGGCGGCATCGTGGTGCAGGTCGGCAACCTGCCGGGCGCTGCGGCGCCGGCCGCGCTGGGCGACCTCGTCACCCGCGAGATCACGTGGATCGGCAGCTTCCGGTTCGTGGACGAGATCACGGACGCGGTCGCCGCGATGCGCGACGGCCTCGACCTCTCGCCCCTCATGACCCACGAGTTCGACCTGGCCGACGCCGAGGAGGCGCTGCGCACCGCGGCGGACCCCGCGTCGGGCAGCAGCAAGGTGATGCTCCGCCTCGGCGGGCACCGCTCCGAGACCGGGGGAACCCCCGTGAAGAAGGTGGCACCGTGAAGATCACCGACGCCCGAGTGGTCGTCTCCTCCCCCGGGAGGAACTACGTGACGCTCGTCCTCGAGACCGAGGACGGGGTGATCGGAGTCGGGGACGCGACCCTCAACGGCCGCGAGCTCTCGGTCGCGTCCTACCTCGAGGACCACCTCTGCCCCCTCCTGATCGGCCGCGACGCGCGCCGCATCGAGGACACGTGGCAGTACTTCTACAAGGGCGCCTACTGGCGGCGGGGGCCGGTCACCATGACCGCGATCGCGGCCATCGACGTGGCGCTCTGGGACATCAAGGGCAAGGCCGCCGGGATGCCCGTCTACCAGCTCCTCGGCGGAGCCGCCCGCGACGGCGTGATGGTCTACGGCCACGCCAGCGGCTCCACGCTCGACGAGCTCGACGAGGACTTCCAGGAGCACCTCGACCTCGGCTACAAGGCCATCCGCGCCCAGGCCGCGATCCCGGGCCTCGAGAAGACCTACGGCATCGCCCCGGCGGACGGGAAGCTCTACGAGCCCGCGAGCGGGAACGTGCCGCAGGAGGACTCGTGGGAGACGACCGCCTACCTCGACTTCGCGCCGACGATGATGGCGCACCTGCGCGAGGAGTTCGGCTACGGAGTGCACCTGCTGCACGACGTGCACCACCGCCTCTCCCCCATCGAGGCGGGCCGCCTCGGCGCCGCGGTCGAGCCGTACCGGCCCTTCTGGATCGAGGACCCGACCCCGGCCGAGGACCAGTCGGCGTTCCGCCTGATCCGCAGCCACACCACCACCCCCCTCGCCGTGGGCGAGATCTTCAACTCCATCTGGGACTGCCAGCAGCTGATCACGGAGCGGCTGATCGACTACATCCGCACCTCGGTGTCGCACGCCGGCGGCATCACCCACCTGCGCCGGATCTTCTCGCTGGCCGATCTGTACGGCGTGCGCTCCGGATCCCACGGCGCCGGCGACCTGTCGCCGATCGCGATGTCGGCCGCCCTGCACGTCGACCTGAGCATCCCGAACTTCGGGATCCAGGAGTACATGGGCCACCGCGACCCGGTGAACGAGGTGTTCCACTCGAGCTACCGCTTCGACGACGGCTACATGCACCCCGGCGACGCGCCGGGCCTGGGCATCGAGTTCGACGAGGAGGCCGCACGGCGCTTCCCGTACGACCCCAAGTACCTGCCGGTGAACCGCCGGCTCGACGGATCGGTGCACGACTGGTGAGCGCCGTCGACACGACTCCCTCCTTCGACGTCGTCGCGATCGGCGAGGTCCTCGTCGAGGTCGCCACCGAGAGCGCCTTCGGGCACGGCGTCCCCGCGGTGCTCGGGGTCTCGGGCGACGCCCTCAACGTCGCCGCCTCCGCCGCGGCCGCCGGAGCCCGGGTGGGCCTGCTCGCCGTCCTGACCGACGACGAGCTCGGCCGCGCCGTCGCCGACCGGGTGCGCGCCCTCGGCATCTCCACCGACCTGCTCCGCTTCCGCCGCGGCCAGCAGGGCGTGTACCTCGTGCACAGCGACCCCGACGGCGAGCGCGAGTTCTCGTACGCGCGCTCGGGCAGCGTCGGCTCGACGCTCGCGGTCGACGACGTCGACGACGACGTGCTCCGCTCCGCCGGAGCGGTCGTCGCCAGCGGCATCGCCTGCGCGATCTCGGAGTCCTCCCGCTCGCTCGTGCTGCACGCCGCCGAGATCTCGCGGCGGTTCGTCTACGACCCGAACCACCGGCCCCGGCTCATCGACGCCGCCGACGCCGCGGCCGACCTGCGGAGGATCGCCGCCTCGGCCGCGCTCATCACCCCCTCCTTCCCCGGCGAGACCACGGCGCTGCTCGACGCCGCCACCGCGGCCGAGGCCGCCCGCGCACTGCTCGATCTCGGCGCGGGCGTCGTCGCCGTCACCTGCGGCTCGAAGGGCGTCCACGTCGAGACGGCCGGCGAGTCGTTCTGGGTCGACGCCGTCCCCGCTCCGCTCGTCGTCGACCAGACGGGCGCCGGCGACGCCTTCGTGGGCACCCTCACCGCCCGCACCGTCCTCGGCGACCCGCTCGTCGTGGCCACCGCACTCGCCGCGGCCGCCGCATCCCTCGTCGTCGGGGGCCGCGGCGGGACCGGCCTCGTACCGACCCTCGAGCAGACCAGGGCGCACGCGGGGGCGAGGGCATGACGCGCCTCTCCCTCGCGGCCCTGTCCGCCGCGGGCCTGCGCCCCTCGATCCCGCGCGAGCGGATCGAACCGGGGATCGTCCACCTGGGCCTCGGTGCCTTCGCCCGCGCCCACACCGCGGTCTTCACCGAGGACGCCGCGCTCCGGACCGGGGACACGCGGTGGGGGATCACCGGAGTGACGCAGACCTCCGACACCGTCGTGCGCCAGCTGTCACCGCAGGACGGGCTCTACACGGTCGTCGAGCGCGGCGAGGGGTCCCGGCCCCCTCGGATCGTCTCCTCCGTCACCGGCGTCCTCGCCGGTCGGAGCGACTCCGCGGCGGTCGTCGACCGCATCGCCGATCCGAGGACGGCGGTCGTCACGCTGACCGTGACCGAGAAGGGCTATCGGATCCGCCCCGAGACGGGCGGGCTCGACACCGACGACCCGGACGTGCGCGCCGACCTCTCGGGACTCCCGCCGGTCACCGCCGTGGGGCAGATCGCCCGCGGGCTGCAGGCGCGGCTCCTCGACGACGTCGGACCCGTCTCGGTCGTGTCCTGCGACAACCTGCCGGCGAACGGCGCCCTCACGCGCGCCCTCGTCCTCGACTTCGCCGCGGCGCTCCCGTCCGTCGAGTCGGCGCCGCTGCACGAGTGGATCGCGGACAACGTGCGATTCCCGAGCACGATGGTCGACCGGATGGTCCCCGCCACGACCGCAGCCGATCTCGACGCGATCGAGCAGGGGACGGGCCTCCGCGACGAGGGCGGCGTGGTCGCCGAGCCGTTCGGCCAGTGGGTGCTCGAGAACGACTTCGCCGCCGACCGCCCCGCCTGGGAGTCGGCCGGCGCGCTCCTCACGAGCGACGTCGAGCCGTGGGAGTCGGCCAAGCTGCGACTGCTCAACGCCAGTCACTCGCTCCTCGCCTACCTCGGGCTCGCCGCCGGTCTGACGACGATCGCCGAGACGGTCGACGACCCCGCCTTCCGCCGAGCCGCGCAGAGCATGATGGCCGACGACGCGCTGCCGACCATCGCCCTCCCGACCGGGCTCGACGGCCCGGACTACTCGGAGTCGGTGCTGCGGCGCTTCGCGAACCCCGCTCTCGGGCACACGACGGCCAAGGTCGCGTCCGACGGATCGCAGAAGGTCCCGCTGCGGCTGCTGAGCACCGTCCGGGCGTCGCTCGCCGCCGGTCGCGAACCGCGCTGGGCGGCCCTCGGCGTCGCCGCATGGCTCCACCACGTGGCGACCGCCACCGAGATCGCCGACCCCTGGGCGGCGGAGCTCAGAGCGCTCCTGCCCGACGACCGCTCGTCGACGGCGGTCGTCCCGGCGCTGCTGCGCTACCGGAAGGTCTTCGGACCCGACCTCGCCGAGAACCCCGTCCTCACCGCCCTGCTCACCGACTGGTACCGGATCCTCGATCGGCACGGCGCCCGAGGCATCAGAGAAGAGATCACCGCATGACCACAGAACTGGACGTGATGCGGGTGTCCCCCGTCATCCCCGTCGTCACCCTCCTGGACCCCGAGGACGCCGTCCCCGTCGCGCGGGCGCTGCTCGCGGGCGGAGTGGGTCTGATCGAGCTCACCCTCCGCACCCCTTCCGCCCTCGAGTCGCTGGCTCTGATCGCGGCGGACGTGCCCGACATGCTCCTCGGCGCCGGCACGGTCCTCTCGGCCGACCAGGCCGACGCCGCGGTGGCGGCGGGCGCGCAGTTCCTCGTGAGCCCGGGGCTCACTCGGTCGCTGCACCGCCACTTCCGCTCGCTCGGCGTCCCGGTGCTGCCCGGGGTCTCGACCGTGGGCGAGGTGATGACGGCCCTGGAGGAGGGCGCGACCGAGCTCAAGTTCTTCCCGGCGGGTCCCGCCGGCGGACCGGCCTACCTCGCCGCCCTCGGCGGCCCCATCCCGCACGCGACCTTCTGCCCCACGGGCGGGATCTCGGTCGGGAACGCCGCCGACTACCTCGCGCTGCCGAACGTGGCGTGCGTCGGAGGGAGCTGGCTCACTCCGCAGTCGGCGATCGACGACCAGGACTGGGCGCGGATCACGGCGCTCAGCGCGGCGACGACGGCGCTCGCTCCGAGCGCCTCCGTCGGCTAGCCGCGCAGCACCTCCGGGTAGAGCACCTCGATCGGAGCGGCCAGGCCCGCCTTGACCTGGGCGCTGAGCTCGTCGGCCACGATCTCGAAGGCGCCGTTCTCGACGCCGTCGAGCACCGCGCGGACGAGGTCGGCGGGCGACATCTTGGGGTCGTCGCTGTGGGCCGCCATCGCCGTGTCGACGTAGCCGACGTGGACGCCCGTGACCAGGACCCCGCGAGGGGCGAGCTCGAGGCGCAGGGAGTTCGTGGCGGACCAGAGCGCCGCCTTCGACGCGCTGTACGGGCCGCCGAACGCGTACCAGCTCGCGACCGAGTGCATGTCGATCAGCACCGCGTCCGGAGCGACCGCCAGCATCGGGGCGAACGCCCGCGCGACCATCAGCGGAGCGAAGAAGTTGATCTCCATCGTCCGCCGCAGATCCTCCTCGACGACTTCGAGGATGCTCGCCGTGGCCGGCAGCCCGCCCGCGTTGTTGATCAGCACCGTGACGTCGGAGGCCGCGGCGACCGCGGCGGCGAGGGAGGCCGGGTCGGTGACGTCGAGGGTGAGTGGGACGACGCGGTCGTCGTCCCACTCGCGAGGCGTGCGCGCGGAGGCGTAGACCTTCGCGGCGCCTCGGGCGAGCGCCGCGTGCACGTACGCCGAGCCGATGCCGCCGTTCGCTCCGGTGACGAGGACGACGGACTGGGAGAGGGACGGCACGGGTTCCTTCTTTCCTGTGAGGGTGAGTGGGGGGTGAGGTCTAGGACTGAGCGGGGAGGTTCGGCCGCAGTGCGGCTGCGAGCACGCGGTCGAGGAGGCGGTCCGGCAGGATCCGGGCCAGGCGCGTGAGCACCGCGGCGTCGCGACCGATCGTGTAGCGCGTCTTCGGCCTGGCGTCCGTGGCCGCGGCGGCGATGACGCGAGCCGCCTGGGAGGCGTCGCGACCGGTGCGGAGGAATCCCTCGGACTGGGCGAGGATCGCGTGCATCAGGCCGCCGTACCGCCGCTCCTGGTCCGGGGTCATCCCGCCGGCCAGCTGGCGCGCCGTGACGCCTCCGCGGCCGACCATCTCGGTCCTGACCGCTCCGGGCTCGACGATCGCCACGGTGACGCCGTGCGGCGCGACCTCTCGGCGGAGCGCATCGCTGACCGCCTCGAGGGCGAACTTCGACCCGGAGTAGGCGCCGTAGGTCGGCTGCGCGAGCCGACCGCCGAGGGAGCTCATCATGACGACGCGTCCGCGGCTGCGCAGCAGCGCCGGCAGCAGCGCCTGGGTCACCTCGATGTGCCCGAAGAAGTTCACGTCGAACTGCCGACGCCACTCCGCCATCGGGAGCACCTCGACCGGGGCGTTGACGGCGATGCCCGCGTTGTTGATCAGGGCGCGGAGGGGGCGGCCGTCCGCCTCGACGAGGCTCGCGAGGTCGGCGATCTGCTCGGGCACGGTGATGTCGAGGATCACGGGGCGGATCCGCGCAGATGCCAGCTCCTCCCCGTCGGCCTCGCGGCGGACGCCGGCGAGGACGTGGTGGCCGCGAGCGGCCAGTTCGCGGACGGTCGCCGCCCCCATTCCGGTGGAGGCGCCGGTGACGATGATGAGCTCTGATTCAGGTGACGATGTCATCTCAACAAGGTAGCACCTCGGTTGACGTTGTCAACTGTAGAATGGCGGAATGGTCAGTCGTCTCGAAAGCGCCGCTGCGACCCGTCGCGCCCTGCTCGATGCCGCCCGCGAGCTCCTCGTCGAGGGCGGACCGCAGAACGTCACTCTTCGCGAGGTGGGCGCGCGGGCCGAGGTCTCCCGCGGAGCGGCGTACCGCCACTTCGCCGACAAGGAGAGCCTCCTGGCCGCGGTCGGCGCCGAGAGCTGGGACAGGATCACCGCCGATCTGGAGGCCCTCGCTCCGGCCGGTCCGGGCGGCGGGGCGGCGCTCCTCCACTCGGCCCTCGAGGCGCTCCTCGCCGTCGGCCAGCACGAGCCCGAGGTGTTCCGCATGATGTTCACGCTGCCCTCCGGGGATCCCACCTCGGCGATCGAGGCCGCCGGACGGGCCCAGGCCGAGTTCCTCCGCATCGTCGGGAGCGTCGTCGGCGACGAGCGCGCCGACCTCTTCGGAGCGATGCTGCTGACCAGCGCCCACGGCGTCGCGAGCATGCACGCGAGCGGGCACCTCTCGCCGCAGATGTGGCGGACGACGCCGGAGGAGCTGGTGACGGCGCTGGTCGCCCTCGTCGCCGACCAGCGGTGACGAGGGCGACCCCCGTCCTCGGCGCACCGGGAGGACGAGCGCCCGCCGCGGGAGCCCGTTCAGCCGGGGGGCCCGGTCATCCCTTGACGGCGGAGCCGGCGACCGACTGGACGAAGTAGCGCTGGAAGATCAGGAAGACGATCAGCACCGGCAGCACGAGCAGCGTGCCGAACGCGAAGGTCTGTCCCCAGTCGGGCGGCACCTGCGCCGAGAACACGCTCATCTCCAGCGGCAGCGGTCGCGCGGCCGGGTCGGAGGTGACGAGGGAGGGCCAGAGGTACTGGCCCCACGAGGAGAGGAAGGTGAGGATCGCGACCGTCGCGAACACGGGCTTCGAGTTCGGCACGACGATGCGCAGGAACGTGCCCCACGATCCGAGGCCGTCCAGGCGCGCAGCCTCCTCCATGCTCCTCGGGACGTTGAGGAAGAACGTGTAGAAGAGGAACACCGAGAACGCGTTCGCGATGAACGGGATCATCTGCACGACGAGGGTGTCGCGCTGGCCCTGCAGCAGGGACATCAGCGGGATCGCGACCGATTCGAACGGGACGATCACGAGCAGGACGATCAGCAGGAACACCTTGTCGCGGCCGATCCACTCGAGGCGGGCGAAGGCGTAGCCGGCGAGGGAGTTGACGACGAGGCCGGCGACGACGACGACGAACGAGATCACGAACGAGTTGGCGAAGAACTGCCAGAAGTGGCCGGTGGCGTCAGAGCTCAGCGCGGCGAAGACGCTGGCGTAGTTGTCGAAGGAGAGGTTCGTCGGCAGGAAGCCGGCGAAGCCGTCGAGGACCTGCGAGGACGGCTTGAGGCTGCCGATCAGGAGGTAGTAGATCGGCGCGAACATGAGTGCCGCGGCGACGATCATGACGGCGTAGTCGCGGATGGTGCGGGCCGTCCGGCGGCCGGATGCAGTGCTCAACTCTCGCTCCCTTGGCGGAGGACCCGACGCTGGATCAGGGTGATGACGACGATGATCAGGAAGAGGACGACGGAGATCGCGGACGCGCGTCCGAGGTTGCTCTCGCCGTAGATCGCCTGGGTGGCGTTGTAGAGCAGGGTCTGGGTGCCCTCCTCGTTCGCGCCGGCGGTGCGGATCAGGATGAACACCTGGTCGTAGACGCGGAACGCGAGGATCGTCGTCAGCAGGGTGACGAAGATCAGCGTGTTGCGGATGCCGGGGACGGTGACGTGCACGAACTGCTGCCAGCCGCTCGCCCGGTCCAGCCGGGCCGCCTCGTAGCGCTCCTCCGGGATCTCCTGCAGCGCGGCGAGGAGGATCACCATCTGGAAGCCCACGCCCTGCCAGATCGAGAGCAGGATGACGGAGCCCAGAGCCGTGGCGGAGGACCCGAGCCAGTCGTGAGCGGGCACGAGCCCGCCGGTGAGGAAGGTGACGGAGGAGTTCAGCAGTCCGTCGGAGCTGCGGTCGAGGATGAGGCGCCAGATCACGGCGACGAGGGCCATCGGGAAGACGACCGGCATGAAGAAGAAGGTCCGGAAGAAGCGGACGCCGGCGAGCTTGCGGTTCAGCAGGACCGCGAGCAGCAGCGCGAGACCCGTCTGCACGGGGATCACCACGATCGCGAAGACCAGGTTGTTGACCAGCGACCGCAGGAAGGGCCCGGAGATCACCGGATCGGTGAAGAGCCGGACGTAGTTGGTGAGGCCCCAGAACTTCGCCGGGCGGCTCTGCTCGACCTGCACGTTGTAGAGCGAGAGGACGATCGCGGCGACGAAGGGGACCGCGACGAAGGCGAGGAGCCCGAGGACCGCCGGGGCGGACATCAGGACGCCGTCGCGGGTGTCCTTCCAGCGGACGCGGGCTCGCCTCCTGGCGAGGGGGACGGGGCGCATCGGCGTCGATACGGGTGAGGCCACGGAGACGTTCCTTCGTTCATCGGCGTCGGTGCCGGACGGTCGGAAGAGGGAGGGGAGGTGCGGGCGCCCAGCAGGCGCCCGCACCCGATCGACTACTTGTAGTCGTCGTTGTCGGCGAAGTTCTGGTCGATCGCGGCGGCCGCGTCGCTCAGGGACTTCTGCGGGTCCGCGCCGCCCCAGACGGCGGCGAGGGCGCCGGCGAACTTGGAGCTGATCGTCGGGTAGCCCGCGGTGACGGGGCGGTAGACGGCGATGCAGTCCGCGGTGACCGCATCCGCTGCGCAGGCGTCGGTCAGCTGCTGACCCCAGAGGGCGAGTCCGCCGCCCTCCTGGTAGAGCGCATCGGCGGCCAGCGCCGAGACCGTCGCCGGCGGGGCGCCGTTGGCCGTGGTCATCGCGGTGACGTTCTCGTCGTTCAGCAAGTAGTCGAGGAACGACCCGGCGGCGTCGCCGTTCTCGGTTCCGGAGCCGATGCCCCAGGTCCAGGAGCCGGCTCCGGCCTTGGAGCCCTCGCCGAGATCCGGCAGCGGCAGCGCGACGAGGTTCTCACCGAGCGCCTCGGAGAAGGCGGGGTAGTTCCAGTGACCGCCCCAGGCGACCGCCACCCGCCCGTCGACGAACGCGTTGCCGTCGGCGTTGGGGTCGGAGTAGTCCTTCCAGGAGGCGAACTCGGTGAGCGCCTCGACGCTGGCATCCGAGTCGAGAGCACCCGCAGCCTTGCCGTCCTCGATGAGATTGCCGCCGGCGGACTGGATCAGCGGAGCGAAGCCGTAGGTGCCCCACTCGCCCGACAGGCTCGCCTCGTTCAGCTCGATCGAGGTGCCGGAGGGGTTGGCCTCGGCGAGCGTCTTCAGCGCCGCCGAGAACTGCTCCCCGGTCCACGCCTCGTCGAACGAGGTCGGGACGCTGACGCCCGAGGCCTCGAGAAGGGTCTTGTTGCCGTAGAGGCCCATCGCGGAGTCGTACATCGCCAACGCGTAGAGCTCGTCGTCCGAAGTGCCCTCTGCGACCGAGCCGGGAGTGGCGTTGTCGATGGTGGCCTGGTCGACGAAGTCGCTGATCGGCGTGATCTTGCCGTTGTAGACGAAGCTCGCCAGCGTCGGCCCGTCGATCTCGAGGATGTCGGGGAGCTGGTCCTTCGGCGTGCTGGTCACCGTGGTCGTGTAGGTGTCGCCCGAGATCAGTCGGAGGTTCGCGGTGACGTCGCTCTGCGACTCGTTGAACCCGTCGACCGCGGCCTGGAGCGCCGCGTTCTCGCTGTCCTGGCCCTGGTGGGCCCAGACCTCGATCTCGCCGGTGCCGTCGCCGGCGCCGGCCTCGGTGCCGCCGCCGCCGGCCGCCGAGCAGCCGGTCATCGTCGCGATGGCGGTGGCCACCGCCACCGCGGCCAGTGCACCTCGTCGTGCTGTGCGTGTGATTCTCATGATTCTCCTCGTGATCGCATCCATCGTCGGATGCCTGTCGCAGGCTGGGTGGGGAAGGAACCGGGGCTCGCCTGCGGGTCCCGGTGAGTCGTGGGGCCGCTAGGCGGCAGGGACGTCGTGGCGGAGGACTGCACGACCGTCGACGACGTCGATCGCGATCGGGTCCGAGATCCCCCCGACGAAAGCACCGCTCTCGTCGGAGTTGTGGAACGCGAGCAGCGTCCAGTTCCCGTCGCGGTCGCGGACGATCCGTCCCGAGTAGAGGGAGTCGGTCGTCAGGGGCAGCGCCGCCGAGACGTCGAGGCTGCGCGTCGGGTCCTCGACCGCGACCGCCCAGGTCCCGGCTCCCGGGTGCGAGAGTGCGTGCTCGCGGGTCATCGAGTCGTTCGTCGACGAGAACAGCAGCAGCCAGCGGCCGTCGACGAGCTCGACCTGCGGAACCTCGAGGTGCGCGAAGCCCGCGCCGGGACGGGACAGGGGCTGGCGGACCTCCCAGGTCGCCAGATCGGTCGACACGGCGTGCCCGATCACCCCGCGGTCCTCGAGTGCGCCGTCGGTGGAGCGCGCGGTGACGAGCATGTGCCAGCCGCGGCCGTCCGGGTCGCGGAAGACCCACGGGTCGCGCCAGGCCTCCTCCTTCCACCCGGAGGTCCCCCAGGTCTCGTACCAGCGCGGGTCCGCCGAGACGACCGGGCCCGGCTGCTTCTCCCAGGTGAGGAGATCGGACGAGACGGCGACGCCGACGGTCTCGATGTTCGCCATCGCGGGCTCGGCGTCGAGGAAGCGCGAGCCCGTGTAGAACATGCGCCAGAGTCCGTCGTCGCCCCGCACGACGCTGCCCGTCCAGGTGGCCGACGCATCGAAGGAGCCCTCGGGCCCCGGGCCGAACGGCGTCTCCTCGAGCACGGTCCACGAGACGAGGTCCGCCGACACGGCGTGTCCGATGCGCGCCGCGCGGTGTCGGCGCAGCTCGTCCCCGAGGGACGTCGGTGCGTGCAGGAAGAAGGCGTGGTAGCTCTCGCCGTCGTCCGCCAGCCAGAAGTCCCAGACCCAGGAGCGCTCGAGGGTCAGCATGGTCCGGCCGTCTCGGCCGTGATCGTGGGGCGCATGGGCTTCCTCTCCGCTGAGCGACGTTGCTAAACCGCTTGATCAGTGAAGTTATGCGGTTTAGCAACAGGAGTCAAGCGGTTTAGCAGACCGAAGCTACGATGGAGGCCGGCGAGAGGGGGGCCCATGGCCCGGCAGCGAGTCACGATGGCGGACGTCGCACGGAGAGCAGGCGTGTCGACGACCGCCGTCTCCCTCGTGCTCAACGACCGCCAGGGGACGCGGCTGTCCGAGGACGCCGCCCACCGTGTGAGGGCCGCGGCCGAGGAGCTCGGCTACCGCCCGAACCTGACCGCCCGATCGCTGAGCACCCGGAAGTCCCGCATCATCGGCTTCATCTCGGAGCAGGTCACCGTCGACCGCCTCGCGAGCGGGCTCATCCGGGGCGCCCTCCGCGAGGCGAAGAGGCAGGACCACGTGCTGTTCATCGCCGAGACCGAGGGCGAGGCGGACGCCCTCGACGACGCCGTCGACGCGTTGACCGACCGCCAGGTCGACGGGATCATCTACGCCGCGACCCGGCCGCACACCCTCCGGCTGACGTCCCGTGTGGGCGGCACGCCGGTGGTGATGCTGAACGCCGTCTCGGAGGAGGCGCCGGACTGCGTGCTCCCCGACGAGCACGCCGGAGCCCGGGACATCGTCGATCTGCTGCTCGACGCCGGACACACGGAGGGCGTCGTCGTCGTCGGCCGCTCGGTCGACCAGCCCGACGACGAGTGGCTCACCCTCGCGGTGCGCCGCCGCCTCGACGGCATCTGGGACTCCCTGCGCGCGCACGACGTGCGCCCGATCGCGCAGCTGCCGTGCCGGCCGTGGTCGGTCAAGGCCGGCTACGAGGCGGTGCGCGACCTGCTCGCCGCGGGAGTCACTCCGCACGCGCTGATCTGCCTCAACGACCGGCTCTCGTTCGGCGCCTACCGCGCCCTTGCGGAGGCGGGCCTCACGGTCGGCCGCGACGTCGCCGTCGTGTCCTTCGACGACGACGACATCGCCGTCTACCTGCATCCCATGCTCACCACCGCCGCGGCACCGTTCGAGGAGATGGGCGCCCTGGCCGTCCGCCTCCTCCTCGACGAGGGGCACGAGCCCGGTGAGCACCTCGTCCCGATGCCCACGCGCGTGCGCGACTCCGTCCACCTGACCCGGGCGCGGGCGGCCCAGCTGCAGAAGCAGAGCCCCGAGCCCGACTGGACCCGCTGAGCGGAGGGGACTCCTGCGGACCGGTTCACGAGCATCCGCCGGACCGGGCGATCGGCGCGTCCTCGCTCGTCGCCGGGCTGAGCGCGGGGTGAGGCTCGCCGCGGCCCCCGAGCGCCCGTACCGTCTCCTGCATGAACGAGTACGTCCGCCCGGCCGTCGAGCAGCGGGTCCTCACCGACGGAAGCGGAACCGTGATCCCCTACGGCCGTCGGTGGGAGGGATCCCCGCCCGACGGGACGTACTCCGTCACCGCCCATCCCGAGCGGTTCGCCCCGCTCCACGCCGTCGCGCACGCGCTCATCGCGCACCTCGTCACGACGTACGACGCCACGGCCGAGGACGACCCCGCCGCGGCCGCGCGGGAGGGAGCCGCGATCGGCCGGGAGGCGCGCGCCGTGACCGTCCTGCCCGCCTCACCCGATGCCTCTCCCCTGACGTTCGTCCTCACCGACTTCCCCGGCGTCCTCCTGCGCGCCGGAGCGCTGACGCAGGACGCGTTCCCCCACTGCGGGTGCGACGCCTGCGACGACGACGTGGTGCGCCTGGTGGAGGACCTCGAGGGCTTCGTGCTCGGCGTCGTAGCGGGCGGTCTGTCCGAGAGCGTCGTCGACGGCGAGGAGCTCCGGATCGGCTCCCGCCTCGTGCTCGCCGACGGTGCCGGCGAGTCGAGCGGCTGGACGCCCGCCGAACCCGAGCAGCTCGTCCGCCTCGAGGAGCGCGGGATCTCGGCACCCTGGTCGCGCGACTGGGCGGCCTGGTCCCGGCGCGGCTGACCCTGTCGCCCCGATCGGCCGCGGCGTAGCCTGCCGCCATGGCTCTCCGACTGCGGCAGATCGTGCTCGACACCGAGGACGCGCGAGGTCTCGCCGCGTTCTACGCCGCCCTCCTCGGCGGCCGCTACCGGCCCGGCGACGAGCCGCCGGCCGACGGATCGGACGACCGCGCGGAGTGGGTCGCGCTGCGCACGCCCGAGGGGGTGCGGCTCACGTTCCAGCGGATCGACCGGCTGCAGCGGGCGACCTGGCCCGAGGGCGAGCATCCTCAGCAGCTGCACCTCGACCTGATGGTGGCGGACGCCGCCGAGCTCGAGGAGCAGCGCGAGCGGGCCGTGGCGCTGGGCGCCGAGGTGATCGACGACCAGAGCGGCGACCCGGAGGAGGCGCTGTACGTCTTCGCGGATCCGGCAGGGCATCCGTTCTGCATCTTCGTCGCGGAGGACCTCGACGCGCTCGTGGACTGGTGACACCGGCAGGGCGGAGGCCGAGCGACGCGGACTCGAGGGTCTGCGTCGATCTCCGCCTCCCGGCCTTCGTTCTGCGGGCCGCGCGGGGGCGGAAGCGCCCTCACAGGGAAATCCATACGGAATCCTCACGGGTGATTTCCCGGAACGGTCCGGGCGGCACCTTCGCGGGGCGTAGAAACGGGAGGTGGCCTCCTCCCCGGCGCGTGCCGCCGCCACTCCTCCTCCGCCCGCGAAGCGCGGCGCCGTCCGCGCCTGGATGCTGACTGGCCTGTCCGAGGACTCCGGAGCGCACCAGGGCCCGCACGCGACCACCGTCGAGAAGACCCACTCGTGGTGGCGGGTGATGTGCCTCACGGGCGTCGACTACTTCTCGACCCTCGGCTACCAGCCGGCGATCGCGGCCGTCGCCGCGGGGCTGCTCTCGCCGCTCGCCACGATCGTGCTCGTGCTGCTGACGCTGTTCGGCGCGCTGCCGGTCTACCGCCGCGTCGCGCGCGAGAGCTTCCGCGGCGAGGGCTCGATCGCGATGCTGGAGCGGCTGCTGCCCTGGTGGGGCGGCAAGCTCTTCGTGCTGGTGCTGCTCGGATTCGCGGCCACCGACTTCATGATCACGATCACCCTCTCGGCGGCGGATGCGACCGCGCACGCCGTCGAGAACCCGTTCGCGCCGGCCTGGTTCGAGGGGGCCGAGGTGCCGCTGACCCTCGGACTCGTCGCCCTGCTGGGCGTCGTGTTCCTCAAGGGCTTCAAGGAGGCGATCGGCATCGCGGTCGTCCTGGTGGCCGTGTTCCTCCTCCTGAACCTCGTGGTGATCGCGGTGTCCTTCGGGCACGTGGCCGAGAACCCGGTCGTGATCTCGGACTGGTGGAGCGCGCTGACGACGCAGCACGGGAATCCGCTGGTCATGGTGGGGATCGCGCTGATCGTGTTCCCCAAGCTCGCACTGGGGCTCTCGGGCTTCGAGACCGGAGTCGCGGTGATGCCGCAGATCACGGGCGCACCCGGCGACACCCCCGCGAATCCGGCCGGGCGGATCCGCGGGGCCAAGCGCCTCCTGATGACCGCGGCGATCATCATGTCGAGCTTCCTCATCACGTCGAGCATCGTGACGACGCTGCTGATCCCGCAGGCGCAGTTCCAGGCCGGCGGCGAGGCCAACGGGCGCGCACTCGCCTACCTCGCCCACGAGTACCTCGGCGACGGCTTCGGCACGGTCTACGACGTCAGCACCATCTGCATCCTGTGGTTCGCGGGCGCGTCGGCGATGGCCGGGCTGCTCAACATCGTGCCGCGCTACCTCCCGCGCTACGGCATGGCTCCGCAGTGGGCCGCGGCCGTGCGCCCTCTGGTGCTGGTGTTCACCGCGATCGCGTTCCTCGTCACGATCCTGTTCGAGGCCGACGTGAACGCGCAGGGCGGCGCCTACGCGACCGGAGTGCTCGTGCTGATCACGTCGGCGTCGGTCGCCGTGTTCCTCTCCGCCCGGCGGCAGAAGCAGCGCAAGCGCACGATCGGCTTCGCGCTGATCGCGCTCGTCTTCGTCTACACGACGGTCGTCAACGTGATCGAGCGGCCCGACGGAGTCCGGATCGCGGCGGTCTTCATCGTCGGCATCGTCGTCGTCTCGTTGATCTCGCGGGTGCAGCGGTCGTTCCAGCTGCGCGCGACCTCGGTCGTGCTCGACGACCAGGCGCTGGCCTTCGTCCGCTCCGACGCCGACGACTACGGAGTGATCCGCATCGTCTCGCACGAGCCCGACGAGGATTCGGAGCAGGAGTACCGCACGAAGCTCAGCGAGGAGCGCCGCGACAGCAACATCCCGGCCCGCTCGCCCGTGCTGTTCCTCGAGGTGCACCGGGCCGACTCGTCCAACTTCGAGGAGGACCTCGAGGTGCGCGGAGTCGTGCGGCACGGCTTCCGCGTGCTGCAGGTAAGCAGCGGCAACGTGCCGAACACGCTGGCCGCGGTGCTGCTCGAGATCCGGTCCGAGACGGGCGTCATCCCCGAGATCTACTTCGAGTGGACCGAGGGCAGCCCGCTGTCGAACATGTTCCGCTTCCTGATCACGGGGGCGGGCGAGGTGGCGCCGGTGACGCGGGAGGTGCTGCGGCGCGCCGAGCCGGACCCGGTGCGGCGACCCGCGGTGCACGTGGGCTGAGGCGGGGCGCGGGGCGGCCTCCTCGCTTCTGCAGAAGTTGCGGGAAGCGCGAGCGGTCACCGCAACTAGTGCGGGAGCGTGACTGACCTCCCGGCGCACTCCTCCGCAAGTTGCGGGAAGCGCGAGCGGTCACCGCAACTACTGAGGAAGCGTGGCGGGCCGGTAGCCGCTCACGCCGAGGTGGAGCGCGCCTCGGCGTCCAGCAGGCCGCGGAGGAACCGCGCGTCGGCGGAGTACTCCGCCGCCTCCTCGAGGAGGTGCGGCTTCCCGAGCTCCTCGGCCTTGCCGATCGACAGCTCGGCCAGGTCGTGGAGGCGGATGACCGCGACGCGCAGGACGTCCGCCAACGTCGCGTCCGAGCCGTAGCGGACCAGGAGGAGCTCGACGCGGCGCCGGGCGTCGTCCATCCCGGGCGCCCCCTTCGGAGTGACCGCCGTCAGCGGCACAGCGCGGGTCGCGAAGTAGGCGAGGTCCCAGAGCCGCGGACCCGGCGAGCACATGTCGAAGTCGATGGCGCCGACCAGGGCACCGTCGTGGAAGGCGAGGTTGTGCGGCGCGAAGTCGTTGTGGCAGATCACCTCCGCCGGCACCTTCGCCGGTGCCTGCCAGACGGTGCCGTCCAGGCCGAAGCCGGTGCTCGCGTCGTGCAGCTCGCGCAGTCGCCGCGCCCCCTCCTCCAGGACGGAGTCGCTCCAGACCCACGCTGGCAGCGGGTAGAGCGGCACGTCCCCCTCGACGAACGAGAGCCGCTCACGCCCGCCCTCGATCCCGAGCGGCTGCGGCGCCCAGTCGATCCCGGCGGCGGCGAGGTAGCGGAGGTAGCGGTGCACGGTCGGCGTCCAGGGTCCGGCGTTGCGCAGGACGGTGTCGCCGCGGCGCTCGACGTCGTTCATGTTGCCGCCCGGGAGTGGTCCGTCCATCCGGTCAGCGTAGGCCGCAGGCGGCCGTCGTCGCGCCCCTCCCGGACCGCTGGTGGGCACCCCGACGAAAGAGGCGTTCCCGCGACTCTCCAGAAGTCGCGGGGAAACGCACGCGGTCACCGCAACTACTGAGGAAGCGGGGCGGGGCCCTCGACGCGCTCCTCCGGAAGTTGCGGTGAACGCGCGCGCTTACCGCAACTACTGAGGAATCGCGGCGAGCGGACGAGCGGCGGCGCCGCTCAGCGCAGCCGCTCCAGCTCCCCGCGCAGCACCCCGACCGCCCACTCGCCCTCGCCCTCGCGCAGCAGGAGGTGCACCGCGAGCCCGTCGACCAGCGCGTGCAGGCGGCGGGCCGCGTCGAGCAGGTCGGCGTCGCGCGGGCGCCCCGCGACCGATTCGCAGAGCAGCACGCACATCTCGGCGAGCTCGCGGTGGGCGCGATCGCGGATGCCGCGCAGCTCGGGCAGCGCCGGCGTCTCGGCGATCAGCGCGATGTTCACTTCGAGCTCCGCGCGGCTGTCCGGCTCGAGCGGCAGGAGGTGGCGCAGCAGGGCGACCGCGTCGGCGAGCGCGTCGCCCGTGCGGGGCGTGGCGAGGATCCGCTCGGTGGCGCGGCTCACCATCAGCTCGGCCGAGAACGCGACCAGCTCCGTGCGGGTCGGGAACACGTGCCGGAGCGAGCCGACGACCACGCCCGCCTCCTCCGCGACAGTGCGGACCGACAGCGCGCCGATGCCGCGCTCGCGCACCACGCGCCAGACGGCCTCGGCCAGCCGAGCCTTCCGGGCGTCGCGATCGAGGGCCATGACCCGAGATTAGCACGGGTGTGCTAGCTTCTCCGGAGTAGCACACCTGTGCTATTCGAAGAGGGGGAATCATGATCCTGGCCGTCGTCATCGCCTGCGAGATCGGCTTCTGGGTGGTCATCGCTCTCGGGCTCCTCGCGCGCTACGTCCTGCGGTGGCGCCGCACCGGCGCCGCACTGCTCGCCCTGACACCGGTCGTCGACCTGGTGCTGCTGACCGCGACGGCGATCGACCTGCGGAGCGGAGCGACGGCCTCCTTCGCGCACTCGCTCGCGGCCCTCTACCTCGGCTTCTCGATCGCCTACGGCCACGCGCTCGTCCGCGCCGCCGACGTCCGCTTCGCCCATCGCTTCGCCGGAGGCCCCGCACCCCGGAAGCTCGTCGGCGCCGAGTACGCCGTGTCGTGCTGGAAGGACCTCCTCCGCACCACGCTCGCCGCCGCGATCGCCGCCGGCGCCGTGCTGCTCCTGCGCTGGATCGCGGACGACCCGGCTCGGACGGAGGCGCTCGACGGCGTGTTCCCGATCCTGCTGCTCGTGGTGGCGATCGAGCTGATCACGGCGGTCGGCTACACGGTCTGGCCGAGACGGGCGCCCAGCGGGACCCGTCACGAGCGGGCCGCCGCATGAGAACCGCCCGCGCGAGCACCGGCCGGACGAGCACGGCCCGCACGGACACCATCCGCACCGCCCCCCACCGCCGATCCACGTCGCGGACGCGGTCGCTCCTCCGGGCGCTCCTCGCCTGGCTGATTCTCGGAGCCGGACTCGGCGCCGCGATCGGCACCGCCACCGCGCTCCACCAGGCCCTCGGCCTCCCGCGCCTCGCCGTGGTGTCGATCCAGGCGGTGCTGACGTCGGCCCTCGTGGTGCCCGCGATCGTGCTGCTGCGGCGCCGGAGCGACCGTCGGAGCGACCGTCGGAGCCTCATGGGACTCGGGCTGTCCCGGCACGCGCTCCGCCCGCTCGCGCTCGGTGCCGCAGTGGGCGTCGCATCGGGTCTCGCGGTCTGGCTGCCCGCGGCAGTGGCCGGCTGGATCCGCGTCGAGGCCGTCGATCCGCTCGCCTTCGCCGGATTCCTGCTGCTGAACGGCCTGGTGATCACGCTGTACGAGGCCCTGCCCGAAGAGCTCGCGCTGCGCGGCTCGATGTGGACGGACCTCCGCGACGGGTGGGGGCTCGTCGTGGCGACCGCGGCCACGACCGCCCTCTTCCCGCTGCTCGTGCTCGTGATCGGCCCGGTGGAGTGGGCCGTGACGACACTGGTGGGAGGGACGGCCGCTGCGCCGTCACCGATCCCGTCGGGGAGCGATCCGATCGCCTACGTGCTGCAGCTGGTGCTGTTCGGGCTGGCGCTCGTCGCGGCCCGGCGGCTGCCGGTCGAGGGGCCGCTGCTCGTCGCGATCGCGTTCCACGCGACGCAGCTCACCGTCACGCGCACCCTGCTCGGCGGCATGCCGTGGGCACCGTCGGGGTGGACGGTCGAGTTCGTCGAGCCCGACGCGATCGCCCTCGTGCTGGTCCACGTCGTGGTGGCGGGCGCGGCCTTCACCGGTCTGCGGTGGTCGCTCCAGCGGTGGCCTCAGTAGGCGGAGGGGTCCGAGGCCCCGGTTCCGAGCACCGCGGCGGCGCCCCGGGCGATGAGTGAGAGGTCCGTGGCGACCGCGACCCGGTCGAATCCGAGCGAGCGGAGCCGCTCCGCACGCACCGGATCCCCCGCGAACGCACCGGTGCTCCTCCCCGCGCGGCGGGCGGCGGCGACGATCGTCGGCAGCGGATCCCCGGGGGCGTCGGCGGCGAGGAGGCCGTCGAGCTCCACTCCGAGCCCGATCGCGAGGTCGAACGGCCCCACGAAGACGCCCGCGACCCCCGGCACCGCGAGGATCCGCTCGACCTCCCCCAGGCCCGCGCGGGTCTCGATCATGACCCACAGCTCCGCTCGCGCGTCGGCCGTCGAGGGGACCTCCCCGCCCCAGAGCTCGGCCATCGGCCCCCAGCTGCGGCGCCCGGCCGGCGGGTAGTGCGCGGCGGCGGCGGCCGCGCGGGCGTCGTCCGCCGTCTCGACCATCGGCACGATCACGACGTCGGCGCCGGAGTCGAGCGCCCGGCCGATCAGGGTGTCCGAGAGCCCCGCGACGCGGACGGCGACCGGCGGGCGGTCGGGAAGCGCGGCGAGCGCCTGCATCGTCGCGACGACGGCCGCGTCGTCGAACGCGCCGTGGTGCCCATCGAGGCAGAGCCAGTCGGCTCCAGCGAGCGCGATCCGCGCCGTCGTGCGCGGCTCCCCCAATCGGCACCACACTCCGTCGGCACGTCCGTCGGGGAGTCCTCGCTGCGCAACCATCCCCCGATCCTCGCGCACCGGGCCACGAGGGCCCTCACTCGCCGAAGCGCGTCTCCTTGTGCGGGGCCCCGGAGCGGTCGTACGTCGTCCAGACGCCGACCTGCCGGCCCCGGTCGAAGGCGCCGCTGCGCATCAGCGTGCCGTCGAGGCGGAACCACTCCCAGTGCCCGTGCAGCTCGTCGTCGAGCATCCAGCCGCGGCCCCGGATGCTGCCGTCCTTGTGCAGCGCCTCGTGCGGTACCGACTCCGACACGGCGCACCCCTTCCTCGTGGCGTGCTCGATCCTCGTCCGACCCGCCCGGAGGGGCAAGACCCGGACGCCCCGCCCTCCGGGAGATCGGACCCGGCGCTCACGCGCGCGGAAGCACCCCGACCAGGGAGGCGGTGAACGCCGTCTCGAGCGCGGTGCGCAGATCGAGGTGCAGCACGCCGAGCTCGGGCTCGTCGGCGTACGCGGCGACCAGGACCGGCGCCGGTGGGACGTAGGACGACAGGGCGCCGGCCGTGACCAGGGCCAGCAGGCAGAACGCCTCCGCGCCGTCGCCGAGCTCGGGCACGTGGCGGAGGACGAGCCCGGTCAGGGTCGCGAGCCTCTCCCGGGAGGAGCGCTTGTGCCGCTTCACCGCCTCGATCGACACGTTGTGCTCGAGCACACCGCCCTGCGCGCCGAAGAGGTCGCAGAGCACCACCCGGTCGGCGAGCGAGCCGCTGAGGATCGCGGCCAGGGCGCGAGCGCGGGACTCGGGTGCGTCGTCGGCGGCGATGCCCGTGGCCAGCTCCTGCTCGAGCGCGACGAGCCACTGCCCGAGGAAGCCGTCGAGCAGTTCGAGCAGCACGGCCTCGCGCGACTCGAAGTAGCGGAGCACGTTCGACTTCGCGAGGCCCACCCGGCGGCTGAGCTCGTTGAGGCTCACCGCGGCCACGGGCATCTCGTCGAGCATCGCGGCCGCGGTCTCGAGGATCGCCTCGCGGCGGATCCGCCGCTGCTCCTCGCTCCGCGCACGCTGGAAAGTCACCCCGCGAGTCTAATTGCAGACCACCGGTCCCTTGACAGCGGACCGGCGGTCTCTTACGGTCGGAAGAACAAGAGACCGGCAGTACTGGAGGAGCGACATGAGTCACGACTGGACCGAGCAGCAGATCCCCGACCAGAGCGGGCGGGTGGCGGTCGTCACCGGCGCCAACACCGGACTGGGCTTCGAGACCGCCCGGATGCTCGCCGAGCGCGGAGCGACGGTGATCCTGGCCGTCCGCGACGTCGAGAAGGGCGCGGCGGCGGCCTCCCGCATCACCGGAGACGTGCGGGTGCAGGCGCTCGACCTGACGTCCCTCGCCTCGATCCGGGCGGCGGCGGACGACCTGCGCGCGGCTCACCCGCGCATCGACCTCCTCCTCAACAACGCCGGAGTCATGTACACGCCGAAGCGGACGACGAGCGACGGCTTCGAGCTGCAGTTCGGCACCAATCACCTCGGTCACTTCGCGCTCACCGGGCTCCTGCTCGAGAACCTGCTGCCCGTCCACGGCTCCCGCGTCGTCACCGTCAGCAGCGTGGGACACCGCATCCGCGCCGCGATCCACTTCGACGACCTGCAGTGGGAGCGCTCGTACAGCGGCGTCGCCGCGTACGGCCAGGCCAAGCTCGCCAACCTGATGTTCACCTACGAGCTGCAGCGTCGGCTCGCCCCGCTCGGCGGCACGATCGCGGCGGCAGCGCACCCCGGAGTGTCGAACACCGAGCTCGCCCGGCACACGCCTGCCGCGCTGCGCCTCCCGATCAGCGCGCTCGCTCCGGTGCTCACCCAGCCCGCGGCGCGGGGCGCCCTGCCGACGCTGCGCGCCGCCACCGACCCGGGCGTCCTCGGCGGCCAGTACTTCGGACCGGGCGGCCGCGGCGAGGTCCGCGGCTTCCCCGTCCCCGTCTCCTCCAGCCCCGACTCCCACGACCTGGCTGTGCAGCAGCGCCTGTGGACGGTCTCGGAGGAGCTCACCGGCGTGACCTTCCCGGTGGCGGCGGCGACACGGGCTCGAGGCTGAGCGCGATCGGGAGCCGCTCGGTAGGCTCCCGATCAGAATCCGCCCCGACGAAGCAGGAGTCCCGTGAGCACCGGCCCCGGCCCCCTCGACCTCACCTTCACGGCCCCGATCGGAGTGACGGTGAAGGGCGACCTGTGGTCGTGCGTCGAGATCCCCGACTCGGTCGCCCTGCTCGGCACGGGCAAGGCCGTGCGCGTCGTGGCCACGGTCGACGCCCTGCCGCTCACCGCGGGACTGCTGCCCACCGGATCCGGGGGCCACATGCTGTCGATCAGCGCGGGCCTGCGGAAGAAGCTCGGCAAGGAGCTGGGCGACGAGGTGGTCGTCCACCTGTCGGAGCGGCTGAACTGAGCCCGAGCCGGCGGCGGGTCCGACCGGTGGTCGCGCGAGTGCGGCTCACCCCCCGCACGGGGTCTCGCAGGCAGGACCGGTCCGGCCTCGCGGCCCGCATCCGCCGCCCTACGGTGGAGGAATGTCCCGCTCCCAGCGCCTCGGCGCGACCGTCGCCCTCGCCCTCCTCCTGACCGGCTGCACCTCGACGGGAGGGTCGGACTCCGGCTCCGACGTCGACGAGCTCGACGCCGCCCCGGCCGCCGGTGTCGAGATCGCGGGCGACGGCTACCTCTACTCGGTGCCCGAGGGCTGGGACGTGCCCGACACCGATCCGTCGACGATCGGCGCCGACACACTCGCCGCCGACCTCACCGACACCGACGGCTTCTCGGACAACGTCAACGTCGTCCTCAGCCCGGCCGGCGCCGTCACTCCGGAGCAGGTCGAGGGAGCCGGAGCCGACGAGCTCGAGGGCGCCGGAGCGACCGACGTCGAGGTCCGCGACCGCGTCCAGGTCGCCGGGGCGGAGTCGGCGCACCTCAGCGCCGCCCTGACCGCGCAGGGTGCGTCCTACAGCATCGAGCAGTACTACCTGACGCAGAACGAGCAGACCTACGTCGTGACCTTCTCCTTCAGCCCCACGGTCGAGGACGACGACCGCGAGGACCTCGCCGAGTCGGTGCTCGCCTCCTGGTCCTGGTCCTGATCCGGGGCTGACCGAGGCTGGTCGGGGGTCCGATCCCGAGGCGCGGTCCGGGGCCGGGTCGGCGGTCCGATCCGCGCTCGATCGGCACCCCTCCGCCGTTCGGCCGAGGACTCTGCGCGGGATCCGCCGCCCGACGGAGGTGCCGCCCCCGACCCCGGGCTACCGTCGGAGGATGAGCTCATCGACCGGGGAGAAGCAGACCTACCTCGGCGTCGCGGTCGCCTTCCTCGGGCTCGCGGTCGCCCTCGGCATCACGCTGGACAACTGGCTGACCGCGCTGCCGTTCGCGGTCATCGCCCTCACGTTCGTCGCCCTGGGGACGGAGTGGTCGAAGCGCGCGGGGAGCACCGGGTCCCGATCCGACGACGACGCGGACTGAGCCGCTCCGGCGTGCGTGGTCGCGCTCTCTCGCCGTGTTTCCGGCGCGCGTGCGGCGCAGGCCGTCGCGCCCCTAGGGTGTGCCGAGGCCGCCGCATCACGGCCGCACAGGAGAGATCATGGGCCACCTGCACTACGGCACCGAGTCGTTCACCCTCGAGGACCGCGCCCTCTTCCACCTGCAGGTCGTGATCGGCGTCAAGCTGCGGCGCAGCGAGGCGTTCTTCGTCTCGTGGCGACCGGAGCTCGAGTCGATCGAGGGCCGGCACGCGCTGTGGATGGACAACGGCGTGCCGATCCACTTCGAGTACGCGAGCAGCCGCTCCCCGAGCATCAACCGGGACTGGATCGAGCACCTGGTCCTCGCGGCGAACAGCGCGGGCGGGCTGAACCTCGCCGACGAGCGCAACGCGGAGCCGATCGAGTCCTGATCCGCGCCGATCCGTGCCGATCCGCCACGAACGGCGGTGCGGCCGCGCCGATCCGGCACGAACCGTCGCGAGGCCGCGCCGATCGGTCACGAACGGTCGAGAGGCCGCGCTCATCCGTCGCGTATCGCGGTGCGACTCCGCTGCGGCCGGCCGTTCACGACGGATCGACGGGAGGAACAGGGGCACCCGGAAGCGCCGCGAGTCACGCCCGGTGGCGGAACCAGTCCAGGAGCAGCTGCGCGCGCGACGGCTCCTCCCACCGGGTGCGGCGCCGCAGCGGCGTCGCGAAGAAGTCGTCGTACCCGGGAGCGGCGCGCAGTTCGGCGTCCTCGGGCGTCGGGAAGCCCATCGACCACTGCGGGAACCGCCGGGCCTCGATCGTCTCGCTCAGGAGCCGCTGCACATCGGTGTGCCGCTCGTCGGCCTCGATGACCCGGTACCGCTCGCGCACCTGCTCCTCGTCGCCCTCGAGGACCTGCATGAAGCGGCCGGACTTGAAGAGGAGCATGCCGGTGAGCCCGCAGCGCTCGTTGTTCTCGCGGCTCTGCCGCAGCAGCGCGGCGAGGGCCGACTCGTCGAGCTCCGCGGTCGCGGTGCTCACGTAGGTGAGGGACAGCATCAGCGTCCTGCTCCGTTCTCCTGGTCGCGGCGGACGACCAGCACCGTGACGTCGTCGTCGGGGGAGATCTCGGCGATGAGGTCCGAGAGCTCGGTGAAGAGGGCGCCGTCGTCGGCGCAGCGGCGGACGAGGTCCGCCAGGTCGTCCAGCGCCGACAGCGTGCCGTCGTAGAGGTCGAGTGCCCCGTCGGAGCACGAGACGAGGACCTCGCCGGGCAGCAGCGTCGTCGTGCGGGCCTCCCAGCAGATGCCCTCGCCGATGCCGATCGGGAAGTCGGAGGAGGTCAGCCGCTCGACGGAGCCGTCGGCGCGCAGGACCGCGGTGAGGCCGTGACCGGCGTCGGCGTAGCGGATCTCGCCGGTCGCCGTGTCGACGCTCGCGTGGAACAGAGTGGCGAAGGTGCCCGTGGCCGAGAGATCGGCGAGCAGCTGCTCGTTGACCGCCGCCACGGCCGCCTCCGGCTCCCAGCCGGGTCGCGCCTGGAAGGCGGACCGGACGGCCGCTGCGACGAGAGCGGCGGAGTAGCCCTTCCCCATGACGTCCGCGAGGGTCGCGTCGACGCGCCCCTCGGTCGCCGAGACGGCGAAGTAGTCGCCGGCGACGTCGGAGTGCGGCCGCGTGAATCCGGAGAAGGAGAACCCGTCGCCGTGCTCGAGCGGAGCGGGCAGCATCTGCTGCTGCGTCCAGGCGGCGCGGTCGACGGCGCGGAAGTGGATCAGCTCGCGCTCGACCCACAGGCCGAGCTCGTCCAGCAGGTCCTGGTCCTCGACGCTGAGATCGCGCGGCTCCGTGTCGACGAGGCAGATGGTGCCCACGCGGGCGCCCTCGGCGACGCTCAGCGGGCGGCCGGCGTAGAAGCGCACGTGCGGCGGGCCGGTGACCGACCCGCGGCGGGCGAAGACCGGGTCCTCGAGCGCGTCCTGGACCACGACGATGTCCGGCTGCTGGACGACCACGTCGCAGAACGAGTCCGCCCGCGGAGTGAGGCGCGAGCCGCCCGGACGCTGCGGCGACTTCGTGAACTGATGGTCCTGATCGATGAAGTTGATCTCGGCGATCGGCACTCCGAACAGCTCCTTCGCCATCCGCGTCACGCGATCGAACCGCTCCTCGGGCCCGGTGCCGACGATCCTGAGATCGTCGAGGGCCGCGAGCCGGATGCGCTCCCGCACCGCGGCTCGATCGATCGGGGCACTCTGCGTCACGTGTCGGCGCCTCTCCGCTGGGACCCCGGCCGCTGCCCGCCGGGGAATGCCCTCCGACTCTGGCAGACATCGTGTCCGCGCTTCGGCGGGAGGAGGCTCAGGCCCCCCTGACGGGGGCGCCGCACGCGCCGCAGCGCCCCCGTCAGGGAACCGCCCTAGAGCGGGCGGGGCCGGTGCCGCTCGATCAGCGTGTCGAACAGGGTGTTCATCCGCTCGTCGACGACCCGGCGGGACGCGTCGGCGTCGTACCACTCGACGATCTCGCGGGCGCCGTCGCTGAAGCGGACGGAGGGCGAGTACGCGGGCACGAGAGCGCGGATCTTCGCGTTGTCGAAGACCATGGAGTGCGCCTTGTCGCCGATGATCCCGGCGCCGAGCTCGGGATCGGCCGCAGCGATCGCGTCGGACGGGACGTGCACGATCCGCGCCTCGGTCCCGGCCGCCGCCGCGAGGTCCCGGTGGATGCGGTCCCACGTGGGCGTCTCGTCGCCCGTGATGTGGAACGCCTCGCCGATCGCCGCCGTCGCACCGAGCAGGCCGACGAGTCCGACCGCGACGTCGCGGCTGTGGGTCAGGGTCCAGAGCGAGGTGCCGTCGCCCGGGACGACCACCTCGAGGCCGCGCCGCATCCGGTCGATCACGGTCCAGCCTCCGTCGACCGGCAGCGCCGTGCGGTCGTAGGTGTGCGAGGGCCGCACGATCGTCACGGGGAAGCCGGTGCGCCGGTACTCGGTGACGAGCAGGTCCTCGCAGGCGATCTTGTCCTGCGAGTACGACCAGTAGGGGTTCCGCAGCGGAGTCGACTCCGTCACCGGCAGCCGCGCCGGGGGCTTCTGGTACGCCGAGGCCGAGCTGATGAACACGTACTGGGCGGTGCGGCCGGTGAACAGGTCGATGTCCTGCTGCACGTGCTCGGGGGTGAAGGCCGCGAACTCGACCACGGCGTCGAAGTGCTCGTCGCCGAGCGCCTCGCGCACGCTGCCGGGATCGCGGATGTCGGCGGTGAGGGTGCGGACCCCCTCCGGGAGCGGACGGAGCGCGGTGCGCCCGCGGTTGAGCACGGTCACCTCAAGCCCCGTCTCGAGAGCGCGGCGGACGCCCTCCGAGCTGATGATGCCCGTTCCTCCGATGAACAGAACGCTGAGCGGCACGGCTGACCCGACCTTTCGTTGAGGGAGGTGCGCGGTCCGGCCACGGGAGGCGGGGGACGTCGACGTGCACCGGCGTCCATCCCCTCACATCGCGGGCGGCGGCGCCAGGGGGTTCCGGAGAGCGCTGTCACGGGGCGGGGGCGCCCGCCGGTGCCTCCGCCGCAGCCGGTCGGCACTCCGGCCTGCACGCGCACCCGCGAGTCGACGCGGTACGGGGTCCAGCGTGCAAGCAGAGCCCGGAACGCGCCCACTCGCGAGATCCACTACCCACGAATGGACGCGAAACGGGCTTCCGCGCACGCGCAGAGCCCAGAACGCGCCCACTCGCGATCCGCCGACCGCGAGTGGACCCGACCCGGGGCCCGCCGCCCGAGCAGACCCCGGATCGCGTCCGCTCACGGCCGGCGGCGACTCCGCCCGGGGACGACGGAGGGCGCGGAGCCCGATGCCCCGCGCCCTCCGCCTCGACCGTGCGTCAGCTCGCGGCGACGGCGATCTCGTTCGGAGTGACGCCCAGCTCGGCGCTGGAGACGATCTCCCCGGTGGTCAGGTCGACCGCGTGGATGGAGTCCGCCGCCGGATCGGTGACGTACGCGACGTCGCCCGCGACCGTGATGGCGGGGTGCGGGTCCTGCCACTCGACCGGGCTCTCCCACGCGTCGACCACCGGGTACGAGTCGGTGATCCCACCGGTCCCGGGGTCGACGACGTGGACCGCTCCGTCGGAGCCGATCAGGTAGGCGAGGTCCTCCGGTCCACGGGCGACGCCGCGGAAGGTGTACTCGACACCCTCGGGGAGGTCGACGACCTCGAGGGACTTCGCCTCGGTGTCGATCAGGGCGAGGCGGTGCAGGAGGTAGCCCTCGGCGTCCTGGTCGTCCTTATAGTCGCCGACGACGATCGGGCTGGTCTCGCTGACCCACGCGTTGCCCATGCGGCCGTAGGGCTGGTCGGGCGCCTCGAGCTTGGTGATCGCGCCGTCGTCGTAGACGAGGGCGCCGTTCTCGCAGCCGAAGACGACGGCCTCGCCCTCGGCCGTGCCCTCGCCGTGCACGCCGGGGCACTGGTCGTTCGTGGCCACCACGGCGCCGGAGGCGTCGCGCACCTCGATGCCGGTGCGTCCGTCGGCGGTGCCGACCGTGGTGAGGAAGGTGCCGTCCTCGAGGACGATCGACACACCGTGGTGCGCCTCGACGCCCGCGATGGTCTCGACCTCGGGCACGCCCTCGGAGGAGGCCAGGTCGGCGGTCTCGATGATCGTGGTGTCGCTCGTGCCGTCGGCGTAGAGGATCGTCTTGCCGCCGTGGCGGACGACGTGGCCGGGGGTGTCGGCCGGGAAGACGACGTCGGTGAGCTCGGGCTCGCCGTCGGCGCCCGCGGCGGTGTCGAGGAGTTGGAAGCCCTCGCTCATGGTGACCATGACGTGCCGGCCGTCGCCGGCCGGGTTGAGCCGGGTGAACTCCTCGGAGTCCAGGTCGGCCACGGTCTCGAGCGTCTCTCCGTCGAGGACGAGGATGCCGCCCTCGTAGGCGACGGCGACGCGGGTGGCCGAGGCGGTCGGAGTGGAGTCGGCGGTCGGGTCGGCCGCGGGGGCTCCGCTCGAGGAGCAGGCCGCGAGGGTCGCGATCGTGCCGAGGGCGAGCAGGCCGAGGCCGGCGCGTCGGAAGGTGCGCATGGTGATGTCGTTCTCCTGGTGGTGGTCGTGGACGCTCAGGGCGAGAGTCCGGCGGCGATGCGCTGCGTGTTGACGCGCATCATGGCGAGGTAGTCGGGGGCGCCGCCCTCGGGACCGGTGAGGGACTCCGTGAACAGCTCGACCACCTCGACGCGGATATCGGCTTCGCTCGCGAGCGCCTGGACGAGGCGGTCGGGAGACGAGGACTCCGCGAAGATCGTGGGGACGCCGGTGTCCTCGACGGCCTCGACCAGATCGGCGAGGTCGGAGGCGGACGGGGCGGCGAGGGTCGTGCCTCCGGGGATTACCGCGCCGACGACGGCGAAGTCGAAGCGGTCGGCGAGGTAGCCGAAGACGTGGTGGTTGGTGACGAGCGCACGGCGCGTGTCGGGGATCGCCGCGAACGCCGCCGTCATCTCGGCATCGAGCGCCTCGAGCTCGGTGCGGTACCCGGCGGTGCTCCGCTCGATCGCCGCGGGGTCCGCTCCGTCGAGAGCTGCCAGCACGGGCTCGAGCGCGTCGACGACGTCGATCATGCGCGCGGGATCGGTCCAGAAGTGCGAGTCGGGGCTGCCCTCGGCGTCGCCGGAGCGGTAGTCGAGCACCTCGATCGCGTCGCCGGCGACGAAGGCCGCGACGTCCTCGTCGGCCGCGGCGTCGAGGTGCTGCTGCAGTCCCTCCTCCAGGCCCAGGCCGTTCGAGACGACGAGGTCGGCCGAGCGCAGCCGCGCGGCCTCCTGCGCCGAGATCTCGAAGGAGTGCGGGTCGGCGTCCGGCTTCATCAGCGTCACGACCTCGGCCTCGTCGCCGACGAGCCGCTCGACGACGTCGCCGAGGATGTTGGTCGAGACGATCACCAGGGGGCGGTCGTCGGCCGCGGCGGAGCAGCCCGACAGGGCGAGCAGGACCGCGGCGGCGACGGAGAGGCGGAGTCGTCGCACGGTCATCGTCCCGTCTCGGCGGTGAAGGCAGGCTCGGTCGCCGTGCCGAACGAGCGCGCGAGGCGGGCGCCGTCCGCGTAGTCGATCTCGTGCAGCGCCTTCTCGGCGGGTGCGCTGAGGTAGGCGCGCTGCTGGTCGGCGACGAGGGCCGGTGCGAGACCCGCGGCGAGCGACTCCGCGACGAGCGGCTCCGTCTGCGACAGCACCGCTCCGTCCGCCCCGTCGAGCACGAGCAGGCGGCCGTCCTCGGCGAGCGCGAGCACGTGGTCGTCCTCGTCGTCGACCGCGGTCGCCTGCACGAGGGGCGACGGAGCCGGGAGCAGGGTCCACGAGCGCGCCCGGGTGTCGAGCAGCCAGATCCCCTCGGTGCCGGCGAGTCCGGCGACGGTGGGCCGGCCCTCGCGGTTCGCGAAGCTCGTGGCGGCGGGCGCGGTGGCTCCGGCGGGATACGGGATCCGCTCGATGTTCAGCTCCTCGCCCTCGACGGTGGCGAGCAGAGCGCCGTCCGCGCAGCCGACGACGGCGCCGACGCGGGTGGTGATCGTCCCCGCCGGCTGCGGGCAGTCCTCGACGAGACCGGTGGGCTCGCCGTCGGCGGTGTACCCGGCGACGGTCCCGCCGCCCTCGGTGACCAGAGCGAAGGATCCGACCGGCACGACCATCCCGGCGCCCTGCTCGGCGTCGAGGCGGAACGACTCCCTGATCTCCCCCGTCGACAGCGCCTCGGTGTCGAGCAGCACGGCCTCGCCCGAGTCGGGGAAGAAGAGACCGGTGCCGCCGGAGGTCGAGAGGTTCGTCGTGGCGACGACCGCCTCCCCCTCCCCCTCGACCGTGCCGAGGATCCGCGGGTCGGCGCGGTAGTAGTGGAAGTGGTCGACGTGATCCCAGGTCCAGACGCCGCTGTCGACGATCTCGACGCGGTCCGCGGTCTGCGCGAAGAGGTAGCGCCCGTCGGTCGTCATCGCCGTGGGCTCGCCGATGGCGCCGAGCTCGGCGACGGTCTCGTCGAGCAGATCGAGGTGCGAGACGGCTCCTGCCGGGTCGATCCAGGTGAGGCCGAGGCGCGGCTCCGAGAGCTCGGCGGCTCCGGAGACCGCGCCGTGCCCGTCACCGGAGGCGTCGGCGGGCGGAGCGGCGGCGTCGGTCGAGCAGGCCGCGAGGCCCAGGGCGAGGGCGCCGAGGAGGAGGGTGGAGCGGGAGCGCACGGGGTCCTTTCGAGAGGAGACGATGAGGGCGGTCGGTCAGGCGTGGATCGCGAGGGGGCGGGAGCGCAGCGGCACGGTGGCCGCGCGGAGCGCCCAGGACAGCCCCGAGACCGCGATCGCCGTCGCGGCGACCGACGCTCCCGCGGCCGTCGCCGCGTACCACGAGACGAGGAGGCCGACGAGGACGGAGAGCACGCCGAGTACGGCGGCGAGCACCATCCGGGTCGGGATGCGGGTGGTCCAGTGCCCCGCGGCGACCGCGGGCGCCAGGAGCAGGCCCACGACCAGGAGTGAGCCGACGGCCTGGTACGACGCGACCACCGCCAGCGTCACGAGCCCGACGAGCGCGGCCTGGGCCGAGCGCGGCCCGAGTCCGAGGACGGACGCGATCCGGTGATCCAGCGCGAGCGCCACCAGCGAGCGGTGGAAGACCGCGGCGACGAGGAGACCCGCTCCGGTCGCCACGGCGAGGAGCGTGATGTCGAGGGGCGCGATGGCGAGGATGTCGCCGAACAGGATCGACGTGGCGTCGGTGGCGAAGCTGCCCGAGTGGCTGATGATGATGACGCCCAGCGCGAGCATCGAGACGAAGAGCATGCCGATGCTCGTGTCGTACGACAGCCGGCCCCGCCGCTGCAGGGCCGCGATGCCGAGGCTCATCGCCACCGCACTCGCCGCCCCGCCGACCAGTACGGGCGCTCCGAGCACGGTCGCCAGGGCCACGCCGGGGAGCATGCCGTGGGCGAGCGCCTCGCCCAGGAACGCCATCCCGCGGAGGACCACCCAGGTCCCCACGACGCCGCACAGGACGGCGACCAGCGCTCCTCCGAGGAGGGCGCGCTGGAGGAAGTCGAGCGCGAACGGCTCGAGGATCCCGAGGAGGAAGGAAGGCATGGTGCCCGACCGTAGCTGATAATGAGAACGGTTATCAACCTGCTACCGTCGAGCAGGTGTCCCCCAGCGTTCTGCACCCCGTCGCCCTCGTGAGCCTCCGAGGGATCGGCGTCGACTTCGGCGAGCGCACGGCGCTGGCGAGCCTCGATCTCGATCTGCCGGTCGGCTCCCTCACCGTGATCGCCGGGCCGAACGGAGCGGGGAAGACGACGCTGCTGGAGGTCGTCGCCGGCACCCGAGCACCTTCCAGGGGCACCCGCAGCGCCCCCTCCGCGATCGCCTTCGTCCCCCAGCGCACCGCCGTCCCGGACCGCCTGCCCGTCACCGTACGCGACGTCGTGACCATCGGCGTCTGGGGCCGTGCCGGCCGATGGCGGCCGATCGGAGCGGAGTCGCGCGCCGCGGTCGTCGCCGCGATGGAGCGGCTCGGGATCACTCCGCTCGCCGCCGAGCCGTTCGCCGTGCTCTCCGGTGGCCAGCGGCAGCGGACGCTGCTCGCGCAGGGCCTGGCCCGGGGCGCCGACCTGCTCCTGCTCGACGAGCCGACGACCGGGCTGGACGCGGCGAGCGCCGAGCGGATCCGCGCGATCCTGCGCGCGGAGGCCGAGCGCGGAGTCGCGGTGGCGTGCGTCTCGCACGATCCGGCCGTGATCGCCCTCGCAGACCGCGTGGTGCGGCTGGTGGACGGGGTGCTCGAGCCCACTGAGTGAGGATCCGCGCGACCCCTGCACGTCTGCTTGTATGAGCACATGGCAGAGGATCTGGAGCCGGCCGCCGAGCTGTTCAAGGTGCTGTCCTCGGCCTCCCGTCTGCGCCTGCTGCGCGAGCTGGAGAGGGAGCGGTCGACGGTGGGGGGCCTCGCCGAGCGGACCGGGCTCTCGCAGCCACTGGTGTCGCAGCACCTGCGCACCCTGCGGTCGGCGGGGCTCGTCGCGGTCGAGCGGATCGGTCGGGAGGCGCACTACTCCGTCGCCGACACGCACGTCACGCACATCGTCGACGACGCCGTCCGGCACGCCCTGGAGGGTTGAGGACCCTCGGTTCGGGAGGGATCTCGATACGCCCGCTGCGCGGGCTACTCGATCAGCAAGGTGTGCCCCCTCGCGGGTCGAGCAGCCCCGCAGGGGCGACCCCTGCTCGTCGAGTAGCACGCACAGGGGGACCCCTACTGGTCGAGTAGCCGCACAGCGGGACCCCTGCTGGTCGAGTAGCCGCGCAGCGGCGCATCGAGACCCGCCCACCGAGACGATCATGATCATCGGTCTCAACTGTGCAGATGTATTGCAATTCGTTTATGCATCTGGTGAGGTGATCGGAGACGCCGTGCCCCGACCCGGCGTCGCCCCCGTCATCGACAGCACGAGAGGCCGCACCATGAGCACCACCGAGATCCACGCCGAGCACGCCGTCACCGAGCACCGGCACGGCGACTCCTGCGGCCACCAGGCCGTTCAGCACGACGATCACGTCGACTACGCGCACGGCACCCACCACCACGCCCTGCACGGCGACCACTACGACGAGCACGAGGCCGAGGCCGAGCACTCCGCCGCGGACCACGAGCACGGCGACTCCTGCGGTCACGAGAGCGTCCCGCACGACGACCACGTCGACTTCGTGCACGACGGTCACAAGCACGCCGCTCACGCCGGGCACTACGACGAGCACTGAGCCGTCCTGCACGAAGGGCGCCGTCCGACCGGGACGGCGCCCTTCGTCGTTCCCGGCCTCAGCCCTGGCGGGCCTTGAATCGCGGGTTCAGCTTGTTGATGACGAAGACCCGACCGCGGCGGCGCACGATCTGCGATCCCGGCATGCCCTTCATCGACTTCAGTGAGTTGCGGACCTTCACGAGTACTCCTGTCCTATTGATAACGATTCTCGTTAGAGTAGCGGACCATGGAGTCCTCGTTCCCGACGCACCGCCCGCCCGCTCTCGCCGTGACGCTGGTCAGCGCCTCCGACACCCGCGACAGCGCGAGGATCGCGAAACGGCTGTCCGGCGCGGCGGCCGTCGAGAGCTTCGTGCTCGATGTCCCGGAGTCCGACAGCGGCGAGTTCGCCGTCGGGCTCGCCGCCGAGCTCGCTCGACAGGCCGATGACGGCGAGAGCGGAGTGACGGTCGTCGCACTCGACCCGGCGGCCGACCCGATGGAGGTCGCCCTCGTCCTCGAGCACCTCCTGCGGAGGAGGCACCCGGGCGACACCCGGATCGGCGTCCTCGACGTGGTCGCGGTCACCTCGGTCGCGGAGGTGTCCCGAGTGCTGCTCGGCACCCCCTCCGGCGAGCGCGCTCCGCAGAGCCCGCACGAGTGGGACGCGGCCGAGACGCTCGCGGGCAGGCTCGAGTTCGCGACCCTCGTGGTCCTCACCGACGACCGCGGAACGAACGGAGACGCAGCCGCGCAGGCCCGCGACCTCCTCGCGGCGCTGTCGCCGGGGGCCGACGTCCTCCGGGTCGACGAGCTCGACCAGTACCGCCGGCGGCGCGCGAACCTCACGCCGCAGCGTGCGCACCGCCTGGCGTCGGACCTCGGCTGGCAGCGCGCGCTCCGCGGCGTCGCTGCGACGGAGACGGGATCGGTGACCACCCACGTCTTCCGCGAGCCCCTGCCCTTCCACCCCGAGCGGCTGAACGCCGCCGTCTCCTCCGACTTCGTCGCCTCGCGGGTCGGGCGGATCCTCCGCTCGCGCGGTCTCGCGCGCTTGGCGAGCCGCGCCGACCGCGTGGCGTCCTGGTCGATCGCCGGCGACGTCCTGGCCCTCGATCCGACGTCGATCCGCAGCTGGGACGCCGACGCGCCCCTCGGGCAGGAGCTCGTGTTCTTCGGCTGCGACCTCGACGTCGGCGAGCTGGACCGCGTGCTGCACGGCTGCCTGCTCACCTCGGACGAGCTCCTCGCCGGGCCCGCGCTCTGGGACTCCCTCGACGACCCGTTCCCCCGCTGGGAGGACGAGCACCAGCACTGACGGCCGGGCCGACGACTTCCCGGCCAGGACCCCCGCGCCCTCGGTACCCTCGAGATCGGACCGGGACGGAGAGGCGGCGCATGCTGGAGACGATCCTCGAGGCGCTCTCCCTCGTCGCGCTCCCCCTCGGCGTGCTGTTCCTGCTCGCGGCCTTCGTCGCGCTGCTGGTCGACGGCCGCTGGTGGCCGACGACCGCGTACCTCGAGGAGGGACCGCCCCGCGCCCTGCATTGGGTGTCGCGCGCCGGCGAGGTGCGGTCGCGACCCCTCGTCGCCGACGATCCTCTCGCTCCGCTCGAGTCCGATCAGCGCGAGGTGTACTACCGCGAGGAGGATCCGGAGCGGATCCGCGTGCACCGCTGGAGCGACGCGGTGCGGGCCCTGCGGTTCACCGGGCTGATCCTCGTCGCTGCGGGTGTCGTGCTCGGGATCGCCTCGACGGCACTGGCGATCCTCGTCTGAGGGCGCGGAGCGCGGACGGGTGACACCGCCGCGCACGGGTGGCCCTCTGCGATCCGATGCGGAACGGGGTCCGACTCCCCTGCAGACCCCGGAACGCGTCCCTCCCTCGTCGCCGCCGCCCGCGAGAGGACGCGGATCGGGCTCCGACTCGCGCCTGAAGCCCGGAACGCGACGACTCGCAGAGGGGGCGTGACGGCCGTCCTCCTCGCCGAGCCCCGCTTCCTGCGCATACACTCATGGACGGCATCGCGTTCCCCTCGCGGGCCCTGGGCCCCGCTCGAGTCCCCCCACTCGCGGGGCCCTTGCCGTGCCCCCGGCGACACTGCCCGTCGCCGTGACTCCGTGCGAGAATCTGCGCATGTATGTAGATACGCGGACAGGGGCCTGCTCGTCTCGGAGCGTCCACGCGGGGCCGGCCGGCGCGGTGTCCGCACTGCTCCCCTACCCGACCCGGGTGCGGCCCGTGCGCGGCGCCGTCCTCCAGGTCGAGCACGCTCCGGCCGGCACGCACCACCACCGCCGCGCGGAGGTCCCCGCATGAGCGCGGTCACTGAGGCCCGGGTGCGCGAGGGCGGTCGCGTGCTCGCGAAGCCGCCGTCGATCCTCGTCACCGGCGCGCGACTCCCGGAGGTGCGCTGGGCGGCCCTCGCGCTGCTGCTGTTCCTCGTCGCCTGGCCGCTGCAGCTGGCAGGGCTCCCGGCGCCGGTGTGGTGGACGCTGTACCTCGCCTGCTACATCGCGGGCGGATGGGAGCCGGCGTGGGCCGGCCTCACCGCGCTCCGCGAGAAGGTGCTCGACGTCGATCTGCTGATGATCGTCGCCGCGCTCGCCGCCGCCTCCATCGGCCAGGTGTTCGACGGGGCGCTGCTCATCGTGATCTTCGCGACCAGCGGCGCGCTCGAGGCCCTCGTGACCCAGCGCACGGCCGACTCGGTGTCGAGCCTGCTCACGCTCGCGCCGGAGCGGGCGACCCGGCTGCTCCGGACGGACGACGGCGACGACGTCGAGACCGTCCCCACCGCTCAGCTCGTCGTCGGCGACCTGATCCTCGTGCGCCCGGGCGAGCGAATCGGCGGCGACGGTGTCGTGGTCGACGGGGTCAGCGAGGTCGACCAGGCCGCCATGACCGGAGAATCGGTACCGGTGCGCCGGCGTCCCGGTGATCCGGTGCTGTCGGGAACCGTGAACGGCACGGGCGCCCTCTCGGTCCGGATCGAGCGCGCGGCGGGCGACTCCGTGATCGCCCGCGTGGTGACGCTGGTGGCGGAGGCGTCCGAGACGAAGTCGTCGCGGCAGATGTTCATCGAGAAGGTGGAGCAGCGCTACTCCCTCGGCGTGGTCGCGGCGACGCTGCTCGTCTTCGCACTGCCGCTGGCGCTGGGCGACGACTTCCGCGACGCGCTGCTGCGGGCGATCACCTTCATGATCGTCGCCTCCCCCTGCGCGGTGGTGCTGTCGACGATGCCTCCGCTGCTCGCCGCGATCGCGAACGCGGGCCGTCACGGCGTGCTCGTGAAGTCGGCGACCGTCATGGAGCGCCTCGGCCGCACCCGGCTCGTCGCGTTCGACAAGACGGGCACCCTCACCGAGGGCGCGCCCGTCGTGCGCCGCGTCTCGCCCACCCCCGGCGTCTCGGAGGCGGAGGTGCTGCGGTGGGCCGCCGCCGTCGAGCAGCACAGCGAGCATCCTCTCGGGCGGGCGCTCGTCCGCGCGGCCGGACCGGGCGTCCCCCCCGCCGCGGACTTCCGGGCGCTGCCCGGCCGGGGCGTCGAGGGCGTCGTCGACGGAGTTCCGGTGCGCGTCGTGCAGTCGGCGGAGCACCCGGAGATCCTGGGGACGGTCGTGGACGTCGTCGTCGACGGGGCGACGGTGGGCACGGTGACGCTCGAGGACGCCCTGCGCCCGGACGCGGCGAGCGCCGTCGCGCAGACCGCCGCACTGACGAGCGAGCCCGTGCATCTGCTGACCGGGGACAACGAGCGCACGGCCGCGGACATCGCCGGCCGCACCGGCATCGCCGAGGTGCGCGCACGGCTGCTGCCCGCCGACAAGGCCGCGACGGTGCGCGAGCTCGAGGAGCGCGGCATCCCGGTCCTGCTCGTCGGCGACGGCGTCAACGACGCGCCCGCCCTCGCCTCGGCGAGCACGGGCGTCGCGATGGGCCGCCACGGATCCGACCTCGCCTTGGACACCGCCGACGCGGTGATCATCCGGGACGATCTGACCGTGATCCCGAAGGTGATCGCCCTCTCGCGCCGCGCGCACCGCTACGTGGTCGCGAATCTGATCATCGCGGGCACCTTCATCACCGTCCTGGTGACCTGGGATCTGATCGCGACGCTCCCCCTGCCGCTGGCGGTCGCCGGCCACGAGGGCTCCACGGTGATCGTCGCGCTGAACGGGCTCCGACTGCTGCGCCGCAGCGCCTGGCGGTGACGCCGCACCCGCTCCTCGCAGGACCGACAGCAGGACAAGTCAGGAGCGGCGGGCGGCGAGCATGTCGCGCATCTGCGCGATCTCACGCCGCTGCGAGGTGGAGATCACGTCGGCGAAGGTGAGGACCATCGGGTCCTCCCCGCGCTCGAGTACGGCCTCCGACATCGTCAGGGCGCCCTCGTGGTGGGTGATCATCAGCTCCAAGAACAGCGCGTCGGCGTCGGCTCCGGTCGCGGCGGTGAGCTCGGCGATCTGCGCGGGCGTCACCAGCCCCGGCATGAGCACCGATCCGCCCGCGCTCGTGCCGTGGTCGGGCATCTGGTCGTGACCGCCGCCCTCCAGGGGTGCGGTCATCCATTCCACGGCCTCTCCGGTGGAGGCCTGCGGGAGGCCCCAGCCGGTGAGCCAGCCGAACAGCTGCCCGGACTGCTGCTGCTGGGTGAGGAGCAGATCGGTCGCCAGGTACCGCACCTCCTCATCCTGGGTCCGGTCGCGGATCAGCAACGCCATCTCGGCGCCCTGCAGGTGGTGGGTCTGCATGTCGCGGGCGAAGCCGGCCTCGGCGCTGGATCCGCCGACGGGGCGGGGCGACCACGGTCCGCCCGTGATCAGGAGTCCGATCAGGATGCCGACGAGGATCGCGACTCCCAGGACCAGTGCTGCTCGCAGCCTGCGCGCCGCGCTGGTCTGCGCGACGGCGGTCACGGCCTGCTCCGCGCAGGGGTCGGCTGCAGCGCGGCGGCCTGCTCCGTCGGCAGCCGGGCGGGCCAGGAGCGGCGGGCGAGGACGGCGCCGACCAGGGCGAGAGCCAGGAGCGCGACCGCGGCGGCGGTCAGGCTGACGGCGCCGATCCATCCGGCGAGCGGGTAGGTGATCAGGAAGCAGGCGTGGGAGAGGGAGAACTGCGCGGTGTAGACCGCGCTGCGGTTCTGCTCCGTCGCCGCCCGCATCAGCAGCCGCGACGACGGAGTGCCGATCAGCGAGTTCCCCGCGCCGAGGACCGCCCAGGTCGCCAGCAGCAGCCACCAGGCGCCCGCCCACATCGCGGACAGGAGGGTCATCGCGACGGCAAGGGTGAGGCCGGTGAGCGCGAAGTCGCTGCCGCCGAGCATGACCCTCCGATCGCCGTACCGCTCGATCAGCCGCGGGACGTTGAGAGCGACGAGGAGGGAGCCGCCGCCGTAGCAGGCGAGCGCGAGCGCGAGGCTGGAGTCGTCGAGCGCGAACACGTCGCGGGCGTAGACGACGGTGTCGACCAGCACGAGGGCGGTCGCGGCGCCGACGGTCAGGTTCAGTCCCATCAGGAAGCGCAGCGACGGGGTGCGGGCGAACACGCGCACCCCCGCGGTGGTGCGCTGCCACAGGTTCCCGGGGGCGGCGACCTCGGGGCGGCTGGGGAGCGGTGTGGTCAGGACGAGGATCGCGGAGCAGAGGAATCCGATGACGGTGCCCAGGAAGAGGCTGCTGGAGCTGATCACCGTCAGCAGGACCGCCGCGAGGATCGGGCTGACCAGCGCCTCGAGGTCGTAGGCGAGACGCGAGAGGGAGAGCGCCTTCGTGTACTCGCGCTCATCCCGGAGCACCACCGGGATGAGCGACTGGAACGCGGGCGTGAACGTCGCGGACGCGGCCTGGAGGACGAACACGAGGATGTAGATCTGCCACACGTCCGTCAGGAACGGCAGCGACAGGGCGACGGCGGCGCGGATCAGGTCGGCGCCGACGAGGACGACCTTCTTCGGCAGCCGGTGCACGAGCGCCGCGATCACGGGAGCGACCCCGACGTAGGCGACCATCTTGATCGTCAGCGCCGTGCCGAGGACCGCTCCCGCCTGCGCGCCGGCCAGGTCGTAGGCGAGGAGGCCCAGCGCGACGGTCAGCAGGCCGGTGCCGATCAGCGCGATCGCCTGCGCGGCGAACAGCGAGCGGTAGGCGCGGGAGCGCAGGACGGACAGCACGGAGGACTCCTGACATCGGACGCCTTCACCCTATACCTGCGCAGGCGTGCAGGTTTTGAGTGCCCCGACCCGCTCCGACGCGACGCCCGTGAAAGGATCGGCGCATGGACGAAGACCGCACCCCGGCCGACCACGACAGCCAGTACGTCGAACTCGCCGTCGAGGTGTTCGCGATGCTCGCCGACGCCACCCGCGTGCGCATCATCCTCGCGCTGCGCGACGGCGAGCGCTCGGTCACCGAGCTCGCGGCGCTGGTCGACAAGTCGCCGACCGCCGTGTCGCAGCACCTCGCGAAGCTCCGCCTGGCCCGCATGGTCACCACCCGCCACGACGGCACCCGCGTCTTCTACCGGCTCGTCGACGAGCACGCCCGGCAGCTGGTGACCGACGCGATCTCCCAGGCCGAGCACTCGGTCGACTCCTCGCCCCGCCACCACCGCCTCGCCTCGGCGGACCACGCCCACGGGGAGCACGCGAGGCCCGCCCGCGCCACGAGCTGATTCCTCCGGAGCGGAGCAGGACGGGCTTCGGAGGCGCGCACACTCCGGAACGCGACCACTCGTCACGCCCGCCGACCGCCAGTCGACGCGAAACGGACCCCGAGGCCGCGCAGAGCCCGGGTCGCGTCCACTGGACGAACCCGCCGATCGCGACTGGACGCGGAACCGGCCCCCGAGCCCGCCCACAGCCCGGGTCGCGTCCAGTGGACGAACCCGTCGATCGCGACTGGACGCGGAACGGGCCACGGAGCTTCCGCAGAGCCCGGATCGCGACCACTGGACGAGCCCGGCGCCCGCGAGTCGGCGCGGAACGGGCCACGGAGCCCGCGCAGACCCCGGATCACGTCCGGTCGCGCCCCGTCACACCCGCCGGGTCGACGCCCGCTCGATCAGACGCGTCTCGAGCTCGATGCGCGTCGCGCGGGTGCTCGGCGACAGAGGCACGGCCGACTGGTGCGCCTGCAGGAGCATCCGGAACGCCGCGGCGCCCATGTCGGCGATCGGCTGGTGCACGGTGGTCATCGGTGGAGCGGCCCAGGCCGACTCGCGCACGTCGTCGAAGCCGACCACGCTGAGGTCCTCGGGGATCCCCAGGCCGAGCTCCTGGGCCGCGTCGTACACGCCGAGGCCCATGATGTCGGAGCAGGCGAACACCGCGGAGGGGCGCGAGGACGCGGCCAGGAGGGTCGCCGCGGCGGCGCTGGCCCGGCGGCGGTCCCAGTCGCAGTGCAGGATCCGGTCGCGCGGCACGTCGAGGCCCGCCTCGCGCAGGGCGCTGGTGAAGCCGTCGATGCGGGCGCTGCTGTAGAGGTGGGTGCGGGTGCCGCCGATGATCGCGAAGCGGCGGTGGCCGAGGGCGAGGAGGTGCTCGGCGGCCATCCTGCCGCCGTTCCAGTTGGTCGCTCCGATGCTCGCGACCTCCAGCGGCGGGCGGCTGATCGGGTCGACCACGACGACCGGGATGTCGGCGGTGGTCAGCAGGTTCAGCTGCGCCGAGGTGGTGTCGACGAGCACCACGATCGCGCCGAGGGACGGGCGGCGCAGGAGCCTGCTGATCCAGTCGCTGTCGCGGCGGGCCACGGTGAGCACGAGATCGACTCCGGAGGCGGCCGCCGTCTCCTCGATGCCGGCCAGCACTCGGCTGATCCAGGTGCCGTCGAGGTGCCCGACGACGACGTCGATGATGCGCGGGGCGTGCCGGGTCTCGCCCCCGGCACGCAGCTTGGAGACGCGCCGGTAGCCGAGGCGGTGCGCGGCCTCCATCACGCGGCTGCGGGTCGCGTCCGAGACGTCCGTTCCGCCGTTGAGCACCTTCGAGACCGTGGGGACGCTGGTGCCGGCCGCCTCGGCGATCTGGGCCATCGTCGGCTTCCGCGCCACGGCTCCGCTGCTCGTCATGCCCACACCGTAGCAGCGTGCACTTGCGCAACTTCCGGCTAATATGTTCTTGCGGAAGCAAAATTGGCCCCGCACTATGGGCATGCGATCAACGGAGACGCTCCAGGGATTGCGCAACTTGTTCACTGTCGAACGCGACGCCATCGCAGAGAGGTCAGCCCGTGACCCCGAACACCCCCTCCTCCTTCCTCTCCCGCAGAACCCTGCTCGGCGGCCTCGGCGCCGCCGCCGCGGTCGCGGGCCTCGCCGCCTGCAGCTCCCCCGAAGGAAGCGGCGGCGGCTCCACCCTCGACTTCTGGAACATGCCGTGGGGAGGCTCCGAGTACACGCCGCTCGACACGAAGATCGCCACGTCGTACACGCCCGCCGACGGCCTGCCCGCGGTCCGCTACCAGGCCGTGCAGTGGTCGAACTTCACCGCCACCTTCGCCTCGGCGATCGCCTCGAAGACCGGTCCCGCCGTCAGCAGCGGCAGCGGCACCCAGGCGTTCCAGTTCGCCGAGCAGGGCGCCATCGCCTACGCCGACGACCTGCTCGAGAGCTGGAAGGGCAACGGCCTCTACGACGACTTCCTCCCGGGCGTGCTCGACACGATGAAGACGCCCGACGGCTACGCGGCCGTCCCCTACAACCTCGACATGCGCGTGCTCTGGCACTCCAAGTCCCTGCTCGAGGAGGCCGGTGTCGAGCCGCCGACCGACTGGCAGTCCTACCTCGACGCGTGCGAGGCGCTGAAGAAGAACGACGTCTACGGATTCGCGATCTCGGCCGGCCCGCAGAGCAACGGCGCGCAGATGCTCGTCGGCCTCATGATCAACAACGGCGGCGGCCTCTTCGACGAGGAGCGCAAGCCCAACGCGGCCACCCCCGCCAACATCGAGGCGATGGAGTTCGTGGCCGAGATGCTCGCCAAGGGCTACATCGATCCGGGCGCCGCGGGCTACTCGACGACCAACATGTACTCGCAGTGGAAGGCGCGCAAGAACGCCATGGGCTTCGAGGGATCGGGCCTCGCCTACCAGCTGGGCGGAGACCTGCTCGAGGACGTCGTGGTCGGCGATCCGCTCGTGAGCGCCGCCGGCACGAAGGGGGCGCTCTACTTCCCGAACAACATCATGATGTACACGAACACCCCCAGCCAGGAGGGCTCGGAGGCGTTCCTGACGTACTACTACCAGAACATGGCCCCGCTCTGGACCGAGGGGACGGGCATCGGACTGCCGGTGCTGAAGTCGATCGCCGAGACCCCCGAGTTCCGCGCCGACGCCAACGCCTCCAAGGCCATCGACGTCTGGCAGCCGATCAGCCGGACGTGGGCCGCGCCCGGCAACGACGCGCTCTTCGCCGACGTCACGCTGGTCGACAGCACCAAGCCCATGACCGACTTCGCGCAGGCGCTGCTGTCCGGCTCCTCCTCCCCCACGGAGGCGCTGACCGCGCTGCAGAAGACGCTGACGTCGTGAGCGAGTCGACCCCCGTCCTCGTCGGCGGCCCGTCCGCCGAGGCGGCGCGGGCCGGCGGCCTGGCGAACGCGCGGCGCGGAGTGGGCGTGTCGGGAGGCGGACCCCGCCGCACCCCCGCGCCCGCCGGCTCCCGGCGCCGACCCGTGCTCACCGCCCGCACGCTGACGCTGCTCGCGTTCGCGCTGCCCTCGGTCTTCCTCCTGGTGCTGATCAACGTCTACCCGGTGGTCTACGCGTTCGTGCAGTCGCTGCGCGACGGCAGCCTGATCGACGCGGGACCGTTCGTCGGCGGGAAGAACTACATCGACGTGCTCACGTCGCCCGCGTTCGCCCAGGCCGTCGGCTTCACGGTGACCTTCACGCTGGTGGGCGTCTTCGGCAGTTGGCTGGTCGGGCTCGGGCTCGCCCTGCTGCTGCGCACGCGGATCCCGGCCGGCGGGCTGTTCAAGGTGCTGCTGCTGATGCCGTGGATCGTGCCGGTCGTGGTGTCGGCGACGTCCTGGAACTGGCTCGTCGCCACTCCACAGAGCCCGCTGCCCGTGCTCGCGAAGGCCCTCGGCTTCGGCGACGTGCTCTTCCTCGCCGACCCGACCCTGGCCCAGATCACGGTCTGCGTGTTCAAGGTGTGGGTGAGCTTCCCGTTCATGATGATGATGATCTCGTCCGCCCTCGCCGCGGTCGACACCAACGTCTACGAGGCGGCGAAGGTCGACGGAGCGACGCCCTGGCAGTCGTTCCGGCTGATCACGATGCCGCTGATAGCCCGCACCACGTACATCTCGTGGATCCTGATGACGATCTTCTGCGTCAACGACTTCCCGACGATCTTCCTCCTGACCGGGGGCGGACCGGTGAACGCGACGACCTCGCTCGTGGTGCTCGCCTACCAGATGGTCTTCCAGAACTTCCAGACCGGACCGGGCGTCGCCATCGCGTTCTTGATGACGGCCGTGCTCGTCGTCGTCTCGGTCGTCCTGTACCGCCAGATCCGGAAGGTGGACGTCGAATGACCGCCCTGGCCGCCCGCCCCTCGCCCGCGCAGGGCCGCTCGCCGCAGAGCCGCCCGGACCGGGGCCGCCGCCCGCACCGCGACCGCGAGGACCGGGGCCGCTGGCTCCGCTTCACCGTGATGCTCGTGCTCACGCTGCTGGTCCTCGCTCCGATCGCCGCCGTGTTCGTGCTGTCGACGCAGCCGTCGCTCGGCTCGACGTCCACCGCCTCGTTCACGCTCGAGAACTTCGAGCTCGTGTTCAGCCGCTCCAGCGTCGCGACCTGGCTGGCCAACAGCCTGGTGATCACCCTCGTGACGGTGGTCGTCTCGGTCGCCGTGGCGGCTCCGGCCGGCTACGTGCTCAGCCGAGCGCGCAACCGCCTCGTCTCGGGCTACTCGCTGCTGCTCTTCGTCGTGCAGTCGCTGCCGGTCGTGACCGCGATCATCCCGCTGTTCATCCTCTTCGCGAACCTCGGCCTCGTCGACACGCTCGCGGGCGTCACCGTCGTCTACGTCGGCGGCACGATGTCGGTGGCGATCTGGATGATGGCGGCCTACTACGACTCCATCCCCATCGCACTCGAGGAGGCCGCCTGGATCGACGGAGCGAGCCTGTTCGGCTCGTTCACCCGGATCGTGCTGCGCAACTCCCTCCCGGGGCTGCTCTCGACGGCGATCTTCTCGTTCCTGCTCGCCTGGAACGACTACCTGATCGCGGTCGTGTTCCTCCGCGCCGACAGCAACTACACGCTGCCGGTGGGTCTGCAGAGCTTCTTCCAGCAGAATGCGACGGACTGGGGCCCGGTGATGGCGGTGGCCGTCGTCATGATGCTCCCGCCGATCATCCTGTTCGTCTTCCTCAACAAGCACTTCAGCGTCGGCGGCATCGGCGGAAGCCTGGCCGGTCGATGACCCTCCACGAAAGGACACCCATGACCTCCGATCGATCCCGCAGGAGCGCGCTGATCGTGCGCGGCGGATGGGACGGGCACCAGCCCGTCGAGGCGACCGAGCTCTTCGTCCCGCACCTCGAGGCCCACGGCTTCGACGTGCGGATCGAGGAGTCGACCGCCGTCTACGCCGACGCCGACTACCTGCCCACCGTCGACCTGATCGTGCAGTCGATGACCATGAGCACGATCGAGGCCGCCGAGGTCGCAGGGCTGCGCGCCGCGGTCGAGGCGGGCACGGGCCTCGCCGGCTGGCACGGCGGCATCGCCGACTCGTTCCGGAGCAGCGCCGACTACCTGCAGCTGATCGGCGGGCAGTTCGCCGCGCACCCGGGCAAGCACCCGAGCGAGCTGACCGGCGAGCAGGCCGACAACTACCGCCCGCACCGCATCACGCTGACCGAGGCGGCGGCCGAGCACCCGATCACGCAGGGGCTCTCGGACTTCGACCTGGTCACCGAGCAGTACTGGGTGCTGCACGACGACTACCTCGACGTGCTCGCCACGACGACCCAGGAGGTGCGGGAGTGGGACCCGTGGACCCGTCCGATCACCTCGCCCGCGATCTGGACCCGCCAGTGGGGCGCCGGGCGGATCTTCGTCTCGACGCCGGGGCACCGCGTCGAGGTGCTCGAGGACCCGAACGTCCGCACGATCATCGAGAGGGGCCTGCTGTGGGCGTCGCGCTGACGGTCGGCATCATCGGCGTCGGCAAGATCAGCGAGCAGTACCTCGCGAACCTGCCGACCTTCCCGCAGCTGCGCCTGGTCGCGGTGGCCGATCTCGACCTCGACCGGGCGCGCGCCGTCGCGGCCGAGCACGGCGTCCGCGCCCTGAGCGTCGACGAGCTGCTCGCCGACCCCGAGGTCGACTGCGTGCTCAACCTCACGATCCCGGCGGCGCACGTCGAGATCGGCACCCGGGCGCTCGAGGCCGGCAAGCACGTGTTCGCCGAGAAGCCGCTGGGCCTGGACGCGGTGGAGGCGGCTCCGCTGCTCGATCTCGCGGAGCGCCTCGGCCTGCGGGTCGCCAGCGCGCCGGACACGGTGCTCGGCACCGGGATCCAGACCGCGCGCCGGGCTCTCGACTCCGGTCTCATCGGCACGCCGATCGCCGCTCAGGTGCACTGGTCGGCACCGGGGCACGAGCGCTGGCACCCGGCCCCCGCCTTCTACTACCAGCCGGGCGGCGGACCGCTGCTCGACATGGGCCCGTACTACCTGAGCTCGCTGGTGCACTTCTTCGGCGCGGTCACCCGGGTCTCGGGAGTCGCGACGCGCTCGGACCGCGCCCGCTCGGTCGAGTCGGGCCCGCTCGCCGGCACGCCGCTGCCGGTCGCGGTCGACACCCACATCAGCGCCCTGCTCGAGCACGCGAGCGGAGCGACCACCACGCTCACCGTGAGCTTCGAGGTCTGGCGCACCCGCAGTCCGCTCTTCGAGGTCTACGGCACCACCGGCACTCTCGCGGTGCCCGATCCGAACCACTTCTCGGACCCGGTCGAGGTGTCGCTGCGTGACGAGCCCGAGTGGACGGCGCTGGAGGACTCGGCCGGAGTCATCGGCACGGGCCGCGGCGTGGGGCTGGCCGATCTCGCCGACGCTCTGCGGCACGGCCGCCCCGAGCGCGCCTCCGGACGCCTCGCCCTGCACGTGCTCGAGGTGATGGACGCGATCCTGCGCTCGAGCGCGGAGGGGGTCGTCGTGCCGATCGCGAGTCCGGTCGAGCGGCCGGAGCCGGTGCCGCTGCAGACGCCCGCGGGCGACCTGCTCGAGGGGGTGCGGTCGTGACGAAGGAGCTGCGCGTCGCCCTGATCGGCCACGCCTTCATGGGGCGCGCGCACGCCCACGCGTGGCGCACGGCGCACCGCTTCTTCCCGCTCGCCCTCGAGCCGCGCCTCGTCGTGGTCGCGGGGCGCGACGAGGGCCGGGCGCGCGCGGCGGCCGCCGAGTTCGGCGCCGACGAGTGGTCGACCGACTGGCGCGCGGTCATCGCGCGCGACGACATCGACCTGGTCGACATCGTCACCCCGGGCGACCAGCACGCCGAGATCGCGATCGCCGCTCTCGAGGCCGGCAAGCACGTGCTCTGCGAGAAGCCGCTCGCGCGCTCCGTCGAGGAGGCCGAGCGGATGACCGCGGCCGCGGCCGTTGCGAGCGGCACCGCGACCTGCGGCTTCAGCTACCGGCGCACCCCGGCGCTCGCGCTGGCGAAGCGCTTCGTCGAGGACGGGCGCCTCGGCGAGATCCGCCACGTGCGGGCGCAGTACCTGCAGGACTGGCTGAGCGACTCCGAGGCGCCGCTGACCTGGCGGCTCGACCGCTCGAAGGCGGGCTCGGGCACGCTCGGCGACATCGCGGCGCACAGCATCGACACGGCGCAGTGGCTGACCAGGCAGAGCATCGACTCCGTCTCGGCCGTGCTGCGCACCTTCGTGACGGAGCGGCCGGTGCTGGCGACGCAGTCGGGGCTGGGCGGTCGCGCGGACGCCGACGCGGAGCGCGGCCCGGTCACCGTCGACGACGCGGTGGCGTTCACGGCGAACCTCAGCGGCGGCGCGCTCGGCGTCTTCGAGGCGACGCGCCTGGCGCTGGGCCGCCGCAACGCCAACCGCATCGAGATCAACGGCGAGCGCGGCTCGATCGCCTTCGACTTCGAGCGGATGAACGAGCTCGAGTTCTTCGACGGCACCGACCCCGACGACGCGCAGGGCTTCCGCCGCATCCAGGTGACGGATCCGTCGCACCCCTACGTCGGCCACTGGTGGCCGACCGGCCACGGCCTGGGCTACGAGCACGTCTTCACCCACCAGGTCGTCGACCTGGTGACGGCGATCGCGGAGGGTCGCGCGCCGACTCCGTCGTTCGCCGACGCCCTGCAGGTGCAGCGGGTGCTCGACGCGGTGGAGCAGAGCGCTGCGGACGGGTCGCGGATGACGGCCGTCTGACGCTGTTCACAACGAAGGAAGGATGCCGCGGGCGAGCGTCGGGGACGCGTGTCCACGGGCGGCGTCGGGCATCCTTCCTTCGTTGTGAACGCGACCGGCCGATCGCAGGCCGCGGCGAGGCGGGCTTGCTCCTTCCGCAGCGTCATGTGGTGCGCTGGACTCACATCCGCCCGAGGAAGGCCCCCATGCATCCGTCCCTCATCCCGCCGCGTCAGGTCATGATCGGCGACGCCGCCGCGTTCGTCGGCACCACTCCACGGGCCATCCGGCACTACCACGAGCTGGGGCTGCTCCCGGAGCCCGAGCGGGGCGCGGACGGCCGTCGCCGGTACGGCTACGAGCAGATGATCCGGCTGCTGTGGATCCGGCGGATGGCCGAGGCGGGGATCGCCCTGGACGACATCCGCGACGCCTTCGCCGACGCGGCGCCGGCCGAGGGGGGTCGAGCGGTGCTGGAGCGGCTCGAGCGCAGTCTCGCCGCGCAGGAGGCGGAGCTGCAGCGGCAGAGGGCCGCCGTGCAGAGCATGCGGGGCAGCGGCAGCCGGGCGGGACTGCTCTCGGACCTCGTGATCCGCCGCCTCGAGAGCGTGCCCGAGGGCTCGATCCGGCAGGCGGACCTCGACACCCTGCTGGTCACCGAGCGGATCTTCGGCCCGCTCGGGGCCGCCGTCCAGGCCGGGCGCTTCCTCGCCCTCGCCACCCATCCGGGTCTCCGGGAGGAGTCGGACCGCGTCGACGCCGCCGAGGAGGCACTCGATGACACGGTCGCCGTCGACGACCCCCGCGTGGCGCAGGTCGCCGCCGAGCGGCACGCCTTCGAGCAGGTGCTGCGGGCCGTGATCGAGGCCTCCGGCCAGGACCGGGACGACGAGGCGCTCTTCGACGAGTGGGACGCGGCGCATCCCGACGGAGCCGAGGGCGCGGACTCGATGAGCGCGGGCTCGATGAGCGCGGTCGAGGCCGTCGGGAGGATGCCCTACGACTTCTCCCCCGCCCGCCTGCGCTGCATGGCGCTGGTCGTCGAGCTGGAGGGCTGGGCGGACGGGAGCACACCGCCCGCGTGACGTCGACGGATCCAGCGGGACGCGCCTCCTCCGTCGCTCAGTGCCCCTGCGCCGCCGAGACCGGCTCGTCCGCCTGCCGCCCCGCGGGGTCGGCGGCGGCATCGAAGCCGCGCCTGTTCTCGACGATCGTCTGCTGATGCTCCCCGACCCAGTCGCCGACGGCGAACGCGACGGTCTGCAAGGAGCGTCCGAGATCGGTGACCTCGTACTCGACACGGGGCGGAACCTGCGCGTACACGGTGCGCGAGACGAGTCCGTCGCGCTCGAGGGCGCGCAGAGTGACCGTGAGCATCCGGCGGGAGATCCCCGGGATCGTGTCGGCGATCTCGGTGAAGCGCAGGCGATCGCTCCCGAGGACGCCGATGACCAGGAGGGTCCACTTGTCGCCGATGCGCGACATCAGCGAGCGGAACAGCTCCGGCGACTCCCCCGAGCAGAGCTGGTGCATGGAGGGCATGGACTCGCTGAGGCGTTCCTGGAGGGCCCGGTCTCGATCACCGTGGGACATCGCTCCTCCTTCGGTCACCGCGGGGTAACAGGGGCTCGATTGCGGTAACGGGATCAGAGCGTACACAGTTACTGACGGTAACCACAGCGGTTCACCGCCCTGCCACCGGCAGGGAGACAGCCCGGACACGCTCGGATCGCACGAGCGGAGTTCTGCGAAGGAGAAGAATGTCCCTGTTCCGTCTGGACGCCAGCATCCGCATCGAGGGATCGACGAGCCGCGCTCTCGGAGACATCGTCGAGAGCGAATGGCGAGCCGCGCACCCCGATGCCGCGATCGTCCGTCGCCACCTCGGCTCCGACCCCCTCCCGTCGACCTCGTGGGCCGACGCGGTGGCGGGATCGATGACGCCTCCCGAGTCCCGGAGCTCCGCGCAGAACGAGGCTGCAGCGCTGGCTGCCGCACTGACCGATGAGCTGGAGGGAGCCGAGGCGCTCCTCTTCGCGGTGCCGCTGTACAACTTCGGCGTCTCGCAGCACTTCAAGACGTACGTCGACCTCGTGCTCACCGACCCGCGCATGGCTCCCGGGCAGACCCCCTCGATCGCCGGCAGGCCGGCCGTGCTCGTCACCGTGCAGGGCGGCAACTACGCCGCCGGGACTCCCCGCGAGGGATGGGATCACGCGACCGGATGGATGCGCCGGATCCTCGAGGACGTCTGGGAGCTCGACCTCGAGGTCGTCACCCGCGAGTTCACCCTCGTCGGAGTGAATCCGAGCCTGGACCGGTTCACGGACATCGCGGAGGAGCTCCGAGCCGTCGCCGAGGAGCGTGCGGGGCACCACGGCCGCACTCTCGCGGCTCGACGGGCCGCCTGAGCCGCGGCGCCCTGCTCGCGCGCGGCGCCGTCGGGATCCAGCGCGCGGGACGGTCGCACGAGGCGGCGGAGGCCGGCTCTCCGCCGCCTCTCGGCCCCGCAGGTGCCGGGCGAGGAGGTGCACGACCTCACCGCCGGGTCGCACTGAGGCTGGTCCCCTCGCGCTCCACTCCCGCGGGGACGGAGGAGGATGAGCCCATGCGGTTGACGACGAGGACGTCCGGCTCCGGGCCGATCACGGTGGGGCTCGTGCACGGGCTCGGCGCGAGCGGAGCGACGTGGCAGCCGCTGATCGACCGGATGCTCGCGGACGGCCGGTGCACGGTCACCACGGTCGACCTTCGCGGGCACGGCGCTAGCGACCGCGCCGCGTCGTACGGGCTCGAGTCGATGGCCGACGATCTGGTCGAGAGCCTCCCCGCCGGGCTCCACTGCATCGTCGGGCACTCGCTCGGCGGGCCGGTCCTCGTCCGCGCCGTCGAGCGCCTGGCTCCGGCCCGCGCCGTCTACCTCGACCCCGGATTCCAGCTCGCGCTGCCGACCACCGGCCTCGCCGGGCGACTGTTCTGGCTCGTGCCGCTGCTGAGCCTCGGAGTGGCGCAGGTGCTCCGAGCGCGCCGCAGCGGGGCGCCGACTCCCCTCGGCACGGACGCCCGGGCCCTCGTCGAGCAGGCCGGGGCGCAGTTCGATCGGAGGATGGCGGTCGGGGTGTTCCGAGACGTCGCCTTCCATCCGCTGGCCGCCGCAGCGCCGGCGGTGCCGTCCACTCTCGTGCTGTCGGACGAGTCGCCCTCGGTGATCTCGGACGCCCTCGTCGCCGCGCTGGAGCGGCTCGGCTGGAGCGTCCGTCGCCTCCCCGGACTGCACCACGACCTGCACCTCGAGGACCCCGACCGCACCTTCGAGGCGCTGCGGGACCTGCTGTGACTCCTCGGCGCGCGGCCGGCGTCCTGTTCCTCCTCGGCGCGACCGTCTACGTCGGCGGCGAGGCGATCGCCGCGGCCGCGTTCCCCGGCTACAGCTATGCGGCGAACTACATCAGCGACCTCGGGGTACCGGACGTGGAGGTCTACCAGGGCCGCACGATCGACTCGCCGCTGAGCGTCGTGATGAACGCGGCCTTCGTGCTGCAGGGCCTGCTCTACCTCGCCGCCGCGATGCTCGCCGCGCTCCCCGGCCGTGCCCGCCCCGCATTCCTCGGTGCGGCGGTCGCCTTCGCCGTGGGCAGCGCTCTGATCGGCGTGGTGCACGGGAGCGCGGCGAGCGCCGCGAGCGGGATCGGCGGGCTGCACGTCCTCGGCGCCGCGCTCGCGATCATCGGTGGCAACGCCGCGTCGATCCTCGCGGGCGTCACGGCCCGACGGAGCGCGCCGCGGTACGCCGTCACGAGCATCGCGCTCGGCGTCCTCGGGCTCGCGGGGCTCGTCCTGCTCCGGGTCGACTCCGGCTCGGCGAGCATCGACCTCCTGCCCGACGGGGTCTGGGAGCGGATCGCCGTCTACGCGATCACGGCGTGGCAGGTCGTGACGGGCGTCGGCCTGCTGCGGCGCGCCCGCTGAGGCGACGACAAGGGCGGGCGCGCTGCTCCGGCGGGGTCGGGAGCGGACGGGCGAGTGGACGCGGAACGGGGTCCCGGCTCCTCGCAGGCCCCGGGGCCGCGTCGACTCACGGCACCCGGCTTCACGAGACGACGGGGAACAGGCCCTCGGCACCACCTGGACCCCGGATGGCGTCCACTCACCTGGCACAGATTCCACGAGTGGACGCGGACCGGCCCCTCAGCCGGGCGCAGAGCCCCGGACCCCGGCGACTCCGTCGTCCGGGACGCCCGTGCACCCGGAGGTGTACGGCGGCCACTCCACGACCAGCGACCCCGGCGGCACCGCGCCCACGTCCGTGCCGTATCCCGCGAAGTCGCGCTCGACGTACCGGCAGCCCGCCGAGTCGGAGCCGGGCAGCACCCGGTACGAGTCGGACTGGAGCAGGGTCACGAGGAGCGTCAGCGGCACCGCGATCACCAGCGCGAGGAACCCGAGGACGCGGAGGACGAACCCCACCGCCCCGGCGAGGAACGACCTCGGCTCCTGCTCGGGCGGCGGAGCCTCCTCGGGCAGCAGGAAGAAGCCGACGAGGGTGGCGAGGACCGCGGCTCCCGTGAGGGCCAGCTCGATCTGCAGCCAGGTCGGCACCCAGCTGCCCAGCACGAGCGTGACCCCACCGAGCGCCCCGTTCGTCGTGAGGATCGACCAGGGTTCGAAGCGAGCGGCGAAGACGAGGATCCCGAGCACCACGACGGCGACGGAGAGCAGGACGCCGCCGCGCAGCAGGATCCCGCTCGCTCGCTCGCCCATGGGTCGCTCCTCCCGGACCGGACGGCTCGTGCGGACGATGTCGGCGGGACGCGCACGGCGGTCGGCACCGTGCCTGAAGGGTAGCCGCGGTCTCGGAGAATCTCGCCGCAACTCCGTTCTTGACGACTGCCGGAGTCGTGTGTACCGTCCAGTTATACGAATAACGGGGACCACGAGGAGGTGGACATGGCTCGACGCACGGCGACGATGCGGCAGGTGGCGGAACGGGCCGGCGTGTCGCAGGCGACCGTGTCCCTCGTGCTCAACAACGCTCCCGGCAACCGTGTGACCGAGGCCACCCGCACCCGGGTGATGGAGGCGGTCGCCGCCCTCGACTACCGTACGAACGCCTTCGCGAAGTCCCTGCGCAGCGGGCAGTCCGGCATCGTCGGCTTCGTCTCGGACGAGGTCGCCAGCTCGCCGTTCGCCGGGCGCCTGCTCAAGGGCGCGCAGATGCAGGCCTGGGAGAGCGGGCACATCATCCTCAGCGTCGACACCTTCGGGGAGCAGGCGCTCGAGGCGTCCGCGATCGACATGATGCTGTCGTACCGGGTCCTCGGCGTCATCTACGCCTCGATGTACCACCAGGTCCTGGAGGTCCCCGAGGCCCTCGCCGGCGTCCCGACGGTCGTCGCCAACGCGCAGTCGCTGGGCGGTCGCTTCTCGAGCGTGTTCCCGGACGAGGTGGACGGCGGCTACGTCGCCACCCGGCAGCTGATCGAGGCGGGTCACGAGCGGATCGGCTACATCGACATCCAGCCGCCCGAGAGCACGCTCCCCGCCGGAATCGGCCGACGCGAGGGCTACCGTCGCGCGCTCGAGGACGCCGGACTCCCCGCCGACCCCCGGCTCGTCCGGTACGGAACGGGCGTCGTCGAGGACGGGCTCGCGCTCACCGCCGAGCTGCTCGACGAGCACGACGCCCCCACCGCGATCTTCTGCGGCAACGACCGGACGGCCTGGGGCGCCTACCGCACCCTCGAGGCCCGCGGACTGCGGGTGCCCCACGACGTCTCGATCGTCGGCTTCGACGACCAGGACACGGTCGCCCCCTACCTCGACCCCGGCCTGACGACCATGGCGCTGCCCTACGAGCGCATGGCCCGGGAGGCCGTCTCCCTCCTCCTCGCGGAGAACCGCGAAGAGCCCCGACCCCATCCCCTCGAATGCTCACCGGTCCTCCGCGGATCGGTGGCGAGTGCAAAGGTGCGCGCATGACGGCAACGCAGTCCCCCGCCCGGGTCGCCCGACCCCGGCGCCTCCTGAGTCCGAGGCAGCGCCTCGGCTCGCATCTCCGACGAGCCCTGCGGTCCTGGCAGTTATACGTACTACTGGCTCCCGCCGTCGTCTTCGTGCTGCTCTTCAAGTACTGGCCGATGTACGGCGCGCAGATCGCCTTCCGCGACTACAACCCGTCGCTGGGCTTCTCGGGCAGCCCGTGGGTGGGCCTGGACAACTTCACGCGCTTCGTGACGTCGTTCCAGTTCGGGCGGCTCATCGAGAACACCCTCACGGTGAACGCGCTCGGCCTGCTGATCGCGTTCCCGGTGCCGATCGTGCTGGCGCTGATCGTGAACCAGCTGCAGAGCGAGCGGTTCAAGAAGTTCACGCAGACCGTGCTCTACTCGCCGTCGTTCATCTCGGTCGTGGTCGTGGTCGGGATGATCCACCTGCTGTTCTCGCCGCGCTCCGGCATCGTGAACAGCGCGATCGTGGCGCTCGGTGGCGAGCCGGTGTTCTTCATGGGGTCACCGGAGTGGTTCCGTCCGCTCTACATCGGCTCCGACATCTGGCAGAACGCCGGCTTCTCGATGATCGTCTACCTCGCCGCGCTCACCGCGATCGATCCGGCGCTCCACGAGGCCGCCCGCGTCGACGGAGCGAGCAAGTGGCAGCGGATCCGGCACATCGACATCCCCGGGATCCTGCCGGTGATCACGATCCTGTTCATCCTCGCCATCGGCAACCTCTTCAACCTCGGCTTCGAGAAGGTGCTGCTCATGCAGACCGACCTCAACCTGCCGACCTCCGAGGTCATCCAGACCTACGTCTACAAGGCGGGCCTGCAGCAAGCGCAGTTCAGCTACTCGGCCGCGATCGGCCTGTTCAACTCCCTGATCAACCTCGTCCTCCTGGCGACCTTCAACCAGGTCGCCCGCCGGGCGGGCCAATCGAGCCTGTGGTGACGACGACATGACCCAGACCCTCCGCCCCGAGCCCGCCGTCCGCCCACGGACTGCACCGTCCTCGCGCAGGCAGCCCGCCCCTCCGACCCGCGGACGTATCGCGGACCCCGTCTTCACCACCGTCGCCATCACGGTGCTGCTGCTGGCGATCGTCGCGATCGTCTACCCGATGTACTTCATCGTCATCGCCTCGTTCAGCGAGCCGTCGCAGATCCTCAACGGCAACGTCTGGCTCTGGCCGGAGGGCTTCACGCTCGAGGGCTACGCGCGGATCTTCTCGGACGGGGCGATCTGGCAGGGCTTCGGCAACTCGGTCCTCTACACGGTCGTCGGCACCGCCATCAGCGTCGCGACGATCCTCTGCGCCGCGTACGCGCTGTCGCGGAAGGACCTCTACGGGAGGACCTTCTTCCTCCTGCTGTTCATCGTGACGATGTTCATCGACGGGGGCCTCATCGCCCGCTACCTCGTGGTGCGCGATCTGGGACTGCTCGACAGCATCTGGGCGGTGGTGCTGCCCGGAGCGGTCGGCGTCTGGAACCTGATCATCGCCCGCTCGTTCTTCGAGAACAACGTGCCCGGGGAGCTCCGGGACGCGGCGCAGATGGACGGCGCCAGCGACTTCCGCTTCTTCTTCAGCATCGTCCTGCCGCTGTCGAAGCCGCTGATCTTCCTGATGATCATGATCCACCTCGTGGCCAACTGGAACGCCTTCTTCGACGCCCTCATCTACCTCGACGACGAGAGCAAGTACCCGCTCCAGCTGGTGCTGCGCAACGTGCTCATCCAGTCCGAGGTCACGTCCGCCGGCGGCTCCGGAGCGATGGACTCCTACGCCGCGGCGCAGCGCCTGGGCGAGCTGATCAAGTACGGAATGATCGTCGTCTCGACGATCCCCCTCCTGATCGTGCTGCCCTTCATGCAGAAGCACTTCACCAAGGGCGCCCTCCTCGGCGCCGTGAAGAGCTGACCCCTCCCTCCTGCACCACCCGCGGCTCCGCCGTTCCCTCCTGCTGCCCCGCAGCACCCTCCCGCGACCCCGTCGCACCCTCACACGAGAGAGATCACACCGATGAGACACCGCAGTTTCCTCACCCTCACCGCCCTCGGCCTGTCCGGGAGCCTCCTGCTCGCCGGCTGCACGGGCGGCGGCGGCTCCGACCCGGTCGAGGACCGCTCCGCCGAGGCCGGCTTCCACGAGACCGGCCTGCCGATCGTCGACGAGAAGCTGTCGCTGACCTTCGGCGGCACGAAGTCGGCGCTCGCCCCCGAGTACTCGACCATGCAGCTCGTGCAGCAGTGGGAGGCGGACACCAACATCGCGATCGAGTGGAAGAACCTGCCCGAGCAGGTCTACGCCGAGAAGAAGAACCTCCTCCTCGCCAGCGACGACGTGCCGAACGTGCTCTTCAACTCCGGTCTCACCGACGCCGAGATCGTGCAGTACGGCGAGAACGGCACCCTCCTGCCGCTCGAGGACCTGATCGAGGAGCACGCGCCGACGCTCTCGGGGATCCTCGACGAGCGGCCCGACATCCGCGCGGCACTGACCGCCTCGGACGGGCACATCTACACGCTGCCCTCGGTCGAGGAGCTCGGGATCCTGCAGTACCCGAACTTCCTCTTCATCAACACGGCCTGGCTCGAGAAGCTCGGCATCCCGATGCCGACCACGATCGAGGAGTACCGCGCGGCCCTCGAGTCGTTCAAGACGCAGGACCCGAACGGGAACGGAAAGGCCGACGAGCTGCCGCTGTCGTTCCGCACCGACTCCTTCTGCGCCAACCCCCACGACCTGATCGCGGCGCTCGGCGGACAACCCGAGAACAACGACCACCGCATCGTCGTCGACGGCGAGGTGCGGTTCACCGCCGACACCGACGGCTACAAGCAGGGCGTCGAGGCCCTCGCCGACTGGTACGCCGACGGCCTGATCGACCCGGAGTCGTTCTCGCAGGACGACGTCGCGTACCTCTCGAAGGGCAAGGCCGACACCGAGATCCTCGGCTCGTTCTTCTGGTGGGAGGCGAAGGAGATGATCGGCGAGGACCGCCTCGGCGACTACGCCGTGCTCGGAGTGCTCGAGGGCGTCGACGGCGAGAAGCGCGCCAGCGTCACCAGCAACCAGGAGATCAACCGCGGGGCGATGGCCATCACCCGCTCCAACGAGTACCCCGCCGCCACCATGCGCTGGGCCGATCGCCTCTTCGACCCCGAGATGAGCGCCCAGACCAGCTGGGGCCCGATCGGCACGACGCTCGAGAAGGACGCCTCCGGGATGCTCGTGCAGATCCCCGCCGCGCCCGGAGAGGCCGAGGGCGAGCGCCGCCAGAAGGTCGCCCCCGGCGGCCCGAAGATCACCACCGAGGAGGACTTCGCGACGGTCGTGGCTCCCGAGCCGCGCGCGAAGGAGCGCCAGGACCTCGTGAACGAGTACTACCTCCCGTTCAAGGCGAACGACGCCTACCCGCCGGTGCTGCTCTCGAACGACGAGCTCGACCGCGTCTCCTACGCGCTCACCGACATCAACACGCTGGTGAAGGAGAAGTTCGCGGCCTGGATCGTCAACGGCACCGTCGAGGACGAG
>NZ_JADILJ010000013.1 GCF_017355185.1 Rathayibacter sp. SD072 | reverse complement strand
GAGGCACCGCCGTCGGTCGTCACCGCCACGCTCGCGCCCGGGTAGGCGGTCCCGCGGACCGAGCCCGCGGAGGTGGCCGAGCCGTCGACGGAGCCGATCACCGGCGGGCTCAGCACGGCGAGCTGCGCGGTCGTGGTCGTCGTTCCTCCCGTGGCGAGCAGCTCGACGGCCGTGAGCACCGTGGGTCCGTCGGCGAGCGTCGCGGTGCAGCTCCAGGTGTCGTCGGCCGCGACCGTCGTGATGCAGAGGGGATCGCCTCCGCCGCGCACGCCGACCTGGATCTGGTTCCCGGCCGTGCCGGTCCCGCTGACCGCGGTCGGGCCACCGGGGATCACCGATCCCGACGCGGGCGAGGAGACGGCCAGCGGCGAGGCCGCCGCGGCCGGGGCGAGTGCTCCGACGACCACCGCGACGAGGGCGGCGAGGAGCGCGGGGCGCCGAGCGCGCCGCATCCGGGGTCGACGGACACGGGTCATCGGAGACCCCGATGAACCCCCCGGTCCTGCTGTGTCGACACGTCCTGGCACTGTGCGTCCATTGCACGGTCGCGCGCGGGCACTGTCAAGCGGGCGCGCCCGTCGTCACCGGATGGACACCTGCGGGCGGACGGCTACTCCGCCGGGCGGCGGAGTGGTCGGCGGACGGGAGAGCGCTTCCGCGAGAATACAACCCTCGACCCTTCGGAGGAACCATGAGCGAGGACGCGGCACGCGGACGCGATCGGCGGCAGGTGCGCGCCGAGGCCGCGCGCTTCGACGACCCCCGTGAGCTCGGGCGGCTGCTGCCGTCCGGACTGCGCATCGGGCTCGCCCAGAGCGCTTTCCAGACCGAGGGGTCGCTCGAGACCGGCGGGCGCGGCCGCTCGGTCTGGGACGACTTCGCGCTGCGGCGCGGCACGATCGCCGAGGAGGCGACGCCCGAGATCGCGACGGACTTCCTCCTGCGCTGGCGCGAGGATCTGGCCCTGCTCGTCGACCTGGGGGCCGAGGAGCTGCGGCTCTCGCTCTCGTGGCCCAGGGTGCAGCCCGACGGCCGCGGGCCGCTCGACCGCGGTGGGCTGGGCTTCTACGACCGGCTCCTCGACGCGCTCGCCGAGGCCGGGATCCGCACCGTGCTGACGCTGCACCACCGCGATACCCCCTCCGCGCTGACGGGCGGGTGGATGAACCGCGACACGGCGTTCCGCTTCGGCGATCTGGCGTTCGACGTCGGATCGAAGCTGGGGGACCGGGTCGCCGACTGGGTGACGGTGGACGAGCCGTCGACCGTGATGCTCGAGGGCTACGCGCTCACCCGCCAGGCTCCCGCAGCAGGCCGCCTCCTGAACGCGCTGCCGGCGCTGCACCACCAGCTCCTCGGGCACGGCATCGCCGTCGAGGCGCTGCGCTCGGCCGAGGTGAGCGGACGGATCGGCCTCGTCGACGCCCTCGCGCCCCTCGAGCCGGCGAGCGACTCCGAGGCGGACGTCGCGTGGGCCGGTCTCGCCGACGTCCTCCGCAATCGGCTCGTCGCCGACGCGGTGCTCACCGGCGCGTACCCGCAGGGTCCGGAGGAGCTGCCGCCCTTCCTCGAGCGCCTCGCGCGCGTGGATCCCCGCGACCTCGAGCGCATCGCCGCCCCCCTCGACTTCTACGCCGTCGCCCCGCTGCCGCCGCACCGCATCGCGGCGGGCCGGGATCCGTCGGCCCCGACCGGCGTCGGGGCACCCCCGCTCCTCCCGTTCCACGAGCGGCCGTGGCCCGAGCTCGACCGCACCGGCGACGGCTCGCCGTCGGCTCCCTGGGCGCCGGTGTCGGTCCTCCGTCGGCTGGTGGAGCGGTACGGCGAGGCGCTGCCCCCGCTGGTCGTCACCTCGCTGGGGGCGAGCTTCCCCGACATGCTCGACGAGGACGGCGCGATCGTCGACACCGAGCGGATCCGCTGGCTCGGCTCGCACCTCGGCGCTCTCGCCGAGGCCGTCCACGAGGGGTTGCCCCTCGAGGCGATCCAGCTCTGGACCCTGGTCGACGCGTTCGAGTGGCAGCACGGCTACACCCGCCCGCACGGGCTCGTCGCCCTCGATGCGCGCGGCGGCGACCGGGTGCCGAAGGCGTCCTTCGACTGGCTGCGGCGGGTGCTCGACGCGCGCTCCTGAGCGGTCCTCGCGCGAGGCGTGACAGACTTCCGCGGTGCGCAGCCTCCTCGCCCTGGCCTCGATCCTCCACGCCGGCACCGCTCCCGTGCTCGCCGCGCTGGCCGATGTGCTCGCCGACGACGGCGCCTACACCCGCACTGCGGACGGGTTCGAGCGACGGCTTCCTCTCGCGGGTGTCGAGCAGTGGCGGGTGCTGGCCGACGAGGGGGGAGCGCGCGTCGAGTGCGAGGTCGTCGCCTCGGCCGCGTCGTCGGCTCTCGCCGGGGTCCTGGCCCGTCGGCGGATCCGCGAGGCGCCCGAGCGCTTCCGAGCCGTGGTCACGGCGGTCGCCGACCGCGTCGAACCGCGCTGAGCCGCCGCATCCGCCCTGGTCGTGCCCCGGAACGGGGAATGCCCGAGTACTGCTCGGCGTTGTCTACGGATGACGGGGTGGGGCCCGGAGCCCCGCCCCCCGGAACGCTCGGAGGAGCACGACGCAGATGGCAGCAGCAGCAGTGAACAAGGGACGTGGGACGCGCGGCGGCGACGAGGAGATCGTCTACCGTCGCCATGCGAACGGACGCGGCATGGTCGCTCCGGGCTCGCGCGTCTCGGCGTCCGCCTACGTGGAGACGGGCGCCTACGTGGAGCCCGGCGCGACGGTCGGGGAGCGGGCGTGGATCGGCGCCGGCAGCTGGATCGACCGTGACGCGATGATCGGGCACAGCGCCTTCATCGGCGCGAACGTGCACGTCGGGCCGGAGGCGATCATCGGCCCGGGTGCCCGCATCGGCAGCTACACGCGCATCGGCGGCTCAGCCGTCGTCGCGACCGGAGCGCGGGTCGACCGCGACACGGTCGTGCCGGCCGGTGGCCGCCACGGCGCCGAGGAGAGCACCCGCGAGGTCGGCAGGCGCGCCGCCTGACCCCCGCTCCCCGGACGACCCTGTTCCCCGCGGCTCTCGAGCGCGGGGGAATAGGGTCGTTCCCATGTTCGAACTCCACCACCTCAGCGCCCAGGAGCAGTGGGACCAGCTGCAGCGCGGAGAGGTCTCGCCTCTCGAGCTCGTCGACCACTACCTCGCGCGCATCGACCGGTGGAACGGCGAGCTCGGAGCGTTCACGACGGTGACACCCGAGGCCGCCCGGCAGCGGGCCGCGGCTCTCACCGCCGGGGTTCTGCCGCGCACCGCGGCGCTGTGGGGACTCGCGAGCGGCGACAAGGACCTGTGGCGGCGCAGGGGAGTACGGACCACGTCCGGCTCCCGACTGCGCGAGGACTTCGTGCCGGACGTCTCGGACGAGATCGTCGACGTGCTCGACGCGGCCGGGGCGATCAGCCTCGGCAAGACGGCGGCCCCCGAGTTCGGCATGCCGTCCTACACCGAGAGCCGCGTCGGACCGCCGGCTGTCACGCCGTGGGACACCCGGCTCGGCGCCGGGGGCTCGAGCGGAGGAGCGGCGGTGGCGGTGGCCGCCGGACTGCTGCCCTTCGCGCCGGCGTCGGACGGCGGCGGGTCCATCCGCATCCCGGCCGCCGCCTGCGGGCTCGTCGGGCTGAAGCCCTCGCGCGGCCGCGTGCCGGCGACGTCCGGCGTCGGCGGGGTCGGCGGTCTGGTCGTCGCCGGGCCGATCGCCCGCTCGGTCGCCGACGCGGGCCTCCTGCTCGAGGGGATGCTCGAGCGCCGCAACGGCGTGATCCCGCATCCCTATTCGGTGGCGGCTCCGGAGGATCGGGAGGGCTCGTTCCTCGGTGCCGCGGTCCGAGGCGAGGGCCGGTTCCAGATCGGCGTGCTCACCGCGTCCCCCTGGGACGACGTGCAGGACATCCGGCTGGAGCCCGAGGCGCAGGCCGCCTTCGACGAGGGAGTCGCCGCCCTCGCCGCCCTCGGGCACGGCCTCGAAGAGGCGTCGCTGCCGCCCAGCGCGGCGTACCCGGCCGCCTTCCGCACGCTCTGGCAGAGCGGAGCCTCGACGCTGCCGGTCGAGACCGCGGAGGATCTCGCGCTCCTCGAACCGCTCACCCGCTGGCTCGTCCTCGAGGGCAGGCGTCTCAGCGCGCGCGACATCGTCGAGGCGGCCTCGGTCCTCACCGCCTACGAGCGCGCCGTGATCGCCTCGTTCTCGACGTTCGACGCCGTGCTGGCACCCGCGATGACGATGACCCCGCGACCCGTCGGCTGGTACGACGCGGAGGATCCGGAGCGCAACTTCGCCCAGCAGGTGCAGTACACGCCGTTCACGTCCTTCGTGAACGTCAGCGGCCTGCCCGCGATCACGCTGCCGCTCTCGATGACCGAGGGCGGTCTGCCCATGGGGATCCAGCTGATCGGGCGGCCCGGCGGCGAGGCGGTGCTGCTCTCGATCGGAGCGCAGCTCGAGCGCCGTGCGCGCTGGCAGCGGCGGCATCCTCCGCAGTGGTGAGACCTCGGCGGATCATCAGGTCGGATCGCTTGGCGCTTAGGTAAGGCATGCCTATACTTGCTCTCGATGTGCATGTTCGAGGGACGCGACGGCCTGGAGCCGACGGGCGTCAAGCAGTTCCTGATCGCGGGCGACGAGACCGTCGTGCCGTGGATCCAGAGCATGCTCGACTCCCTCCCCGCCAACGCGCGCGGCCAGGTGTTCGTCGAGGTCGACGACGCCCGCGGGCTGCCGCCCCTGTCGGCGCCGGGTCGCGTCACGGTGACGTGGCTGGGGCGCTCCACCCGGTCCGGTGCCCCCGGCACCGGCGGTCTCTGCCGTCGCGGCATGGCGCTCGAGCGCGCCGTCCGGGCCTGGGTCGGCGAGATGTCCGTGGTCGGCGGCGACTACCCGTGGGCCGACGAGCGCCACGACTTCTGCGCCTGGATCGGTGGAGCGGGCCCGGTGATCGCGGAGCTCGCCGCCGACGTCGAGGCTCGCCTGCGCGTCTCGGCCGAGCACGCCGCCCGCTGACCCGCGCTCCCGTTCCGTTCTCGGAGTTAGGTGAGGCTCACCTCACTATGCGATACTGAGGCGATGCCTCCGACGACCGCCGCCCCCGCCCGCCCGGCCTACCGGCCGTACCTCGCGACCGTCGCACGGGCGACCAGGATCGCGCCGCACTTCATCCGCGTGACCCTCACGGGCGACGACCTCGACTCCGTCGGCTGCACCGGCCCCGACCAGCGCATCAAGCTGGTGGTGCCGACCCCGACCTCCGACGCTCGCGCCTTCCTGTCCTCCGTCGCCGACCTCGACGCCCCCGACGGCGTCGCGGCCGACTGGTACGGACGCTGGCGCACGCTGCCGGACGAGCAGCGCAACCCGCTGCGCACCTACACGATCCGGGCCGTGCGCCCCGAGCTGTCCGAGGTCGACATCGACTTCGTCGCGCACGGCGACTCCGGCCCGGCCTCCGCCTGGGTCGGCACCGCCGCCCCGGGCGCCGAGGTCGTGATCATCGCCCCCGACTCCCGCTCCGAGCTCCCCGGCGGCGGTGTCGAGTGGCATCCGGGAGCCGCCACCTCGCTCCTGCTCGCCGGTGACGAGACGGCCGTGCCCGCGATCGGCGCGATCCTCGAGAGCCTGCCGGCAGACGCCTCCGGAGCCGCGTTCCTCGAGGTGCCCACCGCCGAGGACCGCCTCGAGCTGCGCCACCCCGCGGGCGTGCACGTGACCTGGATCGTCCGGGAGAGCGGAGCGGACTGCGGAGCGGCGCTGGACGCCTCCGTCCGCACCTGGGCGACCCGGTTCCTCACGGCCCACCACCGCGGAGTCGAGGTGTCCGACGTCGACGTCGACAGCGAGATCCTGTGGGAGGTGCCCGAGGAGACGAAGGACCCCGGCCTCTACGCCTGGATCGCCGGCGAGGCCGGCGCCGTGAAGCGCATCCGCCGCTGCCTCGTCACCGAGCTCGGCGTCGACCGGAAGCGCGTGGCGTTCATGGGATATTGGCGCCTCGGCCGCTCCGAAGCCAACTGACCGAGCGGGCCGCAGGGACGCCGTCTGCGGCGTTGTCCTCGCACCGCATGGTTCCACCATGCGGAGCTCGTCCGCCCTTGCAGGCGACGCCCCTGCGACCCGCTCGGGGACTGAAGAGGGGCGCCGTCTGCGGCGTTGTCCTCGCACAGCAGGGTTCCACCATGCGGAGCTCGTCCGCCCTGCAGGCGACGCCCCTGCGACCCGCTCGGGGACTGAAGAGGGGCGCCGTCTGCGGCGTTGTCCTCGCACCGCAGGGTTCCACCATGCGGAGCTCGTCCGCCTTGCAGACGACGCCCCTGCGACCCGCTCGGGGACTGAAGAGGGCGCCGACTGCGGCGTTGTCCTCGCACAGCAGGGTTCCACCATGCGGAGCTCGTCCGCCTTGCAGACGACGCCCCTGCGACCCGCTGCATCCCTGCGCGACGTCAGGTGAGGAGGGGTGCTCGCGGCTGTCAGCCGTCGGGCCCCCTCCGCAGCTGAGGTTCTGCGAGGCATACGCCTGCAGGAGGGGTGCGGGAGGAGCTCAGAGGGTCGGGGGCACGCCGACCAGGCGGCTCGAGAGGTCCCAGAGGTCGGTGCCGAGGCGGCGGTCGCGGGCCTGGGGTGCGACGGCGCCTCCGGGCTTCAGGCCGTCGAAGTAGGTGCCGCTCGCGGCTCCGACGTCGGGCTCGGAGCAGAGCGTGATCAGCGGCACCGCCCCCGCTTCGGCGGTGATGCCGTAGGAGCCCGAGGTCAGGGTCTGCAGCGTCTTCATCAGACGGGAGTCGGCGCCGAAGCCGGTGGCCACGAATCCGGGGTGGAACGAGTAGGCGTCCACGGCTGTCGGCAGCAGGCGCTCGGCCAGCTCGCGGATGAACAGGATCGTCGCGAGCTTGGAGGTGCCGTAGGCGCGCCATCCGCCCAGCCACGGCCCCTTCCTCCGGTCGAGGTCCTCGAGATCCAGGCGCCCGAACCGGTTGGCGACGCTCGCGGTCGAGACGACGCGCGCCCCGGGGCGGGAGGCGCCCGTCTCGATGAGGCGCGGCAGCAACAGGCGGGTCAGCAGGAACGGCGCGAGGTGATTGCTCTGGATCGTCCGCTCGAACCCGTCGGCCGACACCCCCCGCTCCGACACGAGACCGCCGGCGTTGTTCGCCAGCACATCGATCCCGTCGAATCGCTCGAGCAGTGCGCTCGCGAGCGCGCGCACGTCGTCGAGCCGGTCGAAGTCGGCCACGAAGGGCACTCCTCCGACATCGGCGGCGACCGAGCGGGTGCGCTCGGCGTTGCGGCCGACGACCGCGACGGTCGCACCCGCACGCGACAGCTCGCCCGCGGCGATCCTCCCGATCCCGGAGCTCGCTCCGGTGAGCACGACGACGCGCCCCTTCATGTCAGCGACCACGGAGGTATCCGCCCTTCTCGAGACCGGCTTCGATCTCGAATCGATTGCGCAGCGGATCGCGTCCCGCCACGAGGTACGCGAACGGGAACCACATCCCGTAGCGCTTCCACTGCTGCTTGTGCACGGCCTCGTGCTCGAGGACGCGGTCGGAGGCGTTGGTGCCGGTGAAGTAGCTCGTGCCGACGCACGAGCCGCCCCGGCCGTAGGACCAGTCCGGCATGCCGCGGAAGACCACGAGGCCGTTCCGGCGCTCGATCCGGCCGGTGCTCCACACGGCGCCCCACGCGAGCCCCACCGCGCACCCGAAGAGGTACCCGGGGCGGGTGATCGCGGGATGGAGGGCGACGGCCGAGACCGCCCTGCGGAGCGTGCTCACGCGCTCTCGCGACCGTAGGTCTCGAGCAGGCGCAGCCACACCTCGCTGATCGTGGGGTAGGAGGGGACGGCGTGCCAGAGCCGCGACAGCGGCACCTCGCCGACGACCGCGATCGTGGCCGAGTGGAGGAGCTCGCCGACCTCCTTGCCGACGAAGGTGACGCCCAGCACGACGCGGCGGTCCTCGTCGACGACCATGCGCGCGGTGCCCGTGTAGCCGACCGCGGCCAGCGAGGCTCCGGCGACGGAGCCGATCTCGTAGTCGACGACGCGGGTGCGGTAGCCGGCCTTCTCGGCGGCCGCCGCGGTGAGGCCGACCGAGGCGACCTCCGGATCGGTGAAGACGACCTGGGGCACCGCCTCGTGGTCGGCCGTCGCGACGTGCGCGCCCCACGGGGAGTCGTGCACCTCGGCTCCGGTGGCGCGGGCCACGATGACGTCGCCCGCCGCGCGGGCCTGGTACTTGCCCTGGTGGGTGAGGAGGGCGCGGTGGTTCACGTCGCCCACTCCGTAGAGCCACGGCGTGGATCCGCCGATCGGCGCACCGTCGGCGTCCAGCACGAGCATCGTGTCGTCGACGGTGAGGGACGAGCCCGGCTCGAGGCCGACCGTCTCGAGTCCGACGTCGCGGGTGTGCGGGGCCCGGCCGGTGGCCGCGAGGATCTCGTCGGCCTCGACGGTGCCGCCGTCCTCGAGGACGACCGAGACGGTGCCGTCGGCGCGGCGCTCGACCGAGGCGGGCGAGGCTCCGAGGCGGACGTCGACGCCGAGCCCGCGGAGCGAGTCGCCGACCAGCGTCCCGGCGAAGGGCTCGAAGGGGGCGAGCAGTCCGCTGCGCGCGAGCAGGGTGACGGAGGAGCCCATCCCCGCGTATGCGGTGGCCATCTCGAGTGCGACCACTCCGCCGCCGATGACGACGAGCCGGGGCGGCACGGTCTCGGCGCTGGTCGCCTCGCGGCTCGTCCAGGGAGCGGCGTCGCGGAGTCCGGGGACATCGGGGACGACGGCGGTCGTGCCGGTCGCGACGGCGACGGCCGACCGGGCGCGGAGGACGCGTTCGGTGCCGTCCGGGGCGGTCACGGTGACCTCCCGCTCGCCGCTCAGGCGACCGTGCCCGCGCACCAGCTCGATGCCCGCTCCCTCGAGCCACTGCACCTGGCCGTGGTCGTCGAAGCCGCTCGTGACGGAGTCGCGGTGCGCGAGGAGCGCGGCGACGTCGACGCCGCCGGTCACGGCCTGCGCGGCGCCGGGGAGGTCGCGCGCGGCCCGCAGCGCCATGGGGGCCCTGAGCAGCGCCTTGGAGGGCATGCAGGCCCAGTACGAGCACTCGCCGCCCACGAGCTCGCTCTCGACGACCGCCGCGGTGAGGCCGCCCTGGACGGCCCGGTCGGCGATGTTCTCGCCCACGGGTCCTGCTCCGATGACGATGAGGTCGAACTCGTCGGCGGGGGTCTTCTCGGTGCTCATGGTGTCCGGATCCTTCTCGGGCGTCCGCCCGTGACTGCTGGCCGGGGCGCTCCGTCCCGGCGGGGGTGCCGGCGCGGCCGGCGGGAGGTCAGTGGGCGGGCACGATCTCGGCTCGCCAGCCGTCGTAGCGGCCGCCCTCGCTCTCGACGGCGTCGATGACCTGGCGGAGGAACGCCGTGGTGGCCTCCTCGTGGACCGCGGCGTGGTGGCTCGCGACGAGGACGTGCCGAAGCCGCAGCCGGGAGATCGCGATCTCGTAGCCGGAGGCGACGAGCGCACGCCCGGCCCGTCGGGCTCGGCTCGCGCGGGAGAAGACGGCGAAGTGGTCGACCTCCCGCAGCTCCCACACCTGGTCGCCGTAGCGCAGGCGCACCTCGAGCTGGCGGGCGGCGCGCTCCTGCTGCGACTCGAGCGAGGAGGCCTGCTCGGCGGGGTGGGAGGCCGTGGCGGGTCGGGTGGCGGCCGCGGGGGCGAGGATCTCGTCGCTCATCGTCCGGTGAACTCAGCGGTCGTCCGCGAGAGGAAGGCGCGCAGTCCGATGCCGGCGTCCTCGGAGGCGGCGAGTCGGGCGAGCTCGGCGGGCAGAGCGCGCGCCGCCTGGTCGTCGGAGGAGGACAGGGCGAGCCGGGCGTTCGCGAGGGCCGCCTGCACCGCGAGCGGCGCCTGGGCGGCGATCCGCTCGGCGATCGCCCGGGCGTCGGCGGCGGCCGCTCCGTCGCTGACGACCTGCTGCACGAGTCCGATGCGGTGCGCCTCGGCCGCGTCGAAGGAGTCGCCCGTCAGGATCCACCGCATGGCGTCGCCCCAGCCGGTGGCCCTCGGGAAGCGCAGCGTGGCGCCGCCGAACGGCAGGATGCCGCGGGCGACCTCGATCTGGCCGAAGCTCGTGGACTCCTCAGCGACCACCACGTCGCTCGCGAGAGCGAGCTCGATGCCGAGCGTCAGGCACGTGCCCTGCAGCCCGATGACCACGGGCTTGGACACGGGGCGGGTCCGCAGTCCCCACGGGTCGAGGCCGCCCTCGGGGACGAAGTCCAGTCCACCGGAGGTGATCCGCGGGCCGATGTCGGCGAGGTCGAGCCCGGCGGTGAAGTGCTCGCCCGCGGCGAGGACGACGCCGACGCGCAGCTCGGGGTCGCGGTCGAGCTCGCCGTACGCCCCGGCCAGGGCGGTGAGCATCGCGAGATCGGCGGCGTTGCGCTTCTCGGGGCGGTCGAGGACGATCTCGAGCACGTGCCCGCGCCGTTCCGTGCGCACGCGCGGTCGCTCGCCGCTCGCGCCCCGCTCGCTCTCGCGGGGCTCGCTCACTGGGGGCTCACTCTCGCGGGGTTCGCTCACGCTGGGCTCTCGCACGTCGGTCCTCCGCTCGGTCGCGTCCGACCATCCTGCCCGGTGCCGCCGACATCGCGCCGTCCGACGGTCCGCATTCCGAGTGGTCGCTCAGGCCCCGCGGGCCAGCGCGCCGAGCAGGCGGAGGATCGTGGGCAGGTCGTCGACCGCGGCCGCGGGGGAGACGGGGGCGAAGGAGGTGACTCCGGCGCCGGCGAGCGGGAAGCGGGCGCGCAGCGCCTCGAGGCTCGCGACGAGCCGGGCCGCGGGGACGCCGAAGGGCACCGGGTCGAACAGCCCGGCGATCTCGGCCGGGTCCAGGACGTCGAGGTCGATGTGCACGTAGACGGAGCGCGCGCCGGTGGCCTCGACGGCCGCGACGAGCGACTCGGGATCGAGCTCGTCGGCGGAGAGGCTCTGCGCACCGCGCTCGAGGAGTCCCTCGATCTCGCCCGGGTCGATCGAGCGCACGCCGCCGAGGACGACGCTCGAGTCCTCGACGCGCTCCCCGGCGCCCGCGCTGAGCAGGCCGACGCCGCGGCCGAGGACGGCCGAGAGGACCATGCCCGAGAAGGCGCCGCTGGGAGACGTGGCGGGGGTGTTCGCATCCGGATGCGCGTCGAGCCAGACGAGTGCGACCGGCCCCTCGGCGGTGCGGACGGCGTGGCCGATCGCGGCGAACTCGACGCCGCAGTCGCCCCCGATCGTGATCACGGGGCCGGGCCGGCCGGCGAGCGCCTCGCGGATCCGCTCGGCGGTCGTCGCGACGGAGGCGTAGCGGCGGATCCCGGTGTCCTGCGCGTCGCCCGCCTCGGCGGGGATCTCGACGGAGACGGTGGCGGAGGAGGGCAGATCGCCGCGGATCGCCTCGGCGCCGTCGACCAGGCGCATCGCGCGGGTCGACGCCGAGCCCTGCCACTGCGGGACAACGAGGAAGGACGCCATGCCCCTCACTATGGCACGCGGCACGCGGGACCCTCAGACCGTCGGGAGCGCGCCCAGTGAGGCGTCGGCGCCCGGGGTGGCGGGCACGGCCGCCGACGGGCCGTCGAGATCGACGAGCGCCTCGTCCAGAGCCGAGCGCGAGCGGTCGGCCGCCCCCCGGGCCTGCTCGAGAGCCGCAGCCGGATCCCCGGCGGCGAGTCGCGCCGCCGCGGCCAGCTGCTCGCCGGTCTCCTCCGCGAGGATCCGGGGCGCCGCGGTGATCCTGTCGCCGTGGACGAGCGCGAGGAGGGCCACGGCGTCGGCGCCGAGCCTGGCCGCGGTCCGCGCCGCCTCGAAGAGCATGAGCTGGCGCTCGGCCTGCGCGTGCGGATCGCGGTATCCGGCGACGACCGCGTCCAGCGCGGCGTCGGCCTCGAGCAGCAGCGCGAGGACCGCCGCCGGATCGTGGCGCGCCCCTCCCGCGCGGGCCTCGTCCGCGTCGAGCAGGAGCGCCCGCGCGGCGGCGCCCGCGGCGGCGACGTCGGCGGCCGACGAGACCTGGGCGGCGGTCCGGACGTCGGAGAGCGTGTCGGCCCGGGCGAGATCGTCCCGCACCGAGCGCTCCAGTCCGCTCAGCTGCGCCTCCGCGCGGGCGAGGAGCGCCGTCAGGGACTCGATCGCCGAGAGCAGGGCGTCGGAGTCGGCCTCCGGGTCCGCAGCCACGCGGTCCGCGGCCTCGCGCAGCGGGCGGACCTGCCGCTCCGAGGTGAGGCCGGCGAGGACCGAGACGTCGGCACGGACGCGCTGCAGCCGCTCCGGCGGGGGCGGGGGAGCGGAGGTCACTCCGTGATCGTACGGCCCCCGTGTTACGGAGCGTGTCGCCCCGACTCGACCGCGATCCGCGCCCCGCGCAGGATGGAGCGCATGACCCGCTCGCTCGCCATCGTGGAGGTCGCCCGGACCCGCCCCGGCCGCGACGACTACCACGCCTACGTGCAGATCCTCAACGGCCGGCTGCTGACGCTCGCCCGCGAGCTCGGCTGGGAGGCGCAGCGCTACGCGGCCGAGGACCTGGGCGCCGCCCGCCTCCTCGCCGAGACCGACGGCGCCGACGCGATCGTGCTGGCCGGCGGCGAGGACATCGCCCCCGAGCGCTACGGAGCGGACCGGGGCTATCCCGGCGAGGGCCCGCACGCGGAACGGGCCGACGAGGCGCAGATCGCCCTCGTGCACCGCGCTCTCGCCCGGCGCACGCCGCTCCTGGGCATCTGCCGCGGCCTCCAGATCGTCAACGTCGCCCTCGGCGGCACGCTCGTCCCCGATCTCGGGCCGGGTGCCGCGCACGTCAACGCGGCCGCTCCCGCCCACGATCGGATGCACGTCCACGCGGTCGACATCGCGCCCGCTTCGACGCTCGCCGGACTCTTCGGCGCCGAGGTCCTGGCGGTCCAGAGCGCGCACCACCAGGCCGTCGACGTGCTCGCCCCGGGCCTCTCGGTGGTGGCGCGCGCCGAGGACGGCGTCGTCGAGGCGATCGAGCACCTCAGCGCGCCGATCGTCGGCGTGCAGTGGCACCCGGAGGACCCGAAGGCGCCGGCCGGTCAGCTCGCGGCGCTCCTCGAGGGTCTCGCCGCGGCACGAGCAGTCCCGCAGGCGCTCGCCGCCTGACGGGCTCGTCGAACCGCCCGACCCGACGATAGGGGGCCGAACTCAGCCCGCCAGCCGCGCCATCCACGCCTCGATCTCGTCGGCGGAGCGCGGGATGCCGACCGAGAGGTTCTCGGCGCCGTCCTCGGTGACCAGCACGTCGTCCTCGATGCGGACGCCGATGCCGCGCAGCTCCTCCGGCACGGTGAGATCGTCGGGCTGGAAGTAGAGGCCGGGCTCGATGGTGAAGACCATGCCGGCCTCGACGACTCCGTCGAGGTACATCTCGCGGCGGGCCTTCGCGCAGTCGTGCACGTCGAGACCCAGGTGGTGGCTCGTGCCGTGCACCATGTAGCGGCGGTGCTGCTGGTTGTCGGCCTCGAGCGCCTCCTCGGCGCTGACCGGCAGCAGACCCCACTCGGCGGTCCGGCGGGCGATCACGGCCATCGCCGCCGCGTGCACGTCGCGGAAGCGGATGCCCGGGCGGACGATCGCGAAGGCCGCGTCCGCCGCCTCCCGCACCGTCTCGTGCACCCGGCGCTGCGCGTCGGTGTAGACGCCGTCGACCGGGAAGGTGCGGGTGATGTCGGCGGTGTAGTAGCTCTCCTGCTCCACTCCGGCGTCCAGCAGCACGAGCTCGCCGGGTCGCACCGGTCCGTCGTTGCGGGTCCAGTGCAGGATGCACGCGTGCGGTCCGGCCGCCGCGATCGTGTCGTAGCCCACCGCGTTGCCGTCGGCGCGAGCGCGTCCGTTGAAGACGCCCTCGATCAGGCGCTCGCCGCGCTCGTGGGCGATGATGCGCGGCAGATCCGAGAGCACGTCCTCGAAGCCGCGGCCCGTGGCGTCGACCGCGGCACGCAGCTCGGCGATCTCGTAGGAGTCCTTGACGAGCCGCAGCTCGCTGAGGTCCCGCTCGAGGGCGGCGTCAGAGTCGGCGGAGGTGCGCCCGGCCAGGCGCTCGGCCACCAGCGGGTCGGCCTCGCGGAGGACGGCCACGGCCACGTCGTCGGCGGCGTCCAGCACGGCGTCGAGTTCGTCGATGCCGCGGGCCTCGAGGCCGAGGTCGGCCGACACCTGCGCGAGCGAGGGACGGGGGCCGATCCAGAACTCGCCGATCTCGGGGTTCGCGTAGAACTCGTCGGAGTCGCGTCCGGCGCGCTCGCGGAAGTAGAGCACCGCCGAGTGGCCCGACTCGCCCGGCTCGAGCACCAGCACGGCGCCCGGCTCGGAGTCGGCGCCCCAGCCGGTCAGCCAGGTGAAGGCGGAGTGCGCGCGGAACGGGTAGTCGGTGTCGTTGGCGCGCTGCTTGAGCCGCCCGGCGGGGACGACGACGCGCTCGCCGAGGTGCAGCGCCGAGAGCCGGTCGCGTCGGGAGGCCGCGAAGGAGGCCTGCTCGCGAGGCTCCGGCAGCGGCTCCTCGCGGTCGGCCCAGCCCGCGGCGATGAAGTCGCGGAAGCGGTCCGAGGCGGGGGTCGTCGAGCGGTTCGCGGTCGCGCGGGGGGTGGGCGCTGCGGCGGGGACGGGCGTCGGGGTGGTCTGCTCGTCCGTGTTCGTCATGATCCCATTCTCCTCCTCGGCGGGCGGAGGAGGGGTCAGGAGGAGTCCTTGACCATGCCCCGCACGGACAGCTGCACGAGCACGGGGCGGTGGTCGCTCCCGGCGTCGTCGCGGTCGTCGACGACGAGGTAGCCCGAGACCTCGCGGCGTCCCGAGAAGAGCACGTGGTCGATCGGGGCGCCGAGCGCGGCGGGGACCGAGGCGGGCCAGGTGCCGGTGCCGCCGCCGCCCGCGAGCGCGCCCGCGTCGCTGCAGCCGCCGAGGTCGGCCGTGCCCGGGAGCCCGGACCAGTGGTCGAGGGTGGAGTTGAGGTCGCCGACGACGACCACGTCCTCCTCGGTGCTGCAGAGCGCGGCGAGGCGCGAGAGGTCGCTGCGCCAGTCGGCCATCAGGGCGGGGATCGGCGGTGCGGCGTGCACGGCGGCGATCACCGGGCGCTCGGGGGTGTCCGGCCGGACGACGAGCGAGGGCAGGGTGCCGGTCGGCGTGCTGCCGGGATCGACCGCATAGGCGCCCAGCGACGGGGCGAGCAGGAGCGCCGTGCCGGCGATCCCTCCTCCGCCCGCGGCGTAGTGCAGGGTCATCGGGCGGCCGGCGGCGGCGAGCGCGGCGGCGATCTCCTGAGCCGGTGCCTCCGAGACCTCGACGAGGGCCAGGGCGTCGACGGCGCTCTCGTCCGCGAGCGCGACGACGTCCGCGACGGCGACCGAGTCCAGCGTGTTCCAGGTGAGGATGCGCAGATCGGCGAGGCGGTGGGCGCGGGGGGCGCTGTCCTCGTAGCCGCGCACGCCCTGCAGCCCGGCGAGGACCACGGCGAAGACGACTCCGAGGGCCGCGAGTGCAAGGGCGAGGCGGCGCACGGGCGGCACGAGGACCGCCACGACGACGACCACCAGGGCGACGACGACGGCGCCGAGCGCCGTGCCGAGGCGGAACGACACGAGCTGCGCGAACGGGGCCTCGCGGGCGAGTCCGAAGAATCCGGGAGCGGTCGCCACGAGCAGGACGATCGCCACTGCAGCGGCCACCGCGAACTTCACCAGTCTCGTCCCCATCCCGGCTCAGGGTAGGGCATCCTCCCGGCCCCGGGCGCAGGACGCGCGTCTACGATGGGCGGCATGCATGTCGCGGGAGGCGGGTTCGACCTCCACACCCACTCCCTCGTGTCCGACGGCACCGAGCCGCCCGAGGTGCTCGTGCGCGCGGCCGCCGACGCGGGTCTCGCGGGCGTCGCCCTGACCGACCACGACTCGACCGGCGGATGGGCGGCCGCTCGCGCCGCCGCCGACGCGGCGGGCATCGCGCTGCTCCCCGGCATGGAGCTCTCGTCTCGGGTCGGATGGGCGAGCGTGCACGTGCTCGCGTACCTCGTCGATCCGGAGGATCCGGGCCTGGTCGCCGAGACCGCGCGGATCCGCTCCGAGCGGATGCACCGCGCCGAGGCGATCGTCACCGCGATCGCCGTCGACTACGACCTCACCTGGGACGACGTCCTGGCGCAGACGGCCCCCGGCTCCACGATCGGGCGCCCGCACATCGCCGACGCCCTCGTGGCCCGCGGTCTCGCGACCGATCGCTCGGCCGCGTTCGCGGGGATCCTCGACTGGCGGGGCGGGTACTACCGGCCGCACTACGCACCCGATCCGGTCGACGCGGTCCGCCTGGTGCGCGCGGCGGGAGGCGTCCCCGTGATCGCGCACCCGGCCACCAGCACCCGCGGCATCGTGGTGGAGTCGATGCTGCCGGACCTCGTCGACGCTGGGCTGTTCGGCCTCGAGGTCGAGCACCGCGAGAACACTGCGGAGGGCAAGCGGAGGCTGCGCGAGCTCGCGGAGCGGTACGGCCTGGTCACGACCGGGTCGAGCGACTACCACGGCACGGGAAAGCCCAACCGGATCGGCGAGAACACGACGCCGCGCGCGACGGTGGACGCGATCCGCGCTGCTGCTCGGAACTGAGCGGGCCCGCCCTACGGAGACGACGAACCCCCTCGCGCGATCGCTCGCGGAGGGGGTCGAGGGGGCCTGCGGGTCAGACCTGGGCGTCGGGGCGCGGGCCCCGGCGGCGCTGGCGGGTGCGACGGCGCGGCTCGCTGTTGCCGTCGTGGTGCTCCTTGCTCTCGCTCGAAGGGGCCTGGCCCGCATCGGACGCGGCGGCCTCGGTCTGCTCGGACGAGCCGCGGCTGCGACGACGGGGCTCGCGGCCCTCGCGAGGCTCGCGCGGCTCGCGCTGCCGCGTGCTGCGCTCGGGCTGGGCGTCGGCCTTCGCCTCCGCGGGGATCGGCGTCGGCTTGAGCCGGCCCTTCGTGCCCACGGGGATGTCGAGGTCGGTGTAGAGGTGCGGCGACGACGAGTAGGTCTCGACCGGGTCGGGCTGGCCGAACTCGAGCGCCCGGTTGATGAGGGCCCACTTGTGCAGGTCCTCCCAGTCGACGAACGTGACCGCGATGCCGGTCTTGCCCGCGCGACCGGTGCGGCCGACGCGGTGCAGGTAGGTCTGGTCGTCGTCGGGGATCGTGTGGTTGATGACGTGGGTGACGTCGTTCACGTCGATGCCGCGGGCGGCGACGTCGGTGGCGATCAGGATGTCCTTCTTGCCGGCCTTGAACGCGGCCATCGCCCGCTCGCGCTGCTCCTGGTTGAGGTCGCCGTGGACGGCGGCGGCGTTGAAGCCCCGGTCGTTCAGCTCCTCGACGATGCGGGCCGCGGCGCGCTTGGTGCGGGTGAAGATGACGGTCTTGCCGCGGCCCTCCGACTGCAGGATGCGCGCGATGACCTCGTCCTTGTCGAGCGAGTGCGCCCGGTAGACGATGTGCTTGATGTTCGCCTGCGTGATGCCCTCGTCGGGGTCGGTCGCGCGGATGTGGATCGGCTTGTTCATGAAGCGGCGGGCGAGCGCGACGATCGCGCCGGGCATCGTCGCCGAGAAGAGCATGGTGTGGCGGGTCTGCGGCGTCTGCGCGAACAGCTTCTCGATGTCCGAGAGGAAGCCCAGGTCGAGCATCTTGTCGGCCTCGTCGAGCACCATGACCTGGACGTTCGCGAGCGACAGCAGGCGCTGACCGGCGAGGTCGAGGAGGCGCCCCGGGGTGCCGACGACGATCTGCGCGCCTGCCTTCAGCTGCTCGATCTGGCCCTCGTACGCCTTGCCGCCGTAGATCGAGACGATCTTGGTGGGGCGGTTCGAGGCCGCGAGCTCGATGTCCTCGGTCACCTGGACGGCGAGCTCGCGGGTCGGAACCACGATGAGCGCCTTCACGCCCGGCTCCGGGTCGGTGCCCAGCGCCTGGATGAGGGGGAGGCCGAAGCCGAAGGTCTTGCCGGTGCCGGTCTTGGCCTGACCGATGATGTCCTGCTTCTGCAGGGCCAGGGGGATCGTCTGCTCCTGGATGGGGAACGGCTCGAGGATGCCCTTGGCGGCGAGTGCGGCGACGATGTCGTCGTCGATGTTGAGATCGGAGAAAGTCACGGGAGTGAAGCGCCTGTCGTGTCGAACGGTCTACGCCCCTGTACGACTCCGGGCGCAGGGTCACCGATCCAGCGCCGGTGACATCCCGGCGAGTCTACCGGCACCCGCCTCTCGCGCCCCGGAGGGCGTCGGCGGGGCGGAGCGCCCTCGCTCTAAGCTGGGCCCATGGCAGCCTGGTTCCGACGCCGACGTCCCTCCGGCGACACCCCGCGCCTGACCCCGAGGGGCGAGTCCGCCAAGCGCGACCGCGTCGACCTGGCCGACCTCACTCCCGAGGTCCTGCCCTACCTCGGGCAGGTGGCCTACCTCCAGCTCGCTATCTTCGAGGCCCTCGCCCGCGCGGTGGCGGGCACCGACGACCTCGCCGACAAGGAGGCGATCTCGGCCGCCGCCGGCACCGCCCTGTCGAAGCACCACGCGGTCGTCGCCGAACTGCGCAGACGCGACGTGGAGCCGTGGGAGGCCATGGCTCCGTTCCGTCCCGCGATCGACACGTTCGAGCACTTGACGCGGGGCGCGGACCTGCACGAGACGCTGCTCTCGGCCTACATCACCGCGGGGCTGCTCGACGACTTCTTCATCCGCCTCACGGGAGGACTGCCGAGCGACGTCGGACCGCGCATCGCGCAGACCCTCGGCGCCGACACCGGGATCGACGGGCTCATCACGATCCTCCGCCGCGAGATCGCCGCCGACGACCGTCTCGGCTCGCGGCTGGCCGTCTGGGGTCGCCGGCTCGTCGGCGACACCCTCCTGGTCGCGCGCTCGGCGCTGATGGGCTCGGGCAACCACGACTCGGACGAGTCGCGCATCGAACCCGTGTTCACCGAGCTGATCGCCTCGCACACCCGGCGGATGGACGCCCTCGGCCTGACCGCCTAGGGCGCGGCGACCGGGGGAGCGACGCGGGATCCCGTCCGCGGGCCCTGCGCGTCACTCCGCCCAGAAGCCCGGCACGTCGGCGAGGGTCGCGATCGTGCGCTGCCGCCCCCACTCGACGTGGGCGTGCGCGACGGAGGAGGCGAGGCGGACGTCCCCCGCGGCGACCGCCTGGGCGAGCCGCACGTGCTCGTCGTGGCGCACCCCCGGCTCCGCCTGGATGTTGGCGATGTTGAGGCGGTTGCTGCGCTCGTCGAGCGGACCCATGGTCGAGATCAGGAGCCGGTTGCCGGCGATCGCCTCGATCGCTCCGTGGATCCTGCCGCTCTCGGAGTGGAAGCGCGCGAGATCGCCGTCGGCCAGGGCCGCTCCCGCGTCGGTCACCACCGCCACGAGGGCCGAGGCGTCCGCCCCTCTGGCGACGGCCTCGGCCGCCGTCCGCGCGATGAGGGGCTCGAGCGCCGAGCGGATGTCGTAGAGCTCGTCGACGTCGCGCCGGGTCACGACGGTCACCACGGCACTGCTGCGCGGGCGCACGGTGACCAGCCCCGCCAGCTCGAGCCAGGGGAGCGCCTCGCGGATCGGCACGCGCGAGACCGAGAGCTCGGCGGCGAGATCGCGCTCCCGGATCGGCTCGCCCGCGGGCAGGCGCCCGTCGAGGATCCGGCGCCGCAGCTCCTCGTAGACGGACTGCGACATCGTCTTGACGGGGGTCTTCTCGGGCATCGCTGCTCCTCGGTCTACCGAACGGGGGACGGGTACAGGGTAGCGGGCGTCCGAGAGAGGCGCGGCGGCAGCCGTAACACCGATTTCACGCGGGTGAAACATGGAGGAGGGCGAGCGACCGTAGCGTGGCCGTCGTGCTCCGGTATACCGAGCATCCCCTCTCACGGAAGGACTCGCCCATGAGCACCGTCACGGACCCGCCGCCCTCGACGACGACAGGAGACCGCATCGAAGCCGCGTACTCGCGCATCGGGATCACCGGCGCCCACGTCGGCATCGTGGCGATGATCCTCTTCGGGGTGTTCTTCGACGCGATCGAGCAGAACACGGTGGGAGTCGCGGGCCCGGTGCTCGCAGCGGACTGGGGCCTCGCCGGAGCAGAGCTCGGGCTGCTCAACACCGCCACGTTCACCGCCGTCGCCCTCGGACGCGTGCTGGCGGGAGTGGTCATGGACCGCGTGGGGCGCCGCACTCTGCTCGGCGCGAACCTGTTGGTCTTCGCCGTCGGCAGCCTGCTCTGCGCGCTCGCACCGAGCTACGAGATCCTCGTCGCCGCCCGCTTCCTCGTGGGTCTGGGTCTCGGCGGCGAGATCGCGACCGCGGTGATCATGCTCGCCGAGTTCTTCTCGGCGAAGCACCGCGGCACGGCCGTCGGCCTCATCAACGTCGCGGCCGCCGGGCTGGGCAACATGCTCGCCCCGCTGTTCGGCGTGATCGTCTTCTCGGTCTTCACCGGGGACGACCGCTGGCGCTGGCTGTTCGGTCTGCTCGTCGTGCCCGCTCTGGCCGTCGTGGTCTACCGTCGGGCGCTGCCCGAGACGCCGCGCTACCTCGCCGCCCGCGGCAGGACCGCCGAGGCGAACACCGTGATCAACCGGCTCGCGCAGGGAAGGCTGCACCGGCCGCTCGGCGACGAGGTCGACTACCTCGGGACCGCCGACGCGGCCACTGTCACGGTCGCCGCGACTCCGCGCTGGACCGAGCTCTTCGGGCGACGGCACCGCCGCACGACGATCGCCCTCGGCGTCGCCGTCTGCATGTCCTACGCCGCGCAGATCTCGATGCTGACCCTGATCCCGCTGATCCTCACCTCGCGCGGCTTCGACATCACGAGTGCCCTCTGGTATACCCTCGTGATGCAATCGGGCTCTCTCGTGGGAGCAATCGTCGCGGCTCTCGCCGCCCGGCGCCTGCCCCGCAAGCTCACCCTCACCGTCGCCGCGATCCTCGGCGTCGGCGCGGGCCTCGGCTTCGGCTTCCTCGGCACGAGCATCGCGCTGGTGCTGATGTTCGGCTTCTTCTTCAACTTCTCGGTGATCGTGCTCAACACCACCATCTGGCTCTTCGCCCCGGAGCAGTACCCGACGCGGATCCGCGGGCTCGGCACCTCCGTGATCCTGGCGCTCGGCTCCCTCTCGGGCGGCCTCTTCCCGCTCCTCGCGGGGGCAGTGCTGGACGCGTCGGGCGTCGGCGGCATGTTCGCCCTGCTGGCCGGGCTCTTCGCGATCTGCGCGATCGCCGTGCAGTTCCCGCGCGAGACGGTCGGCCGGCCGATGGCGGAGGACTGACGATGGGCCGCACCCTCGTCGTCCTGAACCCGAACACGTCGGCCGAGACCACGCGGCTGCTCGTGGCGATCGCGCGGAACGCCGTGCGCGGTGAGGAGGTGCACGTCGTGGGGGAGACGGCGGAGCGGGGGCCGTCGATCATCACCGATCCGGCGGCACTGGCGGCATCGGCCGGCGAGGTGGTCGCTTCCGCCCGGCGCTCGGTGCTGCTGCACGACCCCGCGGCCCTCGTGGTCGCGGCGTTCGGCGATCCGGGAGCGGCGGAGGCGGCGGAGGCCACCGGACTGCCGGTGGTCGGCATCGGTGCGGCCGCCGTGCGCGCGGCCGGTGCGACCGGGCGGCGCTTCGCGATCGCGACGACCACGTCCCGGCTCGAGGGGACGCTGCGGGCGCTGGTCGCGTCGGCCGGGGACCCCCGGGACTACGCAGGATGCTTCCTCACCGCCTCGGACGCGGAGCAGCTGCGCGATCCGGTCCGGCTGCACGCCGAGCTGCGCGAGGCGGTGCTGCGGGCGGAGGCGGCCGGGGCCGAGGCGGTGATCATCGGCGGCGGGCCTCTGAGCGCGGCGGCCGAGCTGCTCGCGGCGGAGTTCGCGGGGCGCCTGCCGATCGTGGAGCCGATCCGGGCGGCGGTGGCCGAGGCGCTGGTGGCCACCTCGCCGATGGCGCCGTCACCGGCCTGAAGCGGGCCCGGCACGACGAACGGCGCGGGAGTCCTCGACTCCCGCGCCGTTCGTGGTGGTGCGTTCTTACTGCGCGGCGACCCGCCCCGCGAGCATCGCCTCGAGGGAGGCGTCGTCGCGGCGGGCGCGGGCCCGGCCGAGGGCCAGGTCGGCGACGATCACGGCGATCGCGGTGAGCGCCAGTGCGAGGACCCAGATCAGCCCGCCGTCCCAGGGGAGGCCCGCCCAGGTCAGCGCCACCCAGAGCACGGCGGCGACGACGCCGCCGAGGGCCGGGACGAGCACGGCGCCGTGCAGGTGCCGGTGCGGGAGCGAGTACCGCGCGGCCAGACCGAGCAGCACTCCTCCGATCGTGACGAAGAGGAGCTCCACGACGTTCCCGGAGGGGCTAGGCGACGAAGCCGACTCGGCGCGACTCCTCGGAGCCGAGCTCGACGAAGGCGATGGTGTCGGTGGGGACGATGTAGATCTTGCCCTTCTCGTCGCGCAGGCGCAGGACCTTCGCACCGGCCTCGAGAGCGGTGGTGACCGTCTTCTCGACCTCGGTCGCGGACATCGAGGACTCGAAGTTGAGCTCTCGCGGGGTGTTGACGATTCCGATACGGATTTCCACCAGCAGTTGCCTTTCGGGAGGAGGGACGTGGCTGTCACGATACGGCACCGTGCGAGAGCGCCGACGCGGGTTTCGCGCTGAGCGGATCGGGGCTCCGGGTGCCGTCCGCCCGGTCGTCGGGGAGTGTCGGCGGTGGTGGCTAGCGTGGTGGGGTGCCCGTCACCGCCTCGTCCTCCGCCTCCCCGTCCTCCGTCCAGGAGCGGGAGTCCGGCGGTGCGCGCGTGCGGCTCGACGCCTCGCAGCAGGCGGTCCTCTCCCTGCCGGACGGGCGGAGCGCGGCCGTGCTCGGAGCCCCGGGGTCCGGCAAGACCACGACGCTCGTCGAGCTCGTCGCCGACCGGATCCTCGAGCGGCGGTACGCGCCGGAGTCGGTCGCGGTGCTGGCGGCCAGTCGCACGGCCGCCACCGCACTGCGCGACGTCCTGGCGCTCCGGATCGGCGTGCCGACGCGGGGGCCGCTGGCGCGCACGGCGACGTCGCTGGCGTTCGAGGCGGTCACCGCCTCCGCGAAGGAGCTCGGCGTCGAGCGGCCGACCCTGCTCACCGGCGGCGAGCAGGACGTCCTGCTCTCGGAGCTGATCGAGGGCCACCTCGAGGAGGGCACGGGCCCGCGCTGGCCGGACGAGTTCGGCCCGGAGGTCCTCCGGCTCCGCACCTTCCGCACCGAGCTGCGCGAGTTCGGCATGCGCGCGACCGAGCACGGCCTCGACACCGCCGCCGTGCGCGCGCTCGCCGTCGACTCCGAGCGGGGCGAGTGGGCCGCGGCCGCCGAGGTGCTCGAGGAGTTCCGGGAGGTCGTCGACTGGATGTCGCCCGACGCGGGCACCAAGCTCGACGCCGCCGAGTTCGCCGCCTTCGCCGCCGAGACGATCCGTGAGGGAGGCGGGGGCGAGCGGATCACCGCGCTCCGGCTCGTGATCGTCGACGACCTGCAGGAGGCGAGCGAGTCCACCGTCGTGCTGCTGCGGGCCCTCGCCGCGCGCGGGGTGACGATCATCGCCTTCGGCGACCCCGACGTGGCGACCAGCGCCTACCGCGGCGCCTCCTCCGACACGCTCGGCCGCTTCTCGTCGAGCATCGGGGTCGAGGGCGCCGAGACGCTCGTCCTCGAGCGGGTCCACCGTCACGGCGCCGAGCTGCGGGCGCTCGTCACGCGCGCCGTGCAGAGGATCGGCACGGCCGCCGCGGGTCGGCAGCGCACCGCCGTCGCCGAGGACGAGGCGGGGGGCGCCCCGGAGCCGATCCTCGTCCTCCAGGCGCCGACCCCGGCGCGCGAGGCGGCGACCCTCGCGCGGCTCCTGCGCGAGCGCCGGCTGCGCGACGGGGTCCCGTGGCACCGGATGGCCGTCGTCGTGCGCTCCGGCGCGGCGGTGCAGCCGCTCGTGAAGGCGCTCGCCGTGGCCGAGGTGCCCACGCGGTCCGTCCTGGCCGGCCGGGCCCTGCGGGACGACCACGCCGCGCGCGCCCTGCTCGTGCTCGTCGGCGTCGCGATCGGCGAGCGGCCTCTCGATGCGGCCCTCGCGTCCGAGCTCCTGCTCGGGCCCTTCGGCGGAGTCGACCGGCTCGGACTCCGCCGCCTCCGGCTCGCCCTGCGCGCCGAGGAGCTCGCCGGCGACGGCATCCGCCCCAGCGACGCGCTCCTGGTCGAGGCGCTCTCGGCCCCCGGGCGCTTCGCCACCATCGACTCCGCCCCCGCCCGCCAGGCCGAGCGCCTCGCCGTCACGATCGACCGTGTGCGGCGCCTCCACGCCGAGCACGGCTCGATCGAGGAGCTCCTCTGGTCGGCGTGGGAGTCGAGCCGCGTCGCCTCGTCGTGGCGCGAGCTCGCTCTGGGCACCGGGCTCACCGCCGCCGAGGCGAACCGCAACCTCGACGGCGTCGTCGCCCTCTTCAGCGCCGCGCGGCGCTTCGTCGAGCGGGCCGCCGGATCCTCCGCGATCGGGTTCGTCACTGAGATCCTCGAGGCGGAGGTCCCGGAGGACACCCTGGCGCCGCGCTCGGTCGACGACGCGGTGCTCATCGGCACGCCCTCCTCCGTCGTCGGGCTCGAGTTCGACGTGGTCGTCATCGCCCGGCTGCAGGACGGCGTGTGGCCCAACCTCCGGCAGCGCGGCTCCCTGCTCGACCCCGACGGCCTCGTCCGCGCCGCCCGCGGCGAGGGCGGCCTGCCGCTGGACGGGCGCAAGGCCACCCTCGACGACGAGCTGCGGATGTTCGCACTGGCCGCCTCGCGCGCCCGCCGGCAGCTCGTGCTCAGCGCGGTCGCCGGCGAGGACGAGACCCCGTCCCTCTTCTTCCGGCTCACGCCTCCCGATGCACCGCACCTCGACGCCGCCTCCGCGGTGCCGCTCACCCTGCGCGGAGCGGTCGCGGCGCTGCGGCGCACGGCGACCACTCCGGACTCGCCCGACGCACCGGCGGCGATCCGCGGACTGCGGGCCCTGGCGCTCGCCGAGGTGCCCGGTGCCGATCCCTCCTCCTGGTACGGCGTCCTCGAGCCCTCGACGAGCGAGCCGCTGTTCGAGCTGGACGACCCGGAGCGGCCGGTCTCGGTCTCGCCGAGCCGTCTGGAGGCGTTCGAGAACTCGCCGCTCAACTGGTTCGTCGATGCCGTGTCGGGTTCGACCACGAGCACGGCCATGGGCGTCGGCACCCTGGTGCACTGGGTGCTCGAGAACGCCGCCGAGCCCGACACCGAGACGCTGTGGACTCAGCTCGAGTCGCGCTGGCCCGAGCTGGTGTTCGAATCGCCCTGGCTGGGCGAGCGGCAGAAGCGGCTGACCCGGCGCCTGGTCGAAGGGCTCGCCGAGTACCTGGTCGACTTCCGCGAGGCGGGAGGAGAGGTGCTCGGGCGCGAGCAGCAGTTCGAGATCGATGTGCCGCCGGCGCGCGTGCGGGGCTCGATCGACCGCGTGGAGCGCGCGGCCGACGGCTCCGTGACGATCGTGGACCTCAAGACCGGACGGAGCATCCCGCCGCAGGCCGCGGTCGCCGAGCACGCGCAGCTGGGCAGCTATCAGCTCGCCGTCGCGAGCGGCGCCATCGAGGCGGCGGGGCAGACGGCGCGCGGCGGCGCCAAGCTGCTCTTCGTCTCGGGCGGGGTGCGCGGCAAGCGCTACCGCGAGGTGGTGCAGCCGCGCTTCGGCGAGGAGGAGCTCGAGCGCCTGCGCGAGCGCGTCCGCGCCGCCGCGACCGGCATGGCCGCTCCCGCCTTCTCGGGCCTGCTCGACGCCGTGCCGTTCTCGCCGGGCGACTCCCTCCGGTACCGCCTGCACGCCGTGCCCGAGGTCTCGGGCGACGGCACTCTGGCGCTCGACGAGGTCGAGCCCGAGGAGGATCAGGACGACGCCGTCGATGAGGGGGAGGCGCGCGCGTGATCGACGCCCTGACCATCGCCGAGAAGCTCGATCTGCGCCCGCCGACGGCCGAGCAGCGCGCCGTGATCGAGGCGCCGCTCGCGCCGGCGCTCGTCGTCGCGGGTGCGGGCAGCGGCAAGACCGAGACCATGGCGAACCGCGTGCTCTGGCTGCTGGCGAACGGCATGGCCGCTCCCTCCGAGGTGCTCGGCCTCACCTTCACGCGGAAGGCGGCCGCCGAGCTCGGCGAGCGCATCGGCCGCCGCATCGACCAGCTCGGTGCCGCCGGGCTGCTCCCGCTCGCCGACGGGCGGACGGAGCCCGATCCGTTCGACGCCCCGACCGTCTCGACCTACAACGCCTTCGCGAACACGATCTTCCGCGACAACGCGGCGCTGATCGGCCGCGAGGGCGATGCGACCGTGCTGTCGGAGGCGTCGGCGTGGCACCTGGCGCGGGGGGTGGTCGCCGACACCGCCGATCCGCGGATCCTCGAGGTCGAGGCGAGCATCGACCGCCTCACCGACCTCGTCGTGTCCCTCGCGCACGACCTCGCCGACAACCTCGCCGACCCCGCGGAGGTCGGCGCCTTCGCCGAGGACTTCGTGCGCATCGGCGGACTGCCTCGGGGCTCCAAGGGCAGCGGCGCCTACCGCGACGTCGAGAAGGCGGTCCAGGCCGTCGGCGCGCTGCCCGTCCTCACGGCGCTCGCCGAGCGGTTCCAGGAGGCGAAGGCCGAGCGCGGCTTCGTGGAGTTCTCGGACCAGGTCGCCCTCGCCCTGCGGATCACCGAGCGGGTGCCGACGCTCATCGACGAGCACCGGGCGCGGTACCGGGTGGTGCTGCTCGACGAGTACCAGGACACCTCGGTGCTGCAGACGCGACTGCTCTCGCGCCTCTTCGCCGAGCAGGGCGTCATGGCGGTCGGCGACCCGCACCAGTCGATCTACGGCTGGCGCGGGGCGAGCGCCGAGGGGCTCGGCCGCTTCGGCGTCGACTTCGGCTCGGCGGCGCGCTTCTCGCTCTCGACGAGCTGGCGGAACGGGCACGGCGTCCTGGCGGCGGCGAACGCGGTGGTCGAGCCGCTCGCGGCGGGCAGCGCGGTCCCCGTCGACCGTCTCGCCGCCGGTCCCGCGGCGAGCGGGCACCCGGTCGAGCTGACCTTCCCCGAGACGATCGAGGAGGAGGCCGACGATGTCGCGCGCTGGTTCGCGGGCCGCCTCGCCGAGAGCCCGGAGCCGCCCTCGGCCGCGGCGCTCTTCCGCGTCCGCGCGCACATGGACCGCTTCGCCGCCGCGCTGGCGAAGCACGGGGTCAGGTACCACATCCTCGGGATCGGCGGGCTCCTCCGCCAGCCCGAGATCGCCGACCTGGTCGCGGCCCTCACCGTCGTGGAGGATCCGGCCGCGGGCAGCGAGCTCGTGCGCCTGCTCGCCGGAGCGCGCTGGCGGATCGGAGTGCGCGACCTGCGCGCCCTCCGCGATCTCGCCTCCTGGCTCGCGTCGCGCGATCACGCGCACCGCCTGCTCCCCGAGGAGGTGCGCGAGCGGATGCGCGCGTCCGTCACCGAGGGGGAGGGCGGCTCGATCATCGAGGCTCTCGACTTCATCGCGTCGCGTCGACCGGGGGAGGACGGCCGGATCGACCACTCCGCACTGTCGGCCTTCAGCGAGGCGGGGCTCTCTCGGCTGCACGACGCCGGCACCCTGTTCGCGCGGCTCCGGGCCCGTGCGGGCCTGGACCTCCTCGACTTCACCACCCTCGTCGAGCAGGAGCTCGGACTCGACATCGAGGTGGAGGCCAACGAGTCGCGCAGCGACGGCCGGGCCAATCTCGAGGCCTTCCGCGACGCCGTCTCCGGCTATCTGCAGACCGACGACCGGGGTGCCGGCACCGGCTCGTCCCTCCGCGGCTTCCTCCGCTGGCTCGTCCTCGCCGACAAGCGCGACGGCCTGGCGCCCCGCCCGGAGGATCCCGAGCCCGGCACCGTGCAGCTGCTCACCATCCACGGCTCGAAGGGTCTGGAGTGGGACCTCGTCGCGGTGCCGCGCATGGTCGACGGCGAGCTCCCCGGCACTCCCGTCGAGGGGTTCCGCGGCTGGGTGCGCCTGGGCGCGATGCCGTACGCCTTCCGCGGCGACGCCGCCGAGCTGCCGGACCTCGACTGGCGCGGCTGCGAGACCCAGAAGGACGTGGTCGACGCGATCGGCGACTTCGGCGCCGTCCTGCGCGAGCGCAACGAGGCGGAGGAGCGCCGGCTGGCCTACGTCGCCGTCACCCGCGCCCGTCACCACCTCCTGCTGAGCGGATCGTGGTGGGCGGGTCAGTCCAAGCCCCGCGGTCCGGGGGTCTTCCTCCGCGACCTCGCCGAGGCCGGCACCCTCCCGGAGCTCCCCGTCGAGCCCGCGAACCTCGAGAACCCGCTCGAGCGGGCCCCGCGGACCTTCCGCTGGCCCCACGATCCGCTGGGCTCGCGCGGTGAGCGGGTCCGCGCCGCGGCCGGGCGGGTCCGCCTGGCCGAGCCGGCCCTCCTCGGTGCGCGCGGCGAGGACGTCCGCCTGCTGCTCGCCGAGCGGGCCGTGCGCCTCGCCGGTGGCGAGCGCGTCGAACTGCCCGTCCGCATCCCCGCCTCGCGGTTCAAGGACGTGGTGAGCGCCCCGGAGGAGGTCGCCGCGCAGCTGCGCCGACCGATGCCGGAGCGGCCGTACCGGCAGACCCGCCTCGGCACGACCTTCCACTCGTGGGTCGAGAACCGCTTCGGCATCCAGGGCGAGGCCGAGGCGGTCGACACCTTCCCCGACGAGTTCGACGATCTCGGCGAGAGCACCGAGGAGCAGGATCGGCTGGCGGCCCTCGTCGAGACCTTCGAGCGGTCGGAGTGGGCGGACCGCCGTCCCGAGGCCGTCGAGATCGAGATCCACCTGCAGCTCGCCGAGCACGTCGTGGTCTGCAAGATCGACTCGGTCTACCCTGACGGAGACGGCTTCCAGATCGTCGACTGGAAGACCGGGCGGGCGCCGGAGGACGCCGCCGACCTCGAGCTCAAGCAGTTCCAGCTCGCGCTCTACCGGCTCGCCTTCGCGAAGTGGAAGGGCGTGCCGCTGGAGAGCATCGACGCGGTGTTCTACTTCGTCGCCGACGACCTGGTGCTGCGGCCCGAGCGCTTCTACTCGGAGCGGGAGCTGTCGGAGTCGCTCTCGTCGGCCCTGGGGGCGAGGCCGCGGCCGTGAGAGCCCGTGCGGGCACCGGGGGTGCGGTTGAGGAGCTCCTCGACCTCCGAGACCTCCAGCACCGGACCGGTGTCGGTCGAGAGCGGAGCCGACAGGTCGCCCAGCACGCTGTCGACGAGGGTGTCGAGCATCGCCACCGCGTCGTCGACGATCGCCGAGTCGTCGGTCTCGGTGCCGTGCAGCAGCCAGCGCGCGAGCTCGAGCTCGGCGTAGAGCTGCGCCCGCTGGCGGAGGGTCCGGTCGACCGCTCCCGCGCGCATCCGCGAGTAGGCCGCGAAGGCGGTCCCGGCTCCGGGGGCGCTGAGGAGCCAGTGCAGATCGCGGGCGGGATCGCCCACACGCAGGGCGGCCCAGCCGAGCACCGCGGTCACGACGTCGCCGGAGCGCAGGAACGAGTCGGAGGTCATCGAGCCGTTGACGACCGTCGGATCGAACCGCCAGAGCGCCTCGTCCGACGAGGCGGTCTCCCAGCGGGCGACGAGCGCGGCGGGCACGTGCCCCGTGTCGGCGGCGCGCTCGATCACGGCGACGGTCTCGTTCAGGCTGTCGCGGGCGGTGGCGACGGGCAGTCCCGCCTCCTGCACGAACGACGCGGGCAGCGAGTGGATCGCGCCGATCGCGCGGCCGACCGAGTCCGCGAGTCCGCTCGAGGGCGCGACGTCGTCGATGAGCACGCGGTCGCCGTCGAGGAACTCGTAGACGACGGCGCGCGTGCCGTCGTAGGGGGCCTGCCCGACGCTCGTGTGCAGGTCGAAGGGCAGCCGGCTGCGGATCCCCGCGGTCAGCGCCCGCAGCGCCACGAGGTCGCCGAGCTGCTCCTGCTCGGCCAGAGCGGAGGTCGGCACGCGCACGAGCAGACGGGCGCCGTCGCGGCTGGTGACGAGCGCCGAGTCGAAGTCGCCGTGGGTCGAGTGGGTGAACGCTCGCGCGGTCCGGACGTCGAGGCCCTCGACGGCCGAAGTGGCCAGCGCGGCTAGAGTGAGATGGGATCTGGCCATGGGTTCTAGGTTAGGTCGCTCCGCGCCCGACCGGCCCGACCGCCACGCGCTCTCCCGCCGATGCCGTGCTCGGGATCCGGCCCCGGCACCGCCGGACGCCGACCCGCCGCGGACCGACCCGCGGGCGTCTCCCGTCCCGCGGCACCGCCTCCTGGAAAGAGCTCCCCGAATGACCACGCCCTTCACCGATCGCCTCCCGCTCGCCCGCCAGGCCGTCGACCGCGACTACCTCTCCCGAGGCCGTCCCGACCTCTACGACGAGCTCCTCGCCGACCCGGCGACGCGCGTCCTGGCCCTGCGGAAGGACCGCGCCCTGGTCGACGGCGACCGCCTCGCGCTGCAGAGGGCCGACTCCGTCACCGCCGGCACGCTCCGCGTCTACCTCGGTCGGACCACGGTCGACGCCGACGGCGAGCCCGCGGGCACCCCGGTCGTCGCCACCGTGCTGACCGAGGCGGCCGCCCTCGAGCTCGAGCCCGACGAGTCGCGCTGGAGCCAGCTGCGCCCGATCGCCGAGCGCCTCAGCCGCCGCGACGCGGGCCTCTTCACCGAGGCGCTCGCGATGGCCAACTGGCATGCCGTGCACGCCTACTCCCCGCGCAACGGCGACCCGACCGTCGTCGAGCAGGGCGGCTGGGTCCGCCGCTCGCCCACCGACGGCAGCCAGGTCTTCCCGCGGACCGACCCCGCGATCATCGTCTGCGTCCTCGACGCCGACGACCGCCTGCTCCTGGGCTCGAACGCCATGTGGGGGAGCGACCGCTTCTCGCTGCTCGCCGGCTTCGTCGAGCCGGGCGAGTCGCTCGAGGCGGCCGTCGTGCGCGAGATCTTCGAGGAGTCGGGCATGCGCGTCGTCGACCCCGCCTATCTCGGCTCGCAGCCGTGGCCGTTCCCCGCGTCGCTGATGGTCGGCTTCACCGCCCGCCTCGCGCCCGACCAGGAGCCCGCGGCGCTGCGACCGGACGGCGAGGAGATCGTCGACCTGCGCTGGTTCACCCGCGACCAGCTGCGCGACTCGCTCGAGTCGGTGCTCCTGCCCGGCCGCTCCTCCATCGCCCGCGCCATGATCGAGGACTGGTACGGGGGCGAGCTCGAGAACGGGCCCCTCGCGTGAGCCTGCTCGACGGGCTCGACGAGGGGCAGCGGGAGGCGGCGGAGGCGCTGCTCGGGCCGGTCTGCGTGCTCGCGGGAGCGGGCACCGGCAAGACCCGCACCATCACCCACCGCATCGCGCACGGCGTGGCCACGGGCGTCTACACCCCGGGCCGCGTGATGGCGCTGACCTTCACGAGCCGCTCGGCCGCGGAGCTGCGCTCGCGCCTGCGCGTCCTCGGTGCCGGAGGGGTGCAGGCGCGCACCTTCCACGCCGCCGCGCTCTCGCAGCTCGGCTACTTCTGGCCGCAGCTGGTCGGCGGCACGATGCCCCAGCTGCTGGACGGCAAGGCCCGCCTGCTGGGCCACGCGGCCGAGCGGCTCCGTCTCAAGCTCGACACCGCGACGCTGCGCGACCTCTCGGCCGAGATCGAGTGGCGGAAGGTGTCGGCGCTGTCGCTCGAGCAGTACGCCGTCGCCGCGCGCACCAGGACGCTCCCCGGCCGGCTCACGCTCGATCAGACCGTCGCCCTGGTCGACGAGTACGAGGGGCTGAAGGACCAGCGCCGGCAGATCGACTTCGAGGACGTGCTCCTCGTCACCGCCGGCATGCTCGAGTCCGAGCCCGCGATGGCCATGCAGGTGCGCGAGCAGTACCGGTTCTTCGTCGTCGACGAGTACCAGGACGTGAACCCGCTGCAGCAGCGGCTGCTCGAGCTCTGGCTGGGCGACCGGAGCGACCTCTGCGTCGTGGGCGACGCGAGCCAGACCATCTACTCCTTCGCCGGCGCGCGGGCGGACTACCTCCTCGACTTCCCCGCGCATTGGCCCGCCGCCACTGTCGTGCGCCTCGAGGAGAACTACCGGTCCGCGACGCCGATCGTGCAGACCGCGAACCGGCTCATGCGCGGGCGCCCGGGTGCGCTCGTGCTGCACGCGGTCGAGAAGGGCGAGGCGCCGGAGCCGTCGATCGACGCGTACCCCGACGACATCGCGGAGGCGCGCGGAGTGGCCGCCCGCGTCGCCGCCGACGTCGAGGCGGGAGTGCGGCCCTCCGACATCGCGATCCTGTTCCGCACCAACTCGCAGTCGGCGGTGCTCGAGCACGCGCTCACCGAGCGCGGTGTCAGCGCGCACATGCGCGGCGGCAAGCGGTTCTTCGATCTGCCGGAGGTGAAGCAGGCGGTGATGCAGCTGCGCGCCGCCTCCGTCTCGATCGCGGGAGAGCCGCTCTTCAAGTCGGTCAGCGACGTCCTCCGCTCGCTCGGCTGGAGCGCGGAGCCGCCGTCGGCCCCCGGTGCCGTGCGCGATCGGTGGGAGTCGCTCGACACCCTCGCCCGCCTCGTCGACGAGGCTCCCGCCGACTGGACGTTCCGGCAGTTCACCGACGACCTCCTCGCCCGGCAGCAGGTGCACCACGAGCCGGACCGCGCGGCGGTCACCCTGGCGACCATCCACTCGGCCAAGGGCCTGGAGTGGGACTCGGTCCACCTGATGGGCCTCTCGGAGGGACTGCTCCCCATCTCCTACGCCAGCGGACTCGAGGGCATCGACGAGGAGCGCCGCCTGCTCTACGTCGGCATCACCCGCGCACGACGGCGCCTGCGCCTGTCGTGGTCGCGCTCGACGGTGGGCCGGGTGACGCGGAGGGAGCCGTCGCGCTTCCTGGAAGAGCTCGGCACGCGCACTCGCGGTGCGGCTCCAGCCGCCGCTCGCTGAAGCCGCCCGAGGCGTCGGAGTAGATCCGCTCCCGGTCGCTCAGCGCCGTCCCGCCCGCGAGGACGCGGCGCAGCACGGCATCGGCCGCCACGACGGCGATCGCGGCGCTCGCGAGCGCGGTCCGGGTCGGCGCGCGGCGGCCGAGCACCTGGATGACGAGCCGCGGCCACTCGGGATCGAGGTCGATCCGGTCGCGCTCGGCGCAGTGCAGGCACGGGCCCGCGCCCGGTTCGACCAGCGGCCCGACCCGCACCGCCTCGTCGCCGAAGACGACCGCCAGGTGGGGCACGTCGGCGGCCAGCCAGTGCGCGGCCCGGGCTGGAGCGACTGCGAAGTCGGTCAGCAGCACGGCGACGTCGGGCACCGCGTCCTCCCCGACCAGCTCGCAGCCCTCGCCGCGCAGCAGGCTCCGCAGGGCGTCCGCCGCGGTGCCGTCGCCCTCGACGACCACGCGCGGTGCGGGGGGAGGGCCGGGTGAGACGTTGCGCGACAGCACCGGTCGCAGCGCTTCGAGAAGCTCGTCGATCCGCTCGTCGGACGCACCGGCCCGCCGCGCGATCAGCCGCGCGGTCCCGGCGCTGGTGCCCACCCGCAGCGCGTGCAGCAGCAGCTCCTCGGCGTAGCCGACGCCGTCGAGGACCACGTGCGGGCGGTCGAGCCCGACCTGCATCGCGGTCGCGGAGCGCCAGAGGAGCGGGAACCGGGGATCGAGTCGGAGGACCATGCCGAGAGCATGGCCGAGTCGGCGGCGGGGCCGGGGGAGTTCTCCACAGGTCCCGCCGCCGGAGGCGATCAGACCGGGCGGTCGCCCGTCGGGCCGGCCGCGTCGTCCGGGCCGTCGCCCGCTCCGTCGGCCGGGGGAGCGTCGGGGGTGCCGCCGTTGAGCAGCTCCTCGAGCGCGCGGTCCATCTCGTCGGGCTCCGGGGTCTCGCCGCGGGCCTCGGCGCTCAGGCGGGCCACGAGGCGGCTCGGGTCGTCGAGGTCCTCGGAACCGGGCAGCAGATCGGGGTGCGACCACAGGCTGTCGCGCGCCTCCGGTCCGACGGCGTCGGTCACCGCCTGCCACATGGCGGCGGCGTCGCGGAGCCGGCGCGGGCGCAGCTCCAGGCCGACGAGCGTCGCGAACGCGGACTCGGCCGGCCCGCCGGAAGCGCGCCGGCGGCGGACGGTCTCGGCGATCGCTCCGGCGCTGGGCAGGCGGGTGGTCGCGGCCGCGGTCACGACGTCGACCCAGCCCTCGATCAGGGCGAGGACCGTCTCGAGGCGGCCGTGCGCTGCGAGCTGCTCCTCGGTCTTGGGCGGGATCAGCGCGCCGGACGTCATCGCGTCGCGCAGCTCCTCGGGGTTCGACGGGTCGAAGTTCCCGGCGAGCTCCTCGAGGCGGGTGGTATCGATGCTGATGCCGCGCGCGAAGTCGGTGATCTGCGAGATGAGGGCCAGTCGGAGCCACTTGCCGTGACGGAAGAGGCGGGCGTGAGCGAGCTCGCGCACCGCCAGGTAGATCTGCACCTGGTCGATCGGGATGTCGAGCCCCTCGCCGAACGCGGCGACGTTCTGCGGCAGGATCGCGGCGTCGTTCTCCTCGAGCAGGGGGATGCCGATGTCGCCTCCCGAGACGACCTCCGCGGCGAGCTGCCCGACGACCTGTCCGAGCTGGAGGGCGAAGAGCGTTCCGCCGATGCCGCGCATCATGCCCTCGGCTCCGGCGATCATCTCGCGCATCTCCTCCGGGGCCTGCTCGCGCATCACCCGGGTCAGCGCGTCCGAGATGCTCAGGGCGACGGGCTCGGCGAGCTGCGTCCAGACCGGCATCGTGAGCGAGATCCACTCGAGGCGGCTGACCGTGCGGGGCGGGCGGGAGAGCTCCGAGACGTAGGCGACCTCGTCCAGCCAGAGTGCCGCGACACCGAAGGCTCCGTCGAAGGGGGCCCGCACGGAGTCGGTGACCGGGGCGGACTCGGCGCGGGCGAGCTGCTTGGCCTGCTCGCTCGCGAGCGTCCAGTTGATGCCGTCGCCGTTCTGCTGCATCGCGCTCTGCAGCTGCGAGAGCAGGTTCTGCAGAGCGACCGGGTCGTTCGGGAGCCCGGCGGCACCCGCGAGCTGCGACGGATCGATCGGACCGTCACCCGAGAGGAACCGGCTCAGCATCTCGCGGAACTCGTCCTCCGACCCCTCGCCGGGTCGGTCAGCACTGTCGCCTGCGGCCATTCGGATCAGCCCTCCGTCGTTCGGGTGAACGCCCGTGACGGGCGCGGGATCGTGACTCGACTCCCAGTCGTGCAAGCTACGTTAGCCCGAGTGCCCGGGCGATCGGCCTGAAGACGACCGCAACCGCAGGGCCCGCTTCCGCCCGCCGCGAACACCCCGGCGGAGCTTCCCCGCACGCCCTGAGGAAGGCCCCCGTGACGCTGTTCTCCGACGATCCCCGGCACTCGCCCTCACGCGGGAAGCGGGCGTGGGTGGGACCGACCGTGCTGTTCTCGGGAGTCGCCCTGGTGGTCGCGCTGGGCATCGCGCCCGCCCCTTACGTCATCGAGCAGCCGGGCCCCGTCTTCGACACCCTCGGCACCAGCGAGACCGACGGCGAGGACGTCCCGCTCATCTCCATCCCCGACGAGCCCACCTACCCCACGACCGGCACGCTCGACATGCTGACCGTCTCGGTCGTCGGGAATCCGGAGAGCCTGCCCAACTGGGTCGAGATCGTCGGCGCCTGGTTCGACCGCAGCAAGGCCGTCGTCCCGGTCGAGTCGATCTTCCCGAGATCGGTGACGGTGCAGGAGCGCGACGAGGCCAACCAGGCCGAGATGTCCGACTCGCAGCAGGAGGCGATCGCCGTGGCACTGACGGAGCTCGGCTATCCGGTCGCCCAGCAGGTGTCGGTCGTGCAGATCCCGGAGGACTCGCCCTCCGTCGACGTGCTCGAGCCGGGCGACGCGGTCGTCGCCGTCGAGGGCGCCCCCGTGTCCGACGTCGCCGCTCTGCGCGACGCCGTGCAGGCGTCCGGTGCCGGCGTCCCGGTCGACCTCACGATCGAGCGCGACGGTGCGCGTCAGGACGTCCAGGTGGTGCCCGTCGACAGCGACGGCGCCGCGGTGATCGGCATCGTCGCCGGCCTGGCCTTCGACTTCCCCTTCGAGGTCGACATCCAGTTGAACGACGTCGGCGGCCCGAGCGCGGGCATGATGTTCGCCCTCGGCATCATCGACAAGCTCACCGAGGGCTCGCTCAACGGCGGCGAGGAGGTGGCGGGCACCGGCACCATCGACGCGGACGGGCAGGTCGGGCCCATCGGCGGCATCCGGCAGAAGATGTTCGGCGCGGTGGCGGCGGGCGCCGACTGGTTCCTCGCTCCCGCGCAGAACTGCGGCGAGGTCGTCGGGCACGTGCCGGACGGCATCGAGGTGCTGAGCGTGGCGACGCTCGACGAGGCGCTCGCCGCACTCGACGGCATCGCCTCCGGCGACGTCTCCGGACTGCCCACCTGCGACGGGGCGACTCCGATCGGCTGACGCCCGCCTCCTGCTGTCGAGGCCGACGCTCAGGTGGGGCCCGCACCCGTCGCATAGCATGGGTGCCCTCCCCTCACATCTCGACAGCAAGAGGCCCATCCGTGAGTTCCACAGCAACCGAAACCCCGCAGCGGAAGAGACGGAGCGTCCTCGCCGTCACTGTCGTGGTGGTGGCCGTTCTGGTGGTGGCGTTCTTCGTCTTCGCCGGTCTCTACACCGACATCCTCTGGTACGACCAGCTCGGCTTCCTCTCCGTCCTCACGACGCAGTGGGCGGCGGCCGGCGGGCTCTTCGTCATCGGCTTCGCCGCCATGGCGATCCCGGTCTTCATCAGCCTCACGCTGGCCTACCGCCTGCGCCCGGTCTACGCGAAGCTCAACTCGCAGATCGACCGCTACCAGCAGGTCGTGGAGCCGCTGCGCCGTCTGGCGACCTTCGGCATCCCCGCGGTCCTGGGACTGTTCGCGGGCGTCTCGTCGGCGTCGCGCTGGCAGACCAGCCTGACCTTCTGGAACCGCACCCCCTCGGGCGACATCGACCCGCAGTTCGGGCTGGACACGTCCTTCTACCTGTTCGAGCTGCCCTTCTACCAGAGCCTCGTCGGCTTCGCCTCGGCGGTCCTCATCATCTCGGCGCTCGCCACTCTGGCCACGGGCTACCTCTACGGCGCGATCCGCGTGAACGGACGCGAGGTCCGGATCTCGAAGTCCTCGCGCATCCAGCTCGCGATCATCGCGGCGCTCTACCTCCTCGTGCAGGCCGTCAGCCTCTGGCTCGACCAGTACGCGACCCTCACCGACCAGGGCGCCCGCATCACCGGAGCGACCTACTCGTCGGTCAACGCGACCATCCCGGGCCTGCAGATCCTCGCCGGCGTCGCCGTGCTCGTCGCGGTCCTCTTCGTCGTCACCGCGTTCATCGGACGCTGGCGCCTGCCCGTCATCGGCACCGCGCTCCTGATCGTCTCGAGCCTGCTCGTCGGCTCCCTCTACCCGTGGGTCGTGCAGAAGTTCCAGGTCGAGCCCAACGAGCGCACGCTCGAGGAGCCCTACATCCAGCGCAACATCGAGATGACCCGCCAGGCGTACGGCGTGGACGACGTCCAGGTCATCCCCTACGACGCGACCACCGACGCCGAGCCGGGCGCGCTGCGCTCCGATGCCGAGACCACCGCGAACATCCGCATCCTCGACCCCGCCGTCGTGACGGACGCGTTCTCGCAGCTCCAGCAGTTCCGTCAGTACTACGCGTTCGGCGATGAGCAGAACGCCCTCGACGTCGACCGCTACAGCATCGACGGCGCGACCCAGGACGCGGTCGTCGGCGTCCGCGAGCTGAACCTCAACGGTCTGGGCAACAACCAGACCTGGTACAACCAGACCCTCGTCTACACCCACGGCTACGGACTGGTCGCCGCGTACGGCAACCAGCGCTCCGCCGACGGCGAGCCTGTCTTCATCGAGTCGGGCGTGCCGACCACCGGCGATCTCGGCGACTACCAGCCGCGCATCTACTTCGGCGAGAACTCGCCGGCGTACTCGATCGTCGGCGGGGACAGCGACCGCAACATCGAGCTCGACTACCCGTCGGGCACCGAGGGCGAGCAGCAGACCTACACGACCTTCGACGGCGAGGGCGGCCCCGCTCTCGACAACGTGTTCAAGAAGCTCGTGTACGCGATCAAGTTCCAGTCCGAGCAGATCTTCCTGTCGGACGGGGTGAACACCGAGTCGCAGATCCTCTACGACCGCAATCCCGTCGACCGCGTGCAGAAGGTGGCCCCCTACCTGACGCTCGACTCCGATGCCTACCCGACCGTCGTGGACGGACGCGTGGTCTGGGTGGTCGACGGCTACACCACCTCCGCCGAGTACCCGTACTCGGAGGTGCAGAGCCTCTCGCAGGCGATCGCCGACACGAACACGCAGCAGCAGTTCCCGACCGACGACGTCAACTACATCCGCAACTCGGTGAAGGCGACAGTCGACGCGTACGACGGCAGCGTCACGCTCTACGCGTGGGACACCGAGGACCCGATCCTGCAGACCTGGCAGAAGATCTTCCCGAGCACCGTCGAGCCCATCAGCGAGATGTCGGCCGACCTGCTCAGCCACGTCCGCTACCCCGAGGACCTCTTCAAGGTCCAGCGCGCGGTCCTGGGCACGTACCACGTCACGGACGCCGGCTCCTTCTACTCGCGCGAGGCGGCGTGGTCCACTCCGAACGACCCGACCAGCGGCACCTCGGCTGCCTCGGCGGTCGGCGGGGACTCCCTGCAGCCCCCGTACTACCTCACGCTCCAGACCCCCGACGTCGAGGTGCCGTCGTACTCTCTCTACTCCACGTACATCCCGGCCAGCACGCCGGGGAGCCAGGCGAGCCGCAACGTGCTCACCGGGTACCTCGTGGCCGATTCCGACGCGGGCGCGACCGAGGGGAGCGTCGCCGACGGCTACGGGACCCTGCGGCTGCTCGAGCTCCCGAGCGACGACACGGTGCCCGGCCCCGGTCAGGTGCAGAACGCGTTCAACACCGATCCGACGGTCGCCAACCAGCTCGCTCTGCTCTCTCGCGGCGACACGACGGTCACCCGAGGCAACCTGCTCACCCTCCCGGTGGGCGGAGGCCTGCTCTACGTCCAGCCGATCTACGTGAGCTCCAACGGCGACACGAGCTTCCCGCTCCTGCAGAAGGTGCTCGTCGCGTTCGGCGACGACATCGCCTTCGAGGACACCCTCGACGCGGCTCTCGACAGCCTCTTCGGCGGGGACTCGGGCGCGGACGCGGGCGACACCGGCACGCCGGTCGCGCCCGACACCGGAACCGGGACCGATCCCGGTACCGACACCGGTGCGGACCCGGGGACGGACACCGAGACCGGCGGCACCGACACCGGCACGGGCGACCAGACGCCGCTGCAGCAGGCCCTCGCCGACGCCAGCACGGCGCTCGCAGCCCGCGAGGCGGCGCTGCGCGACGGCGACCTCACCGCCTTCGCCGCAGCCGACGAGCAGCTGACCGAGGCCCTCACCCGGGCGCTCGAGGCGGAGGGGCAGCAGTAGCACGATGGTCCAGGTGGACCGGGGCGAGCACCTGCGCTCGGGGGAGTGGCTCGATCTGAACCGCGCCCTCTGGGACGAGCGCGTCGCCGCGCACGCCGGCAGCGCGTTCTACGACCTGTCGGCGCTGCGGGGCGGCGCGGGCCGGCTCTTCCCGGTCGAGGAGGAGTCGCTCGCCCGCGTCGCCCCCGGCGGCTGGGAGGGCAAGCGGGTCCTGCACCTGCAGTGCCACTTCGGAGCCGACACCCTCGCGCTCGCCCAGCGCGGCGCAGAGGTCATCGGCGTCGACTTCTCGATGGCGGCGGTCCGCGAGGCGCGTCGTCTCGCGACCGAGCTCGGACTCGCCGGCCGCGCCCGTTTCGTCTGCTCCAACCTCTACGATCTGCGGCACATGCTGCCGGAGCCCGACTCCTTCGACGTCGTCGTGACGACCTGGGGCACCGTCGTGTGGCTCCCGGACCTCGTCGAGTGGGCGCGGATCGTCGAGTGGTTCCTCGCGCCCGGCGGCTCGTTCGTGTTCGTCGACACGCATCCGGCCGCGGCCGTGCTCACCGGCTCGCCCGAGGGGCCGGAGCCGCGCTTCCAGCAGCCGTACGACGGCGGCGGTGAGCCGCGCGTCGTCGAGGGCGCCGGCGACTACGCAGGCACGGACGTCGCCTTCGAGAACGATCGCGCCCACGAGTGGAGCCACTCGCTCGGGTCGATCGCCTCCGCCCTGCTCGGTGCGGGCCTCTCGATCACCGAGCTGCGCGAGGAGCCGATCGCACCCTGGCGCGTAGCGCCCCAGCTGGTGCAGCGCGAGGACGGCGCCTGGGCCTGGCCCGAGCAGGAGTGGCTGCCGCTCGCGCTCGCGATCACGGCCTCGAAGCGCTCCTGATCGGGCGGCGCCCCGATCTGCTCCGTCCTCGATTTGCGCTCCTCCCGATCCGCGTGTAGTGTTTCTTCTTGTGCCGCGGGGTGGAGCAGTTCGGTAGCTCGCTGGGCTCATAACCCAGAGGTCGTAGGTTCAAATCCTGCCCCCGCAACCAAGAAATGATCGTTAGAACCCCGGACCTTGAATGGTCCGGGGTTTTTTCGTTCCCAAGGGAAATGACCCCTGGGACGCTCAATCGCCAAAAAGGTGCTCAAACGGGCGTCGGACGGTTCCTGAGAGATGTCTGGCACCGATTCGCCGCTACCTCTGTCCAGAATCGGTGCAACCCCTGACGGGTTCTCGAGGTCGTTGGTTCTCACGTCCGAACGAAGGACCCTCTTCCGTTCGCGCGCCAGGTGCAGCTTGAGATCTTCACTCAGCAGGCGCTGCACCGGCTCGGTCAGGTTGCTGCCGACGATTTCGTCATCAAAGACGTAGATGCGCTCGAAGATGCCCTGATTCAGTTCGCGGCGCATGGCAGTCGGTGCGTTCTCGTAGTAGCGCGCTGGGCTGGCCAGCAGAGTGCAGAGGTAATCAAGCCGTTCGAGCACCGTTTCGCGGTCCGTGGTGTTTCGTTCGATCAGTGACTCGGCGGCTGCCCGCGCCGCACTGATCCTCGACTGCTCCTGCTTGAGCTGATCGAGCGCGATGGCGTCGGCGTAGAAGGCCTGCATCAGGCGGTCGCTCTGCGCAGCCAGATCGGCGATGTCACGCTTCGCCTTTGCCTCAGCGCGGTCCTGGTTCGGAAGCAACGTCTCCATATGCTCGAGCACGAGGCGGCGGACCTCGGCGAGCCGCGTGTCTGACAACGTCACCGTCGACCAGTGCTGCTCGACGAGGTCTTCCACCATGTGCGCCTGCGTCGCCTTGAACGTGCAGCCGTTCTTGAGGCGCTGACGACCCAAGCAGTAGAAGTAGTCGTAGAGCGTGCCCACGCGGTTGCGCGACTGCTCGAAGGTCAAAAGTTCCCCGCAGTTGCCGCAGTACAGCGTGCCCTTGAGGTAATGCGTGTGAACCCGGGGCTTCTCGCCGCTCTGACGGCGGGCAGCGCGGACCTGCTGAGCACGGGCATAGAGCTGCTCACTGATCAGCGGCTCGTGCTTACCGGGGTACTCGACTCCCTCGAACTTGACGACGCCGACGTAGTACCGATTCCTCAGCACGGAGTCGACGTGGGAACTGGCGATCGGGGCACTGGGGCGATTCGGCCGCGGCAAGGTGGTAACGGAGTGCTTGAGGAGTTCGTCGCGGATCATGGCGGTCGTCCATTCGCCGGAGGCGTAGCGCTCGTACATCCAGGGGATCCAATGGGACCGGTCCGAATCGAGGATGACGGTGCGCACCTCGCGGCCCTCGGGAGTGCGGGTGCGGGTGTTGATGTAGCCGAAGGGAGCCGCGTTGACCGTGCCGCCACCTTTGGCCTTTTGCAGCATCCCCTTGCGAGACTCCGTCGCCAGGTTGCGGCTGTAAAACTCGGCGATCGAACTCATGATGCCGTGCAGCAGCATGCCACTCGGCGTCTCGTCGATGTTCTCCGAGCAGCTGACCAGTTGGGCCCCGGCCTTCGTCAGCTCGCGCTCGGCTTCCGACAGCGACTCGTACCAGCCCCAGAAGGTCCCAAGGCCGAGTGGGTCGTCCCGCACGATCGTCTGCGTAACGGACCTCCGGAAGCCAGGGTTGGTCAGGAGCGTGGGCAGCAGCACCAGCGAGGCATCTCCGCGGCGCGCCAGTGTCAGCAAGCCGGCATGGATGATGTCGTGGCTGCGCGGCCCCCAGTTGTCGGCGTAGAGGGAGTGGAAGACTGCTAGCAGCGCATCGGCGGTGCGATCGGGGTCAGCGCCCATCAGGCTGGCCAGGCCGACCGGCGCCGGGTCTCGTGGGTCGATAACCACGACGTCGCCCAGGCGGTGGCTCGGGATGCGCGCCAGCAGCTCTTCGACGGCGTCGCCCTTGGGGTCGATGAAGCAGAGACCGGCGCCCTCCTCGATGTCCTGTAGGGCCAGTGAAATCAGCAGTGTCGACTTTCCCACGCCTGTCGGACCGATCAGGTGGAGGTGACCTTGCAGTTGGTCGGCGGGCCTGAGCGCGACGCGGCGGGTCTTCGGCAGCATCGTCGTGGCTTGGCCGAGCACCAGGCCGCGCTGCGCGATCGAGGGGTCGGGCTGGAGCCGGACCGGATGCGGCGACGGCACACCAGGCAATGGCGGCGTCCCGATCGGCCAGGCCGTCAGGGTCACAAGCTCGCTCGGTCCGAGGACTGAGCGCCAGAACCACGGCAGGCTCACCCGCTGGAACCCGTCGGTTGAGGTGCGCACCGCACTAACGCCGACCCCGGGGACTTCCAGGGTGCGGACCGCCGCGATGACGCCGCCAACGAGCACGTGCACTCGGGCCGGATCAGCTGCCGACGCGCCGACCCGCAGGTCGACGTGAAAGCGCAGGCCGCTCCACTTCAGCGCCCGGTCGCGCCCTGGCTTGCCTTTGGGCTCGGGAACCGCCTCGGGGCGCTGGCGTGGACCGAGCGTGAGTTGCAGCGTGACCGATTCGTGGCGTCCGGCACGCGCCAGGGCAGCCAGCAGGGTGCGCGTGGTGGGAACGACGACGGAGGGGTCCAGCGGGCGGAAGGCACTTCCTTTGAGGGACAGCCGAGCGGCGGCATCGGGTGTGTCGTCTCGGTCCGCGTCGTCGCTGGCATGCAGACCCGGCAGGTGCGGGCGAAGCGCGTCGAGCACTCGGCTGAGGTGATGCGGATCGCACCCGAGCCGCCAGCTGAGCTGATGGTCTGCGCCGCGGGCTTCCATCGTGACGAAGGGGCTGCCACTCAGCGTGCCGACAGCGGTGAGCGCAGCCGCCACCTGGCCTTCAGTTAGCGGAGTACGCAGCGCCAGAGAGCGCCACTGGATGAAGCGGGCGCTCATGACCGGCCCCTCGGGGCTTGGTTCTGGGCGGCCCGTTCGGCGTCGGCGAGTGCGAGGGCTGCCATCGTGCCCGCGATCTTTTGCAGGTTGGGCTCGCGGCGGAGCACCCCGCGCACCGACAGGTGACGAAGGGAACGGCGATGCGTCGCCCGGCCTTTCTTAGAGTAGTTTTTAGGCATAGTGAAGAGACCTCCTTTCAGAGTTAACTTTGGGGATGATTTGGGGAATGATGCACGGTCGCACCAACCGCCACTTACTATGTGATGCGACCGTGCATCGGTCAATGAAATTGGCCTATTTCACAACAGCGATTGGAGGAGGGCTTTCTGGGGTATTACCAGCGCCGAGTTCGGCGATAGATGATCCAGCTGGCCAGGATGAGGCTGATCGCAACCAGCCCGATCACCAGCAGTGGTAGCCAGATGGCTTCGAGGATGCGGACGATGAGCCAGAGCGCGAGGACGATGAGCAGCGCACCGGTCACGACGGAGCCGATGCTGTGAGGACGGCGGTCCATGCTCACTCCACCAGGTTTCGCCAGGACTGGCCCGCGGCATCGTTCATGGCCCGAAGCGCCGCTCGATGATGGGCGTCGATGTCGGCCTCGGCCCGGACCTGCGCGCGGCGCACCTGCTTCTCTGGGCAGTCGTCTGCGATGAGGGACAGTCCAAATACGGCAACAGGGATGAGTGCCAGGAGCACCAGCACGAGGAACAGCGTGATCATCGCAGGAACTCCTCGATGAGCCGCAGCTCAGCCCGCAGGTCCACGTCACCCTCCGCCAGGCTGTCCGCGAGCTGATCAAGCGAGGCCCAGATTTTGCGGGCGTGAGCGGCGTACTCGATGCAGAGCCGCGAGCGCTCCGCATCGCTCAGGCGACTAGCCACGGCTAGTACCTCGATCCGAAGTCGCACTGGTACTGCTCGCCCTTGGCTACGAAGCCCAGCTCGATGCGGGTCAGCACCGCGTTGAGCGTCGGGTCGTTGCCGGCCAGATTGCGGCGGTGGTTGTCGAGGTCGACCGCCCTGTCCATCAGGTGGGCGGTGACCGCAGCCGCCGCGTCGATCTTGAGCTTCGACTCGCGCGCGTCGTAGACGACCTTGCGCACCGCCGAGGAGTGCATGCGCTCCTCGCGGCTCGGAATGATGCTCTGGGAGTGAGTCGCCCAGCGCTCCCGTTCGTTCACGTTTGAACCCCTTTTGGCTCGATCGGGGATGACCGTCATCCCCGTCTTTCAAGGGCACCAAAGAACCGTCTACAACTTCAGGGACGAGCCGGGGCAACTTTCGGGCAGTATTTGGACATGCCGGAAGCTACGCTCCACGCACTCCTCGTCGGGGAGCTCAAGGTCGTCCGCAAGTTCGGGCTGCACCGCCTGGCCGAGCACGTCCACGAGCTACCGACGCTCAGTCGTCTGGCGCTCGACATCTACGGTGTCGGTGCGGCCGACCGCATCGAGAAGCTGCTGCACGAGGCATGGACGAAGCGGGCCGAAGGAGCGCAAGCCACCGCGGTTGGCATCATCCTCGGACTCGAGATGGGGCGACGAGGAGCGCGTCCCGCGGTCCTGCGCGAGGTGGCGGCGACGCGACTCGGCTACGCGTCGGTCGACACTTTCCGCAAGAAGCCGGAGGGTCAAGCCATCGCCTACTTTGCAGACGTAATCGAGAGCTTTTGCATCGACTACCAGCCAGAGGCCACTAACGACGAGTACCGCATCAATACAGCCCTCAATGCAGTCATGGCGCTCACGCTGGCTGAGTACACCGAGTTCGCAGCCAGGCTGGCCCGTCGCTTTGCAGCCTATAAAGCCAACCCCCCGCCCCCTATGGGTGCGGTCAGGACCGATCGAGTTACTTCGCAGAGGAGCCAAAGCCCGTAAATTCTGTGCGTTCTAAAGCGGGCGTTCCGCTCGCCTGGCGCTTATAAATTTCACAAATGTCGGTCGTTAACCATTGACGGACCGATGAACGATCTTCATACTACGCGGCAAGGAGAGTTGGCATGGTGACAGAAGAGCAGCTTGCGGGATGGACCGGTCCGTCGAGCGCAACCGAGCAAGATAAGCAAGAACTGACTGAGCGGATGATTCGCGAGGCAATAAGTGCTCAGGATGCATTCAAGGGCTTCAGCTTCTCGATCTACGCGAAAGGCTCATACGCTAACAATACGAACGTCAAGACAGAAAGCGATGTCGATATCGTAGTTGAATGCGAGGAAGTCGTTTACTGGGAGGAGGTCAGTCCATCCGAGGGTGGTCATCCTGCTAGCGAAGGTTACGAGGGAGTCTGGACCCCCGAGTACTTGCGGGAACAAATCAGCGCGGCGCTTAGCGCGAAGTTTCCAGGAGCGGTTACATCTGGCACTACTGCGTTTCAAATAAAATCGAACACGTCACGCGTTGACGCTGATGTAGTTCCTTGCTTCACATTCCGAGAGTACTTCCCTAGTGGGAACTACAGGCAGGGAACTAAGCTTTTCAAAGTTGGTGGTGGAACCATCAATAATTACCCAAAGTTGCAGCTCGATAATGGTCGAGCAAAAAATACTCGAACAAACGGCTACTACAAGAAAACGGTTCGCATCCTGAAGCGACTAGAGGGTATTCTAGTTGACAAGGGTTTGGCCGAAGAGCAGGCTTCATATCTTCTTGAGTGCCTCATATATAACTGCCCTGACGAGTATTTCCTTCGTTCGACCTGGCGTGCTGTCATGCAAGCATGTCTCGCTGACATCTATAACTACACGATGCGACCCGAGCCGACCGAAGATTCGGATCGATGGGTTGAAGGGAACGGGGTGAAGTATCTGTTCCATTTCACGCAGAAGTGGGACCGAGCAAGCGTGCACAAGTTCGCCAATGCAGCCTGGAATTACATGGAGTTCGAATGATGGTGAATGGGATTCTTCTCCGTGTCATCATTATCATAGTCTCCACCGTCTTCGTTGCTGCCGTCTGGGTTACAACGGGAAAATTCGAGCCTTCTTTCCTTCAGTTCTTCTCTATTGCTGTGCTTGTTTGCTCAGTTTTGTTATTTGTGTGGGACCGATGGGCGTGGAAGCTCAAATTGGCGCAAGCGATACCCGGCGTTTCTCGGAACATCGATGGCACTTGGGAGGCAACGCTCGAATCGCTTTGGATCGACCCCATGACCGGTGAGTCACCTGACCCCAAGACTGTCTATGTTGTAATCAAACAAACCAGTACGAGCGCAACTGTCGCTCTGATCTCGAACGAATCAAAGTCCAAGTCCTCAATTGCAAGATTAGTTCGTGAGGACGGATCCTGGTTGCTGCACTATCTCTATACGAATGAGCCTGACATGGGTCTTCGGGAAAGAAGCCCAATCCATCACGGATCGGGAGTGCTTGCTGTGGTCGGCAGCCCGGCCAAGCGAATAGTCGGGAGCTATTGGACGGACAGGGATTCCAAAGGAAAACTGTCCCTTCAGAGGCGCAAGGCGACGCATGCCGAGGACTTCGAGGAAGGCGTGGAACTCTTTTCGGCAAGTAGATAAGTAATTCGAGGTATAGAAGATGGTAGAAAAGAACAAAATCGCAGCTCCCCTAGTCAAGATTGTTTATTTCGATGAAGAGTCGGCTTCGGACTTACTGGATATTACGGCTGGTGGAAAAGAGGCCTCCTCGAAGGAGAGTGCTAGGGAAAGAACGGCTGAAGTCGAGGCTAAAGCAGGTGCAAAAGCAGCCGCAAAGTTCAATTGGCTACCGTTCTTTGGCGGTTCAGCCGAAGCGGGTGCTGCGGCAAGTGCAACCGCCCTCGGGCGTAGCATTCTCAACAAGACCCTCTCGAACACAATCTTGACCGACTATCTAGGTAAGGTGCACGAGTTGAAGGGTGTCGAGCGGCTCGAAAAGTTTACGATATCTGCGCCGAGCGACTCGGCTGCTTACATGAAGATGTTTACACCCTACCTGGCAATGCTGAAAATTGATGAGCTCCCCGTAAATTTAGCCGAACTCGATAAAGCCTTGCTGTCGGCCAAGGGATATTACGAGTTGCTCGGCCAAACACCCAACGGTAGCAAACTTGTACTACGTTTCAACATCGAGGCTTTCCGTAACAATTACGGACTCGTAGATCTTGGTCGCATGAACCTCGTCTTTGACGGAGTGCGTGTAGGTAGGGCGTCGGAGAGTAGCTTAACAATGTCCGCTGAGATGAACCCTAACCCGTCGGTGACGCCGGTCGATGCCTTAGCAATAGTCGACGGCTCAAGCGAAGCGGCTGGTGATCTCCTTGACGTCTACGACGTGATTTTAGCTGGCGTTGAATATGCGGGCTGACACGAAGGTTTCTATTTTTTACGGTCCGCTGTCTTGGTTCGAGGAAAAACTTGGATCTAGCGCTCAGGTTTACTTGCCCGACGCGGTCAGCCAGCTCGACGAGCGAAGACGGCGTATTCGGCATGTCGTCGACGGACACGATAGCCAGGCTGAGGAGCTACCAACTCCACGGATCAAACGTCTCGTAGCAATGTCGAGTGACTACGCCAGTTTGAACGAGCATGCTCTGACAAACTTCATCGGTCTTGTGAGGGAAATCAACCCTGAGCGCCTAGTTTTACACAACCCGCCTGCACTGATTGAAGCCCAGCTTGAGCGTGCGCTCGACACAAAGATTAAGACGTACGAATACCCACCGCTAACGCACGAAGCGCTTATCCGATTTAGAGATGGATTTGCGGACCGCATAGTTGGACAGGAGGCGGTGCGAGATCGAATGCTCGCCGCGCTCTATCCGTTGACCACCTCACGGCGCACAACGCCAGTCGTTTTGATGTTCTTCGGGCCTTCAGGGGTGGGGAAAACCGAAACAGCTCAGTTCGTAAACGGCTTTAGTGGCGGGCAATTGTTCCGCAAACAATTCTCCATGTACCATAGCGACAAGTTTGCGTCATACATCTTTGGTGGCGCGCACTCGGAGGCATCCTTCGCGCGAGACCTGCTTGAGCGGAGGTCTGGTGTGATCTTAATTGATGAGTTCGACAAGGCTGCGTCAGTATTTCATAGCGCTTTCTACGAATTTTTTGACGAGGGCGTTTTTGAAGATAAGAACTATCGTGCGCGTCTTGGTCCAGCTCTCATAATCTGCACATCGAACTATGGTTCAGAAGAAGAGATTCGTAGCTCGTTAGGCGATGCGCTGTACTCTCGCTTCGACGCCCTGATTCAATTTGCGCCGCTCTCAGCAGACGAAATCAAAGTGGTGGTGGGTCGTCTCGTGGATAGCCGTTTCGAGTCGCTCACGAATGACGAGGCTAGCTTGCTGGACGCTACGGAGATCAAGGAGTTGATAAACGCTCGGGCAACCGGAGTTGGCAATGTCCGTAAACTAGGCAAGCTGGTGAACGAGGTTATTTCTCTTCTACTGGTGCGAGCCGTGCTGAGTGCAGAGGACGCAAAATGACCGATGGGCGCACAACTCCTCCGGCGTCCTCGGACCTTTTTATCTCCTATGCATGGACGTCGGACGGTCACCGGGAATGGGTCCGTCTCTTAGCCGGCGCGCTTCGGCTGCTTGGATATTCGGTGCTGATAGACGACCGGCTCGAGTATGGAGACAGTCTGAGCGGGTTCATGAGAGAAGCTGTACATACCGCTCATGTACTGATGATTGTGGACGAGAACTACGTGGACCGTGCGGACAATTTGCCTGACTCCGGTGTGGGAATCGAGAACAAGTGGATTCAGGAAGCGGCTCATGACAGAGACTCCGGTTGGCTATCGACGGTCTTTGTGCGCAATCCCGCTTTCGAGCTGCCCAACTGGTTACAGCGTGAGCGGCCAAAGGGCTTCAACTTCAATGCGGACGTCGCAGGTGGCAACTTTCCCGGCGCTGCGCAAATCGACGAGTTGTGGCGATGGATAGAAGGCTTACCTGCAGATCGGTCGGAAAGCGTTCCTTTAGCTGTGTTGAAAGACCGAAGTGTCCGTCTTGAGCGCATCGCTCGGCTACGTGATCCGGGATCATGGGCGAATCCTGCTCTGAGTGGACGCGAGAAGTTTATCTATGGTGACAGCCCAAGCAGCACGTTTACTATTGGCGCTGGCGAGTACAAGTTTGAGTTGTATATCAGTTCGGGTGGTCCGAACCTTGTGTACGTCATGAGGGACCCGGTCGAAGCAGTAGGGCTCATCACGGCGTCATCTTGGACGCCCGCAACGATTAGTTCGTTTATCCGACCTGGCCGTGTTGCTCGTCCGGTAACTGGGCAGTCGGTAGTCCTGATGAATAAAGTCGGCAATTTGTGCGTAGTCATGATCGAGGAGATCCAGGAGGAGGTGAACGGCGATCCGTTTGTTGCCGCCCACATCGTGTTCAACTACAAGGTCGTGCGAGGCGTTTGATCTCGACGACCCCCTCGCGGTCTCATTTCGATGCCGGCGTCTCTTAGTACTCGTAGCACCGTCGACTTCGCTACGGCAGCCTGGGCTGCGACTTCGCGCGTACTCATGCCCTGGGCATACAGCCAAATGATGCGGTCGGAACGTCGATCGGTGATCCGCTGTCGCTTGTGCTCTCTCGTAGTTTCGAGTCTTGGTTCGAGTGGCTCAGAGCTAAGGGTGTTGGTTTTCGCACGTGCCAGGACAACAAGAAAGCGAAACCCGGTCTCGTCAGAGGCCGGGTTTCGTCGTTAACGAACGGCTCCCGAGCGTGTGCCGCGCGGCGCTCAGCCCGCGTCGATCACGCTGAGCACGTTGCCCGCCGGGTCGCGGAACCAGGCGATGTCCGGGCCGTGGCCGCGCATCACGCCGTTCGCGTCCGTCGGCAGCTCGACGTCGTCGTAGATCTTCGTCGTCACTCCCACGGCGTTCAGCTCGGCGACTGCGTCGTCCACCGAGTCGACCGCGAGGTTGAGGATCGTGAAGGTCGCGGGGACGTGGTCCTGCTTCGGGTAGGCGATCGCGTGCCCGCCGCCGGGCAGGTCGATCTCGAGGATCCCCATCGCGTTCACCGACACGTCGAACCCGAGCGCGCCGCCGTAGAAGGCGCGCGCGGCCTCGATGTCGTCGACGCTGAAACCGCTGAACACGCGCTCGCTCGTGACCACGGCGCACCCCTTCCGCCCGCGAGCGGCTCCGTTGCCGCTCCGTCGCCTCGGACGCTACTCTGATCGGCTGCCCGCGTCACCACCGCCGGCGGCTCCGGACGACGAAGAGGAGGAATCGGCATGGCCGTCGCACTCCCTCGCGCTCTCCGGCCCTTCCGGACCCGCCGCTACCGGTTCCTCGCCGGTGCGCTCGCGCTGTCCCTCGTCGCCAGCGGTGTCTGGATCGTCGGGCTGGTCTGGCAGGTCATCGCCCTGGGCGGCGGGCCGAGCGACGTCTCGCTGGTCGCGGCCGCCAGCGCCTCGGGCCTCGTGCTCGCCGTGCTGCTCGGGGGAGTGGCCGCCGACCGCGTGCCCCAGCGCCGGCTGCTGATCGCGGTGGAGGCCGCCCGGGTCATGGTGGTGCTCGGAGCGGTCGGCCTGGCGGCGGGCGGCGTGCTCACCGTCGCTCACCTGACGGCGATCGCGTTCGTGCTCGGCGTGGGCGAGGCGTTCTTCTTCCCCGCGTACTCCGCGATCCTGCCCCGACTGCTGCCGCCCGATCAGCTGCTCGCCGCGAACGGCGTCGAGGGAGCGCTGCGCCCCATCGCGCAGAGCGCGGCCGGACCGGCGATCGCGGGGGCGGTCATCGCGGTGGCCGCTCCCTCGGCCGCCTTCGCCGTCGCGGCGCTGGGGTACGCGCTCGGACTCGCGGCCCTGCTCCTGATGGGACCCGTGCCCGTCGAGCGCGCGCCGGCCGCCGGAGGATCCCCGCTGCGCTCCGCACTCCGCGACCTGCGCGAGGGGTTCGGCTACATGGTGCGGACGCGCTGGCTCCTGGCGACGCTGCTGTTCGCCGTCGTCCTCGTGTTCCTCGTGGTCGGTCCGATCGAGGTGCTCGTGCCCTTCGCGGTGCGCGAGCAGACCGGTGCGGGAGCCGGAGGCTACGCCCTCGCCCTCACCGCGTACGGAGCAGGCGGCGTGGTGGGCTCGCTCGTCGTCTCCTCGCGCCCGGTGCCGCGGCGCTACCTGACGACGATGATCCTGCTGTGGGGCCTGGGCACGCTGCCGTTCGCGCTCCTCGGCCTCGTCGACCGGCTCTGGATGATCGCGGCGATCCTGTTCCTCGACGGGGTGACCGGGTCGGCCGCGCAGGTGCTGTGGGGCACGCTGCTGCAGCAGCGGGTGCCGCCGGCTCTGCTGGGCCGGGTCTCGAGCCTGGACTTCTTCGTCTCGCTGGCGCTGATGCCGGTCTCGATGGCCGTCGCGGGCCCGGTGGGCGAGTCGGTCGGCATCGGTCGGACGTTCGCCGTGGTGGGAGTCCTCGCGGCCCTCTCCGCGGTCGTCACGCTCCTGCTCGCCCGCCTCGGACCGGACGAGCTGGCGCACCCGCTGCGCACGTCGTGAGGGCGCGCCGGACGGTGCGACGACGGTGCCCCCGGGGTATCCTCGTCCGGGATGAAAAGGGTGACGGAGTGACGGACGACCAGGTGGACGAGACCCCGACGACCGGAGACGGGACGGGCGCGATCGACCACCCGACCCGGCGCAGCCGCCGGGAGGCCGAGTCCTCCTCCGCACCGGGAACCCGGCAGCCCCGCTCGGACTCCTCCGAGGGCGACGCCGCCCACCGCGGCGACCGACCGGCGCGTCCCGCCGCCGGCCGCCGTTCCGCCACGACCGGTGCCGTGCCGATCGTGCCCGCGGACGCCGTCCCCGCGACGACGCCTCCCGTCCCCGCGGCTCCCGGTCGTCCCGCGACCTCCGCCGCCGCCCCGGTCCTCTCGTCGGTGCCCCCGGTCCTCTCGTCCCTGCCCCCGGTCCGCCGTCGCGGCGCCCGGGCGCTGCGCGGCGCGGTCAGCACCGTCGCCGTCGCCGCCATCGCGGGCATGGTCGCGGTCATGGCGCTCCCCGCCTACTCGTTCGATCCCGCCGACGACTCCCAGGCCGCCGTCGAGGCCGCCGCCCGCATCCGCGCGCTCGGCACGCAGAAGCTCACCGTCTCGGCGTCCGCGACGCAGGAGCAGGTGATCCGCGACTCGTTCACGGCCCCCACGCAGCAGCAGCTCGACGAGGCCGCAGCCCAGGCGCGCGCCCTCGCCGAGGCGGCCGAGCGGGCCGCCCGCGAGGCGCAGCAGGCCCAGGAGGCCGAGGAGGCCGCCGCGAGCGGCACGAGCACGGCCGTTCCGGGCTCCAGCACCTCGGTCACCCCCCGCGAGGAGGGCGACGACTACCCGTGGCGCGATCAGCTCACGGACGACCAGGGCGGCGGACTCTCGCCGCTGCGCTACTACTACCGCGAGTGCGTCGACTTCGTCGCGTGGCGGCTCAACCGCGACCAGGGGTCCACGGGCGCTCCGTGGAAGTGGACCTGGGGAAACATGACCCCGGGCGGAGGCAGCGCCTACGCCTGGGCGGGCCAGTGGGCGTCGCACGGCTGGGTGACCAGCAGCACCCCGGTGCCCGGCAGCGTCGCCTGGTTCACGGGCAACCACGTCGCGTACGTGCAGTCGGTCAACTCCGACGGCACGGTCTCGCTCGAGGAGTACAACTGGGGCAACGACCACTCGTACCACACGCGCACGGTCCCGGCCTCGAGCGTCCCGCTCTTCCTCTACCCGCCGAGTTGAGCGTGAGCACCGGCCCCGCCGCGGGCGGCATCGGATTCGCCGTCGCGCAGTTCGCTCCGGTCGCCGACCGCGACGCGAACCTCGCCACCATCCGCCGTCTGGTCACGACGGCCGTGCACCGCGGGGCGCGCGTCGTCGTGCTGCCCGAGTACAGCTCCTCCTTCTCGGATCCGCTCGGACCCGAGCTGCTCGCCGCGGGGGAGCCGCTCGACGGGCCGTTCGTGCACGGGCTGGGCGCGCTGGCCCGGGAGCTCGACGTCTTCGTGGTCGCCGGCATGGTCGAGTCCGTCGCCGACGACCGCCGCGTCGCCAACACGCTCGTCGCCGTCGACCCCGACGGACGGCTCGTCGCGCACTACCGCAAGCTCCACCTCTACGACGCCTTCGGGTCGACGGAGTCGGACTGGATCGCCGCCGGCGAGATCGGCGCGCCCGAGACCTTCGCGGTGGGCGACCTCGTCGTCGGGCTGCAGACCTGCTACGACCTCCGCTTCCCGGAGGTGACGCGGTGGCTCGTCGACGCCGGGGCGGATGTGGTCGCCGCGCCCGCCGAGTGGGTCAGGGGCCCGCTCAAGGAGGCGCACTGGCGCACGCTCGTCACCGCGCGCGCCCTCGAGAACACGATCTACCTCGTCGCGGCCGATCAGACCCCGCCGATCGGCGTCGGCAACAGCATGGTCGTCGATCCGATGGGCGTCGAGATCGCGACCCTCGGCGAGGCCGAGGACGTCGCGGTCGCCTGGCTCTCGCGCGAGCGGATCGACGCCGCCCGGGCGAAGAACCCGGCGCTCGCACTGCGCCGCTTCACCGTCCGCCCGCTCTGACCCCGCCCGCGCCGAGCACGCACAGGCACGAGCCGGACGGGTGCCGCGCCGGCCCGATGCCGCTCCCGTCCGCCGCCTCTCAGGCGCGCATGCCCGCGAGTCTCGAGGCCGCCTCCTCGAGCACCTCGAACCGCTTGCAGAAGGCGAAGCGCACGAGGGAGCGGTAGGGCGCCGCGTCCTCGGGCCTGCAGAACGCCGAGACCGGCACCGCGACGACGCCGGCGAGCTCCGGCAGCGCCCGGCAGAACTGCACGCCGTCCGAGTACCCGAGCGGCGCGGCGTCGGCCACGACGAAGTACCCGCCCCGCGACGGGGCGACACCGAACCCGGCGGCGGCGAGCCCGGCCGACAGGATGTCGCGCTTGCGCTCGAGCGTCGACGCGATCCCCGAGAAGAACACGTCGTCCAGGCCCAGACCGCGAGCGACGGCGCCCTGGAACGGGGAGCCGCTGACGTAGGTGAGGAACTGCTTGACCGCGAGGACCGCGGTGATCAGCTCGCGCGGCCCGGTGATCCAGCCGATCTTCCAGCCCGTGGTGCTGAAGGTCTTGCCGGCGGAGGAGATCGTCAGGGTCCGCTCCCACGCGCCCGGCAGAGTGGCGATCGGCACGTGCCGCCCGTCGAAGCGCAGGTGCTCGTAGACCTCGTCGGTGACGATCACCGCGTCGTGGCGCTCGGCCAGCCGGACGATCAGCTCGAGGGTCTCGTGCGGGAGCACCGCGCCGGTGGGGTTGTGCGGGTCGTTCACGAGGATGATGCGCGTGCGGTCCGACACCGCGGCCACGAGCTCGGCGGGATCGACCGAGAAGTCCGGGCCGCGCAGCAGCACCGTGCGGTGCACGCCGCCGGCGAGCGCGATCAGCGCCCCGTAGGCGTCGTAGTGCGGAGTGAAGGTCACGACCTCGTCGCCCGGTTCGAGCAGGGCCAGGAGGGTCGCCGCGAGCGCCTCCGTCGCCCCGGTCGTCACGAGGACCTCGCCGTCGGGATCGGGCTCGAGCCCGTGGAACCGCTTCTGGTGCGCCGCGATCGCGCCGCGGAGCACCGGGAAGCCCGGGCCCGGCGGATACTGGTTCAGTCCGCTCGCGATCGCTTCGCGCGCCGTCTCGAGCACCTCGCGGGGGCCGTCCTCGTCGGGGAAGCCCTGCCCGAGGTTGATCGCCCCCGTGCGCTGCGCGAGCGCGCTCATCTCGCTGAAGACGGTCGCGGCGACTTCGCCGCGGGGCCCGAGTAGTCCGGCGCCCGCGGCTGCGCGGGTCCAGGATCCGTGGATGCTCACGCCACCAGTCTGCACCGTGGAGCCATCTCCGTCTTCGAGTCCCGCTTCCAGCCCGGTCATAAGGAACCCCCAGGTTCGCTGGTCAAGCTATCCCCGCTTGGAAGGAGCACTACCCATGACCGAGAGTCACGAGGGTCCCCGTCAGCCCGAGGATCCCACCACGCCGACGGGCCCTCAGGGGTCCCCGGCCCCCGAGCAGGGCCGCGGGTCCGAGCACCCCACCGTCCCGCTGCCCGAGTCCTCGCCGCAGCCCGCTTCCACGCCGCAGCCTCCGTACACGTCGAACTCCTCCGAGGAGAACCGGCCGCAGCCCGTGGCCCCCGGTCCCCGGTACGGCCAGTACGCGCCGCCCGCCGCCAACACGGTGCACAGCTCCGAGAACCCGCCGTCCTCGAGCGCCTTCGGCCCCGCGGGGGAGCAGCCCCCTGCGGCCCCCAAGCGCCGCGCCGGGGTCAGCGTCGTCGCCGCCCTCGCGATCGGCGCGGTCGTCGGCGGGGTCGCCGGAGCCGGCGTGTTCGGACTCTGGTCCGCCTCCAACGGCTCCGCGACCCGCGTGGTGTCGTCCGGCGGCTCGCAGACCATCACCGTCAACAACGCCGAGGACGCGACGACCGCGACCGCGGTGGCGGCGAAGGCCACTCCGAGCGTCGTCACGATCGCGGTGAGCGGCGGCTCCTCCGCCGGTACCGGCTCGGGCATCGTGCTGTCGGAGGACGGCTACGTCCTCACCAACACCCACGTGGTGACGCTCGACGGAGGCGTCGCGGACGCCGCCGTCACGGTCACCACGAGCGACGGCCGGATCTACGACGCCACCATCGTCGGCACCGACCCCACGCTCGACCTGGCGGTGATCAAGCTGACCGACGCGACCGATCTCTCGCCGATCACCTTCGCCGACTCCTCCGAGATCAACGTCGGCGACACCGCCGTGGCCATCGGAGCGCCGCTGGGCCTCTCCGGGACCGTCACGGACGGCATCGTCAGCGCGCTCAACCGCAGCATCCAGGTCGCCTCCTCCGCGGCGCCCGACGACTCGGGCGACAGCTCCAGCGGCAGCACCGACAGCCCCTTCAACTTCGACATCCCCGGTCAGGCCCCGCAGACCCAGGCCACGAGCACGATCTCGCTCCCCGTCATCCAGACGGACGCGGCGATCAACCCCGGCAACTCGGGCGGTGCCCTGCTCGACAGCGACGGCGAGCTGATCGGCGTGAACGTCGCGATCGCCAGCGCCGGCTCCTCGAGCTCGGGCGATCAGAGCGGGAACATCGGAGTCGGCTTCGCCGTGCCGAGCGCGGTCGCGGAGCGCATCGCGAAGGAGATCATCGCGAACGGGTCGGCCACCCACGGGCTGCTCGGAGCGAGCGTCACCGACTCCACCGAGGACGTCCTCGGCGCCGCGATCCGCGAGGTGACCTCGGGCGGTGCCGCGCAGGCGGCCGGTCTGAAGGCGGGCGACATCGTCACCGCGATCGACGGCACCCCCATCACGAACGCCTCCGACCTGACCGCGCAGGTGCGCGCCCGGGCCGCGAACGCCGACGTGCAGATCACCTACGTCCGCAGCGGTCAGAGCTACGAGCTCGACGCGACGCTGGGGACGATGGCGACCGGCTGACGCTCCTCCCGCACTCCCGAGCAGCCCCTGAGGATCCGTCCTCGGGGGCTGCTAGTGTGGTGCGGACTTCCGCCCGGATCCTCGTGGACGACCGGCTCCTCCCGCACGAACTGGACATATGCAGCCCGAGAACCCGACGGACAAGGCGTCGACGGACGACCTCTCGGAGCTCCCCGGCGTCTCGTACGTGATGCCCGTCCTGAACGAGGTCACCCACGTGCGCGCCGCGGTCGACTCGCTGCTCGCGCAGGACTACCCGGGGCCGTTCGACGTGGTCCTCGCGGTCGCGCCGAGCATCGACGGGACCGAGGCGCTCGTCGAGCAGCTGAGCGCCGCCGACCCGCGGATCCGCGTGGTCGCGAACAGCGTCGGCTCCACTCCCGCGGGCCTGAACGCGGCGATCCGCGCGTCGACGCACCCCGTCGTCGTCCGCGTCGACGCCCACTCCGTTCTGCCGCAGGACTACGCGCGCATCGCGGTCGAGACCCTGCAGCGCTCGGGCGCCGACAACGTCGGAGGCGTGATGGCGGCCGAGGGTCTCACCCCGTTCCAGCGCGCGGTCGCGCGGGCCTACGGCTCCCGCATCGGCCTCGGCGGCACCCCGCACCACGTCGGCGGGCAGGAGGGACCGGCCGAGACGGTGTACCTCGGGGTCTTCCGGCGCACGGCACTCGAGCGCGCGGGGCTCTTCGACGAGCGCTTCAAGCGCGGCCAGGACTGGGAGCTGAACCGGCGCCTGCGGGAGCTGGGCGGCACCGTCTGGTTCACGCCGCGCCTCACCGTCACCTACCGACCCCGCCCGTCGATGCGGGCGCTGCTGCGCCAGTTCCTCTCGACGGGGATGTGGCGAGGGGAGCTGACCCGGCTGTTCCCCGCCTCGCGGTCGCTGCGCTACTTCGCGCCGCCCGTGCTCGTCGCCCTGCTCGCCCTGGGACTGCTGGCGGGGGCCGCCGGAGTCGTCCAGGCGCTCGTCGGCGCCGCGCCCTGGCTCCTGCTCGGCCTGGTCGTGCCGCTCGGCTACCTCGTGCTGGTCGCCGCCGCGACGGTCGCCGTCGCCCGGGTCGACGGTCCGCGCGCGATGCTGTGGTTCGCCGTCGTGATCCCGTCGATCCACGTGGCGTGGGGCACCGGATTCGTGCTCGGCTTCGCAGGTCTGACCAGCAACATCTCGGCGGCGCGCAACCAGCCGCGCACCGGCGGGGTCCCCACGGCCGGCGACGACGGCACCGACACTGCGAGGGGCGCATGACCGCGACCACGAGACCCCGATCCATCGCCGAGCTGAAGGCGGTCGCGCAGCCCCCCGAGGTGCGCGGGCGCCGCAACGCCGAGCACTGGACGGCGTCGCTCTACCTGCGGCGCTTCTCGCCGTACCTGACCTGGGTGCTGCTGCGCACCTCGATCTCGGCGAACGGCGTCACCGGGCTCATGATCCTGGTGGGCTGGAGCGCGGCCGCCGCGCTGCTGATCCCGGGCGTCGCGGGCGCGGCGCTCGCGCTCCTGCTCGGGCAGCTGCAGATGCTCGTCGACTGCTGCGACGGCGAGGTCGCCCGCTGGCGCCGCACGTCGTCCCCTGCGGGGGTCTTCCTCGACAAGGTCGGCCACTACACGACGGAGTCGCTCATCCCGATCGCGCTCGGGCTCCGCGCTGCCGGGTTCCCGTTCGAGACGCCGGGCGACTTCCTCTGGACGACGATCGGCCTCGCCCTGGCGCTCGTGATCGTCCTCAACAAGGCGCTCAACGACATGGTGCACGTCGCCCGCGCGAACGCGGGACTGACGAAGCTCGCCGACACGAAGGGGGAGGCGGTGCCGTCCTCCTCCGGACTCGCGAGACTCCGCCGGGCGGCCCGGTTCGTGCCCTTCCACCGCCTCTACCACTCGGTCGAGCTGACCATGCTGGCGTTCGCCGCCTCCCTCGTCGGTCTCGTGGTCGGAGCGGGCACCGCCGACCGCGTGCTGGTCGCGGCGCTCCTGCCGCTGGCCGTGCTCGCCCTCGTCGGCCACTTCATCGCGATCATGGCGTCCAAGCGTGTCCGCTCCTGATCGGCCGGCGCCGCTGCCGAGCGTCGGAGTCGTCGTCCTCACTCAGGGCACGCGCCCCGACGACCTCGCCGCGGGGCTCGCGAGCGTGCTCGCGCAGCAGGGCGTCGAGCTCGACGTGGTCTGCGTCGGCAACGGCTGGGAGCCCACGGGCCTGCCGGAGGGCGTCCGCCCGCTCGCACTGCCCGAGAACGTCGGGATCCCCGCGGGACGCAACGCCGGTGCCCCCGCGACCCGGGGCGAGCACCTCTTCTTCCTCGACGACGACGCGCGCGTGCCGTCGCCCACCTTCCTCCGGGACGCGATCGCCCTGCTCGACTCGCCCCGGCGCATCGGACTCGTGCAGCCGCGGGTCGACAGCACCGACGGCACCCCCGCGCCGCGCCGCTGGATCCCGCGGATCCTCAAGGGCGACCCCCGCCGCTCCGGCCCCGTCTTCTCGGTCTGGGAGGGCGCGGTCGTGCTGCGCCGCGACGTGTTCGAGCAGGCGGGCGGCTGGGCGGATCCGTTCTTCTACGCCCACGAGGGCATCGAGCTGGCCTGGCGGGTCTGGGACACGGGGCGCACCACCTGGTACGCGGGCGAGCTCGTCGCGCAGCATCCGGTGATCCAGCAGACCCGGCACGCCGACTACTACCGGCTGAACGCGCGCAATCGCGTCTGGCTCGCGCGGCGCAACCTGCCGGCTCCGCTCGCGCTCGCCTACGTGGGCTCCTGGACGGCGATCCAGTGCCTGCGCTGGGCGCGCGACCTCCCGGCGCTCCGTGCCTGGTTCGCGGGGTGGCGCGAGGGCTGGCTCGCGGACCCGGGATCGCGCCGCGCGATGTCCTGGCGGACCGTGCTCCGCATGGGTTTCGCCGGGCGTCCGCCCATCGTCTAGCATCGGGGCAGCCGCTCCCGCCGGGGCGGATGCCCCCGGAAGGACGACGGTGTTCGATTCGACGCAGCTGCTCGCCACGGTGCGCACGCACCTCGATGAGGGGGCCGTCGTCGGGGACGACGACGAGTTCCGGGCCCGCCTGGACGAGCACCTGCCCCGGTTGGTGGAGCTGCTCTCCGGGGTCTACGGCGACCGCGAGGACCTCGCCGAGCAGATCGTGGGCGTCGTCGCCCTCGCCGCCTCGTCCTGGGCCCAGCGGCCCGAGGAGCTGCGCGCGCTCGACCGGGCGCGCGAGCAGCACCCGGACTGGTTCCTCTCGAACAAGGCTCTCGGCGGCGTCTGCTACGTCGACCGCTACGCCGGCGACCTCGCGGGACTGCGCGCCGAGATCCCGTACTTCCGCGAGATCGGGCTCGACTACCTCCACCTGATGCCGATCTTCGACGCCCCGGAGGGGGAGTCCGACGGCGGCTACGCCGTCTCGAGCTACCGCCGCGTCCGGCCCGACCTGGGCGACATGGACCAGCTGCGCCAGCTCGCCGCCGAGCTCCGCGCCCAGGGGATCGCCCTCGTCGTCGACTTCGTCTTCAACCACACCTCGAACGAGCACGAGTGGGCGCGCCGCGCGCTCGCGGGTGAGGAGCGGTTCGAGGACTACTACTGGATCTTCCCCGACCGCGAGCAGCCCGACGCCTTCGAGCGGACGACCCGCGAGATCTTCCCCGAGGACCACCCGGGCTCCTTCGTGCCGCTCGAAGACGGCCGCTGGGTCTGGGCGACCTTCCACCGCTACCAGTGGGACCTCAACTACTCCAATCCCGAGGTCTTCCGCGCGATGGCCGGCGAGATGCTCTTCCTCGCCAACCAGGGGATCGACGCTCTGCGGATGGACGCCGTCGCGTTCATCTGGAAGGAGCTCGGCACGACCTCGGAGTCGCGGCCCGAGGCGCACCTGCTGCTGCGCGCCTTCAACGAGGTCTGCCGCCTCGCCGCTCCGTCGCTGCTGTTCAAGTCCGAGGCGATCGTGCACCCGGACGAGGTCGTCGAGTACATCGACGTCCAGGAGTGCCAGCTCTCGTACAACCCGCTGCAGATGGCGCTGACGTGGGAGGCGATCGCGACCCGCGACGTCCGTCTGCTCTCCCAGGCGCTCGAGCGCCGACACGCTCTGCCCGACGGCACCGCCTGGGTGAACTACGTCCGCGGTCACGACGACATCGGCTGGACCTTCGCCGACGAGGATGCGGCCGAGCTCGGGATCGATGCCGCGGGCCACCGCCGCTTCCTGAACGACTTCTACACCGATCGCTTCGAGGGCACGTTCGCCCGCGGCGTCCCGTTCCAGGAGAACCCGCGCACCGGGGACCGCCGCGTGTCGGGCACCACCGCGTCCCTCGCCGGCATCGAGGCGGGCGACCCCTACGGGATCGAGCGTGTCCTGCTCGCGCACTCGATCGCGCTCAGCACCGGAGGGCTCCCGCTGCTCTACCTCGGCGACGAGGTCGGCCAGCTGAACGACTACTCCTACCGCGACGACCCCGCCACCGCGGGGGACTCCCGATGGGTCAACCGGCCCCGCCGCCCGGCGGAGCGCTACGCCGAGCGCGAGACGCCGGGCACCGTCGCCGGCGAGGTCTTCGGCGGCCTGCTGCACCTGATCGCCATCCGCAAGTCGGTCCCGCTGTTCGCGGGCACCGCGCTCACCGTCTTCGACGCGCAGAACAACCACGTGCTCGGCTACCAGCGGCCGGGCGACGGCGAGGCGCTGCTGGTGCTGGCGAACGTCTCGGACGAGGTGCAGGAGATCGCCCCGGAGCGCTTCGGCGGCGTGGATCCGTGGGCCCTGGATCTCGTGACCGAGGTCACCGTGGACCTCCGCGAGGGCTTCCGTCTCGCACCGCTGCAGTTCGTCTGGCTCCGGGTGACCCCCCTCTCCTGACGCCCCTCGCGGTGCCCACTGGGAGGAGGGGCGGCTTGTAGCCTGGAGCGATGACGTCCCGCGATCTCCTCCTCCGCCTCGTCAGGGACGCGCGGCTGGCGCGGAAGGTCGGAGCCGACCTCCTCGCCGCCCGCCGCGCCCGGCACACCGTCGCCCGGCTCCTCGCCGCGCGAGCCCCGCTGCCCGAGGGGCGCTTCGAGATCGGCGTGTACTTCGCCGACGGCGACATCAACCTCTACCAGGTGCGCCAGTGGTACCGCCCTCTGGTCGAGCTCGCGAAGACGCGGCCCGTGGTGCTGCTGACGCGCAATGCGAGCGCCGCCGCGGTCCTGCTCCGCGAGAGCCCCGTCCCCGTGGCCTACGTCCGCTCGGTCGTGGACCTCGAGGAGACGATCGCGCGGCAGCCGCTGCGCATCGTGCTGTACGTCAACCAGAACTCCCGCAACTTCCAGATGATGCGCTACGGGCGCCGCTGGCACGTCTTCGTCAACCACGGCGAGAGCGACAAGATGTACATGACGACGAACCAGTTCAAGGCCTACGACTACAGCCTCATCGCCGGAGACGCCGCCCTCGCACGGCTGCACCGCGTCCTCTGGGACTTCGACTTCGAGAAGCGGGCGATCCCGATCGGCCGTCCCCAGGCCGACCACCTCGCCGGTCGCACGCCGTTCACGCCGGATGAGCGCCGCGTGGTGCTCTACGCACCCACCTGGGAGGGCGATCGGGCGGCCGCCGGCTACGGCTCCGTCGCGAGCCACGGAGTGGCGCTCGTGCGCGCCCTGCTCGCGGACCCCCGCTACCGCCTCGTCTACCGGCCCCACCCCCGCAGCGGGGCGGTCGACCCCGCGTACGGAGCGGCGAACCGCGAGATCATCGCCCTCATCGCCGCGGCGAACGCCGCCGACGGCACCGCCGCCCACGTCCACGACACCGCGGCCGAGCTCGGCTGGCAGCTCACCGCCGACGTCGCGGTCCTCGACGTCTCGGCCATGGTCTACGACCGGCTCGCGACCGGTCTGCCATTGATGGTGACGCGGCCCGTGAGCCCGGAGGCGGACGTGGACGAGTCCGGCTACCTCGGCGACGCCGAATGGCTCCTCGCCGCCGACGCGTCCTCGATCACCACGCGCCTCGCCGGCGTCGAGCGCGACGCGGCGGCCGTCGAGCGGCTGCAGCGCTGGGTGGCCCACTACTTCGGCGACACCCGCCCCGGAGCCGCGACCGCGCGCTTCCACGCCGCGATCGAGCACCTGCTCGAGGAGTGGGACCGCCACGCGGCCCTCCACCGCGACGATCCCGCTGTCGACGACCACGATCCGGAGGGCTGAGCGGGGGCCGGTGAGGCCCGCGTCAAGTCCCGCCGGGCGCGGAGGAGCGCCTCCTGCGCGCCGCTACGCTCGTCCCATGAGGACCAGACGCATGTTCGCCCGCGCCCGACGGCGCGCGGCCGCGCCGACACCGCCGCAGGTCGACTCCGACATCGTCGTGACGGCCGACCAGGAGCGCCCGGTCTTCACCATCCGCTCGTTCCGCATCGGGCTGTTCGGCGGTCTCGGCGTCCTCGTGGCCCTCGTGCTCGGCGGCCTCGTCGTCGAGCTGAGCACGGTGCTCACCTACGTCTTCGTGGCGATGTTCTTCGCGCTGGGCCTGGATCCCCTGGTGTCCTGGCTCGAGCGCAAGCGGATCCCGCGCGCCCTGGCGATCACGATCGTGTTCGCGGTCGTGGTGCTCGGCTTCGCCGGTCTGCTGCTCTACATCATCCCGATCCTGGTCGAGCAGCTCACCCTGTTCGTCACCGACGCTCCGCGCATCGTCACCGACATCGCCTCGCAGCAGTGGGTGCTCGATCTCGAGGATCAGCTGCGCGGCGTGATCGAGGTCGATCAGCTGATCGCGACGGTGCAGGGCTTCATCGGGAATCCGCAGAACCTGCTCTCGCTCGGCGGCGGGCTGCTCGCCGTCGGCACGGGCATCGCGAGCGGAGTGACCGGCGCGATCATCGTGCTGATCCTCACTCTCTACTTCCTGGCGTCGCTTCGGTCGATGAAGTCCGTCGCGTACCGCTTCGCCCCCGCCTCGCACCGCGCGAAGGCGCGCGAGGTCGGCGAGGAGATCACCGGAGCCGTCGGCCGCTACGTCGTCGGCCAGGTCACGCTGGCCGGCGTGAACGGCGTGCTGACCTTCATCCTCCTGGTCTCGATCGGGGGACCGGTGCCGGCGCTGCTCGCGTGCGTCGCATTCCTCGGATCCCTGATCCCGCTCGTCGGCACCATCTCGGGCGCCGCGATCATCTCGCTCGCCTGCCTGCTCGCGTCGCCGCTGACCGCCCTCGTCGCGGCGATCTACTACCTCGTCTACATGCAGGTCGAGGCGTACCTGCTGAGCCCGCGCATCATGGCGCGCGCGGTCTCGGTGCCGGGTGCGGTCGTCGTGATCGCGGCGGTCGCGGGCGGCACGATCGCGGGAGTGCTCGGCGCGCTCGTCGCGATCCCGGTCGCGGCGTCGATCATCATCGTCGTGCAGAAGGTCGTCTTCCCCCGCCAGGACGCGAAGTAGGGCCGGGCGGTCCTCAGCGGTACGGCGGTGCCGCGGCGTCGAGGGCCGCGGTGAAGCTCCGGACGGACAGGGGCGTCCCGACGTCGACTCCCGCGGCCGGCCGGGGCTGGAGCGTTCGGGTCGCCAGCGGCACGACGCCGGCCCACACGCCGTCCTCGTGCCCGGCGTCGTCGGAGGGACCCGCCGCGCGGATCTTGACGCTCGCCTCGGCCAGGGGCATCCGCAGCACGAGGGTCGCCGCGATCTCCCGGGCCGTCGTCGGCCGCACCTCCGCCGCCCGGCCGGGGAGCAGCCGGTCGACGAGCACGTCGAGGGCTCGGCGCTTCTCCTCGCCCTCCAGTGCCTCGGCCTCGCCGAGGATCATCGCCGAGCGGTAGTTCATCGAGCTGTCGAAGGTCGAGCGTGCCACGACCAGTCCGTCGACCAGGGTCACGGACACCGTCAGCAGCGCCCCCCGAGCCGCCGCACGCAACAGCCCTCCACCGCTGGATCCGTGCAGCAGGAGGGAGTCGCCGTCGCGCGCGAAGAGGATCGGCAGGACGATCGCCGCGCCGTCGCGCACCACGGCCACGTGGGCGATCAGCGCCTCGTCGAGCAGCGCATACAGCTCGGTGCGGTCGGTGCTCTGCCGCTCGCGGAGGCGGGTGACGCGGGTGCGGTCGGTGACGGGGAGGGTGCTCATGCTCCGATCCTCCGACGGTCACTGGATCTGTCAGAATGCCAGCGGGACACGATCCGAGTGGTCCAGAGCGGGGGAGTCCATGGCGTCCGGAGATCTGGAGATCCCGCTGCTGCTCGCTCCGTCCCCGCGCGGATCCGTCCGAGCGCACCTCGCGGAGGCTCTGCGCGCCGCGGTGCTCGACGGCCGCTACCGGGCGGGCGACCCCATCCCGTCGAGCCGCGTGCTCGCCGAGCGCCTCGGCGTCTCGCGCGGCTCCGTCGTGGCGGCCGTCGACCAGCTCGTGGGCGAGGGCTATCTCGTGGCCGAGCCGCGGGCGTCCGTCACCGTGGCGGCCGACGGCGTCGTCGTGCCGCCGCGATCGCTGCGTCCCGCCGCCGACCCGCTCCCTCCGGAGCGCGCCGCGCAGGTCCTCGACCTCCGGCCGGGCCGGCCCGACACTCGCGGGCTCGACACACCGGAATGGCGGGCGGCGTGGCGTCCCGCGCTCGCCGCGCCGCCCTCCGCGCTCCCCGCCGCCACCGGCGACCCGGGTCTGCGCGAGCAGATCGCCCTGCAGTTGCGACGCTCGCGCGGCGTCGACGTCGCGGCCGCTGATGTCGTCGTCACGAGCGGCACGGCCGACGCCGTCGCGCTGCTCGCCCGCGCCGCTGCCACCGCCCTCGGCCGACCGGTGCGCGTCGGGGTCGAGGACCCGGGCTACCCCGCCGTCCGGAGGCGCCTGCACGCGGAAGGGCACGAGATCGTCGGGATCCCCCTCGACTCCGACGGCATCGACCTCGCCGCGCTCGCGTCGGCGCGGCTCGACGTGGTGGTCGTCACTCCGTCGCACCAGTACCCGACCGGCGGGCGCCTGGCCCTCGCGGCGCGGCTCGAGCTCGTCCGCCTCGCAGCGACCGAAGGGCTCCTCGTCATCGAGGACGACTATGACAGCGAGTTCCGCTACGTCGGCGCGCCCCTGCCCGCCCTCGCGTCGCTGGATGCGAGCGGGGGAGTGGCGCACGTGGGCTCGTTCTCGAAGACCGTGTCGCCGTGGCTCCGCGTCGCCTTCCTCGCCCTGCCCGCCGTCTCGTGGCTGCGTCCGGCACTCGCGGGCCTGGACTCGGAGCGCGACGCCTCGGTCTCGGGTCCGACGCAGGAGGCGCTCGCCGCCTTCATGGCGACGGGGGCGTTCCGCCGCCACCTCGCCCGCTCGCGGCGGCGCTACGCGCACCGCCGGGAGCTCGTGCGCGCCTTCTCGGCGCGGATCGACTGGGGTGAGGCGAGGGGCCTGGACGGCGGCCTGCACGTGGTGCTCACCCTGCCGGTCCCGCTCGAGGCGGCCGACGTCGCCGCCGCGCTGGCCGCCGAGGGGCTCGAGGTGGCGACGCTCGACGCGTACGCGGTGTCGGGACGCGCGGGCGAGCCGGCGCTGGTACTGGGCTACGGGCACCTGAGCGACCTCGAGCTCTCCTCCTCGCTCGAGACGATCGACCGCACCGTGCGGAGCCTCGCGCACGGCGCCGGTCGGCGTGGTATCCCTGAGGGATGACCTCCGACGCGCTCCACATCACCGACGACCCGGACGCCGATGCGCTCCTGACGCGCGACCCGCTCGCGCTGCTGATCGGCATGCTCCTGGATCAGCAGGTCGCGATGGAGACGGCGTTCGCCGGCCCCCTGAAGATCGAGCAGCGCCTCGAGGCGATCGGCTTGTCGTTCGACGCGGAGTCGATCGCGGCAATCGAGGAGGACGCGTTCTCGGAGCTCTGCCGCACTCCTCCCGCCGTGCACCGCTACCCCGCGAACATGGCCGGCCGCGTGCAGACCCTGTGCCGCGCGATCGTCGACGACTGGGGCGGCGACGCCTCCGCGATCTGGACCCGCGACGAGCCGGACGGCAGGACCGTGCTCGCGCGCCTGAAGGCGCTCCCCGGCTTCGGCGACCAGAAGGCGCGGATCTTCCTCGCCCTGCTGGGCAAGCAGCGCGGCTTCGAGGGAGCGGGTTGGCGCGAGGCCGCCGGCGCCTACGGCGAGGACGGCTCGTTCCGCTCCGTCGCCGACATCGTCTCCCCGGAGTCGCTGACGAAGGTCCGCGCGACGAAGCAGGCCGCGAAGGCCGCCGCGAAGACGGCGAAGGCGAGCGGCTAGAGCCGGTCCTCGATCGCCGCGATCAGCGCCGGGCGGTCCTCGCGCAGGATCGAGGCACCCGCGCCGGGCACGCTGCGCACCTCGACGCCGCGCTCGGTGAGCAGACCCGCGAGCGACGGATGCCCGATCGGATCCTCCGGCAGCACGGCGAGGGTCGGCACGACGAACGCGTCCGGCGCGTCCGTCGCACCGCGAGCGGTGAGTCCGCCCGCCGAGGCCGGGTCCCACATCCGGTGCGCCGAGACGTCGAGCTCGATCTGCTCGTCGGTCCAGATCGGGTGGCGTCGGCGCAGGTCGTCGGCGTCGCCCTTCTCGACCCGGCTCAGCGAGCGGGAGCCGCGCAGAGCGCCGACGAGCCCTCGGGAGTCCGAGAACGCGGGGTCCAGGATGATCAGCCGCTCCGGCCGGTACTCGTCCGCGAGGCGTGCCGCGACGACCGCTCCCAGTCCGTGGCCGAGGATCAGGTCGGGCGTCTGCAGGACCGAGGCGCGCACGTCCGCGGCCCAGCGCTCGGGCGAGTAGGCGAGGGACTTCGGCGAGCCGCCGTGACCGGCGAGATCCGGGGCGATCACCCGGTAGCCGTGCTCCTGCAGCGTCGGCACGAGGGCGTACCAGGTGCGGGAGTCGGAGGCGAGGCCGTGCAGGAGCAGGGCGACGCGCTCGCCCGCTCCGCCGTAGTCGCGCACGTGCAGCTCGAGGGGCTCCGGGGCCCCCGCGGTCAGGGCGCGCTTGCGCTCCGAGCGGGTCGGCTCGATCACGAGGGCGTTGCCGAACACCTGCGGTGCCGGACCGAAGGCGTCGCGGGCGTTCTGCACGACCTTGCGGCCGAGCATCGCGTTGCCGACGCCGCCGAGTGCCGCGCCGACGCCGAAGGGCATCGCGCGTCCCACCAGTCCGGCGCCCTGCTGGGCCAGGAAGTGCCGCGTGAAGGAGCGCTTCGCGCGATCGGCGAGCTCGCCGACGAGGAACGAGGGGAGGCCCTTGGTGACGACGGACCCCCAGTACTGGTTGAGTCCGGCGCCGCCGGTGACCTGCCCGGCGACCTGGCGCACGAGCTCGCTGCCGGAGGAGCCCATCATCAGCGTGAGCACGAGCGCGCGGGCGCGCTCCGGGTCCTCGAGGCGGATGCCGTGCACCTCGGTCACCGACTGCGCGAAGAGGGCGCTCGCCTCGAGGAACCCGACGGCGCCGGCGCCCGAGAGGGCGACGGACGCCGCGGTGCCGAGCCCGGGGACGACGGCGGTCGCTCCGATGGCCGCTCCGCCGGCGGCGACGCTCGAGAGGTACTGCCGCTCGAGCGAGGTGATGAGCTGCTCGGGGGACGCGTTCGGCCGACGTCGGCGCAGAGCGCGGATGTTGGCCAGCACGGCCGGCCGCTGCACGGCGAGCACCCGATCGAGGATCCTCGCGAGCTGGGCCGTGTCGACGGGCCCGGGGTCCGACTGCTCGATGTCCCGGCCCTGCGCCTTCGAGCCGCGGTCCTTCGGCGCCATGTGGTGCACTCCTGCGTCGTCCGGATGCCGCCCGCGCGGCACCGCCGTCAGTCGGCGGGCGTCGGCGGTTTCGGCGCGTAGTCCTCAGCGTAACGCGCGAGCACCTGATCGATCGGTGCATCCAGCACGAGCGAGCCCTTGTCCAGGTAGAGCCCCCTGGTGCAGAAGCGGCGCAGATCGCGCTCGTTGTGCGAGACGAAGAACAGCGTCCGACCGGCGGCCAGGAGCTCCTCGATGCGCGCGTAGCACTTCTCGCGGAACGCCTTGTCGCCGACGGCCAGCACCTCGTCGACGAGGATGATCGGCTCCTCCAGCCGCGATACGACGGAGAAGGCGATGCGCACCTTCATGCCGCTCGAGAGGTGCTTGTACGGGGTGTCGAGGAAGTCGCCGATCTCGGCGAAGGCGATGATCGAGTCGAAGCGCTCGTCGACCTCGCGCTTGGACATGCCGTGCAGGCCCGCGGTCAGGTAGACGTTCTCGCGGACGCTGAGGTCGGCGACGAATCCGCCGGTGATCTCGATCAGGGGGGCGACCCCGCCGCGGACCTCGACCGTGCCCTCGTCCGGCAGCACCACTCCGGCGACGAGCTTCAGGAGGGTCGACTTGCCCTGGCCGTTGCGGCCGACGACTCCGATGGCCTCGCCCCGGCGCACCTCGACGTCCAGCCCGCGCAGAGCCCAGAATTCTCCGGGACGCGAGCGGCGCGAGCGCCCGGCGAAGAGGTCCTTGAAGGAGCGGCGCCCGCGGCGGTTGCGGCGGAACCTGATGCCCAGACCGCGGCACGCGATGACGATCGGCTGCTCGGCGGGGGCGGAGGGGGACGCGCTCATCACAGCTCCTTCAGCACGGAGCGCTCGGAGCGCCGGAAGACGATCAGGCCCACGACCAGCAGGAGCACCGAGATCAGCGCCGAGGTGAGGATCAGCGGCAGGTCGAGCTCGCTCGCGAAGAACGTGGAGCGGTAGAGCGCGAAGATGCCGCTCAGCGGGTTGAGCGCCGCCCACGGCTGCACCGCCTCCGGCAGGTTCGCGGTCGAGTAGATGATCGGCGACGCGTAGAAGAGGAAGCGCAGCACGAGCTTGATCACCCGCTCCAGATCGCGGAAGAAGACCACCAGCGGCGCGACGAGCAGTCCGACGCCGAGCGTCAGCACGCCCTGCAGCACGATCGCGACCGGGAAGAGCAGGACGGCGGGCGTGACCTCGGCGCCCGCGAGCACCGCGAACAGCACGAGGACCGGGATGCTGGCGACGAACTCGATGCCCTTGGACAGCACGATCCGCCCGACCCAGATGGTGCGGGGGATCGACGTCGAGCGCACGAGCTTCGCCTCCTTGAGGAAGGCGCGCGTGGCGTCGGAGGTCGCCTGGTTGAACCACATCCAGGGCAGCAGGCCCGCGAGGAGGAAGACGATGTACGGGTCCTCGCCGACGGAGCGGTCGAAGACCACCGTGAAGACGAAGTAGTAGATCCCGGACATCACGAGCGGGTCGAGGATCGACCAGAAGTAGCCGAGCGCGCTGGTGGCGTAGCGGACCGTCAGGTCGCGCCGCGTCAGCAGCCAGAGGGAGTGGCGGTACCGCCAGGCCTTCGAGCGGCGGTGGCGCTCGGCGACGGCCGCATCGCGGGAGAGGTCGTCCCCGGGCACGACGTCGATCCGGCTCACTGCGCGCGACTCCTCACCCGGCTCCGATCGAGCCGGACGAGGGTCGGGCGTCAGACGAAGAGGTTCGCGCGCTCGAGGTCCTCGGCGAAGTCCACCTCGACGGCGTAGAGGTCGGAGATGTCCATCGGCTCGACGAGCAGTCGGTCCTGCTCGATCGCCAACTCTATGCCACGCTCGAAGTAGTCCTGGGCGTCGACCCGGGCCAGCTGGCGGATGAGCGCCGGCTTGTCGGCGGCCGACACGTAGTTGATGCCCACCGCCTCGCCGAGTCCGCCGCGGACGGTCTTGGAGAGCTCCTGGATGTAGCCCTCGGCGCTCGTCGTGTACTTGACCTCCTCGTCCGACACCTTGGCGGTGTTGACGGTGACGAAGGAGGCGTCCTTCGCGATGAGGGCGGCGGCGCGGTCGAGGATGCGGGGGTCGAAGACGACGTCGCCGTTCATCCAGAGGACCCCGCCCTGGCCCGAGGCCTGGAGGGCGCGGAGCAGGCTCTTGGAGGTGTTGGTCTGGTCGTACTGCTCGTTGTAGACGAACGACGCCGACGGGAACGCCTCGATGATGTGCTCGAGCTTGTAGCCGACCACGATGCTCACGGGCACGGAGGTGCCGAACGCGTGGTGGATGTTGTCGAACTGCTGCTGCATGATCGTGCGCCCGTCGCTGAGGGGCGTCAGGGGCTTCGGGAGCGAGCGGCCGAGTCGGCTGCCCATGCCGGCGGCGAGGATCACGACGGTGGCGGGCGTGCTGCTCGAGCCGCCCCGGGTCGTTCCGTTGTTCGTCATCGTCTGCTCGTCTCCTCGAATTAACCGCTGCGTATCGATCTGATTGCTCCTCGGGTCGAGAGATAGTGTACAGTCCCCGCTCTCGAGGGCCAGGGTGGGTTGACCTCCGCCGTGTCGCGGGGTCCGGCGCGGGGCCCGGTGGACCGGGCGGGCGGGTTGGTACCGTTGCCGGATGACGTCGACGAACGCCGAGGGGTCCGAGCGCACCCCGCTCCCCGCCGATCCGGAGGACGCCGTCGATCCCGCGCTCCAGGCCGGGCCCGTCGCGACAGGGGAGGCCCCCGAGGCGGCGACCGACCCGCACCCCGTCGTCTACGAGCTGCACGCCGTCACGCGCACGTTCGGCCGGACCGTCGCCGTCGACCGGCTCGACCTGGCGGTCCGCGCGGGCACCTTCTACGGCATCATCGGCCCCAACGGAGCGGGCAAGACCACGACACTCTCGATGATGACCGGCCTGCTCCGCCCGGACACCGGTCGCGTCCTCGTCCACGGCGTCGACGTCTGGAAGGACCCGGCCGCCGCCAAGAGGCTCATCGGCGTCCTGCCGGACCGCCTGCGCCTGTTCGACCGCCTGACCGGCGCGCAGTTCCTCTTCTACGCCGCGGCGCTGCGCGGGATCGACAGGGCGACCGCGAAGAAGCGGGCCCAGGAGCTCGCCGAGGCGCTCGGTCTCACCGACGCGCTCGAGCGCCTGATCTCGGACTACTCCGCCGGCATGGCGAAGAAGGTGGCGCTCGCCGGCGCGATGATCCACGCTCCGCGCGTCCTCGTGCTCGACGAGCCCTTCGAGTCGGTCGACCCCGTCTCCTCCGCGGCCGTGATCACCGTGCTCCGCCGCTTCGTCGCGGGGGGCGGCACGGTCGTGCTCTCGAGCCACGGCCTGGACTTCATCGAGCGCGTCTGCGACGACGTGGCCGTCATCGTGGGCGGCAGGGTCCTCGCCTCGGGAGCGGTCGAGGACGTCGCCGGCACCGCCACCCTCGAGGAGCGCTTCCTCGAGCTGGCGGGCGGCAAGCAGATCGCCGAGGGGCTGCAGTGGCTGCACGACTTCTCCGGCTGAGGCTCGACGTCCTCCTCGGGTCCTTCCGCTCCGGTCCCGCCCGCTCCGCGGGGGTCGTCCTCGGGGTCCTGGTCGCCGTCGCCGCGACGGCCGGGCTGCTCGCCGCGCTCGGCGCGCTGCGCGGCGCCCCCGGGCTCGCGGCCGACGCGACCGTGGGGGGAGGCGCCCTGGTGACCGCCGGCTTCCTGGTGCTGCCCTTCCTCCTGGGGCCGCTGGATCCGATGGACCCGCGCGCCTTCCGGCTCTTCGGGATCCCCAGTGCGCGCCTCGCGGCGATGCTCGCTCTCGCGGGGCTGATCTCGGTGCCGGTCCTCGCGCTTCTCGTGCTCGCCCTCGCGCTCGTCCCGCTCTTCGCCGACGCCGGCGTGCTCGCCGTCCTCGGACCGCTGCTCGGAGTCGCCACCGCGCTCCTGTGCGCGAGGATCGGCCTCGCCGCCTCCTCCGCCCTCGTCCCGTCGCGCACCGCCCGGGAGCTCCTCGCGATCCTCGGACTCGTGCTCCTGCTCGCCGTGCCCGCGGTGATGATCGCCGTCACCGGCCTCGACTGGGGCGGAGCAGGGGCGCGCGCGCTCGGCTCCGTCGCCGCGACCCTCGGCGTCACGCCGTTCGGCGCGGCCTGGGCGATCGCTCCGGCGGCCGTGGCCGGCGATCCCGTCGGGCCGCTTCTGGTGGCGCTCGTGACGCTGGCCGCCCTCGCGGTCCTCTGGTGGCTGCTCGTGCGCCTGCTCGTCGACCGGCCCGAGCGCACGCACCGTCCGCCGCGCGGGCTCCGGCTCGGCTGGTTCGACGTGCTCGGCGGATCCCCGACCGGCGCGGTGGCCGCCCGCAGCATCACCTACTGGATCCGCGATCCGCGGTACCAGGCGTCGCTCGTGGCCGTCCCGCTGCTCCCCGTCGTCGTCCTCGTCCTGCTGGCTCTGGTCGAGGTGCCGTTCCCGCTCCTGTCGCTGCTGCCGGTGCCGCTCGTGGTGCTGTTCCTGGGCTGGTTCCTGCACAACGACACGGCCTACGACGGGTCCGCGTTCTGGCTCCACGTGGCCGCCGGCGTGAGCGGTCGGGCCGACCGCCTCGGCCGGGCGTTCCCGACGCTCCTGCTCGGACTGCCGATCGTGCTCCTGGGCTCGCTCGCCTCGAGCGCCACCTCGGGTCTCGACGGGGCCCTGCCCGTCCTGCTCGCCGCCAACACCTGCCTCCTGCTGGTGCCCGCCGGGGTCGCCAGTGCGGTCTCGGCGCGGCTGGCGTACCCGGCTCCCCGGCCCGGCGACAGCCCGTTCGTGCAGCCGCAGGCGCCTGGTTCCAGTGGAGCCGGCCCGCAGGCGCTGGCCTTCGGGCTCGGGCTGCTGCTGGCGGCTCCCACCGTCGTGCTCGCGATCCGGGCGCTGTTCGTCGAGCCGGAGGCGGCGCAGGCCGCGATCCTGACGGGCTTCGGCAGCGCGGTGGTCGTCTTCGCGCTCGGGGTGCTGCTCGGAGGGTGGCTCTTCGATCGCCGTGCGGCCGAGCTCGTCTCGTTCACGAGCCGCTACTGACCTGCTCCGCTCCCGCTGACCTCTCGGTCGGCCGCGCGTAGGATCGGGGGCATGACGACCCGCCCCGAGAACAGCAGCACCGACCCTCTCGAGGGAGGCGGCGGAACCGCCACCCTCGACCGCGAGCTCGAGGAGCTCCTGAACCAGGAGACCATCGAACCGGGGGATCACGAGCGGTTCTCCCACTACGTGCAGAAGGACAAGATCCTCGAGAGCGCACTGACGGGCAAGCCCGTCAAAGCGCTCTGCGGCAAGAAGTGGCTCCCGGGGCGCGACCCCGAGAAGTTCCCCGTCTGCCCTTCCTGCAAGGAGATCTACGCCCGGATGAAGTGAGTGGGGCGGCCCGGCGACCGGGCCGCCCCCTCCCGCTCTCGCGTGTCATGCCGTCCTCGGAGGTCAGGCGTAGCGCGTCGGGATGACCGGGTCCCCCCGGCCCAGGCGCAGGGCGTCCTGCGGCAACTCCGCCACGGCCGACGCCCGGTGCTCGCGCGCCGCGGCCGTGCCCGCCGCGCCCAGGGCGTCGCCGAGGATCTCGCCGCCGTCCACGAGCGGGACGAGCAGTGCGCGCTCGCCCTCTCCGACGCCGCCCTCGGGGCCGGCGCCCACGTGCACGACCTCCTCCTGAGCCACTCCGTCGGCCGCGAGCAGCCGCCCGGCCGCCTTGCGACCGCCGATCGACGCCTTCGAGGCCGACTTCTTCGCGACGGCGACCCACTCGCCCGCGTCGTCCTCGTGCGCCACGAGCTTGTAGACCATGCCGGCGGTCGGGTGGCCGGAGCCGGTGGCGACCGAGGTGCCCACGCCGTAGGAGTCGACGGGGGAGGCGGCGAGGGCCGCGATGCCGTACTCGTCGAGGTCGTTGGTCACGGTGATCCTGGTGCCTGTCGCCCCGAGGGCGTCGAGCTGCGCCCGGACGGCGGCGACCTGCTGCGGGAGGTCGCCGGAGTCGATCCGCACGGCGCCCAGGCCCGTGCCGGCGACGCGCACGGCCAGGTCGACCGCGGCGGTGACGTCGTAGGTGTCCACGAGGAGCGTCGTGCCGGGGCCGAGCGCGGCGACCTGCGCGCGGAACGCGTCCTCCTCGGAGTCGTGCAGCAGCGTGAACGCGTGCGCCGACGTGCCCATCGTCGGCACGCCCCAGCTGCGTCCCGCCTCGAGGTTCGAGGTGGAGCCGAACCCCGCGATGTAGGCGGCCCGTGCCGCGGCGACGGCCGAGCGCTCGCCCGCCCGGCGGGAGCCCATCTCGGCGAGCGGGCGGTCGCCGGCAGCCGAGACCATGCGGGCCGCGGCGCTCGCGACGGCGCTGTCGTGGTTCAGCACCGACAGCACGAGGGTCTCGAGCAGCACGCCCTCGGCGAAGGGCGCCTCGACGATCAGCACGGGGGAGCCGGGCAGGTAGACCTCGCCCTCGCGGTATCCCCACACGTCGCCGCTGAAGCGGTAGTCGGCGAGCCAGTCGAGGGTGCGCGAGTCGACCACGCGGTTCTCGCGGAGCCAGTCGAGCTCGGGCTCGCCGAAGCGGAAGCGCGAGACGAGCTCGAGCAGGCGCCCGGTCCCGGCGAGGACGCCGTAGCGGCGTCCGGAGGGCAGGCTCCGGGCGAACACCTCGAACATGCAGCGCCGATCGGCGGTGCCGCTGCCCAGGGCGCCCTCCACCATCGTGAGCTCGTACCGGTCGGTGAGGAAGGCGGTCGCGTCCATCCCCGCAGTCTTCCACGCACGGCCCGGGGCTCGCGGAGGGCTCGCGGGTCGGCAGCCGGGGGCTCGCGTCCCGGGGGAGGGGCGCGGGTAGGCTGGTCGATCGTGACCGACGCACCCCTGGGAATCTTCGACTCGGGCGTCGGTGGACTCACGGTGGCCCGCTCGATCATCGACCAGCTGCAGAACGAGTCCATCGTCTACTTGGGCGACACCGCGCACTCGCCGTACGGGCCCAAGCCGCTCGCCGATGTCCGCGCGTACGCGCTCGACACGCTCGACACGCTCGTCGACCAGGGCGCGAAGCTGCTCGTCATCGCCTGCAACACGGCCTCGGCGGCGATGATGCGGGATGCGCGCGAGCGCTACACCATCGGCCGCGGCATCCCGGTCGTCGAGGTGATCCAGCCCGCTGTCCGCAGCGCCGTGCGCGACACGCGCAACCGCCGCGTCGGAGTGATCGGCACCGTCGGCACGATCCGCTCGCGGGCGTACGACGACGCCTTCGTCGCGGCTCCCGACCTCGAGCTCGTGACCGCCGCCTGCCCGCGCTTCGTCGAGTTCGTCGAGGCGGGAGTGACCTGGAGCGACGAGCTCCTCGCCGTCGCCGAGGAGTACCTGGCGCCGATGAAGGCCGCGGGCGTCGACACCCTCGTGCTCGGCTGCACCCACTACCCGCTGCTGCGCGGCGCGATCGCGTACGTGATGGGCCCGGACGTCCGCCTCGTCTCGAGCGCCGAGGAGACCGCACTCGACGTGTACCGGACGCTCGTCGCCCACGGGCTGCAGCGCACGGAGGCCGCGCCGCCGACCTACCGCTGGGAGGAGACGGGCTCGAGCGACTTCGTCCGCCTCGCCCGCCGCTTCCTCGGCCCCGAGGTCTCCAGCGTCGACCTCGTCGAGACCGGCACCATCAATCTGCGCGAGCTGGATGCGGCCGCGCCCCATCGAGGGAGACCCCAGTGACCGACACCGAGAAGACCGTCGTCCGCAAGGACGGCCGCGCGCCCGACGAGCTGCGCACCGTGACCATCGAGCGCGGCTGGAGCACGCAGGCCGAGGGGTCCGCGCTCGTCTCGTTCGGGAACACGAAGGTGCTCTGCACCGCGTCGTTCACCAACGGCGTCCCGCGCTGGCTCCAGGGCAAGGGCAAGGGCTGGGTGACGGCCGAGTACGCGATGCTGCCCCGCTCCACCAACTCCCGCATGGACCGCGAGTCGATCAAGGGCAAGGTCGGCGGGCGCACCCACGAGATCTCGCGCCTGATCGGCCGCAGCCTGCGCGCCGTCGTCGACATGAAGGCGCTGGGCGAGAACACGCTGGTCATCGACTGCGACGTGCTGCAGGCCGACGGAGGCACCCGCACCGCGGCGATCACCGGCGCCTACGTGGCCATGGTCGACGCGATCGAGTGGGCGCGCAGCAAGAAGTACATCGGGCAGAAGGCGGTGCCCCTCATCGACAGCCTCTCGGCCGTCTCGGTGGGCATCATCGACGGCGTGCCCATGCTCGACCTCGCCTACGTCGAGGACGTCCGCGCCGAGACCGACATGAACGTGGTCGTCACCGGCCGGGGCCTCTTCGTCGAGGTGCAGGGCACCGCCGAGGGCGCTCCGTTCGACCGCCGCGAGCTCGACGCCCTGCTGGACCTCGCCGTCTCCGGCGCGTCGGACCTCGCCCGGATCCAGGCGGAGGCGCTCGCCGCGGAGGCGGGCGCGTGAGCCTGGATCTCGTCCTCGCCACGCACAACGCGGGCAAGGTCGAGGAGTTCCGCGCCATGCTCGCCCAGGCGCTGCCGGGGGTCGGCGTGCGCTCCTACGACGGCCCCGAGCCGGTCGAGGACGGGGTCACCTTCGCCGAGAACGCGCTGATCAAGGCGCGCGCCGCAGCGGCGCACACCGGTCTCGTCTCGCTCGCGGACGACTCCGGGATCCGCGTCGACGTCCTGGGCGGATCGCCCGGGATCTTCTCGGCCAGGTGGTCCGGGAAGCCGCACGACGCCGTGGCGAACCTCGAGCTGCTGCTGGCCCAGATCGCCGACGTGCACGAGGAGCACCGCGGGGCGCACTTCGTCTGCACGATCGCGCTCGTGGTGCCCGAGTCGGTGCTGCCCGGCGGGCAGGAGATCGTCGTCGAGGGCCGCTGGCCCGGAGCGATCGCGACCGCACCCCGGGGCGCGAACGGCCACGGCTACGACCCGGTCTTCGTCCCGGAGGGCTCCGACCGCACCGCGGCCGAGCTCTCGCCCGAGGAGAAGAACGCGGCGAGCCACCGTGCGCGCGCCTTCACGGCGCTGCGCGCCGAGCTGACCGGGCTGGCGGCGCGCCTGCCCTGAGCCCGCCAGCGGTCAGTGCTCGCGGCGCTCGTCGTCGACGACGGACGGGTCGAGGACGAGCGCCCTCGCCTCGGCCGCGTCGGTCTCGGGGTCGGCCGCATGCTTCGCCCGGCGCTGCTGCTGGAAGAAGTGGAAGAGCGTCGGGATGATGGCGAGGGCGACCGCTCCGAGCAGGATCACGTCGATGTAGTGCGACACGAAGTCGGCCACCGGCGGGATGAAGGCGAGCAGCCAGCCCAGGAGGGTCACTCCGCTGCCCCAGACCAGCGCGCCGATGAGGTTGTAGAGGCTGTACTTCTTGTAGTTCATGTGGGCGACGCCCGCGGCGATCGGTGCGAAGGTGCGCACGATCGGGACGAAGCGCGCCAGGATCACGGCGAGGCCGCCGAAGCGCTCGAAGAAGGCGTTGGTGCGCCGCACGTTCTCGACGCTGAAGAACCCCGACTCCTTGCGCTCGAAGATGCGCGGACCCGCCTTGTGCCCGATCAGGTAGCCGACCTCGCCGCCGACGAAGGCCGAGAACCCGACCGCCAGGCAGATGAGCCAGATGGGGACGCCCAGTCCGCCGTTGGACGCGTTCTCGTGCGCGAGGAGCCCGGTGATGATGAGGAGCGTGTCGCCCGGGAAGAGGAAGCCGATCAGCAGGCCGGTCTCGGCGAAGACGATCAGGCAGACCACGACGACGCCCCAGGGCCCGAACGAGGTGAGGATCGTCTCCGGATCGAGCCAGGGGATGAGGGCGGCGTGGTTCAACGGGTCTCCAGTCGTCGGCGGTGCCGTTCGGCCGGTGGGCGGTGGGGCGAAGGCGTGACAGCGCTCAGCGTAGCGCTCGACCCCTCGCGCAGGCCGTGGATCCGCGACCCGCTCCCGGGCCTGGGCGACCGGGCGGCCGCCGCCGTGCGAGCCGTGCCGGGGAACGCGGTCAGCGGCCCGGTCGCGGCCGTCTGCGACAGGTGCGGAAGGAGGGACTCGAACCCTCACGCCTTGCGGCACAGGAACCTAAATCCTGCGTGTCTGCCATTCCACCACTCCCGCGGGTGCCGCTCCAGTGTAGGAGGGGAGCCTCAGCCGCTCGGCCGTCCGTGCGGGAGGTAGCGCGGGATCCACCGGGCGAGCGCGCCCGCGCCCACCAGGCCCAGCACTCCCACGGCTCCGGCGGCGAAGGGCAGGGACACCGCAGCGGTCAGCCCGGCGACGGCCAGTGGAGCGACGGCACCGCCGACGTCGCCCGTGAAGCGGAACGCGCCGAGGAAGGGCGCGGGATCGTCCTGCGGCGCGAGATCCGCTCCGATCGTCATGAGGATGCCCGAGCCGACTCCGTTCGCCACCGCGAGCAGGCACGCGACCGCCACGAACCACGGCACGGGATCGACCGCGAGCAGGGTGACGGCCAGCACCAGGTGGCCCGCGCCGAGTCCGATCATCGACGGGATCGCCGTGGCGCCCCGGCCGAAGCGGTCCATCAGCTGGCCGCCCAGGTAGAAGAGGGCGAAGTCGAGTCCGCCGGCGATGCCGATGACGATCGCGGTGTCCGTCTCGCCCATCCCGATGCTCACGGCCCAGAGCGGCAGGACCACGGTGCGGCTCGCCCGGAGCCCGCCGATGAGCGCGGCGCCGGTGCCCATCCGAGCGAGGACTCCGCGGTGCTCGCGGAGGGTCCGGGCGAGTCCCCGGCGCGGCTCGGGCGGCGCCGTCTCGTCGACGGCAGCCGCGGACCGGCGGAGGATCGTGGCCGGATCCGGCACGAGGAGCAGCACGGCGACCGCCAGCACGCAGCAGACGATGTGGATCCAGAAGACGGACTCGACGGTGCCGGTCAGGTGCACGACCCCCGCCGAGACGAACGGCCCGATGAGCCAGCCGGCGCGGAAGGCTCCCGCGAGCGCCGACAGCGCGCGCGCCCGGTAGCCGACGGGGACGAACGACGTCATGAAGGCGTGCCGCGCCAGCGCGAACACCGCGGTCGCGACTCCGATCACGAAGACGCCCACCGTCAGCCCCACCCACGACGTCGACAGCAGGCAGATCACGAGCCCCAGGATCGACGCGGCCGACGCGGCGAGCATCGCGCCGCGCTCGCCGATGCGCGAGACCACCCATCCGCTGGGCACGTCGCCGGCGAGCTCGCCGATCATGATCATCCCCGAGACCAGGCCGGCGATCGCGAGCGTCGCGCCCAGATCGCCGGCGGCCACGGGCAGCAGCGGGATGATCGCGCCCTCGCCGATCGAGAAGAGGAGGGTGGGGAGGAACGTCGACAGCAGGAGCGGACCCACGGGGAACGGGCGCTCGGCGGTGTCGGTCACCGTCCCCAGCCTACGCTCGCGCCCCGCGCGCTCAGGGCTCCATGGGCGCGCCCCGGTAGTCTGGGTCCACCATGCTGGACAACGACTTCACCGAGCAGATCACTGCTCTCCGCTCCACCTTCGACGACATCCGCGCCGTGATCGACGTCGATCGCCTCCGCACCCGCATCGCGGAGCTGAACGAGCAGGCCGGCGCCCCCGACCTCTGGGACGACACCGTCAACGCGCAGAAGGTGACGAGCGCGCTCAGCCACCGGCAGTCGGAGCTCGCCCGCATCACCTCGATCGAGCGCCGACTCGACGACCTCGAGGTGCTCGTCGAGATGGCGAACGAGGCCGAGGACGCCGACTCCGAGCAGGAGGCCATCGCCGAGCTCGCGTCGCTGCAGAAGGTGATGGGCGAGCTCGAGGTCCAGACCCTGCTCGACGGCGAGTACGACGACCGCCCCGCGGTCGTCACGATCCGCGCGGGTGCGGGCGGCGTCGACGCCTCCGACTTCGCCGAGATGCTCATGCGCATGTACCTGCGCTGGGCCGAGAAGCACAAGTACTCCGCGACCGTCATGGACGCGAGCTACGCCGAGGAGGCCGGCATCAAGTCGGCCACCTTCCAGATCGACGCCCCCTACGCGTTCGGCACGCTCTCGGTGGAGGCCGGCACGCACCGACTCGTCCGGATGAGCCCCTTCGGCGCGGCGGGCAAGCGCCAGACCTCCTTCGCGGCGGTCGAGGTCATCCCGCTGATGGAGGAGGCCGGGGCGATCGAGATCCCGGACAACGACATCCGCGTGGACGTCTTCCGCTCCTCCGGCCCCGGCGGCCAGTCGGTCAACACCACCGACTCCGCCGTCCGGCTGACCCACATCCCCACGGGCACGGTCGTCTCGATGCAGAACGAGAAGAGCCAGATCCAGAACCGCGCGGCCGCCATGCGCGTGCTGCAGTCGCGCCTGCTGCTGCTGCAGAAGGAGCAGGAGGCGGCGACCAAGAAGGAGCTCGCCGGGAACATCACGGCGAGCTGGGGCGACCAGATGCGCAGCTACGTGCTCGCTCCGTACCAGATGGTCAAGGACCTCCGGACGGACTACGAGGTCGGCACCCCGGCGCACGTCTTCGACGGCGATCTCGACGGCTTCATCGCCGCGGGGATCCGCTGGCGCAAGTCCGCCTGAGCCCCTCCGCAGGGCCCTCCCGGACTCCTCACCCGGCGCGCCGGGGGAGCACGGCGGCGGCGCCCGGGGCATCGTCGCTTACCCTCGTATCGACATGATTCGCTTCGACAACGTCTCCAAGCAGTATCGCGGCGGCACGAGACCCGCCCTGAACGCCATCGACCTCGAGATCCTGCGGGGCGAGTTCGTCTTCCTCGTCGGCGCCTCCGGGTCCGGCAAGTCGAGCTGCCTCCGGCTGATCCTGAAGGAGGAGCGGCCCTCGTCCGGGTCGATCCACGTGCTGGGCCAGAACCTCGGCAAGATCTCGAGCCGCAAGGTCCCGTACTTCCGCCGCAACATGGGCGTGGTGTTCCAGGACTTCCGGCTCCTGCCGAACAAGTCGGTCTTCGACAACGTCGCGTTCAGCCTGCAGGTCATCGGCAAGTCCAAGGGCTTCATCCAGGAGGCCGTCCCGGACACGCTCAAGATGGTCGGACTCGCGGGCAAGGCCTCGCGACTGCCCCACGAGCTCTCCGGCGGCGAGCAGCAGCGCGTCGCGATCGCGCGCGCCGTCGTCAACAAGCCGGCGGTCCTCCTCGCCGACGAGCCCACGGGAAACCTCGACCCCACGACCAGTGCGGGCATCATGGCCCTCCTCGAGCGGATCAACGCTGGCGGCACGACCGTCATCATGGCGACCCACGAGGCCGGCATCGTCGACCAGATGAAGCGCCGCGTCATCGAGCTCTCGGCCGGCAGCATCGTGCGCGACGAGAGCAGCGGCGGCTACGGCCAGACCGAGAGCATCACGGTGGTGCACGACGGCGTCGTCGTGGTGGCCGCCGACGACCACCCGGTCTCGGAGCCGATCGTCGCCCCCGTGCTCATCGAGGGCGAGCTGGCTCCGGCCGAGGTGCCCGAGCAGGACCTGCGCCGCAGCGCACCGCCGCGCACGGAGCCCGTCACGGCCGCCACCCCGGCCGCGGCTCCCGAGACGGCCGCGGCCCAGACGGCCGCTCCGGAACCCGCATCGCGGACCGGCGCGTTCCTGCGCCCGCGCTTCTCGCAGACCGCGTCCCAGCCCCGCATCCCGGACGGCCGCCGCTCCGCCGCGGTCCTCACTCCGATCGCTCTGTACC
>NZ_JADILJ010000012.1 GCF_017355185.1 Rathayibacter sp. SD072 | reverse complement strand
TCATCGCGTTCGTCCCGCTCGCGCTGCTCTTCCTGCTCATCCTCATCGTCGGCCTCATCGTCGCCAAGCTCATCGAGAAGGGCCTCTCGCGCCTGCTGACCAAGGTCGGCTTCGACCGCGCGGTCGAGCGCGGCGGCATCAAGAAGGCGCTCGCCAACTCGAAGCTCGACGCCTCCGACATCGTGTCGAAGATCATCTACTACACGCTCGTGCTGTTCGTGCTCCAGTTCGCGTTCGGTGTCTTCGGACCCAACCCGGTCAGCGACCTGCTCCAGGGAATCATCGGCTTCCTGCCGAAGATCATCGTCGCGATCATCATCATCGTGATCGCCGCGGCCATCGCGGCCGGCGCGAAGGGCCTCATCCAGAACACCCTCGGCGGCCTGTCCTACGGCAAGCTCCTGGGCAACATCGTCGCCGTCTTCATCCTGTTCATCGGCGCCACCGCGGCCCTGAACCAGATCGAGGTCGCCACGACCGTCACCACGCCGATCCTCATCGCCGTGCTCGCGATCATCGCCGGCGTCATCATCGTCGGTGCCGGTGGCGGACTCATCAAGCCGATGCAGCAGCGCTGGGAGGCGATCCTCACCAAGGCCGAGGCCGAGGCTCCCAAGATCCAGCAGGAGGCGAAGAAGGCCCCGTCCGTGACGGAGCAGGCCTCGCGTGCCGCCGAGGCCGCGAAGCAGCAGACCGGTCAGAAGACCAGCGCCCGCCGCGCGGTCTGAGCCGACAGCACTCCTCCGGCCGGCCCTGCTCCTTCGAGCGGGGCCGGCCGTTCCCTTCTCCGCCGGCGCTCCCGCGGCCGGCTCGCTCCTCGCATCGGAGAGACCATGCACTCCTGTTCCCGGCTCCTCGCATGAGCACGTCACCCGAGACCCCTCCGTCCGTCGTTCTGCACGAGGAGCGACTCGTCGTCTCGACGCGGCGGTTCGCGACCGAGCGCGTCCGGCTCGAGCGCGTCGTCGTCACCGAGCAGCGGACGATCACCGTCGACGTCCGCCGCGAGGAGATCCGACTCGTGCGGGAGCCGCTGCCCGGCGACGATCCGCTGCCGGATGACGGAGCGGCCGCTCCTGTCGAGCCGGTCGTCCTGATCCTGCACGAGGAGCGGATCGGGATCACCAGGACCGTCGTGCCCGTCGAGCGCGTGACGCTCCGGGTGGCGTCGGTGGAGGGGGAGCGGGAGGCGACCGAGGAGCTGCGGCGCGAGGTCGTCGACGTCGATCGCTCGGTCGATCCGCTCCGGATCGACTGACGCCGGCTCGGTTCGGGTCGCCGAGAAGGTGATCGTGGTCGTCGTGCCCGCCGGGTGGAAGTCTCCCGCGAGGCGGATCCGCTTCCCGTGGTCTATCCAGCCCGACTCCCGTGTCTGCGCGCGGTCGAGGGTCTCGACGAACAGCTCGAACCTCCGCTCGCCCTTCTCGCGGTGCACCCACTCGAGGACCTCCTCGACGGACTGGCGCGGATGCGCGTGCCGGTGGCGGGGTCTCGATACGCCCCTTCGGGGCTACTCGACCAGCGGGAGGGGAGCCGTTCCTGCTGATCGAGTAGCCCTCGGAGGGGGCGTATCGAGATCCACGTTCCGGTGGAGGGGCCTCGATACGCCCCTTCGGGGCTACTCGACCATGGGAGGACATTTACTGTCGTGTAGGACAGTAAACCTGCTAGAGTCGAGCTCGGAACCCCCCCGAGACGAGAGAAGAGACGATCATGAGCACCATCACCCTCCCGGACGCCGTCGACGAGTTCGTCGCCGCCACCAATGCCCACGACGCCGAGGCGCTGGTCGCGGTGTTCGCGGCCGATGCCGTCGTCATCGACGACGGGACGACCTACGACACTCAGGACCGGATCCGCGAGTGGCTGACCGTGCACCAGATCGAGCCCCGCGTGGTGATCACGCCGATGTCGTTCGAGAGCGGACGACTCCTCGCCTCCGTCGACGGCGATTTCCCCGGCGGGCCGCTGCGCTTCGCCTTCGACGTCACCGAGACGGCCGGCCGCATCGCACGGCTCGAGATCCGGGCGGCCTGAGCGCCGCCCCGTCCTGATCGCGGGACGATCTGACCGATCGGGAATTTCTCGGCGGCCTCTCGCCTTCTTCTTCCTACATGCAATATATTGCATCCGAAAACACCCCTTCCACACCCGAGGAGAGACCATGTCCGCCACCGCCTTCGCCCCTGAGGACGACCACCCCACTGTCGTGCTCGTCCACGGCGCTTTCGCCGAGTCGTCGAGCTGGAACGGGGTCGTCGCCCGGCTCCGCGCCGAGGGGCTGCCCGTCCTCGCGGTCGCCAATCCGCTGCGCGGGCTCGCCGCCGACGCCGAGTACCTCCGCACCGTGCTCGACGCGATCGAGGGACCGGTCGTCGTCGCGGGACACTCCTACGGCGGCTCCGTCGCGAGCGAGGCGACCGAGGGCGCCTCGAACGTGCGGGCCCTGGTCTACGTCGCGAGCTTCCTGCTCGAGCCGGGCGAGAGCACCGGCGACCTCGCGGGGAGGTTCCCTGGCGGCGAGCTCGGCCCGGCTCTCACTCCCGTCCCGTTCTCGGCCGCGGGCTTCTCGGGCGACGACCTCTACATCCAGCAGGACAGGTTCCGCGAAGTCTTCGCGGCCGACGTGGACGAGGAGACCGCCGCTCTGATGGCGGCGACCCAGCGTCCGATCGCCGCTGCGGCCCTCGAGGACGCCGCCACGCGTGCCGGATGGCGCGGCATCCCGTCCTGGACGCTCGTGACCCGTCAGGACCTCGCGGTGCCGGCCGACTCGCAGCGCTTCATGGCCGCCCGCGCGGAGTCGCACGCGGTCGAGATCGACGCCTCGCACGCCGTCACCGTCTCGGAGCCGGACGCCGTCGCGGACCTGATCCTCGACGCCGTGCGCGCGACCCGCTGAAGATCCCGGGGGGCCGGCACGCTCTCCGAGGCGGGCCGGCCCCGTCCACGACTCCCCTGAAGAAGGAGCGATGACCCCTCCAGGACGCCTCGTCGCGGTGCTGCTGCCCGCTCGACACCCGTCTCGCGGTCAAGGAATGACCAGCGGCGACGGTGGCCGAATGACGATCAGCACTCGGTTTCACGGCATACAATATATCGCTGGGTGTTATCGTCGCTGCATGCCCATCCCGAAGACGACCGCCGTCACCCCCCGATCCCTCCTGCGGGACGACGTCTACCAGGCGCTGCGCGACGCGATCGTCGACGGCACGTTCGAACCGGGCGAGCGCCTCCGGGATCAGGAGCTCGAAGCCTGGCTGGGGGTCAGTCGGACTCCTATCCGCGAGGCGCTGCTCCGCCTCGCCCGCGTCGGGCTGGTCAGCGCGAAGCCGGGACGGGCCACGATCGTCACGCCCGCCACCGGCAAGAGCATCACCGACGCCCAGCAGATCGCCGCCTCGATGCACGACCTCGCGACGCGCCTGGCCGGCCCGTCCGTCACTCCGGAGTCGCTCGCGGAGATGGAGTCGGCGAACACCGACTTCGCGCGGGCGCTCGAGACCGGCGACGTCGACGGCGCGCTGCGCGCGGACGACGCGTTCCACGGAGTGCTCACCGGCCTCAGCGGCAACGCGATGATCGACGACGTCCTCGAGCAGGCGACTCCGCTGATCCGGCGGGCCGAGCGCCGGCGCTTCGGCTCGCTGGCCGGACGCGACTCGGTCGAGCAGCACCGCGCGATCGTGCAGAGCCTGCGCGACGGCGACGTCGACGGCGCGGCCCGGCTGAATCGCGAGAACTGGATGACCCTCGACCGTCACCTGCACGAGGAGGACGGGGGATGACCGGCGCACCGGGAGCCTCCGGCATCCTCGCCGAGCTGCGGATCTCGGCCCTCGTGACAGCGGCGCTCGCGTCGACGCTCAGCGACGAGCGCGCGGCCACTCCCGCTGAGGCCCTCGCGCTGGATCCCGCCAGGGCCGCGGTGCTGGACGCCCTTCCCGACGCGGAGTCGGCGCTGACGGAGCTGTGGGAGGGGCGCCGCGCGAGGAGCGGCAGCCTCGTCAGCGGTCTGAGCCAGGCCGCGGCCGCTGCGGGCGGCACCGTGCGGGCGTGGTCGGATCTGGGTGACGACGTGATGATCGCCCAGGGCCGCTCCTCCGCTCTGATGGCGCGTGTGCTGCTGGAGTCGGTGGCGCCCGCCTACGGAGTCGCCACGCCGACCCGGGTGCTCGACGTCGGCACCGGCATCGGAGCGATCGCGACGGCGCTCGCCGAGGGGATGCCGTCGGCGGACGTCGTCGGGATCGACATCGCCGAACGCCCGCTGGGGATCGCCCGCGCGCTCCTGGCCGAGGCGGACCCGCACGTCGGCGACCGCGTGCTGCTCCGCCGCGAGGACGTGACCGAGCTGAGCGATCACTCCGCCTATGACCTGGTCTGGATGCCGCTGCCGTTCCTGCCCGACGCGATCGTCGACCGAGCGCTCGACCGGGCGGTGGCAGCGCTGCGGCCCGGAGGTCTGCTGGTGCTCGGCACCCTCCCGCCGGTCGCCGACGAGCGGCTGCGCGCGGCGGACGCGTGGCTCGCGACGCTCACGGGCGGCGGCACGCTGACCAGGGACGAGGTCGTCGAGCGGCTGAGCACCCGCGGGCTCGAGCGCATCCGGAGCTTCGACACGGTGCCGGGAGCTCCGGTGCTGGTGGCGGCGGTCGTGCCCCGCTAGCGGGAGCGGTCGGGAGGGAGGAGCCCGCGCTCGCGCATCCGGGCCGCCGAGGCGATCGCGTCGGCGACGAAGCGCTCGGTCAGCTCGGTGTAGCGGCGGACGTCGTCGTCGGACCAGTCCTCGAGCACCTCGGCGATCATCCTGTCGCCGAGCGCGTACACGCCCCGTGCGGCCGCCTCACCGGCCTCGGTCAGGCTGATCAGGTTCGCGCGGCGATCGGAGGGATCCGTCGTCCGGACCACGAGCCCGTCTCCCTCGAGCCGGCCGACGATCTTGCTGATGTAGGAGGCGCCGGTCCCGAGAGCCTCGGCGAGGGCGGTCGGCCGCATCGGCCCCCACGCCAGCAGATGTCGGAGGGTCTGGTGCGACGGTTGATCGAGCGACTCGCCGGTCTTCGCGAGGATCTGGGCTTGGAGGGTGGGGGACTCCCAGAGCAGGATCAGCGCACTCAGATCGGCCAGCAGGGCGGAGCGGTACGGGAAGTCGGCGGGAACGGGAGTCGTGGTCCGGTCGGTCGCGCGCTCCTGGTCCACCCGGGGATCCTACCTGGAACGATGTCGTGCAGGACAGCAACGGAGGGAGCGTCATGGGCGCGATGGACGACCTGATCGGCCCGGAGGTCGTCGAGCGGCTGGCGGCCTCGATCCGGACGGCGGGCCCGGGGGAGCTGCCGGCGCTCGCCGCGGTGAGCGGATCGCTGGACGGCCTCCGGCTCCGGCAGCGCGTGGACCTCGTGCGCGACGCGCTGCTGAGCGATCTGCCCGCCGGGTTCCCGGCCGTCGAGAGCCTCGTGCTCGATCTCGTCGAGCAGCCTCTCCTCGAGGGGTGGATGATCTGGCCGGTGACCGAGCTCGTCACCGCGCGCGCTCTCGAGAGCGGCTCGGCCGAGGACTTCGACGCGGCGCTCGCGCTCCTCGCACGGCTCACCGTCGGCCTGACCGGCGAGTTCGCGATCCGCGACCTGCTGATCGCCCGGCCGGAGCGGGCGCTCGCGGTGATGCTCGCCTGGACGGACCACGAGAACGAGCACGTGCGGCGGCTCGCGACCGAGGGCTCGCGCGCCTTCCTGCCCTGGGCGAAGCGGGTGCCGTGGCTGCTCGCGCACCCGCGCGCGACCCGGGGGATCCTCGACGCTTCCTACCGGGACGAGTCCGAGTACGTGCGCCGCTCGACGGCCAACCACCTCAACGACCTCAGTCGCGTCGATCCGGAGATCGTGATCGAGACGGCTGCGGACTGGTCGGCGCATCCGGACGCGAACACGCAGCGGGTGGTGCGCCACGCACTCAGGACCCTGCTGAAGAAGGGCCGCCCGGCCGCGCTCGTCCTCGCCGGCTTCGACGGCGGGCTGCTGCGGGTCGGCCGGCCGCGTCTCTCCGTCGACGCCGTGCCCTGGGGCGGCTCGGTCGGGATCTCGGCCGAGATCGTCAACGAGGGCGGGACGGAGGCGACGGTCGTGATCGACTACTCGATCGGGTTCCAGCGGGCCGACGGCTCGGTGCGCCACAAGACCTTCCGCCTCACGACCCGGCGCCTCGCCGCGGGCGAGAGCGCGACCGTGACCCGGACGCACTCGTTCCGCGAGATCACGACGCGGAGGCACTACCCGGGCGCCCACTCCGTCACGGTCCAGGCGAACGGGGTGGTGTCGACACCGGTCGACTTCGTGCTCGAGCGCTGACGACGCAGCGCCGCCCGGGAGGAACAGCCTCCCGGGCGGCGCTGGGTACGGTGCGGAGTGCTACGCGTCGGTGCGGGACTCGACGTCCTTCGCGGTCTCGATCGGCTCGCCCTCGACGCTCGCTCGGTCGGCCTTGCCCCGGTCGCCGCGGGTCTTGAGGAGGCTCGCGACGGTGGCGACGGCGATCGTCGCTCCGATGAACGTGAGCGAGAACCAGATCGGGATCTCGGGCACCCACAGCAGCGGCTCGCCGCCGTTGATGAACGGCACCTCGTTGACGTGCAGGGCGTGGAACACGAGCTTCACGGCGATGAACGCGAGGATCACGGCGAGGCCCTGGCTGAGGTAGACGAGGCGCTCGAGCAGTCCGCCGATGAGGAAGAACAGCTGGCGCAGTCCCATCAGGGCGAAGGCGTTCGCGGTGAACACGATGTACGCCTCGCTGGTCAGGCCGTAGATCGCGGGGATCGAGTCGAGCGCGAAGACGAGGTCGATGAAGCCGATCGCGACGATGGTCAGCAGCATCGGGGTGACGAAGCGCTTGCCGCCCTTCTTCACCGTCAGCTTGTCGCCGTGGTACTCGTCGGTGACGGGGAGGATGCGGCGCACCAGGCGCATGAAGGCGTTGTTCGACGGGTCGCCGTGGTCGCCCTTGATCTGCTGGTAGGCGAGGACGAAGAGCAGGGCGCCGAACAGGTAGAAGACCCACGAGAAGTTCTCGATCAGCGCCGCACCGACGGCGATGAAGGCTCCGCGCATGATCAGCGCGATGACGATGCCGATCATCAGCACCTTCTGCTGGTACTTCTTCGGCACCGCGAAGCCGCTCATGATGATGAGGAAGATGAAGAGGTTGTCGAGCGACAGCGCCTTCTCGGTCAGGTAGCCGGCGAAGTACTCGCCGCCGTAGCGCCAGTCGGCGACGACGCCGATCCCGACGCCGAAGAGCAGCGCGAGGCCGATGTAGAACGCCGACCAGCGGGCGGACTCGCCGATGGTCGGTTCGTGCGGCTTGCGCACGTGGACGAAGAACTCGTAGACGAAGAACGCGATCGTCACGGCGATCGTGATGAGCCAGACGGCGGGGGTGATCTGCACGGAGGTGCTCCAAGGGGTTCGGTGGACGACACCAAGGTCTCCTCCACTCCGCCGGCGACCTGATGGCCTTCCGAGGCGGAGCCGATGGCCCGGGATGCTCAGTCGCATCCGTAATGACGGGCTCACCGCAGACGGGAGTACTCCCCTTGCTGGAGTCGATTCTAGGAGAGGCGTGACGCGTCAACCTGAGAAGAACCTCAGTCTCACGGCCGACGGCGCCCGTATTCTGGATCCACACTGCTGTACATTGGATCCAGCGGTGCGGTGCCGCGGGAGAGGCGTGCATGGTGATCCAGACCGTTCTGGGACCGGTCGACCCCGAGGGGGTCGGCAGCGTCTCGATGCACGAGCACCTGCTCACCGACGCGAGCGCTCTGCAGCGCCCGGGAGTCGAGCAGCTGGATCCGCACGAGCCCGTCACCGCCGAGCTCGCCGCTGCCCTGCGCTGGAGCCAGCTCGCGCTGGCCGACAATCTCCGCCTCGACGACGTCGACCTGCTCGTCGACGAGCTGCGCACCCCGTCCGCGCCGAGCGTCGTCGTCGATCTCAGCTCGCTCGGCTTCGGGCCCGACCGCGACCGCTTCCCCGAGCTCGCCGAGCGCAGCGGAGTCGCGATCGTCGCCGGCTACGGCGCGTACCTGCCCCGGCTGCTCCCGTCGTGGTACCTCGACCTCGACGTGGACGCGCGCACCGCGCTCTTCGAGCGGGCTCTGACCGAGGCGATCCCGGGCACCTCCTACCGCGCGGGTCTGCTCGGGCTGATGGGCACCACGGGAGCCTTCACCGCGCCCGAGGGCGAGCAGGAGCGCCTCGGGCTCACCGCCGCCGCGCGGGCCGCCGCCTCGACCGGCGCGGCGATCAGCGTGCGGCTCGCGGCCGACGCCCGCAACGGCCTGGACGTGCTGACCCACGTGATGGCCGAGGGCGTGGATCCGTCGCGCGTCGTGTTCACCACCGTCGACGAGTTCCTCGAGCTGCCGTACCTGCGCGACCTCTCGCAGGCCGGGGCTGTTCTCGAGATGTGCTTCGGCAACGAGGGCTCCCACGTCGGGCGGATCAGGAACGCGAGCGACCCCCAGCGGGTCGACGCCCTGCTCGCGCTGCTCTCGGAGGATCCCGACGGCCGCTGGGTCCTCGGGCACAGCACCTGGACCAAGGGCCAGCTGCGCCGCTTCGGCGGGCACGGCTTCGACCACCTCGCCGCGCGGGTCCTGCCGGGCCTGCGCCTGCTCGGCGTCGACGACGCCGTGCTGCACCGCTTCAGCGTCGAGGAGCCCGCGCGCTTGCTCGACCGACCGTAGGAGACGACCGATGAGAGACACCCTCGCCCCCCTTGCTCCGCTCGAGCCGTTCCTCCTGGACGGCGCCTGGATCGCGCCCGAGGGCGCCGAGCTGCTCGACGTGATCGATCCCGCGACCCAGGAGCTGCTCACCCGCGTCCCCCAGGCGACGGCCGGCGACGTCGACGCCGCCGTGACCGCCGCGCGGCGGGCGCACGAGGACGCGCGCTGGAGCGGGATGAGCCCGCACGACCGCAGCCGGATCCTCGGCCGCGTCGCCGACCTGATCGAGGAGCGCCTCGAGGAGCTCGCGGTGCTCGAGACGCGCGACAACGGCAAGCCGATCGAGCGCTCCCGCGCCGACACCGCGACCTCGGCGCGGGTGTTCCGCTACTACGCGGGCGCTCCGTCGCGCCTGACGGGCACCGTCGTCCCGGTCGACGGGGCGCACCACGTCTACACGACGCTCGAGCCGGTGGGAGTCGCGGCGCTGATCCTGCCCTGGAACTTCCCGATCATGACGGCCAGCTTCAAGCTCGCCCCGGCGCTCGCCGCCGGCTGCACCGTCGTCGTGAAGCCGGCGGAGCAGACTCCGGTGACCATGCTGCGGCTCGCCGCGATCTGCGAGGAGGCGGGCGTCCCCTCCGGAGTCGTGCAGGTGCTCACCGGCGACGGCCGCGTCGGAGCGGCGCTCACCGCGCACCCGGGGGTCGACAAGGTGTCGTTCACGGGCAGCACCGAGGTGGGCCGGAAGGTGATGCTCGCCGCCGGGGCCGACTTCAAGAGGCTCACGCTCGAGCTCGGGGGCAAGAGCCCCAACATCGTGTTCGAGGACGCGGATCTGGATGCGGCGGTCCTGACCGCGATGCGCGCGTCCTTCGGCCACTCCGGTCAGATGTGCACGGCGGGCAGCCGCCTGCTGGTGCAGCGCTCGATCCTCGACGACATGACGGAGCGTCTGGCTGCGGCGGTGCGCCGCGTCCCGCTGGGCGACGGTCTCGCCGGGGGAGTGACCGTCGGTCCGCTGGTCTCGGAGGAGCAGCGGCAGCAGGTGCTCGGCTACATCGCCCAGGGCGAGGCCGAGGGGGCGGTCGTCGCTGTCGGCGGCGGGGTGCCGGACCGGGCGGGCTACTACGTGGAGCCGACCCTGTTCACGGGCGTCACCAACTCGATGACCATCGCGCGCGAGGAGATCTTCGGCCCCGTGGTCGGCATCATCCCGTTCGACGACGAGGACGAGGCCGTGGCGATCGCCAACGACCAGAGCTACGGACTGGCCGCAGGGGTGTGGACGCGCGACCTCTCGCGGGCGCACCGTCTGGGGAAGCGCCTGCGCGCGGGGACGGTGTGGGTGAACACCTACAACCTGTTCGACCCCGCGCTGTCGTTCGGCGGAGTCGGCGAGTCGGGGCTCGGCCGCGATCTCGGCGAGGAGGCACTGCGCTCGTTCTGCGAGTCGAAGAGCGTGGTCATCGCGCTGTAGGGGGCGCCCCCGCCAGTCCATGCCAGCACTCGCGCTCGCGTCTGCGATCCGACTGTTCAGTTGTGAACTGAACACGGAGGTGCCGGATGCTGGCCGCGGTGAGACGAGAGGAGCTGGAGCTCGCGATCGGCGTTCTCGGACTCCGGAGGCGATGAACGCGACGGCTACCCTCGGAACATGAGGGTGTATTCCGTCGACGAGAGAGACTCCGTGGAGGAGATGCCAGCAAGTGGCTACCGGGTCATGCTCGTCAGATCCGGACGTCGAGTCAGCGCCTTCAACATCGACGCCGCGTCGGTGCGCGAGGCCCTCGCCTGGGCTGAGGAGAACTGCGCGAATGGCGCCTTCTCGCTCGCGGCCCGGTTCGAGCTGTTCGGAGGAGGAGTCTCCCTCATGTGGCTGACTCCTCCTCCGGAGGAGTTGATGGCAGAGCTGGGCTAGGAGCAGACGGCCGTGGACGTCGATCAGCGCGGCGGGTAGGTCCTCAGGGTCGGGGTCGTCGTGGTGCGCGTGCGCCCCGGCGACGCGCGCCCGAGCGCGGCGAGCATGTTCAGCATCCGTCGGTCCGTCGACGTCGACGGGTCGGTTCGTCGTCCCGGGTGATCAGTGGCGGTCGTCGGATGATGCGGGGCACGGGTCCCGTGGTGTGGATGGTGCGTGCGGGGAGGGTTCCGGGGCCGGTGCGTCCGCGGAGTGCGCGGTCGTCGTCGACAGCGTGGACACCCCACCCGGTGAGGTGCAGACTCCACGGCTCGTGCGCGTTCACCCCGGGAGCGTCCACTCGGAAGCGCCGACTCGCGCGAGTCGCACGCACCGGTCCTTGCGCCGCTGGCGGATCCCGTTCCGCGTCCGCTCGCCCCGGCGCCCCGTGGAGACGCCCGTTCCGCGGGCTGCCACCGCGCGGGCTGCTCGGTCAGCGGGGCGCCCGAGGGGCCGGCTCCGGGCGGTGGACGCCGCGGGGGCGGTAGCCGAGGGTGTCGGAGGCGCCGAGCAGGTCAGTGAGGTACCAGAGGGTGGCGAGCCACATCTCGGTGCCCTGCAGGCCGGCGTCGGCGTCGTGCAGGCGGAAGGCGAAGCCGCGGCCCGGGCGCCACTGGCCGAGGACCTGCGCGAGCAGGGTCCTCGCCAGCGGCTCGACCTCGGCGTCGCGGTAGCCGGTGCTGCGGGTGAGCCAGAGCGGGTGGACGAGGTCGAGGGCGGCGCAGGCGTCCACGCGCTCGGGCCGGAACCAGCGGTCGTCGCGGGCGTGCCGGAGCACGGTGTCGCGGATCGCCTCGGGATACGGGAGCGGTCCGCCGTGCTGCACGAGGGTGCCGCGGGTCGTCCGGTACGAGCCGTTCACCAGCAGGAGCAGTCCGCGCTCGGCCGAGCCGTCGCCCCACATCCCGCTGCGGGGATCGGCCCGGGTGAGCAGCCAGCCGAAGAGCGCCTCCTCGAGGCCGACCGGGACCGCGTCGCCGCGGCGGCGGGTCCAGTGCAGTGCGGTGCCGAAGGCGTCGACGTGGTGGCCTGCGTTCCACGGGTCGTCGCGCCAGCGCAGCCCGTCGAGCCGCGCGATCAGGCCTTCAGGGGTCTCCTCGGTCACGGCGGTGAGCGGCTGCGCGAACCCCGATCCGAGCAGGTCGAGCGCGTAGCCCGCGCTCAGCACCCGGTAAGCGGCCTCCGGATCGGTCCAGAGGTCGGCCCCCGGGATCGGCAGTCCGTGCAGCCGTGCAACGACGGCCGCGGGGTCGACGTCGGGAGGCGACGCGCCGAGCAGGAGGTCGGCGAGCTCGACCGCGTCGCCGAGCGCGCGGTCGGTCGGGGCGGCGTCCGGTCTGTCGCGGAAGGCGGGTCCGCCGTGGCACGCCGGGTCGTCGTCGACCGCGGAAGGGCGGAGGATCCCCTCGATCTCCTCGCGGGCGCGGTCCGCCAAGCGCGCGGCGTCCGAGAGATCGGCGGCGACCGGAGGGACCCGCTAGCGCAGCCGGCGCGCCGGGTTCCCGCCCACGACCGCGCCGGCCGCCACGTCCTTCGTCACGACGGCGCCCGCGGCGAGCACGGCGTGGTCGCCGACCGTCACGCCGTCGAGCACGACCACGTGCGAGCCGATCCAGACGTCGTCGCCGATGCGGATCCCTCGGGAGGTCAGCGGCTGGCGGAAGACCTCGGTGCCGGGCTCCATCGAGTGGTTGAAGCCGAGGATCGACGAGTGCGCGCCGATCCGGACGGCCGAGCCGAGGACGACGTCCCCGCGCACCACCGTGTAGGGGTTCAGCGAGCAGTCGGCGCCGACCTCGACGTCACCCGTCAGGTACGCGCCTGCGGCGATGTACGAGCGGTCGCCCAGCACGAGGTGATCCGGATCGACCGCGGCCGACTCCGCGACGAAGCAGTCCGCGCCGATCGCCCAGCCGTCGTGCGCGGCCACCAGCTCACGCTGCAGGTCGAGCTGGCGCGCCCGCCGCTCCGGTGAGGCCTCGGCCCAGAACGACCACGGCGAGTGCTCGTGGCGGTCGATCACCGCGCGTCCTCCGCCGGCCGCCCGTCCGCCGACCGCCCGGGGGCCGCCGTGGAGGCGCGGACGATCAGGCTCGGGTTGAGCTGCACGCGGTGCACGGGCCGCTCGGGGTCCTCGATCCTCTGCACGAGCAGACGGACCGCGGCCTCGCCGACCCCGGCGCGCGGCGGGCTCACCGCGGTCAACGCGGGCGTGAACAGCTGAGCGACCTCGTCGTCGTAGGCGATCACCGAGAGGTCGCCGGGTACGGAGATGCCGCGGTTGAGAGCGAGGTCGACGAAGGCCATCGCCTCAGGGTCGGAGTGGACGAGCAGGGCGGTGACGCCGGTCTCGAGTGCCGTCTCGAGGGCCGCGTCGACCACTGCGGAGAAGTCGGCGCTGCCGCGGTCGGGCAGCGTCTCCTCGAAGTGGTCGGCGGGGGTGAGGCCGAGGGCCTCGCAGGCGGAGAGCCAGCCCGCGGCGATCTTGCGCGAGGTCGGCGAGTTCCGCGACAGGATCAGGCCGACCTTCCGGTGCCCGAGCTCGGCGAGGTGGCGGGCGGCGAGCACCGCCCCGAGCGCGTGGTCGGTGGTGACCGACTCCGCCGGCGTGCCCTCCGGCTCGAGGACGGCGTCGCGCTCGACCAGGACCGACGGCACGCCGCAGTCGGCGAGCCAGCGCAGGACGTCGCCGGAGTGCTCGGTGTCGGTGTTCGGCGCGACGATCAGCCCGCGCACGTCGCCGGAGCGCAGCAGCCGCTCGAGTACCGGCCGCTCGTCCTGCAGCTCGTAGGACGCGCCGCGCAGGACGACGTTGTGGCCGAGGCTGCGGCCCGTCGCCTCCATCGCGTGCAGCACGCCGGGCCAGTAGTAGTTGAGCGAGGGGACCAGGACGGCGATCGAGCCGAGCCTGACCTCCTTCTCCGCGGGCGCGGGCGCGGGGGCGCTCGCGCCGAGGACGACCGCGCCGCCGTGCACGCGGCTGAGCAGCCCCTCTCGCTCCATCTGCACCAGATCGCGACGGAGCGTGACCGTCGCCACACCGAGCGCCTCGGTGAGCTGCGAGATCCGCACGGCGCCGTCGACGCCCAGGGCCGCGAGGATGTGCGCCCGTCGCTCGGCGGCGAGGGGAGGGGACTGAGTCTGGTCGCTCATCGTGAGTCTCCGATCGGTGGGTCCAGGTCTATCGCGATGCGCAGCTGCCTGCGCGCGGTGGCGTCGATCTCGAGCAGCGTCAGCCGCTCGCCCCACACGCTCGAGAGCAACGGATCGTCCAGCGTCCGGACGACGGCCCGGTGCTCGCAGGCGGGATCCCAGGTGATCCGGAGCGGCCGCGCCGACTGGAGCGGGCGGACCCGGGCGGCGCCGCGCTCGGTCACGACGTCTCCCGCGAGGAGCAGTCGGATCGCGGTGCCGGGCTCATCGTCACGATCGTCCCACGGGGCGAGGTCCCAGCGGTCCTCGAGCACGACCCGGTGGGCGGGGCGGTCGAGGAGGACGGTCCGGCGCCAGGAGCGCAGCCCCGCAACGGGGTACGCCGCGGCGAGCTCCGCGGAGAACGCGGCGGATCGATCGCTCAGCGCGACCGACACGTCCGCGGCGGCCGCCGCCCGCCCGGCCGGCTGGCCGAGTCCGCGGACGACGGGCAGATTGTGCCACTCGCTCCGCATCGTCCAGATGCCGTAGCGCTCCGGGCCGAAGGTGGCGGCGGTGTAGGTGGGGCGACCGGCGTCGACGACGACGGGCACCCCCTCGCTCGCCACCTGGAACGAGCCGACGTCGTTGTGGTTGTGGTGCTCCGCGTTGTGCCCGCCCTTGGCGACGAGCGTCAGGCCCTCCGCCGATCCCTCGGTCGTGCGGGCCAGGAGCACCTGGACGGACTCGAGCCAGACCTCACGGGGGAGCGGCGGAAGGGCCGGGGGAGCCGCGGTCCAGAGCGGGTCGGTCACTCCGCGCAGCAGCCGCCCGAGTCCCTCCTTCTCCGAGGCGGCGGGCCCGCCGGGGGAGCGCTGCGCCGCTGCGTGCGCCGTGGCGGCCGCGTCGCCGACCCCGCGGCCGGCCCGGTGCACCGCGTGCCAGGGCTGGTCGCGCGACTGCAGGGCCTGGCCGTCGGCGTGCGCGACGTACCAATCGCCGCCGAGGTGCGAGCGGTGCGGGAAGGCGACGGTGGCGCGCAGCGCCGGGACTTCGGAGGCGTTCCAGGCGCCGCCGGTCGCGTGCGCGAGGACGTCGAGCGCCTCGAGCGCGCGGCAGGCGCCGTTCCACCAGTAGGCGTAGCCCTCGTCGATCGCGCCGTCCTCGGGGAGCACGGCGATGTAGCGGTCCAGCGCGGCGACGGCGCGGGTGACGACGGCGGCACGCTCGTCCTCCTCGCCTGGAGCGTCGAGCAGGCGCAGCGCGGCGACGAGGATGTTGCCCGTGATCCAGGGGTTCCAGTTGTGCACGTCGCCGTCGAGGCCGAGCCAGTGCCAGTCGTCGCGGGCGAGGAACGGGGCGAGCACGCGCTCGCGGACCTCGAGGCGGATCCGGCGGCGCAGCCCCGGGTAGCGGAGGTCGAGGCGCTCGCCGAGGACGTGGTCGAGCCAGGCGAGCTGGCCGGCGACCTCACCGGCCCCGAGGTCGAGGAAGGGGTCGGCGACGTCAGCGAGCACCGAGCCGTGCCGGCGGAGCGCGTCGTCGTGGGCGGGCCAGCACCAGGAGCTCTGCTCGCAGAGCAGCTGCACGCCGTCGGCGACCTGGTCGAGCCACGAGTCGCCGTCCGCGCCAGTGCCGGCGGTGCTGGCCGCCAGCAGCACCGCGCGGCTCAGTCGCCGCTGCCGCTCGAACGCGCTCTGCTCCCAGCGGTCGCGGTTCCCGTCGCGGTGCACGCCGACGGCCTCGCTCGCGAGCGGCTGCGGCCAGGGAACGAGCAGGTCGGCGGCGGCGCGCTCGGCGACGGCGGCGAGGGTCGGTGCATCCGCATCCGCCCAGGCCTCGCGATCGGCCGCGGTCGGCACCGGCAGCGACAACTCCGGCACCACGAGGACCCCGCGCGCCGAGAGCGGACGATCCGGCGAGAACGCGGCGGCGAGCGGTCCCCGGAAGGACTCGATCACACCTGGCGATCGGGCCGGGCCTGAAGAGTGAGGCATGTAAGCGATCATAATCGATCAATTTGACTCAAGTGAACATTGAAATGATCGATTTCCGTATGTATAGTCCTGTTCTGTTCAGCGCCGGTCACGCCGCCGCACGACGGGCCGCTCAGGGCGTCGGGACATCACGATTCAAAGGAGAGCCACCGTGGACGAGGGGAACCTCCGCGCCGACTGGACGCGCGAGCACTGGCTCGCCGTCGCGGACGCGCTGCTCGCCGCCGTGGCTCCCTACGCCAGCGCCGGTCACGGTCGGATCACCCTGCCCGGCGCCGTGGGCGGCTACGGTCGCGCCGTCGACGGCCTCGAGGGCTTCGCCCGTACCTTCCTGCTCGCAGGCTTCCGCATCGCCGGGGCGCGCGGCGAGGGCGTCGACGCGCTGATCGACTTCTACCGCCGCGGCGTCGAGACCGGCGTCGATCCCGATGCGGACGACCGCTGGGTGCGGATCGAGGAGCATGCCCAGGCCAAGGTCGAAGCGGCGTCGATCGCCCTCGTGCTGGACCTCACACGGCCGTGGATCTGGGACCGCCTCGACGCCCGCACGCAGCAGCGCGTGATCGACTACCTCGCTCCCGTCGTCGGTGACGACACCTACCCGCAGACCAACTGGGTCTGGTTCCGCCTGGTCGTCGAGACCTTCCTCCGCTCGGTCGGCGGCCCGTGGTCGATGCAGGACATGACCGCGGATCTCGCCCGGCACGACTCCTTCCTCCGCGAGGACGGCTGGCTCGCGGACGGCGCGGAGCGCGCCTTCGACCACTACGTCGGCTGGGCCCTGCAGGTGTACCCCGTGCTCTGGTCGCGGATGGCCGGCGCGGCCGAGCTCGCGGCCCCCCGCGCCGCCGCGGACGTCGCCCGGCTCGACCGCTACCTCTCCGACGCCCTCGCGCTCGTCGGCGGTGACGGCTCGCCGCTGCTCCAGGGCCGCAGCCTGATCTACCGCTTCGCCGCTGCCGCGCCGTTCTGGGCGGGCGTGATCGCCGAGGTCCCCTCGCACCCGCCGCGCCGCCTCCGCCGTGCCGCGAGCGCGATCGTCGGGCACTTCGCCGACAACGGCGCCCCCGGCGAGGACGGCCTGCTCTCGATGGGCTGGCACGACCCGTGGCGCGAGCTCGCGCAGTCCTACTCCGGACCCGGCTCGCCGTACTGGGCGGTCAAGGGCCTGCTCGGGATCGCGCTGCCCGCCGACCACCCGGTCTGGGCGGCCGGGACCGAAGCGCTCCCCCTCGCCCTGCTCCCGATCGAGCAGGGCGACGACCTGCGCGCGATCGTCTCGCCCGGCTGGATCGTCTCCGGCACGCAGGCCGACGGGATCGTCCGCGTGGTCAACCACGGCACCGACAAGGCACTGCCCGGTGCGACCACCGGCGATTCCCCGCTCTACGTCCGGCTGGGCTACTCCACCGCCACCGCGCCGCTGCTCGACGAGCAGGGCTGGACGGAGGCGCTCGAGCAGAGCGTCGCGCTGGTGGACGCGGCGGGCGAGGCGACCCACCGCACCGGCATGGAGCTGACCGAGGTGCGCCTCGACGCGGACGGCCGTGTCGGCGTCGCCGGCTCGACCTGGGACGCGCACTGGATCACTCCGGAGCGCAGCACCCACCGGCACGGCGAGGGAGTGAGCGGAGCCGTGCGCATCGCCGGCCGACTCAGCGTGCACTCGCTGGTGCGCGGCCCGTGGGAGCTGCGGCTCGCGCGGATCGACGAGCTCGCCGAGGACGTGCGCATCACGGATCTGCGCCTGCGGATCGGCGGCTGGGCGATCGCCGGCGAGCGGGTCGACGCGGACGCGGACACCGCGACGGCAACCGTCTCCAACGGCCGCCGCACCGGCACGCTCACCGCACTCACCGCCGGCGCCGTCCCCGGAGTCGTCGCCCGCGACGGCGCGAGCCCGCTCGGCCCCGCCGTCGGCGTGCCCGTCCTCACCGTTCCAGCGGAGGTCGGCGCCGTCGTCGCCGCGCTGGTCGGCCTCACCGCCGAAGAGACGGCCGGAGCGGAGGCCCCCGTCGAGGGCGCCGCCTCTGTCGACGTCGCCCTCGACGGCGACGCACTGTCCGTGACGGCGACCTGGCCCGACGGCCTCGTCACCGAGCACCGACTCCCAGATTCCGGACGCGCCGCTCGGCGGCTCCGGTACCCGAGGACCCGAGGTGGAGTCCCGGACGCAGATGCAAAGGAGCAGCACGCATGAAGAGAAGATTCACCGCCGCTGGAGTGGCCCTGGTCGCCGCCCTGTCCCTCACCGCCTGCTCGAGCGGAGGCGGGGGCGGCGACGCACCCGCTGCCGAGGGCCCGATCACGCTCAGCCTCTCCGGCTGGAGCCTGAGCACGACTCCGGAGTTCCAGGCGCTCGCCGACGCGTTCCACGAGAAGGACCCCGACGTCACGGTCGAGGTCAAGGAGTACGACGCGACCAACTACGACACCCTGATGACCGCGGACCTCGCGGCCGGCAGCGGGCCCGACATCATCACGCAGAAGAACGTGAAGAACGTCGTCACCTACCAGTCGGGCGGGCAGCTGATGGACGTCTCGGACGTCGAGATCCCCGAGTCGATCGGCGGAGCGGAGGCCTACGAGGTCGACGACAAGCAGTGGGCGACCCCCTACCGCCAGGACTCGTGGGTCCTCTTCTACAACAAGGACCTCTTCGACCAGGCCGGCGTCGCGTACCCCGACGGCTCCTGGACCTGGGACGACTACGAGTCGAACGCCGAGTCGCTGAAGACCGCGCTCTCGGCCGCCGGCAGCGCCGCGAACGGCACCTACGGCCACAGCTGGCAGTCGACCGTGCAGGGCTTCGCGGCCGCGCAGACCCCCGACGTCAACATCCTCGGCGGCGACTACAGCTACCTCGAGCCGTACTACGAGCGCGTCCTCGCGCTGCAGGACGCCGGCGCGCAGGTCGACTACAACACCGTCGTCGCCAACAAGCTCACCTACCAGGCCGAGTTCGGCAAGCAGAACGCCGCGATGATGCCGATGGGCACCTGGTTCGTCGCGTCGCTGATCGCCCAGCAGAAGTCGGGCGACTCCGACACCTTCAACTGGGGCATCGCCCCGATCCCGCAGTTCGACGAGTCGACGACCGGCGAGGGCGACACCCCGGTGACCTTCGGCGACCCGACCGGCTTCGGCATCAACGCGAACATCGACGACTCGAAGGCGGCCGCCGCCAAGGAGTTCCTCGAGTTCGCCGCGAGCGAGGAGGGCGCGGAGGTCGTCGCGTCGCTCGGCATCACCCCGGCGCTCACCAGTGACGCGGTGGCCGAGGCCTACTTCGCCGTCGAGGGCGCGCCCACCGACGAGCTGTCGAAGACCGCCTGGTCCGAGCACGACACCAAGCCGGAGAACCCCACCTCGGCCAAGACCGCGGCCGTGCAGAACATCCTGCTCGACCTGCACACCTCGGTCCTCTCGGGCTCCGCGAGCATCGAGGACGCCGTGAAGTCGGCGGACGACCGCGTGAAGAACGAAGTCGGCACCGACTGACTCCCCGCGGTGGCCGGCCGACCCCGGCCGGCCACCGCCTCCGCTCGACCCCGGCACAGCCCCAGCCCCAGCCCTGCCCAGACCTTGGAGGTCTCATGACGACCCTCGCCGCCGCCGACGCCGGCACGTCGACACCGCCGCCGAAACGACGCCGCTCCGCGTACGCGGTGAGGAACACCCTCATCGGGTACACCTTCATCCTCCCGAACTTCCTCGGCTTCGCGGCGCTCACGCTCGTGCCGGTGATCACGCTCTTCTACATGTCGCTCACCGACTGGAACGTCTTCGGCCAGGCGAACTGGGTCGGGCTCGCGAACTTCCAGCGCCTGCTCGGCGACGGCAGCTTCCGCATCGCGCTGACCAACACGCTCTACTACGCCGCGCTGCACATCCCTCTGACGCTGATCGTCTCGCTCGGGCTCGCGCTGCTGCTCAACAACAAGCTCCGCGGCGTCGCCTTCTTCCGCACCGCCGCGTTCTTCCCCTACATCACGTCGATCGTCGCGATCGCCGTCGTGTGGAACCTGCTCTTCAGCCCCGAGTACGGGCCGATCAACGAGATCCTCCGCGCGGTCGGCTTCTCGAGCCCGCCCGGGTGGCTGACGTCGTCGGAGTGGGCGATGCCCGCCGTCGTCATCATCAGCACCTGGCGCGACATGGGCTACTACATGATCCTGTTCCTCGCCGGCCTGCAGACGGTGCCCCGCGAGCTCCACGAGGCGGCTCGCGTCGACGGCGCGTCCGTCTGGCAGCGCTTCGTGAACGTGACGATCCCGTGCCTGCGGCCGACCACGTTCTTCGTCACCGTGATGCTGACCATCAACTCGTTCAAGATCTTCGATCTGATCCTGGTGATGACCCAGGGCGGGCCCGGCCAGGCCACTCTCGTCCTCTCGCAGTTCATCTACCAGAAGGGCTTCCAGGAGAACCAGTTCGGCTACGCGTCGGCGGTCTCGGTGGTCCTCTTCCTGCTCTGCATCGTCGTCACGCTCGTGCAGTTCTTCCTCAACAGAAGGAGTGAGTCCCGATGACCGGACTGCTGATCCCCGAGGGCGCTCCCGTCCTGCCGCGCGTCGACGAGCCGCTCGCGCCGCGCCGGAAGACCGCCGGCCGCTCCACCCTGTCGCGCGTGGGCCGTCTGCTCGGCTACGCCGTGATGATCCTCGCCGCGGCCGCGCTGCTGCTGCCGTTCTTCTGGATGATCATGAGCTCGCTCAAGACGCCGAACGACGTCTTCTCGGTGCCCGTGAAGTGGGTGCCCGACACCTGGGTCTGGAACAACTACGTCGACATCTGGGCGCAGTCCGGGATGCTCACGTGGATCCGGAACACGCTGATCCTGGCGGTCGTCGTGACCGTGCTCCAGGTGCTCACCGGCTCGTTCGCGGCCTACGGCTTCTCGCGGATGCGGTTCCCCGGTCGCGACGTGCTGTTCCTGGTCTACATCGGCACCATCGCGGTGCCGTGGCAGTCGTACATGATCCCGCAGTTCATCCTGCTGTCGAACCTGAAGGTGTCGAACACCCTCTGGGCGATCATCCTCATCCAGGCGTTCGGCGCGTTCGGCGTGTTCCTGATGAAGCAGTTCTACGAGACGATCCCCGAGGAGCTCTCGGAGGCCGCGCGCCTGGACGGCCTGAGCGAGTACGGCATCTGGGCGCGGATCATGGTGCCGCTGTCGATCCCCGCGATCGCGAGCCTCACCCTGCTCACCTTCGTCGCCACCTGGAACGACTACCTCGGACCACTGATTTACCTCCGCAACCCCGACCTCTGGACGATCCAGCTCGGGCTGCAGAGCTTCGTCAGCACCCTCTACGACGCCAACTACGCGCTGCTGTTCGCGGGCCTGGTCATCTCGGTGATCCCCATCGCCGTGGTCTTCCTGCTCGGTCAGAAGTACTTCGTCGAGGGCATCGCGACCAGCGGATTGAAGGGCTGAGATGCGCCGCATCCCGCACGGCCTCTACGCCTCGCTCTTCGGCGTCGTCCACCTCATCCTCACGACCAACGTGCTGCTCGTGATCGGCTGCCTGCCCCTCGTGCTGCTGCTGATCACCACCGACCCGGCGCGGTCGTGGCCGCTGCTCGCGGCGGCCCTGCCGCTGTGCGCGCCGGCCGTCCGCGGAGCCTTCGCGGTCTTCGCCGAGCACGGCCGGGGCGGGACCCGGGTCGTCCGCACCTTCTGGGCCGCCTGGCGGCAGGGCTGGGGGCGCACCCTGGCCCTCGCGGCCGTGGCCACCGCGGTCGCCGCGATCGCGCTGGTCGACGTGCGGTTCCTCTCGACGTCGCAGATCGGAGTGGTCGTCGTACCGCTCCTCCTGATCGTCGTGCTGCTCGTCGTCGGCACCGCCCCGGTCGTGCTGGTCGCCCTGATCGAGGCCCCCGGAGCCGCGCTGCTGCGCACCCTGCGGATCTCGCTGATCCTCGCGGCCCGCCGCTGGCACCTGACCCTCGTGTCGCTGCTGGTCCTCGCCTTCCAGGCGTACCTCTTCACCCTCTCGCCGGCCCTCGCCCTCGGCGTCTCGGCGGCGCCCGCCCTGTACCTCGTCTGGGCCGACGCGCGCTACACCCTCCTGCCCGCCCTCCCCGCCGACCAGCCGGTCGCCGCGTGAGCCACGACGAAGGACAGACCGTCATGACCACCACCCACCCGTCCTCCGCGAGGACGACGACGGAGCGGGCCCTGGCCGATGCGCTCGAGGTCGTGCGCCGCATGATCGAGCGGTTCGGCAGCGCCTACCCGGACGACACCACCGTCGACGGCCGGTACGAGCTGAGGCCGGCGACGACCGGGTTCGCGGCCGGGGCCAACCGCGGCTGGACCACCAGCTTCTGGCCGGGCATGCAGTGGATCGCGTGGGAGCTCACCGGCGAGGAGGTGTTCCGCGGCGCGGCCGCCGGCCACCTCGAGGACTTCGCCCGGCGCCTCCGGGAGGGCGAGGACCTCGACACCCACGACCTCGGCTTCCTCTACACGCTCTCGGCCGTCGCGCCGTGGCGACTGCTCGAGGACCCCCTGGGCCGCTCGACCGCGCTGGCCGCCGCCGACGTGCTGATGACGCGGTTCCTCGAGAACGCGGGCATCGTGCAGGCCTGGGGCGACCTCCGCGATCCCGCGCAGCGCGGTCGGACCATCATCGACTCCCTCATGAACATGCCGCTGCTGACCTGGGCGGCCGAGCAGACGGGCGACGCGCACAAGGCCGAGGCCGTGCGCCGCCACGTCGAGGCGCTGCGCACGCACATCCTCCGCCCGGACCACTCGACCTTCCACACCTTCTACTGGAACGCCGAGACCGGGGAGCCGCTGCACGGCGGCACCGAGCAGGGCGCCTTCGACGACTCCTGCTGGGCCCGCGGTCAGGCCTGGGGGATCTACGGCTTCGCGATGAACCACCGCGTCTCGGGCGATCCGGCGGTGCTGGAGGCCTCGCGTGCGTGCGCCGACTACTTCCTCGCGCACCTCCCGGCCGACCTCGTGCCCTACTGGGACCTCGTCTACACCGACGGGAGCGACGCCCCGCGCGACAGCTCCGCCGCGGCGATCGCGGTCTGCGGGCTCTTCGAGCTCGCCTCCGTGGAGAGCGACGAGGAGCGCGCCGAGCACTGGCGCCGGTCGGCGCACGAGCTGCTCGCCGCCCTGATCGAGCACTGCGCCCCCTCGACCCCCGAGTCGGCCGACACGGTCCTGCTGCACAGCGTCTACGACCTGCCGAAGGACGTGGGCGTCGACGAGGGCACCCTCTGGGGCGACTACTTCTACCTGGAGGCGCTCGTGCGCGCCTCGCGACCGGAATGGCGGCCCTACTGGTGAGACTCCTCCGCTACTCCTCGCCCGACGGCGACCGCACCGGCGTCGTCGTCGACGGCGACCGCGTGCTCGACCTGGGCGCGCTGCCCGTGAGCGACCTGCTCGCGGACGACGCGCTCCTCGCCGACGCCCGCGAGCGCGCCGGGGCCGCGTCCGGCGACGACCTCCCGCGACTCGACTCCCTGCGCCTGCTGCCGCCGGTCGTGCCGGGCAAGATCCTCTGCATCGGCTACAACTACCGCGGCCACGTGCCCAGCGGAGGAGAGGACCGGCCGGTCCCGACGACTCCCGACGTCTTCGTGAAGACGCCCAACACGCTCTCGGCGCCGGGCGACCCCGTGACCCTGCCGGCGACCGCCTCCGACGTCGACTACGAGGGCGAGATCGCCCTCGTGATCGGCCGCGCGGGCCGAGACATCCCGCTCGAGCAGGCCGCCGCGCACATCGGCGGCTACTCGCTGATGAACGACGTCTCGGAGCGCACCTGGCAGGGCCGCTCGAGCCAGTGGACCCTCGGCAAGTGCTCCGACGGCTTCGCTCCGCTGGGGCCCTGGCTCGTCACTCCCGACGACGTGCCCGACCCGCAGGACCTGCGTGTCGAGGTGGAGCGGGAGGGGCGGATCACCGTCTCGCAGAGCACCGCCGACCTCGTCTTCACGATGGCGGCGCTCGTCCACCACCTCAGCGAGGGCCTCACCCTCGAGCCCGGCGACGTGATCTCGACCGGCAGCCCGCAGAAGCTGCCCGACGCGCTCGCCGCGCACCGCCCGCTGGCCGACGGCGACTCCGTCACCGTGCGCGTCGACGGCCTCGGCTCGCTCACGACCCTCTTCCGAAAGGCAGGACGATGATCCTCGACAGCTTCCGACTCGACGGCCGCGTCGCCGTCGTCACCGGCACCAGCAAGGGCATCGGCCGCGGAGCCGCCCTGGCCCTCGCCGAGGCCGGAGCCGACATCGCCCTGGTCGACCGCGGCGACGCCTCCGGGACGGCCGAGGCGATCCGGGCGCTGGGCCGCCGGGTCGTGCTGATCCGCCGCGACTTCGCCGCGGCGAGCGCCGACGAGCTGCACTCGGCGATCGACGAGGCCGTCGACGGGCTCGGGCGGATCGACGTGCTCGTCAACAACGCGGGCACCATCAAGCGCGCCCCGGCCGCCGAGCACAGCGCCTCCGACTGGGACGAGGTGCTCCGCGTGAACCTCGACTCGGTGTTCCACCTGACGCAGGCGGCCGGCCGCCGGATGATCGCGCAGGGCTCCGGCCGGATCATCAGCGTCGCGTCGATGCTGTCGTTCCAGGGCGGCATCACCGTGCCCGGGTACACCGCCTCCAAGCACGCCGTGGCGGGACTCACGAAGGCGTTCGCCAACGAGTGGGCCGCCTCCGGAGTGACCGTCAACGCGATCGCCCCCGGCTACCTCGCCACCGACAACACCGCGGCCCTGCGCGCCGACGCCGCGCGCGACGCCGCGATCCTCGCCCGCATCCCCGCCGGACGCTGGGGACTCCCCGCCGACCTGCAGGGCGCCTTCGTCTTCCTCGCCTCCGACGCGTCGGCCTACGTCACCGGGACCGTGCTCCCCGTCGACGGCGGCTGGCTCGTGCGATGACCCCTCCCACCCGCGACCCAGGAGCCTCCGACATGGACCAGCGCTACGCCACCAACCCCTCGCAGATCCCCGGGATGACCACCGAGGACCTCCGCTCGCACTTCCTCGTGCCCGAGATCTTCGTCGAGGGCGAGATCCGCCTCGTCTACACGCACCACGACCGCATCGTGCTGGGCGGAGCGACGCCCGCCGGGAAGCGGCTCGAGCTGACCGGCTACGAGGAGATCCGCAGCGAGACCTTCCTCGAGCACCGCGAGCTGGGCGTCATCAACGTCGGCGGGACCGGCACCGTGACCGCCGACGGCGAGACCTACACCCTCGTCACCGGCGCCTGCCTGTACCTGGGCCGCGGGATCGAGAAGGTGGCGTTCGAGGACGCCGACGGAGCCGCGCAGTTCTACCTGTTCTCGGCCCCCGCGCACACGGCCTACCCGACCGCGCTCGTGTCGCCGGGCGAGGGCACCGTGCGCGAGCTCGGCGATCAGGCCACGAGCAACCGCCGCACTCTCAACCAGTACATCCACGAGAACGGCGTGCGCAGCTGCCAGATCGTCATGGGCGTCACGACGCTGCACGAGGGCTCGATGTGGAACACGATGCCCGCGCACACGCACGACCGCCGCACCGAGTGCTACCTCTACTTCGACCTGCCCGAGGAGGCCCGCGTCATCCACCTCCTCGGCGAGCGCCAGGAGACGCGCCACCTCGTGGTCGCCGACCGCCAGGCCATCATCTCGCCGAGCTGGTCGCTGCACTCCGGAGTCGGCACCGCGGCGTACTCGTTCGTCTGGGCGATGGCCGGCGAGAACCAGGCCTTCGACGACATGGATCCGGCGCCGGTCGCCGACCTGGCGTGAGCTCGTCGGGAGCGGCGGTCCCGCGCGGCGTGCTGCTGGCCATGGGCGAGACCATGGCCGTGGTCGTGCCGACGGACGGCTCGGTGGCGCAGGCGGGCGGGTTCCTCGTCGACGCCGGCGGCGCCGAGTCGAACGTGCTCGCGCACGCGGCGGCCCTCGGAGTGCCGGCCCGCTGGCACAGCCGGCTCGGAGCGGATGCGCTCGGCGAGCGCGTGCTGCGCCAGCTGTCCGCGCGCGGCATCGACGTCTCCTCCGTGGTCGCCGATCCGGAGCACCCGACCGGGCTGTACGTGAAGGACCCGGGGCGGGGCGTCGTCTACTACCGCTCCGGTTCGGCCGCCTCCCGCCTCGACGAGGCGGACGCCGACGCGGCTCCGTTCGACGGGGTCGCGCTGCTGCACCTCTCGGGCATCACCGCCGCGCTCTCGGAGCCGGCGGCCCGGTTCCTCCGCCGCGCCGCCCTGCGCGCCCGCGAGCTGGGGATCCCCGTGAGCGTCGACGTGAACCACCGCGCGGCCCTGTGGGACGCCGCGGACGCCGCTCCCGCCCTCGCCGACCTCGCCCGCCTCGCCGACGTGGTCTTCGTCGGCCGCGACGAGGCCGAGACCCTCTGGGGGTCCTGCACCGCCCAGGACGTCCGCGCGATGTTCCCGGACGTGGCCGAGCTCGTCGTCAAGGACGGCCACATCGGCGCGACGGTGTTCTCGGCCGATGCCGGCACTCCGGTCTTCGAGCCCTCCCACGAGGTGGAGGTGCTCGACGCGGTGGGCGCCGGCGACGCCTTCGCCGGCGGCTACCTGGCCGCCGTGCTCCAGGGCGCCGACCACGGCGCGCGCCTGCGCCGCGGCCACGACCGCGCCGCCCTCACCCTCGCGGTAGCAGGCGACTCCCTCGATGAGAGAACGGAACGACGATGACGATCACGCCCCCCACCACCAGCCCGTTCGACGACGTGTTCTCCGGCGCCCCGCTGATGGCGATCCTGCGCGGGATGGGCAGGGAGCGCTCGATCGCCCTCGCGACCACCGCCTGGGACCTCGGCATCGACTCGGTGGAGGTGCCGCTGCAGACCGCGGAGGACGAGGTCGCCCTCCGCGAGGTCGCGCGCCTCGGCGCGGAGCGCGGCAAGACCGTCGGAGCGGGCACCATCGTCCGACCCGAGCAGGTCGCGCCGGCCCGCGCGGCCGGCGCGGGCTACCTCGTCTCGCCGGGCCTCGACCAGCGCATCCTCGCCGCCGCCCGCGCCGTCGATCTCCCGCTGCTGCCCGGAGTCGCGACCCCCTCGGAGGTGCAGCTCGCCGCCTCGCTCGGCCTCACCTGGTTGAAGGCCTTCCCGGCGACCTGGCTCGGCGCGGGCTGGTTCACGCACATCCGCGGTCCGTTCCCCGGGATCCGCTTCGTCGCCACCGGCGGACTCGACGCCGGCAACGTCTCGGAATACCTCGACGCCGGCGTCCGCGTCGCCGCCGTCGGCTCCGCCCTCGAGGACCCGGCCCAGCTCGACCGCCTGGGCGCCCTGCTCGCCGCCACCCGCGCATGACCGGCGGCACGCGGAGTCTCGACACGCGCTGCGCGCCGCTCGACCAGCATGAGGGGGCGCGGCTCAGCTCGGGTCTCCCTGCCTGCTGAGGGAGCAGCTCGCGGAGCGGGCGTCTCGAGATCCGCCCGGGCCGAGGCCGGAGCCTCGTCGTGTCGAGCAAGGTGCAGGGCGTCGTCGGGAAGTGGCGGGGGATCGACGGGGTGCTGCTGCACGCGCAGGCGCCCCGGCGACGCGCGCCGGTCGGTCAGCGCGGCGGGTAGGTCCTCAGGGTCACGGGAGGCAGTGAGGCGAGCTCCGGTGCGACGAGGCCGATGACGTCGGAGTGGTGGTCGACCCCGTCCTGGCGGAGGAACGACCAGCACTTGAGCGATCGGGGACGCTTCGCGAGGGGCAGCGGAGTCGCCTCCACGACGATCAGCCCGCGGTCGTGCAGGACGATGCGGGCGGTGAGCCGCTCGGCGCGGCCGTCGACGGTCCAGTGCCCGACCGCGCGCAGGCGGCCCTCGCGGCTGTCGACTCCGAGCGACATGACCGAGCTGTAGTCCTCGGAGGCGGCGCCCATGCCGATCTGGAAGTCGCCCTCTGCGCCGTCGAGCACGAAGGCGACGTCGAGTCCGGCGCGGTGGCGCACCGAGAACGTCGACACCAGGCGACCGCGGCCGAACGATCCGGAGCGGCTCTGCGCATGGCGGACGTGACCCTCGGCCTGCTGACGCTCCACGCCGTCCTCCTCATCGCTCGGAGCACGGCGGTCGCGGCGCTGCCCTCCGACCCTAGACCTCCTCCGGAGAGAGGAGGCTCCGTGCGGCCGCCGTCCGAGTGCTCCGGCGGCCGCGCACGGTCCGGCGGGTACGGTGGAACGGATCCGAGCACTACCCGCCCCGACGAAGGAGCCCCCATGCCCACCACTGTGAGCGGCGTCATCGCCCGATCGAAGGGCGCTCCCGTCGAGCTCGTCGACATCGTGATCCCCGACCCCGGGCCCGGCGAGGCCGTCGTCGACATCGAGACCTGCGGTGTCTGCCACACCGACTACCACTACCGCGAGGGCGGGATCAGCGACGACTTCCCGTTCCTGCTCGGCCACGAGGCCGCGGGCCGGGTCAGCGCGATCGGCGAGGGAGTGACGCACGTCGCCGTCGGCGACTTCGTCGTGCTCAACTGGCGGGCCGTCTGCGGCGAGTGCCGCGCCTGCGTCCGGGCGGAGCCCTGGTACTGCTTCGACACGTTCAACGCCACGCAGAAGATGACCCTCGAGGACGGCACGGAGCTGAGCCCCGCGCTGGGCATCGGGGCCTTCGCCGAGAAGACGCTGGTGCACGCCAAGCAGTGCACGAAGGTCGACCCGACGGCCGACCCCGCCGCCGTGGGCCTGCTGGGCTGCGGCATCATGGCCGGCCTGGGCGCCGCGATGAACACCGGCAACGTCACGCGCGGCGACTCCGTGGCCGTGATCGGCTGCGGCGGAGTCGGCACCGCCGCGGTCGTCGGTGCGAAGCTGGCCGGGGCGAGCACGATCATCGCGATCGACCGCGACCCCAAGAAGCTGGTCGCCGCGCAGAAGCTCGGCGCGACCCACGTCGTCGACTCGAGCGGTCTCGACGAGGCGGGAGTCGTCTCCGCGGTGCAGGAGCTGACGGACACGTTCGGCGCGGACGTCGTGATCGACGCGGTCGGCCGGCCCGAGACCTGGCGCCAGGCGTTCTACGCCCGCGACCTCGCCGGAACGGTCGTGCTGGTCGGAGTCCCGACTCCCGAGATGACCCTCGAGATCCCCCTGCTCGACGTCTTCGGCCGCGGCGGATCGCTGAAGTCGAGCTGGTACGGCGACTGCCTGCCCGAGCGCGACTTCCCGATGCTGACCGACCTCTACCTGCAGGGCAGGCTGCCGCTGGACGAGTTCGTGAGCGAGCGGATCGGCATCCGCGACATCGAGCAGGCCTTCGCCACGATGGCCGGCGGCGACGTGCTGCGCTCGGTGGTGGTGCTCTGATGGGCGCGCGGATCGACCACCTCGTCACCAGCGGCACGTTCAGCCTCGACGGCGGCACCTGGGACGTCGACAACAACGTCTGGATCGTCGGCGACGACTCCGAGTGCGTCGTGATCGACGCGGCGCACGACGCCGACGCGATCCTGGCGGCGGTCGGCGACCGCAGGCTCGTCGCCGTGCTGCTGACCCACGCGCACGACGACCACATCGACGCGGTCGCGGGCGTGCGGGAGGCGACGGGCGCGCCCGTGCTGCTGCACGACTCCGACCGCATGCTCTGGGACGTGGTGCACCCCGACAGAGCGCCGAGCGCGGCGCTCGTCGACGGCCAGCGGATCGCCGTGGCCGGCCTCGAGCTCGAGGTGCGGCACACGCCGGGTCACTCGCCCGGAGCGGTCTGCTTCGTCGCCGACGAGCTCGGAACGGTCTTCACCGGAGACACGCTGTTCCAGGGCGGACCGGGCGCGACCGGCCGCTCCTACAGCGACTTCCCCACGATCATCGAGTCGATCACCGATCGGCTGCTGACGCTGCCGGCGGAGACGGTCGTGCGCACCGGGCACGGCGACTCGACGACGATCGGGGCGGAGGCGCCCCACCGCGAGGAGTGGATCGCGCGCGGGCACTGAGGGAGGGGTTCCGGGTTCGGTCGCTCGCAGCGGCTGATGTGGTCGGACTCAGCAGCGCGCGCCTGATTTCAGGAGTGTCAGAGCGTTTCATCCAGATCTCCTGGAACGCTCTGACTTCCCGCAACCGACCTCCGGGGTGAGCCGCGGACGCGTGCTCAGATCCAGCCGTGCTCGCGGGCCTCGATCACCGCGCGCTGGCGGGTGTCGACCTGCAGCTTGCGGAGGATCGACGAGACGTGGTTGCGGACGGTGCCGTTCGAGAGGTGCAGCGCGGCTCCGATCTGCCCGATCGTCTCGCCGCGGGAGCCGGCGCTCAGCACGTCGAGCTCGCGGTCGGTGAGCGGGCTGCGGGTGGTGGCGAGGGCGTCGGCGGCGATCTCGGGATCGACGTAGCGGCGTCCGCTCGCGACCAGGCGGATCACCTGCGCGACGTCCTCGACGCGACGCGACTTGGGCAGGAAGCCCGCGACTCCGACGGCCAGCGCGCGGCGCAGCACTCCGGGACGCGCGTGGCGGGTGACGACGACCACGCGGGTCGCCGACGAGCGGCGCAGGCGCTCCGCGGCCTCGATGCCGTCCATGCCCGGCATCTCGACGTCGAAGAGGCAGACGTCGGGCTCGAGGCGCAGCGCCTCGGCCACCGCCTCCTCGCCGTCGCGGCACTCGCCGACGATCTCGAGGTCGTCCTCGAGGCGGAGCAGCGCCGCGAGCGCGGTGCGGATCATGTCCTCGTCGTCGGCGAGGAGCACGCGGATCACTCCGCTCCTCCGATCGGCAGGCGCGCCTCGACCGCGAACGCGCGGCGGGTGGGGCGGGTGCGCAGGGTGCCGCCGGCCCGCTCGATCCGCTCGGTCATGCCGGCGATGCCGGAGCCGTGCTCATCGGGATCCTCGGGCTCGGGCGGCAGGTCGTTCTCGGCGAGGAAGCGCCACTCGCCGCCCTCGCGGGCCAGGCGCAGCCGAGCCGACTCGCCTCCGCCGTGCTTGAGGATGTTGGTCGTGCTCTCGCGGACGACCGGGCCGAGCGCATCGGCGGGCGCGAGGTCCGCACCGGCGCCGATGTCGAGCTGCACGCGCAGCCCGGCCGAGCGGAGGAGGTCGGCGGCGTTCTCGAGCTCGTCCGACAGCGAGACGCTGCGGAAGCGCGTGGCGAGCTCGCGGGTGCCCGTGCGGGCCCCGTCGACGCTGCGCTGAGCGGCGCGCAGCTGCTCCAGTGCGGCGTCCGGATCGTCGCGGAGGAGACGCTCGGCGAGCTCGAGCTGCAGGGCGATGACCTGGAGGTGGTGCCCCTGCAGGTCGTGGACGTCACCCGCGAGGATCAGCCGCTCCTGGGCGGCCGCGAGGCGCCCCTCCGCCGCCCGCGCACGATCGAGCTCGCGCACGATGTCCCACCACCAGAGCATGCTGACGACCGACGCCGGCAGGGCGATCGCGAAGAACAGCAGCAGCGGGCGGATGTCGGAGGGGGAGTCCGCGAGCAGACCGGTGCCGAGGTGGTCGTGCTCGAGCACTGCGGCGACCACGAGGACGAGGGTGGCGAGGCCGGTCAGCCGCCCGCGGACGCCGCGCGGCCAGGGCAGCACGCCCACCAGGACGAACGCGAGCGAGAGGGCGAAGGTGACGCTGCCGGTGGCGATCCCGCCGGCCGCCGAGCCTGCGAGACCGGCGGCGAACACTCCGGTCGCCTGCGCGCGGAGCCGGAACGGCGCCTCTTTCGGCACCCCTCGGTAGCGCAGGGCGGTGACGAGGAACGCGGCGCACCACAGCACGGTGCCGCCGAGGTAGAGGACGACGCGCCAGAGCTCGGTCGCGCCGACGACCACCGGCAGCCCCCACACGAACAGGACGACGAGCACGAAGGACGCCGCCGAGAGGACGGTGTACCACCAGGTGGCCGAGACGCCACGGCCGGAGGGCGGGGCATCGATCGTCTCGGGCGCAGTGCTCATGCCGCCCACAGTACGACCATGACGGATGTCACCCCTCGGGGGTGCGTTCCTCCCCTGCGGAGGTGACCCGGCGGCACTGCCCGGGCGCTCGCTCCCGCGGTCGGATGGAGTCATCCCGAGAGACGGGAGGGCCGCCGACGCGGTCAGCAGAGCGGAGACGACATGTCGAACATCGCAGCAGACGCCATCCTCGGATTCCAGGACCTCCTCGCGCGGGTCCCCGACCTCGTGCAGCCGCTGGTGGTGGCGCTCGCCGGGGCCGTGCCCTTCATCGAGGGCGAGGGGGCCGCGACCATCGGGATCATCGGCGGCATCAACCCGGTGATCGCCGCGGTCTCGGGTGCGATCGGCAACTTCCTCTGCGTGGCCCTGCTGGTGCTGCTGGGCGCGGGCGTCCGCTCGGCCGTGACGAAGGGGCGGACGCCCCGGGCGTCGGCTCGCCGTGAGAAGTTCCAGCGGGCGTTCACCCGCTACGGGGTGCCCGGGGTGAGCCTGCTCGGGCCGCTGCTGCTGCCCACGCACTTCACCGCGGTGATGCTCGCGGGCGCCGGAGTGGCCAAGGGGCGGGTGCTGCTGTGGCAGGGCGTCGCGATCGTGCTGTGGACGACGGCGCTGACGGTGGTGGTGAGCCTCGCGGTGGGCGGGGCGGGGCTGGCGTGAGGCGTACGGAACCGAGGTCGGGAGGCGCCGGCGGCACCGTTCGCAGCCGATCGGCGGATCTCGCCCTCGGTTGCGTGCGCGATCGCGTGCCGGACCCGCACAACGGAGGCTGAGAGGCCGGAATCGCGGGTTCGTCGCGGTGTCCGGCCGCTCAGCCTTGCTTCTGCAGGTGGCTACGCCGCGACGCGGGCGTGCGCGTCGGCCAGCAGCTCGACCGAGCGCAGCCGCGCGGGGGTCGCGAGCGACGCGTGGGCGACGATGACCTCGTCGGCGTCGGCCGAGCGCGCGAATCCGGCCACGTAGTCCGCGACCTCCTCGCCGGTGCCGACCCCGGTGTAGTGGGTCATGCTCGCGACGTGGGCGCCGACCGGGGCACTCAGCAGGCTGTCGAGCTCGTCGTCGGAGAACTGCTGGTCGAGCGGGATCTGGCCGCTCTGGCGCAGCAGCATCATGAGGCGGGCGCGCTTCATCTCGGCGAACTGGCGCTCGGCGTCGGCGGTCGTGTCGGCCGCGATGGCGTTCACTCCGGCGATGACGTAGGGAGCGTCGAGCTGCTCGGAGGGGCGGAAGCCGCGGCGGTACTCGGCGACGGCCTGGTGCAGCGCGTCGGGCGCGAAGTGCGAGGCGAAGGCGTAGGGCAGGCCGAGGGCCGCGGCCAGCTGCGCGCCGAAGAGCGACGAGCCGAGGATGTAGAGGGGCACGCGGGTGCCGGCGCCGGGCGTCGCGCTGACACCGGGGATCCGGGACTCGCCGGCGAGGAACGCCTGCAGCTCGACGACGTCCTGCGGGAAGCGCTCGGACGACTCGGGATCGCGGCGCAGCGCGCGGAAGGTCGCCTGGTCGCTGCCGGGGGCGCGACCGAGTCCGAGGTCGATGCGACCGGGGTGCAGGGTCTCGAGCGTTCCGTACTGCTCGGCGATGGTGAGGGGGGAGTGGTTGGGCAGCATGACGCCGCCGGAGCCGAGGCGGATGGTCGAGGTCTGCGAGGCCACGTGCGCGATGAGCACCGAGGTGGCGCTCGACGCGATCGACGCCATGTTGTGGTGCTCGGCGTACCAGACCCGGCGGTACCCGCTCCGCTCGGCCTGCTGCGCCAGGGCCACCGAGGCGGCGAAGCTGTCGCGCGCGGTCTCTCCGGGTGCGATGGGGGCGAGGTCGAGGATCGAGAGGGGAACGGTCATGTCAGAGGGCAACGCGCGAGGGGCGGCGGGTGTTCCCGACCGGTGCGCGGTGATCAGCGCGGGCGGCACTCCAGGCTGAGCCACAGCTCGAAGCAGGCGCTGCGCGAGAGGGCGGTGGCTCCGATGGAGGCGCGGCCCATGCGGCCGGCGTCGGGGCCGAAGACGTCCAGGAGCAGGTCGCTCGCGGCGTTCGAGACCTCGTTGAGGCGCTCGAAACCGGGCGGGCAGAGCACGAAGCAGAGGCCCCTGGACAGGGCGACGACCTCGTCGAGCGAGCCGAGGGCGAGACGGATCATGCCGAGGGCGTTGACGGCGGCGTAGCGGGCCGCCTCCTGCGCCTGCTCGAGGGTGATGTCGACCCCGACCGCGCCCGGGTGCAGGAGCGCGCCGTCGCGGGACTCGGGGGTGATGCCGCTGAGCTCGAGGAGGTCTCCCGTGCGGTGGAACGCGCGGAGGGAGGAGCCGTAGCGCCCGCCGTAGGGCGGGTTCGCGTAGTCCGGGATCACGAGGCCGAGCTCGAGGGCGCGGGCTTCGGGGGAGTGGGTCATGGCGGCCTCTCGCGGGACGGGGTGCGGGCCGGAGGGCGATGCGCGCTGTCCGGCCGGTCCAGCGTATCCGGCGGTGGCATTAATGGATACAACCTGTTTAGGATGGGATCCATTCAGTCGTTCGCAGGACGACGCCGCGCGGAAGGACCTGTTGGATGACACTCGGCCTGGACGGCGGCACCCCCGCCGCGACCGCGACCATCGACGTCGCGGCCGAGCGCGCCCGCACTGCCGGCACGGTCGGGCGGCACTACTTCAACGCCGCCGGAGCGGGACTGATGAGCGACGGCGTCCTGGCCGCGGTCATCGGGCACCTGCGCCTGGAGCAGCGGATCGGCGGCTACGAGGCCGCGAATCTCGCCGCCGACGACCTCGAGGCGGCCTACGCGTCGGCCGCGCAGCTGCTCGGGTCCGACGTCGACGAGATCGCGTTCTTCGACAGCGCGACCAGCGGTCTGCGCGCGGTCTTCGACGCCCTGCGCCTGGGGCCGGGCGACACGGTCCTCGCGCCGCGCTCGAGCTACATCAGCCAGGCGCTGCGGATGCTCGCCCTGCGTCGGCACGACGGCGTGCGTCTGGACGTGCTCCCCAACGACTCCTCGGGCAGGATGGATCTGGAGGCGCTCGAGAGCGCCCTGGCGACCACGACCGGGCGCACGGTCGTCAGCGCGGTGCACATCCCCACCTCCTCCGGGCTCGTCGAGCCCGTCGCCGCGATCGGCGCACTGGCCCGCCGCTACGGGGCGATCACCGTGCTCGACGCGACGCAGTCGGTCGGGCAGCTCGACATCGACGTGCGCGCGATCGGCTGCGACGCCCTCGTCACCACCGGGCGCAAGTTCCTCCGCGGACCGCGGGGCACCGGCCTGCTGCACCTGCGCAGGGGCCTGCTCGACGGACTCGGACCCTGGGCGCCCGACGTGCGAGGCTCGAGCTGGACGAGCGCGGAGGAGTGGACGATGGACGGCACGGCACGGGTCCTCGAGACCTGGGAGTCGTCGGTCGCCTCCCGACTGGGCCTCGGAGTCGCGCTCCGCGAAGCCCTCGAGCGCGGTCCCGCGGCCACCCAGGAGCACCTCGTGGCCCTCGGCGCGCAGCTGCGCGAGCGGCTCGGCGCCCTCGACGGCGTCTCCCTCGCCGATCCGCCCGCCTCCCCCTCCGGCATAGTGACCTTCACGGTCGACGGGGTCGCCGCCAAGCAGGTCTCGGCCGGGCTGCGCGAGGCGGGCGTGGACTCGCTCGCCGTGCCCGCCGGCCACGCGCAGTGGGACCTCGGCGCCCGGGGCATCGCGAGCGTCGTCCGCGTGTCCCCGCACGTCTACACCGACGCCTCCGACGTCGACGCCCTGCTCGAGCGGGTCGCGGCGATCGCAGGAGGCGCCCGATGACGGTGCACGACGCGGTGGTGCTCGGGCTCGGGATCCACGGGTCGGCGACGGTGCGCGAGCTCGCGCGGCGCGGGCGCGACGTCGTAGGGATCGAGCAGTTCGGCCCGGCGCACGCGCGCGGCTCGTCGCACGGAGCGACGCGGATGATCCGCCGCGCCTACCCGAGCCCGGTCTGGAACGACCTGGTCGACCGCGCCTTCCGCGGCTGGGAGCGCTGGGGCGTGCACGCCGGAGAGCCGTTCGTGCACACGACCGGCGGGCTGTACGCGCACCGCGGCGTCCCCACGCTGCAGGGCGGCCGGAGCCGACCCGTCGAGGACGCCCGTGCCGTCGCCGCGTCGTTGGCGCCGCCGGAGGGCTGGGGTGTGGTGCACGACCCCGACGCCGGAGTGGTCGAGGCCGCACGGGCGCTGGCCTTCGCGCAGTCCGACGCCGTCGCGGCGGGCGCCGAGCTGCGCTTCGAGGAGGAGGTCCTCGGCTGGTCCACGGACGCGGGAGTCGTCACCGTCCGCACCACCGCGGGAGAGCTCCGCGCGCGCCGGCTCGTGCTCGCCGCCGGCGGTTGGATCGCGCGGCTCCTGCCCGAGGCGGCGGGGTTCTTCGAGGTGCAGCGGATCCTCACCTACACCGCCCGCGCCGGTCAGGACGCCGCCCGCCCGCCGGCCCTCGGCTGCTTCTCGGTGGACCTGCCGGAGGGGCTCGTCTTCGGGCTCCCCGAGGCCGCGGGCTCGGGAGCGAAGATCGGCATCGACGCCGGGCCCGTGTGGGACCCGGCCGTGCCCGTCGCCCCGCCCACCACGGAGGAGATCGCGCACCTGCAGGCGCTGCTGCGCCGCTTCGTGCCGGGCATCGACGTCGAGGGCGGCGAGGCCGTCGCCTGCCTCTACACGATGACCCCCGACAAGCGCTTCGTCCTCGGCGAGCTGCCCGGCCGGCCGCAGGTGCTGGTCGCGGCCGCGTGCTCCGGTCACGGCTTCAAGTTCGGCCCGGCGATCGGCGAGGCCCTCGCCGACCTCGTCGACGGGATCGACCGACCCGACCTCGACTTCCTCACCCCCGCTCGGAGCGTGACCCCCGCATGACCGCACCCGCCTCGCCGACCGGCCCCGTCGCTGCGTCCTCCCCCTCCTCCCGGATCGCGGTCGCCGCGCCCCACCCGGCGGCTCTCGACGCCGCGGCCGAGGCGATCGCCGACGGAGGGGACGCGATCGACGCGGCCCTCGCCGCCGCGACGGCCCTCACCGTCGTCTACCCGCACCAGTGCGGTCTGGGCGGCGACCTCATCGCCCTGGTGCGCCGTCCGGGGGCCGGAGTGACCGCGGTGATCTCGGCCGGAGCGGCGCCGGCCGGCATCGACGTCGCGCGCCTGGCGCTCGAGGACCGCATGCCGCGCCAGGGGGCGCAGACGGTGACGATCCCCGGAGCCGTCGCCGGCTGGCACACGATCGCCGGCCTGGGCGGGCGCCTCGGACTCGCCGCGCCTCTGCGGCGCGCTGCGCGGCTGGCCGCCGAGGGCGTGCCCGTCTCGGCCGGTCTGGCGCGGGCGATCGGCCAGCGGAGCGAGGAGCTGCAGGCCGACGAGGGCATGCGCGGAGTGTTCGGCGACGGCCGCGGCGGACTGCTGGGCGAGGGCGACGCGCTCGTGCAGCCGGCGCTCGCCGCGACCCTCGGCGAGCTGGCCGAGGACCCGGCCGCCTTCTACTCCGGGCGGATCGCCGCCTCGCTCGCCGCGCGGCTCCGCTCGCTCGGCGGCACTCACACCGAGGACGACTTCGCCGCGCACGAGGCCGAGCTCGTCGAGCCGCTCACCGAGACGATCGGAGGCGCGCGCTGGTGGGTCGCCCCGCCGCCCAGCCAGGGCGCGGTGCTGCTGGGAGTCCTGCCCGAGGCGCTCGGGGGCGAGACCGCCGAGCTCGTCGCCGCCGTGCGCGAGGCCGCGCTCGTGCGCCAGGCCGAGCTGGGCGATCCCCGCGGAGGAGCGATCGACGTCGACGCGCTGCGGAACCCGCGCGGTCGCGACGGCTCCCTGCCCCGCGCCGGACGTGCCCTCGGCGACACCGTGGCGGTGACCGCGGCGGACGCCGACGGCACCGTCGTGACCCTGATCCAGAGCGTCTACCAGCTCTTCGGCTCCGGGATCCTCGATCCCGGCACGGGCGTCGTGCTGCACAACCGCGGCTCGGCCTTCAGTACCGATCCCGCCCATCCGGGGCACGTGGGGCCGGGACTGCGGCCGCCGCACACCCTGCTGCCGGTCGTCGCCGAGACCGACGAGCTGGTGCTCGGGCTCGGCTGCCAGGGCGGCAGCGCTCAGCCGTGGATCCTCGCCCAGCTGGTGCGCGACCTGCTGCGGCCGACGTCGCAGCCCGACGAGGTGCTCGCACGGCCGCGCTTCGTCGTCGGCGCCCGCGACCTCGGCCACGAGCGCACGACGCTCGTCGCCGAGCCCGGGGCCGACGAGGCGATCGCGGCGGCCGAGGCGCTCGGTCTGCCGGTCGTCCGCACCGCCGGTCCCGTCGACGAGGCCGGCCACGTGCAGCTGGTGCGCCTGCACTCCGACGGGCGGCTCGACGCGGCGAGCGACCCGCGCGCGGACGGCCGCGCCGCCGTCGTCCCCGCGTCCCCGAACCCGACCCTCCGACCCGAAGGAACCCGATGAGCTCCACCGCCCACGTCCTCGACCCGCTCACCTCCGCCGAGATCTCCTCCTTCGTCGCCGCCGTGCGCGCGAGCGGTCGACTCGGCGAGCGACCGCGCTTCTGGGGGATCGCCCTGGACGAGGAGAAGGCGCGGGGCACGTCGCCGGGCGATCCGCGACCGGTGCGCCTGGTGGTCATGGACCCGGACGCCCGCGCCGCCTGGGAGGTGCGCGGCTGGACCGCGGCGCCGGGCGGCTCCGCGGTCGTCGAGGTGTGGACCGACGTCGACCACCGCCGCCCGGGCGTCTCGAGCGACGAGGCCCGGATGATCGCGCAGGCGGCCCGGAACTCGCCCCTGCTCAAGGAGGCGCTGGCCCTGCGCGGCATCACCGACACCTCGCTCGTCTGGGTCGACCCGGAGTCGATCACGGGCTTCGTGCCCGAGGACCTCGCCGACCGCCGGCTGAGCTGGGGCACGGTCTGGTACCGCGAGTTCCCGGAGGACAACGGCTACGCGCGCCCGGTCGCCGGACTCGTGCCGATCCTCGACCTCGACACGCTCGAGGTGATCCGGATCGAGGACCACGGCGTGATCCCGATGGCGAGCGAGACCGGCGTCTACACGGCGGGCACCTGGGGTCCCGACCGCGAGGTGTCGAAGCTCGACATCGTGCAGGCGGACGGCCCCGGCTTCGCGATCGAGGGGCACCGCGTCACCTGGCAGAACTGGTCGTTCCGGGTGGGCTTCAGCCACCGGGAGGGGCTCGTGCTGCACGAGCTGACCTACCGCGACGGCGATGTCGAGCGCCCCGTGCTCCAGCGCGCCGCGGTCAACGAGATGTACGTGCCCTACCTCGACAGCGACCCGACCGCCTACCGCAAGAACTTCTTCGACTGGGGCGAGTACGGCGCCGGCCCCCTCACCGCGAGCCTCGAGCTGGGCTGCGACTGCCTGGGCGAGATCCGCTACTTCGACGTCGAGTACCTCGACGGGCACGGCGAGCCGCAGACCATCGCGAACGGCATCTGCCTGCACGAGGAGGACGACTCGATCCTCTGGAAGCACGTGAACACGCGCACCGGCAGCGCCGAGGTGCGCCGCAGCCGCAAGCTCGTGGTCTCGAGCTTCGCCACGGTCGCGAACTACGACTACGGCTTCTACTGGTCGCTGCACCAGGACGGCTCGATCGAGCTCGAGGTGAAGCTCACCGGCCTGATGTCGGTCTCGGGCATCGCCGACGGCGAGACGCCGCGTTCGGGGCGCCTCGTCGCTCCGAACGTGCAGGCACCGACCCACCAGCACTACTTCGCGGTGCGCCTGGACACCGCGATCGACGGACCGCTGAACCGCCTCGTCGAGGTGCACGCCGAGGTGGACCCGGACGAGACGACGAACCCGTACGGCAACGCGTGCCTCGCCGTCGAGACCCCGATCGCTTCGGAGGCGCAGGGCGCGCGCCGCGCGGACCCGGCGCGGGCGCTGCACTGGCGCGTCGAGAGCGAGTCGGCCACCAACCGCTACGGCGAGAGCACCGCCTACCGCCTCGCGATCCAGAACACCGCGCAGCTCTACGCGCGCCCCGGCAGCGTGGTCGAGCGCAAGGCGCCCTTCGTCGCGCAGCACCTGTGGGCGAGCGCGTTCGACGCGGAGGAGCGCTTCATCGCGGGCGAGTACCCCAACCAGGGCGAGCTCGGCGACGACGGCGTGCACGTGTGGCAGCGGGCCGACCGCTCGCTCGAGAACGAGCGCCTCGTGCTCTGGCCGGTGCTGGGCGTGCACCACTTCCCGCGCCCGGAGCAGTGGCCGATCATGCCGGTGGACCGGATCAGCCTGAGGCTCGAGCCGGACGGGTTCTTCGACCGCAATCCGTCGCTGGACGTGCCGGCATCGGAGTCGGCGCACTGCGCGCCGGGGCAGGGACACGCCGGGCACGGCCACGCGGGGCAGGACCACGCGGGGCACGGCCACGCGGGGCAGGACCACGCGGGGCACGACCACGCCGGGCACGACTCGGGCGGTCACGGGCACGACGCCCACGCCGGCCACGCGCACGCCGAGCAGCAGCACGGCCACGAGGGCGGCCGCTGATGGCCGAGGAGCACCTCGCCGACCGCAGCGCCACCGCGCTGGCAGCGGCGATCTCCTCCCGCGAGGTCTCGGCCGTGGAGGTGATGCGGGCGCACCTCGAGCGGATCGAGGAGCGGAACCCCGCACTCCGCGCCGTGGTCTCGCAGCAGCCGGACTCGGTGTCGCTCGCAGTGGCGGAGGCGGCCGACCGCCGCACCGCCGAGGCGCGCGCATCGGGGGAGCCCCTGCCTCCGCTGCACGGTCTGCCGACCGCGGTGAAGGACCTGATGGACGTGGCCGGCTTCCCGACCACGAACGGCTCGGCCGCGTTCGCCGACGCCGCGCCCGCCGCGCACGACAGCGTTCTCGCGACCCTGCTCCGCGAGGCGGGCGCGCTGATCATCGGCAAGACGAACACCCCCGAGATGGGCCAGGGCGTGCTGACCTTCAACCCGGTCTTCGGCACGACCGTGAACCCGTGGGACACGACGCGCCACGCGGGGGGATCCAGCGGAGGCGCCGCCGCCGCCCTCGCCGCCCGGATGCTGCCGATCGCCGACGGCTCCGACAGCGGCGGCAGCCTCCGCTACCCCGCCGCGTTCTGCAACGTCGTCGGCGTGCGCCCGAGCCCCGGCCGCGTCGCGAGCGGACGGACGGGCAACGCGTGGACCCCGCACGGCGTGACCGGACCGATGGCGCGCGACTCCGCCGACGCCGCACTCTTCCTCCGGGGGCTGTCGGTCGAGAAGAGCGTCTGGCCGCTGTCGTCCCTGCCCGTGCACGAGCCGCGCCCGGTGGCCGTCGACGGCCTGCGGATCGCGTGGAGCGCGGACGCCGGCGGCCTGCCGATCGACCCCGAGGTGCGGCGGGTGCACGCGGCGTTCGCTCAGCAGCTCACCGGCCTCGGCGCCGTCGTCGAGGCCGACGAGCCCGACTTCGCGGGTGCCGACGAGGCCTGGGAGACCATCGAGACCTTCGAGTTCTTCCTCGGCGGCCGGCACGCCGTCGACGCGGGCGCGACGGGCTTCCGCCCGGACTACGTACGCAACGTCGAGCAGGGCCGGGCGATGTCGGCCACGCAGCTCGCCGACGCCTACGAGCGCCGCACGCGCCTGTTCCGCGACACCGCCGCGGTGCTGGAGCGGCACGACGTGCTGATCCTGCCCGCGACCCCCGTCGCCGCACCGCCCGCCGAGCTCGAGTGGGTCCCGGAGGTCGACGGCGTGCGGTTCGACCGCTACTTCACCTGGCAGATGCTCGCGAACCGCCTGACGCTCGCCGCGCATCCGGTGGTCGTCACCTCGGCGGGCTTCACCTCCGACGGGCTGCCCGTGGGCGTGCAGGTCGTGGGCCGCCACGGCCGCGAGCTGCAGCTGCTCGCGGTGACCCGCGCGATCGAGGAGGCGACGGGCTGGATCGCCCGGGTTCCATCGTTCTGAGGGTCGACGGGTCGCCCGGCCGCCGGGTCGCCCCCAGAACGTCAGCGCAGAGGGGGGTCGGTCGGCTGACAGCCGAGAGACCCCCCTCTCAGCTGATGTTCTGCGCCGGACTGCCGGCTCTCGGCCCTCTTCTCTTCTCCGCCCGCTCCTGATAGCGTGCCTGAACCGGTTAAGTAAACCGGTTCAGACTCGAGAGGGAGGCGCGAGATGGCCGACAGGCCCACGATCCTCGACGTCGCCCGCGAGGCCGGCGTCAGCAAGGCGCTCGTCTCGTTCGCGCTGAACGACAGGCCCGGTGTCTCCGCCGGCACCCGCGAGCGGATCCTCCAGGTCGCGGCCGACCTCGGCTACCGCCCCAGCGTCACCGCCCGCTCCCTCTCGATCAGCGTCTCGTTCGCGGTGGGCCTCGTCGTTGCGCGCGATCCCGAAGTGATCGCCGCGGATCCGTTCTTCCCCTCGTTCATCTCGGGCGTCGAGCGCGTGCTCGCCGAGAACGGCCGGGTGCTCGTGCTCAGCGTGGTCGAGCCCGGCGCCTCGGAGGAGGCGGTGTACCGCACCCTCGCCGCCGACCGCCGCGTCGACGGGATCTTCCTGACGGATCTGCGCGGGGACGACTCCCGTCCCGCCCTGCTCGCTGAGCTCGGCCTGCCCGCCGTCACCCTCGGCCGCTTCCACGGATCGCCGTCGCCCGCGGTCGTCATGGACGACGCCGCCGGCATCGCGGACGCCGTCGCGCACCTCGCCGCGCTCGGCCACCGGCGCATCGCCCATGTCGCCGGTCCCGATCACCTGCTGCACTCGCGCCGCCGCCGCGCGGCGTTCCTCGGCTCGTGCGGCGACGCGGGGCTCGAGCCCGGCCCGGTCGTCGCGACCGACTTCAGCGCAGGCCAGGGCGCGCGCGCCACGGAGCAGCTCCTCGACCTCGCCGAACCGCCGACCGCGGTCGTCTACGCGAACGACCCGATGGCCATCGCCGGCCTCGGCGTCGCGCACACCCGCGGGCTCCGGCTGCCCGACGACCTCTCGATCACGGGGTTCGACGACTCCGCGATCGCCGCCCACGTCTACCCGACGCTGACCTCCGCCCGCACGCGCCCCGCGCGCTGGGGCGAGGCGGCGGCCCGCACGCTCCTCGATCTGATCGAGACCGGGAGCGCCCCCGATGTCGACCTCGAGCCCGCCGGGCTCGTCGTGCGCCACTCGACCGCTCCGCCGCGGCCGACCCACTGAGAGGCGCGCGCACCGCCGCGCGCGCCGAGCACAGGACAAGGAGAACACCATGAGCAGCTCGACGACGAGACGATGGCTCACCGGGATCGGCATCGCCTCGCTGGCGACGATCGGCCTCACCGCGTGCAGTGGCGGGGGAGGCGGCGCCTCCACCGACCTCACCGCGACCGGCCCGATCACGATCTGGTACTCGAACAACGAGCAGGAGGTCGCCTGGGGAGAGGCGATGGTCGAGGCCTGGAACGCGGACAACCCGGACCAGGAGATCACCGGTCAGGAGATCCCGGCAGGCAAGAGCAGCGAGGAGGTCATCGGAGCCGCGATCACCGCCGGCAACGCGCCCTGCCTCGTCTTCAACACGGCACCCAGCGCGGTCGGCCAGTTCGAGAAGCAGGGCGGCCTCGTCGACCTGTCGGAGTTCGAGGACGGCGACGACTACATCGAGACCCGCAGCGGCGACCTCGCCGAGCAGTACCAGAACGCCGACGGCGACTACTTCCAGATGCCGTGGAAGAGCAATCCGGTCGTCATCTTCTACAACAAGGACCTCTTCGCGCAGGCCGGTCTCGACCCCGAGAACCCGTCGCTGGCGACCTACGACGAGTTCGTCGCCACGTCGAAGACGCTCGTCGAGTCCGGAGCCGCGCCCGCCGCGATCCAGCCCGCGCCCACCAGCGAGTTCTTCCAGACGCAGTTCGACTTCATGCCGCTGTACGCCGCCGCCACCGGAGGCACGGGCCTGGTCGAGGACGGCGAGGCCACCTTCGCGAGCGAGGACGGCTACGAGGTCGCCGAGTTCTGGAAGGGCCTGTACGACCAGGGCCTCGCCGGTCGCGAGCAGTACCAGGGCGACGCGTTCGCCGACGGCCAGGCCGCGATGTCGATCGTGGGCCCGTGGGCCGTCTCGGTCTACGAGGACCTGAACTGGGGCTCCGTCTCGGTGCCCACCCCCGACGGCACTGCGCCCGAGGACACCTGGACCTTCAGTGACGCGAAGAACGTCGGCCTCTACTCCGCCTGCGAGAACAAGGGCACCGCGTGGGAGGTGCTGAAGTTCGCGACCAGTGAGGAGCAGGACCGCTCGCTCCTCGAGACCACCGGCCAGATGCCGTTGCGCACCGACCTGCAGACCACCTACGCCGACTATTTCGAGGCGAACCCCGCCTACCAGCGCTTCGGCGACCAGGCGAGCCGCACCATCGAGGTTCCGTCGGGACCGAACACGGTGCAGATGCTGCAGGCGATCCGCGACGCGTGGGGCAAGACGGTGATCTTCGGCGAGGGCGACGTGCAGTCGGCCCTCGACGGAGCGGCCGAGACCGTCACCGGGCTCGCCGGCCAGCAGTGAGCCGGCCGTGACCACGCTCACCCCGAAGGCTCCGGCGTCCACGGGCGCCGGGGCCCCGGGCCCGGCAGCGAAGCGGAGCCTTCTCCGCCGCGTGCTCGGACCCCAGCCGCTCGGACTGCTGTTCGGCGGCCCGTACCTGGTCTTCGTGCTGGCGGTGTTCGCGTTCCCGGTCGGGTACTCGGTCTACATCGCGTTCCACGACTTCTTCTTCGCCGCGCCCGGCGTGCAGGTCGACCGGCCGTTCGTCGGCCTCGAGAACTTCGTCACCGCGTTCTCGAATCCGCAGGTCATCCGCTCGTTCGGCAACATCGGGATCTTCCTGATCATCAACGTGCCGCTGACGGTGATCCTGGCGCTGCTGCTCGCCTCGGCGCTGGACAAGGTCGTGCACCTGCGCACGTTCCTCCGGGTCTCGTTCTACGTGCCCTACGTGACGGCGAGCGTCGCGATCGTCGCGGTCTGGCTGTTCCTGTTCAACGGGAACGGGCTGGTCAACAGCCTGCTCGGCCCGCTGGCGCCGGATCCGTCGTGGCTGATCAACGACGACCTCGCCATGCCCGTCATCGCGATCTTCGTCACGTGGAAGCAGCTCGGGTTCTACATCCTGCTGTACCTCGCGGCGCTGCAGAACGTGCCGAAGGAGCTGTACGAGTCGGCCTCGACCGACGGAGCCGGCCGGGTGCGCCAGTTCTTCTCGGTCACCGTGCCGAGCGTGCGGCCGGCGACCCTGCTCGTGCTGCTCGTCTCGACGGTCACCGGAGCGAATCTGTTCACCGAGCCGTATCTCCTGACCGGCGGCGGCGGGCCCAACGGCGCTTCCGCCTCCCCGGTCCTGCTGATGTACCAGCTGGGCCTCCAGCAGGGGCAGCCCGACGTGGCGTCGGCCATCGGAGTCGTCCTCGTCATCGGCGTCCTGATCATCGCCTACCTGCAGAACCGGTTCGCCGGGGAGAGGAACTCATGAGCGCGCAGGTCAGCGCGGGAGCAGCGGCCTCGGCCGTGCCCGCCGTCACTCCGATCAGAACGCGTCGACGCCCCGTGGGCATGAGCCGCTCGGCGGTCGTCCTGCGCGGCGTGGTCCTCGGGCTGGGCGCGATCGTCTTCCTGTTCCCCTTCTACTACATGGTCGTCGGCTCGCTGCAGACCGACCCCGACCCGACCCTCGCCGGCGCGGTCCCCGACCCGGCGAACCTCACGCTCGACAACTACGTCAACGTGAACGAGCGGATCAGCCTGCTCACCGGCCTGGTCAACTCCGGGATCTTCACGGGCGGCGTGCTGCTGTGCACCGTCGTGTTCGGCGTGCTGGCCGGCTACGCGCTCGCGATGCTGCAGTGGCGCGGACGCAACGCCGTGTTCGCTCTCGTCCTGCTCGTGCAGGTCATCCCGTTCCAGCTGCTGCAGATCCCGCTCTACGTGCTGATCGCCCGCGACTACGGTCTCGCCGACAGCCACGTGGGCATGATCCTGCCGTTCGCCATCAACTCCACAGCGGTGATCATCTTCCGGCAGTACTTCCTGCAGCTCCCGAAGGAGCTGTTCGAGGCGGCCCGGATCGACGGCGCCGGCGAGCTGAAGCTGCTCTGGAACGTCGCCCTCCCGCTGGTGCGGCCCGCGCTCGTCACGGCGGTCCTCCTCACCTTCATCGGCCCCTGGAACGAGTTCCTCTGGCCCTTCCTCATCACCAAGGACGCGTCGCTGCAGCCGCTCGCCGTGTCCCTGGCCAACTACATCTCGAACGTCGCGTCGTCGACCGACAACCCGTTCGGGGCGATCCTGGCGGGCGCCGTCGTGCTCGCCGCCCCCGTCGTCGTGCTGTTCATCGTGTTCCAGCGCTACTTCGTCTCGACCGATCTCGGATCCGGAGTGAAAGGATGACCATGACTCCCACCCTCACCACCGTCCCCTACCGACTCGAGCGCGTCGGCATCGTGATGGAGCCCCTGCCGGGCGACCAGCTCGAGGCCGAGGGGGTGCTCAACCCGGGCAGCGGTCGCGGCCCGGACGGCGAGCTGTACCTGCTGCCCCGCATGGTCGCGACCGGCAACGTCTCGCGGATCGGGCTCGCCCGCGTGCTCGTCGAGAACGGCGTGCCCGTCGGCGTCGAGCGGCAGGGGGTCGTGCTGGCGCCCGACCGCGGGTTCGAGCGCGGTGCCGCGAACGCCGGAGTCGAGGACCCGCGCGTCACGTGGATCGAGGCCCTCGGCCTGCACGTCATGACGTACGTGGCGTACGGGCCGCTGGGTCCGCGGACGGCGCTCGCCGTGTCGGAGGACCTGCGCGACTGGCGCCGGCTCGGCCCCGTGACCTTCGCGTACGACGACGCGCTCGACATCGACCTCGGGCTGTTCCACAACAAGGACACCGTGTTCTTCCCCGAGATCGTGACGGCGCCCGACGGCACGCGGTCCTTCGCCGTGCTGCACCGGCCCATGTGGGACCTCGGCGAGACCAAGCCGGGGGAGGGCGTCCGCCTGCCCGCCGGCACCGAGGATCCGCGCCAGAGCATCTGGATCAGCTACGTCCCGGTCGCCGAGGTGGACCGCGACCTGGCGAACCTCACGCGGTGGACCCGGCACCGGTTCCTCGCGGGGCCCGAGTTCCCCTTCGAGGAGCTGAAGGTCGGAGGCGGCCCCGTGCCGCTGCGCGTGCCCGAGGGCTGGCTGCTGATCCACCACGGGGTGACCGGAGTGATCGACAGCGCGTTCTCGCAGCAGCAGAACGTCAACTACGCGGCCGGAGCGATCCTGCTCGACGGCGACGACCCCTCGCGCGTGATCGCGCGCACGAGCGAGCCGCTGCTCGAGGCCGAGACGGAGGACGAGCGCTCGGGCATCGTGCCCAACGTCGTCTTCCCGACGGCGATCGAGGAGATCGACGGGCAGCACTACGTCTTCTACGGCATGGCCGACTCGAGGATCGGCGCGGCGCGTCTGGTGCGGACGGACGGATGAGGGCGGTGTTCGCGCCCTAGCTCGGGCGCCTCGCCTCCTGCTGATCGAGTAGCCCGCGGAGCGGGCGTATCGAGATCCCCGTCTCCGGGCGGTGGTGGGTCTCGATACGCCCCTGCGGGGCTACTCGACCAGCAAGCAGTCCGACCGCCGCCTCGCCCCTTGCCGATCGAGTAGCCCGCGGAGCGGGCGTGTCGAGATCCACCGCTTCTGGAGTACGTGGGTCTCGATACGCCGCTGGGCGGCTACTCGACCAGCAAGCATCCGACCGCCGCCTCATCCCTGCTGATCGAGTAGCCCGCGGAGCGGGCGTATCGAGATCCCCCACGACCAGAAGCACCACCCACCCCCACACATCGGAGAGTTCAATGACGAACGCCAGAACCCGGACGGCGGCGGCACTCGCCGCCACCGCCCTCGTCGCCGGGGGCCTCACCCTCGGCGCGGCCCCCGCGCACGCGGCGGCCCCCCTCGCGAACACCGCGCACCTCGACTTCCTGCTCGACACCGCCACTCCGACTCCGGAGCCCGGCCACACGACCTACCGCCTCGCCGAGGAGCCCGAGCTGGTGATGCCGTGGACGTACGCCGATGCTCGCGACGGCGGCACGTTCGAGCGCGTCGGCGGCGGTCCCCTCGATGCCGCGACCGGCGACTGGGGGCAGGGCGCCTTCAACACCGACGACATCTCCCGGGCCGCCGTCGCCTACCTGCGGCACTGGCAGCAGACCGGATCGACGGCCAGCCGCGAGAACGCCTACGAGACCCTGCGCGCCCTCGCCTACTTCCAGACCACGGTGGGTGACGACGCCGGCAACGTGGTGCTCTGGATGCAGCCCGACGGCGAGCTCAACGCGAGCGCCGAGCCGGTCGAGCTGCCCGATCCGAGCGACTCCGAGGACAGCTACTGGCTCGCCCGCACCCTCTGGGCGCTCGGCGAGGGCTACGCGGCCTTCGAGGACGACGACCCGGAGTTCGCCGCGTTCCTGCAGGAGCGTCTCCGCCTCGGCGTCGCCGCGGTCGACCGCGAGGTGCTCGGCCGCTTCGGCCAGTACCAGAAGGCCGACGGCGTCGACGTGCCCGCCTGGCTGATCGTCGACGGGGCGGACGCGACCGCCGAGGCGCTGCTGGGCCTCTCGGCGTACGTCGAGGCCGTGCCCGACGACTCCGCGGTGCGCGACAGCACCGCGAAGCTCGCCGAGGGCGTGGCGGCGCTCGCGCGCACGACGACGGACGCCGACACCACGTCGTGGCCGTACGGTGCGATCCTGCCGTGGGCGAAGTCGCGCTCGCTCTGGCACTCCTGGGCGTCGCAGATGCCCGCGGCGCTCGCCGAGTCCTCCGTCGCACTGGGCGACGCCTCGCTTCTCGAGCCTGCCGTCGTCGAGGGCTCCCGCTTCGCGCCGGAGCTGCTGACCTCGGGCGGCCCCGACAACGGCCGCTACCCGAGCCCGACCGAGACGGTGCAGATCGCCTACGGAGCGGATTCGCGGCTGCAGAACTCGCTCGCCCTCGCCGACGCGACCGGGTCGAGCGCCTACACCGACCTCGCCGGCGTGCAGGGCGCCTGGTTCTTCGGCCTCAACCGGAGCGGCACCGCGGTCTACGATCCGGCGACGGGCATCACCTTCGACGGCGTGCAGGCCGACGGCAGCGTGAACCGCAACAGCGGCGCCGAGAGCACCATCCACGGCCTCCTCGCCATGATCGCGCTCGACGACCGACCCGAGCTGGCCGACCGGGCGCGGTCGGTCGCGACCCAGGTGAGCCGCGAGGGACTCGAGGTCGTCGAGGCCGAGACGGCGCGCGGCGGCACGGTCGTCACTCCGGAATCGAGCTGGACGGGGGAGTCGTCGTGGAGCGGCTCGTACCTGTCGCTGACGAACTGGCGCCGCGCGGCGACGATCGGCCTCGGCTCCTCCATCCAGGAGCGCGTGATCGAGCCGGTGCTCTGGCAGGTCGAGAAGGGCACGGCGACGACTCCGCGGAGTGCCTGGAACACGGGACGCCGTCCGCTGGACCTGCTGACGAGCACCGTCGGCGCGCAGGGCATCACCGAGGCGTCGGGAGCCCTGCTCCCGCAGAAGCTGCGCCGCACGGTGCCCGCGAGCGCGACCACGATCGACGTGCGCGGGCTGACCGGTGAGACGAAGCTGGACGCGCTGCTGGTGCGCCCCGTGGTGTCGCGCCTCGTGCTCGAGGGCGACGGCGGACGCACGGAGCTGCTGCGGAACTCGACCGTGACGGCGCGCTCGACGACGCTCGAAGGCTCGGGGACGCTGCGCGTCTACTCGGCCGACGGCGTGCTCGTGAGCGAGTCCGCGGCGGCTGCCGGCGCCTCCGTGGAGCTGCGGGCTCAGGGCTTCGCGGTGCTGATCGGCTGACGCCCGACCGTTCGTGACGGATCGGCGGGCGCGTGTCCGTCCATCCGTCACGAACGGTCGGGTCTCCGTCCATCTGTCACGAACGATCGGGTCTCCCGCGTCGATCCGTCGCGAACGGCCGCTCGGATCGCTCGGAGGCGACCGTCCGTGACGGATCGACCAGGGGTGTTCACTCCTGGTGCCGGTGCCGCGTGGACGGGGGTTCCTGTGCAGACGCCGACGCAGAACCTCGGCCACGAGTGCCGCTCGCGCACGATCGTCGCTGAGCACCGCTCTCGGCCGAGGTTCTGCGCCGCACCCCTCCGCAGGACGCGACCCGCCGGAATTCCCGACCCGCAGTCGGCTTCACGACGGTGACCGGACCGTTATGAGAGCGCTCTCTCGAAACTCTTGACCTCTCTGCGGAAGTGTTCGTACACTCGCCCTACACCTCGTGAGAGCGCTCTCACGGACGCAGCAGTCACGCGTGAGAGCGCTCCCCGGCGTGCCCATCCCATCACGAAGGAGTGACCGTGCTCGCATCACGACGCGCCAGGATCGCCGCAGCGATCTCCGGCGCCGCAACCCTCGCCCTCGTCGTCACCGGATGCTCGTCATCCGGATCCGACGCCGCAGAGGGCGAGAACATCGAACTGACCGTCACCACGTTCAACGCGATGGGGTTCGACGACCTCTACGCGGAGTACGAGGAGGCGAACCCCGGGATCACCATCGTCCCGAACAACATCGACACCGGCGGCAACGCCCGCACCGACGCCTTCACCAAGCTCGCAGCGGGCTCGGGCCTCGCCGACGTCCTCGCGATCGAGGAGGGCTGGCTCGGCCAGATCATGGAGGTCTCGGACCAGTTCGTGGACCTCCGCGACCACGGCATCGAGGACCGCAAGGCCGACTGGGTCGACTGGAAGTACGAGCAGGCGACCGACCCCGACGGACGCGTCATCGGCTACGGCACCGACATCGGCCCCGAGGGCCTCTGCTACAGCACCGCCGCCTTCGAGGCCGCCGGACTCCCCACCGATCGCGAGTCCGTCGCCGAGCTTCTCGGCGGCGCGGACGCGACCTGGGACGACTACTTCGCCGCGGGGAAGCAGTACAACGACGCGACCGGCAAGGCCTGGTTCGACCACTCCGGATTCGTCTGGAACGCCATGGTCAACCAGCTGCCCGAGGGGTACTACACCGCCGACGGCGAGCTCAACATCGAGGGCAACCCCGAGCTCGAGGAGCGCTGGGGCCAGCTGACCGACGCCGCGGCCTCCGGCCTCTCGGCCGGTCAGAAGGCCTGGGACTGGAACAAGGGCAAGTCGTTCACCGACCAGACCTTCGCCACCTTCGTCTGCCCCGCGTGGATGTTCGGCACCCTCAAGGGCGGCGTGGAGGCCGGAGGCGGCGACCCCGCGAGCACCGGCTGGGACTTCGCGGACGTCTTCCCCGGCGGCGCGGCCAACTGGGGCGGCTCCTTCCTCTCGGTCCCGACGCAGTCGGAGCATCCGGCGGAAGCCGCGGCCCTCGCCTCGTGGCTGAGCGAGCCCGAGCAGCAGATCAAGGCGTTCGAGGCGGCCGGTCCGTTCCCGAGCACCCTCGCCGCTCAGGAGGAGCTCGCCTCCGCCGCTGAGCCGGACCCGGCGCTGAACGACTCGCCCACCGGTGCGATCCTCGCGAAGCGCGCCGAGGGCGTCGTCGCCCAGTACAAGGGACCCGACGACTCGCTCATCCAGGAGAACGTCTTCGGCCCCGTGCTGCAGAAGGTCGACCGCGGTGAGCTCGACGGCGACGCCGCCTGGGCCGAGGCGCTGAAGCTCCTCGGCGAGCTCGTCGACTGACGCGCCTCTCCCACCCCTCCCTCCCGACTGGCTCCCACCCGGCGGCACCGTTCCGCCGGGTGGGAGCCCCTCCCTCCGAGGAAAGCGATCGCGCCATGACGAGCACACTGACCCCGCCGGCGACGGCAACACCGCCCAGGGGCGGGCGGCCCGCCGCGCCCCGCGTCCCCCTGACCTTCCGCCAGCGGCTCGGCCGCTTCGATGTGAAGGCCTCTCCGTACCTCTACATCTCGCCGTTCTTCCTGCTCTTCGCGATCACCGGCGCGTTCCCCCTCGTCTACACGCTCGTCGTCTCGCTCTACGACTGGGAGCTGCTGCAGGGCCAGGGCGACTTCGTCGGACTCGGCAACTTCGCGGCCGTGCTCGGCGACCGGTTCTTCTGGAACTCGATCGTCAACACCGTCAGCATCTTCCTGCTGTCCACGATCCCCCAGCTGCTCGTCGCGCTCCTCCTGGCGGCCGCTCTCGACCAGTCGCTGCGCGCCAGGACCTTCTGGCGGATGAGCGTGCTGCTGCCCTACATCGTGTCCCCGGTCGCCGTGGCGCTCATCTTCTCGAGCGTCTTCAGCGAGCAGGACGGCCTGGCCAACAACCTCCTCGGCCTGATCGGCGTCCCCCAGATCGACTGGATCAACGACCGCCTGGCCAGCCACGTCGCCATCGCCTCGATGGTCAACTGGCGCTGGACCGGCTACAACGCCCTGATCCTCCTGGCCGCGATGCAGGCCGTGCCCCGCGATCTGCACGAGTCGGCCGCGATCGACGGAGCCGGCGCGTTCCGCCGCTTCGTCTCGATCACGATCCCGAACATCCGCCCGACCCTGATCTTCGTCGTCATCACGGCGACCATCGGCGGACTGCAGATCTTCGCCGAGCCGCGCCTCTTCGACGTGTCGAACGCGGGCGGCATCGGCGGCTCGGACCGCCAGTTCCAGACCACCGTCCTCTACCTCTGGGAGATGGCGTTCTTCCGCGGCAACTTCGGCGAGGCGGCCGCGATCGCGTGGCTGCTGTTCCTCCTGATCGTGCTGATCGGGCTGGTGAACTTCGCGGTCTCGCGGAGGATCGCCTCGGTCGAGAACCGGGTGCTCGGCAAGCGGGCGCAGCGCAAGGCCGCGGCCGTGCTGGCGTCGTCGGCCGACCGCGCCGACGAGATCGCCGCGACCGACCCCCTCCTGTCCTCCACCGGCCTCGGCCAGAAAGCGAGCGAGCGATGACCGCCCCCGCCCCCGCCCGATCAGCCGCGTTCCCGGTCCGCCGCCCCGTCGAGGGGGAGGCCGCCGCGAAGGAGCCGCGTCGCCGCCGGAAGGGCGCCGGCCGGGTCGACCGCCCCGGCTTCCTCGTCTACGGACTGCTCAGCGCGTTCATCCTCGGCTCGACCTACCCGCTCTGGTGGTCGTTCGTGGTCGCGAGCGGCACCAACGCCACCCGCAGCGAGACGCTGCCGATGGTGCCGGGCGGCAACTTCCTCGCCAACGCGGCGAAGGTGTTCGACGCCCTCCCGTTCTGGACGGCGCTGCTGAACAGCATCATCGTCTCGGGCGTCATCACCGTCTCGGTCGTGACGTTCTCGACGCTGGCCGGCTACGCCTTCGCGAAGCTGAGGTTCCGCGGACGCGACGGGCTGATGATCACGGTCGTGGCGACGATGGCGATCCCGACGCAGCTGGGCATCATCCCGCTGTTCATCCTGATGCGCCAGCTCGGCTGGACCGGCGAGCTGGGGGCGGTCATCGTGCCGACCCTCGTCACCGCGTTCGGCGTGTTCTTCATGCGCCAGTACCTGATCGACGTGATCCCGGACGAGCTGATCGAGGCGGCCCGGATGGACGGGGCGAACCAGTTCCGCACGTTCCTGACCGTGGCGGTCCCCGCCGCCCGTCCGGCCATGGCGATCCTTGCGCTGTTCACGTTCATGATGGCGTGGACGGACTTCCTCTGGCCGCTGATCGTGCTGAACCCGACGAACCCGACCCTGCAGACGGCGCTCGCGCAGCTGCAGTCCGGCTACTACATCGACTACTCGATCGTGCTCACCGGAGCCGTGATGTCGATCGTTCCGCTGCTCGTGCTCTTCGTGCTCGCCGGACGCCAGCTGATTGCCGGCATCATGAGCGGCGCGGTCAAGGGATAGAGGGGCGCCGAGCGGCGTCGCGGCTCCACTACCCTCGGAGCACTGAACCGAGAGGCCCCCCATGAGTCCCGACACCGCCTCCGCCGCCCCGACGCTCGAAGAGGTCGCCGCCCGTGCCGGCGTCTCGCGCTCCACGGTCAGCCGCGTCGTCAACAACTCCCCGCGGGTGAAGGACGACGCGGCCCAGGCCGTGCGCAAGGCGATCGAGGAGCTCGGCTACGTGCCGAACCGCGCCGCCCGCTCGCTCGCCAGCCGCAAGACCGAGGTCATCGCGCTCGTGGTGCCGGAGTCGACCGCCAAGGTGTTCGCGGATCCGTTCTTCGCCTCGGTGGTGCAGGGGGCGGCGCTCCGGCTCGCCGACACCGCGTACACGCTGAACATCGTCATCGCGTCGGAGGCGGCGCCCGAGAAGACACGGCGCTACCTCCTCGGCGGCAACGTCGACGGGGCGCTCGTCGTCTCGCACCACAGCGGCGACCACTCCTACGCACGGCTCGGCACGAGCCTCCCCGTGGTCTTCGGCGGCCGGCCGCTCAGCGATGAGGGCCAGGGGAGCTACTTCGTCGACGTCGACAACATCGCCTCGGCGCGCGCGATCACCGAGCACCTGCTCGGCCTGGGCCGGCGCGAGCCCGCCATGATCGCGAGCCGTCAGGACATGCCCGCCGCCGTCGACCGCCTGCTCGGCTGGCGCGACGCGGTGCGCGAGGCCGGGCTCGACGACTCCCGCGTCGAGATCGGCGACTACTCGCCCGCCGACGGAGCCGCGGCGATGCACCGTCTGCTCGACTCCGGCCGCCCGATCGACGCGGTCTTCGCCTCCAACGACCAGATGGCGGCGGGAGCGCTGGGCGCCCTGCGCGAGCGCGGTTTCTCGGTGCCCGGCGACGTGGCGCTCGCCGGCTTCGACGGCGACTACTTCGCGCAGGCGGCCGACCCGCCCATCACCACGATGCGCCAGCCCTCGACCGAGCTCGGCTCGACGATGGCCGAGGTGCTGGTGCGGCTGCTCGCCGGTGAGACGGTCGAGCGCGTGACGATCATGCCGACGGAGCTGCTGGTCCGCGGGTCGACGGTCGCGGGGGCCTGAGGCTCCTCTGTTGATCGAGTAGCCCGCGGAGCGGGCGTATCGAGATCCGCGTGTCCCGGGGGGTCTCGATACGCGCCTGCGGTGCTCCTCGACCAGCCGGGGGCGGGCGAGTCGTCGCCGGGTGGGGCCTGCCGTCTCCGTGGGCTCCGTTTCGGGCCGACTCAGCGAGCCCTGGTGCGGCGAGTGGTCGCGAACCGGGCGCTGACGGAGGCGCAGGGCCCGATTCGCGCGCGTCTCGCTGATCGAGTAGCCGCACAGTGGCGTAGGGAGATCCGCGGGATCCGGACGCCCGGTCACTCCACCAGCGTGTACACGCTCGACGGGCGCCCCGTGGAGTAGCGGAGCGTCCGCGCCGCGCGGCCCGACGCCACCAGGTGCTCGAGGTAGCGCCGCGCGCTCACCCGTGAGATGCCGACCGCGACGCTGACCTCGGTGGCCGACGCGTCCGCATCCGGACGCAGCGCCCCCTGCACGGAGGCGAGCGTCTCGGTGCTCAGCCCCTTCGGCAGCGCCTGCGCCCGCGCGCCCGAGGTGAAGAGCACGTCGATCTCGTCCTGGTGCAGCCCCGCCGCCCCCTCGAACAACCGCCGGTCGTGCGCCACCTCGTCCAGCCGGTTCCGCAGCGCCGTCGCGCTGAACGGCTTCACGAGGTAGTGGTGCACCCCGGCCGCTCGAGCCGCGCGCACGCTCTCCACATCCCGCACCGCCGTGACCGCGATGAAGTCGGGCTGCGGCCCCGCCGTCGCCCGCACCGCGCGCAGCACGTCGAGCCCCGAGAAGCCGGGCAGGTGGAAGTCGAGCAGCACCACGTCGGGGTGGTGCGCCTGGATCGCGGCGACGGCCGACGGTCCGTCTCCCGCCACCTCCCGCACCTCGAAGCCCGGATGCGCGGCGACGAAGCGCTCGTGCAGGGCGGCGATGGCGGAGTCGTCGTCGACGATGACGACCGACAGCGGGGCGGTCACGACACCCCCACGGCCACGGGCGGGAGGTGCAGGCGCGCGGTGAGACGCGCCCCTCCCCACTCCGACGCCCCGGCCGCGACCGCGCCCCGGTTGCGCTGCGCGACCCGGCGCACGAGCGCGAGGCCGATGCCGCGGCCGTGCACGCGCACCCCGGAATCGCGGCCGCCCTTGGACGACACGCCCTCCTCGAAGACCTGCTCGCGCTGCTCCGGCGGGATCCCCACTCCGTCGTCATCGACCTCGATGACGAGGTCGCCCGCGTCGATCGAGAACTGCACGCGCACGCGGTGCCCGGCCGAGCAGGCCTCGAGGGCGTTGTCCACGAGGTTGCCCACCACGGTGACGACGTCGTCGCGCAGGGTCGAGGGCAGGCGTCCGGCGAGGGACTCGGCCTCGGGAGTCGCGGAGACGGCGAGGTCGATCCGCAGCTCGCGCGCGTGGGCGCTCTTGACCATCAGCAGCGCCGTGAGCTCCGGATCCTCCATCAGCATCTCGGGCGCGATCGCGCCGCCGACTCCGAGCGGCCCCCCGCTGCCGAGCCGCGCGATGAACGCGCGCGCCTCGTCGACGCAGTCGAGCTCCAGCAGCCCGGAGACGACGTGCATGGTGTTCGCGAACTCGTGGGCCTGAGCGCGCAGGCCGGCGGCGAGCGACTGCGCGCCGTCGGTGTCCTGCATCAGCTGGTGCAGCTCGGTGTGGTCGCGGAGCAGGAGGGTCGCGCCGACCGTGCGATCGCCGCGGCGGGTGCCGGTGCCGCGCGCGATCAGGATCCGCTCGCCCGCGAGGACCAGCCGGCCCTCGCGCTCGCCCGACTCGAGCACCTCGAGCAGCGACGGCTCGAGCACGTCGCGCGCCAGCGGAGGAGGCTGGGTCGGATCCGGGGACCAGCCCAGCAGCGCGGTCGCCGCGTCGTTGACCAGCACGATCCGCCCGCTCGCGTCGACCGTCACCACGCCCTCCGAGAGCCGGTGCAGCATCGTCTCCTGCTGCGTCACGAGCGACGCGATCTCCTCGGGCTCGAGGCGGAAGATCCGGCGGCGGATGATCGCGGTGACCCAGGCGGCCCCGAAGATCCCGAGCACCGCGGCCCCCGCCATGGCCCAGAGCAGCCAGCTCAGGTGCCCGAGGAAGTCCTTCCGCAGTGCCGACTCGAGGATCCCGACCGAGGCCGTGCCGATCACCTCGCCGTCGGAGCCGAACACCGGCACCTTGACCCGCCACGACTCCCCGAGCGTGCCGGTCTGCGTGCCGACGAAGGTCTGCCCGGCGAGCGGCACCGACGGGTCGGTCGAGACGCGCTCGCCGATCCGCTCGGTGTCGGGATGCGAGAAGCGCACGCCCGTGCGGTCGGTCACGACGACGTAGGTGACGTCCGACGCCTCCCGGATCACCTCGGCGATCGGCTGGATCACGATCGAGGGGTCCTCGTCGTCGAAGGCCTCGGTGATCGCCGGCAGGTTCGCGACCGAGCGCGCGACGCCGGTCATGCGGTCGAGGTAGGAGGAGCGCAGCGAGCGCTCCTGCAGCGATCCGGCGACGAGTCCGGTCGCGACGACGGCGACGGCGACGATCAGCGCCTGCAGGAGCAGGAGCTGTACCCGAAGCGACATTGCCCGAACCACCCGCCCATCATGACGCGCCACGGGACGTGCCGCGTCGCTCCGCGACCGGATCGAGACCCGCGGCTCCCGACCAATAGTTACGAAAGCCCGCTCTTAGTTACCGAAGCCGCGGCCGACTCGTCCGCGTCATTAGGTTCTGTCTCGCGCGCCGCAGCGGCGCATCCACCCGATCTCGCACTCGGGAGTTCTCAAAGGAGAGAAAGAACCATGCGATCCAAGCCCTTCCTCGTCGTGCTCGCCGCCTCGACCCTCGCCCTCACCGCCTGCTCGTCCGGAGGCACCGAGACCGCCTCGGAGCCCGCCGCCGGCGGTGCCGTCGAGTCGCTCCAGATCATCGTCCCCGCCGACCCGGGCGGCGGCTGGGACCAGACCGGCCGCGCCATGTCGCAGCTCCTGACCGCCGAGAAGCTCGTCGGCTCGGCCCCCGTCACCAACGTCGGCGGTGCGGGCGGCACCGTCGGCCTCGCGTCCCTCGCCAACGAGAAGGACCCCAACACGCTGATGGTCACCGGCCTCGTCATGGTGGGCGCGGTCGAGACCAACGCCGCCGACGTGCGGATGGAGGACACCACTCCGATCGCCCGCCTCACCGAGGAGTCGCTCGTCATCGTCGTGCCGGCCGACTCCGAGTACGAGACCCTCGAGGACCTCGCCGACGACATCGTCGACAAGGGCCAGGAGATCACCGTCACCGGCGGCTCCGCGGGCGGCGCCGACCACATCCTCGCGGGCCTGCTCCTCGAGTCGGCCGGCCTGTCGGGCGACGAGATCGCCGAGAAGCTCAACTACATCCCGAACTCGGGCGGCGGCGAGGCCGTCTCGCTGATCCTCGGCAACAACGTGGGCGCCGGCATCTCCGGCGTGGGCGAGTTCCTCGAGCACATCGAGGCCGGCACTATGCGCGCCCTCGCCGTCTCGTCGGCCGAGCCCGTCGAATCGCTGCCGGACGTCGAGACCATGACCGAGGCCGGCTACGACGTGACCCTCACCAACTGGCGCGGCGTGCTGGCCCCCTCCGACATCACGGAGGAGGAGACCGCGGCCCTCACGGACCTCGTCACCGAGCTGCACGGCACCGAGGCGTGGACCGAGGAGCTCGCGACCCGCGGCTGGACCGACGCGTTCCTCACCGGCGACGAGTTCGGCGACTTCCTCGAGAGCGACATCACCGAGGTCGGCGCGACGCTGAAGAACATCGGGCTGGTCGACTGATGTCGACCTCCGCTCCTCCGGTGGCCCCGGGGACGGACGCGGCCCGCGCCGACCGGGGCCGCCTGATCGGCGAGCTGGTCTTCGCGGTGCTCGCCGTCGCGCTGGGGATCTTCGTCTTCGTCGGCGCGTTCTCGATCCGCGCTCCCGGCGCCGGCTCGCAGGTCGGCCCGCGGGTCTTCCCGTTCCTGGTCAGCGGCATCCTCACCTTCTCGGCGGTCATGGTGCTGATCGACGTCCTCCGCGGCCGCCTCGGCCCGCAGGAGGAGGGCGAGGACATCGACTCCACGGCGAAGACCGACTGGGTCACCCTCGGCAAGCTCGTCGCCTTCGTCATCGCGCACATCGTCCTCGTCGACCTGATCGGCTGGGCGCTCGCCGCGGCCGTGCTCTTCGGCGGAGTGGCGTGGTCGCTGGGCGCGAAGAAGTGGTGGGTCGCGATCCTCGTCGGCCTGGCGCTGGGCCTGGTCGTGCAGATCGTCTTCGGCGGTCTGCTCGGGCTCTCGCTGCCGCTGGGTCCGCTGCTGGGCTGGCTGCAGCCCGTCCTCGACGCGATCGGAGGCTGACGTGGACAACATCTCGGCACTGCTCGAGGGCTTCGCGATCGCCGCGCAGCCCGAGTACCTGATCTTCGCGTTCCTGGGCGTGCTGGTCGGCACCGCCGTCGGCGTGCTGCCCGGCATCGGCCCGGCCATGACGGTGGCGCTGCTGCTGCCCCTGACCTACACGCTCGACCCCACCGCGGCGCTGATCACCTTCGCCGGCATCTACTACGGCGGCATGTACGGCGGCTCGACCACGAGCATCCTGCTGAACACGCCGGGGGAGTCGGCCTCGATCGTCACCGCGCTCGAGGGCAACAAGATGGCGAAGATGGGGCGCGGAGCCGCGGCCCTCGCCACGGCGGCCCTCGGCTCGTTCGTGGCCGGCACCGTCGCCACGGTGCTGCTCACCCTCCTCGCCCCGACCATCGCGGCCTGGGCCGTGAACCTGGCTCCCGCCGACTACGTGGCGCTCATGGTCATCGCGTTCATCACCGTCGGCGCCCTGCTGGGCTCCTCCGTCTGGCGCGGCCTCAGCTCGCTGGGCCTGGGCCTCTTCGTCGGCCTGGTCGGCACCGAGATCCTCTCGGGCCAGCAGCGCTACACGTTCGGCCTGCTGCCGCTGGCCGACGGCATCGACGTGGTGCTCGTGGCGGTCGGCCTCTTCGCGGTCGGCGAGACGCTCTACGTGGCGTCGCGGATGCGGCACGGCGGCATCCAGGTGATCCCCGTGACCCGCGGATGGCGCAGCTGGATGACCCGCGACGACTTCAAGCGCTCGTGGAAGCCGTGGCTGCGCGGCACCGCGATCGGCTTCCCGATCGGCACGATCCCGGCCGGCGGCGCGGATGTGGCGACGTTCCTGTCGTACGCGACCGAGCGCAAGCTCTCGAAGCACAAGCACGAGTTCGGCCGCGGGGCCATCGAGGGCGTGGCCGGTCCGGAGTCGGCGAACAACGCGGCGGCGGCGGGCGTGCTCGTGCCGCTGCTGACCCTGGGACTGCCGACGACCGCGACCGCCGCGATCATCCTCTCGGCGTTCCAGAGCTACGGCATCCAGCCGGGACCGCAGCTGTTCACGAACCAGCCGGGCCTCGTGTGGGCGCTGATCGCGAGCCTCTACATCGGCAACGTGATGCTGCTGGTGCTCAACCTGCCGCTGGTGGGCATGTGGGTGAAGCTGCTGCAGATCCCGCGTCCGTACCTCTACGCGGGCATCCTGACCTTCGCGGTGCTGGGCGCGTACGCCGTCAACTTCTCGACGGTCGACATCGTGATCCTGCTGGTCGTGGGAGTGGTGGGCTACTTCCTCCGCCGCTTCGGCTACCCGGTGGCGCCGCTCGTGATCGGGCTGATCCTCGGCCCGATGGCGGAGGCACAGCTGCGCCGGGCGCTGCAGCTCTCGCAGGGCGACCTGACGGCGCTGGTCACCCGCCCGTTCGCGGCGTTCGCGTACCTCGCGCTGATCGTGATCATCGCGCTCGGCCTCTACCTCCGCTCGCGCCAGAGCCGGATGGAGCGGGCGATCGCCGCGGCGACGGTCGTCGACGAGTCGGTGCAGTCGGCGGTCGACACCGCCTACCGCCCGGGCGAGCGGCCGACCGACATCGACACGACGGGCGTGAACCAGGTGACGGGGACGACCGGGATCCGGACGGTGCCGAAGGACTCGCGCCGGAAGAAGTAGCCCTCCGCTGGTCGAGCAGCCGCGGAGCGGCGTCTCGAGATGTGCCCCCACGAGACGTCCTCGGACCGTCGAGACAGCCCGCAGCAGCGGGACGCCTCGACGGCACGGGGACGTCTCGTCGTTCGGGGAGTCCCGTGCTGAGAGCCCGCTCGGGGACGGGGAGGCGATCAGGTGCCGGCGCCGCGTCCTGCCGTCTCGCGACGGGATCGTGCCGGAGAGGTGACTCCCGTGCGGACTCGGTGCCCCGTCGCCGTCGACTCGACCGTGAACTGCCCCGTGGCGCGGACGAGTTCCGACAGCTTCGCGTAGCCCCAGTTGCGGGAGTCGAAGTCCGATCGCCACTTGCGCAGGAGCTGCCCCACGGCGCTGAGGCTCGCCCATCCGTCCTCGGACGACGCGGTGCTCACGCTGTTCCGGAGCCCCTCGATGAGACGCGGGTCGTCTCGGGGTGACGACGTCACCGGCCGCTCCGGTGTCGAGGCGACGGCGGTCACATCGCCGTCCATGACCTCGAGGACCTCGAGGTAGGTGAACTGGTCGCAGGCGTTGCGGAAGGACGTCGGCGTCTTGCGCTCCCCGAAGCCGTAGACGGTGATCCCCTGCTCGCGGATCCGGGACGCGAGTCGGGTGAAGTCGCTGTCCGACGAGACGATGCAGAATCCCTGGAAGCGGCCCGTGTAGAGCAGGTCCATCGCGTCGATGATGAGCGCGCTGTCCGTCGAGTTCTTGCCCTTGGTGTGCGCGAACTGCTGCATGGGCTGGATGACGTGCTCGCTCGCCGCGGTCTTCCAGCTGGTGAGCTGCGTGCTCGTCCAGTCGCCGTAGACCCTCTTCACCGAGGCCGTGCCGAAGCGAGCGACCTCCGCGAGGACGGCTCCGATCCGGGACGGAGGGACGTTGTCGGCGTCGACGAGGACGGCGAGCAGATCGCTGGGGGTGCTCATGCCCCGAGCCTGGCAGGTCGTCTGGCGGCGATCCGACCCCCCTTCCGGCGCTGGCGGGGATCGGTGGGGGGATCTCGATACGACCGCTGCGCGGCCTACTCGATCAGCAGGGGCGATCGGGCTCGGGAGTGGATCCCTGCTGGTCGATCAGCCGCGCGTCGGCCGCTTCGCTGGTCGAGTGGCTGAGCAGCGGCACCCCTTGCTGATCGAGCGCGCGCAGCGGCGCCCCCTTGCTGGTCGAGCAGCGCCGCAGGCGCGTATCGAGACCCGCGTGCCCGTTCGTCGGACCGTCGGCGTCAGCCCTCCGGAGGCTCCCATCCGTTGTCGCGGCAGGCGTCCGCGAAGGCGGCCGACGCGGTGGCGGAGCCGGCCTCGTCATCGGAGTCGAGCGCCGCCGTCATCGCGGCCGACGCGCTCCGGAACTCGGCCGGATCCTCGCCCGTCAGCAGCTTCGCGATGGTCTCGACGCTGCGATCGCGCCGCTCCTCCAGCCGCCCCCCGCTCACCCAGTCGGCGTGATGATTGCAGGCGTCGGTCGCGGATGCGGAGAGGCCGGGCGCACAGCCCGCCAGCGCGAGCACCAGAGCGGTCGCCACTCCGGCCCGCGCGCCGAGTCGCCCGAGAAGGCGCGTTCTCGCGGCGTGTCGGGAGCCGTTCCGGGCAGCTGAGCGCGGACTCACGCCGGCAGCAGGCCGATGATCACCGACATCACCAGGATCGTCACGAGCTCGTGCGTCACGTTCAGGATCGTCAGTTTCGCGGGGCGGCCCTCGAAGGCGTCGTGCGTGATCATCCGGGCCGCGGTGAAGCCGACGAAGAGGAACAGTCCGGTGATCAGGGAGTTCGCGAACCAGCTGCCGCCGTAGAAGGCGTGGGCGATGTCGACGCAGCCGGCCAGGACCAGGGCGGTGACGAGGCTGACGACGAGCGTCACCAGGATCGGCACCACCGCGCTGCGGGTCCGCATGCTCTCGTCGGTGATGCCGGTGAGGCGCATCCAGAGCGTGCCGAAGACCTTCGGGGTGTACCAGACCGAGCCGACGATCATCGTCGAGAGGGTGGCGAGGGCGACGGCCCAGGGGTTGATGTCGGGGACCACGGCGGGCCTTCCTCGAGGGGGCGCCGCGGGGTCGGCGCGCGGCTCACACTAGCGGCGGGGTGGCGCGCCGACGAGGCCGGCTACGCCTGGATCGCGTGCGCCGTGCCGCTCACCGTGACGCCTCCGGAGGCGGGGACGTCGACGAGCAGAACGCTCGGCCGGCCGACGTGGCGGCCCTGGTGCACGACGACGCGCGCTGGAGGGGCGACGGCGCCGATCGCGCGCAGCCAGCCGCCGAGCGCGGCGGCCGCCGACCCGGTGGCGGGGTCCTCGGCCAGGGTGCCGACCGGGAAGAGGTTCCGGGTCTCGAACGCGCCGTCCGGCAGGGCGCGCGCGATCGTGACCGTGCCGCTCCAGCCGCGCGAGTCCATGAGCGCACGCATCGCCGCCGGTTCGAACGAGAACCCGTCGAAGACCGCGGCGCTCTCGAGCACGAGGATCGGATGCCGGTTGCCGGCGAACGCCTCGGCCGGCGCGAAGCGCGCGTCCAGCGCGGTGCGGTCCAGGGCCAGCAGTGCCAGGATCGCGTCCGTGTCGGCGTCCGGCAGGGGGACGACCCGGGGCTCGACGCTCGTGAAGGCGGCGAGCAGTGCGCCGTCCTCGACGCGGGTCGCGATCGCGACCTCGCCGACGGGGGTGTCGAAGACGAACGGGCCGGCTCCGTCCCGCTCCGCCAGCGCCACCGCGGTCGCGATCGTCGCGTGGCCGCAGAACGGCACCTCGGCGACGGGCGAGAAGTAGCGCATCCGGAACCGCCGCTCTCCGGTGCGCTCGGTCGCGAAGGCCGTCTCGGCGTACCCGACGTCGGCGGCGATCGCCTGCATCGCGGCGTCGTCGAGGGCGGAGGCGTCGAGCACGACGCCGGCGGGGTTGCCGCCGTCGGGAGTCGCGGGGAAGGCGGCGAGGCGGAGGATCTCGGTCACGGGGTCCACCGTGGCGGATCCCGGGGCAGCGCGGTAGGGCCGATGCGGAGTGCGCGGCCCGCGGGTTCCGATCCGTAGCGATCTGCCGCCGCGCATCGGCGCCGTCGACCGTCTTCGACTGGTCGACGCCCGGGCGGTCTCGGAGCCGTCAGCCCGTGAACGGAGGCGTCAGCCCGTGAACACCGTGGAGGAGCGGCGCTCGTACCAGTGGGCGAGGTGCTCGCCGGCGCGCAGCACGTGCTCGCGCATGATGCCGGCCGCGCGGTCGTGGTCGCCCGCGACGAAGGCGTCGACGATCTCCTCGTGCTCGCGGAAGTTCTCCTCGCGGTGGCGCGAGTTCTCGCGCAGGACGAGGCCCGAGACGTTGCGCGGGAACGCGTCGTTGATCTCGACGAGCATCCGGCCGAGGCGGGTGTTGCCCGACGCCTGGTAGATCAGCCCGTGGAACTGGTCGTTGGCGCTGCCGTCGCGCTCGGTCGCGGTGCCGGCCGCGACCGCCAGCGAGCGCTCGTACATCGCGGCGTTGACGGAGCGCAGCTCGGCGATGGTCGCGTCGTCCAGCCGGTCGACGGCGCGGCGGGCGGCGAGGGACTCGAGCTCCGCGCGGACCTCGTACGCCTCGCGGACCTCCCACGGCACGGGCACGCGGACGACGGCTCCACGATTGGGGACGACCTCGATCAGCCCGCCGGTCTGCAGCTGGCGCAGCGCTTCGCGGACGGGGGTCCGGCTGATGCCGAACTGCGAGGCGAGATCGGCCTGGCGCAGCGGGGCGCCGATGGGGATCTCGCCGGACATGATCTTGGCGCGGATGCGGGCCGCGAGATCGTCCACGAGTGCGTTGTCGCCCTGGGTGGTCACGTCGTGATCCCCTCCGATCGGACGGCCGCGAGCTCGGCCGGGATCCAATCATGGCACCGGATGGATCCCTTCTTCGAGTGGTCGACGGCCTCGATGCCCGCCGATGACGCGGTTCGTTGACCGCATGGATCCGCAGCGCCTACGATTGGATCCAATCAGGAGCGATCGCGCTCCTCTCGACCACGAGCAGGAGGCCGGTGTGACCGCACTGCTCGTCGTCGTCCTGCTCACGGCGCTCGCGTCCCTCGCGCTGGGCGTCGCCGGTCGCCGGAGGATCGGCCGCACCTGGCTCGTCGCCGAGGTCGCGATGGTCGCGGCGATGCTCGACGTGCACGTCCCCGCCCTGCATCTCGTCCCCGCTCCGCTCTGGTCGCTCCTGCTGGCGGGATGCGCGGTGACCGCCGCCCTCGTCGACCGGATCCGCCGGAGCCGCGGCACGGCCCGTCGCCACGCGACCGACGCCCTGCACGGCGTCGGCATGCTGCTCGCGGCGGGGCTCGTGCTGCTGTCGGCGGCACCCGTCGCGTCGCCGCACGCGCACGGCCACTCCTCCCTCGCCCTGCCGCTCGCACTCGGGGTGGCCGCCTACTCCGTCGTCGCGGCGCGCACCGCCCTCGCCGTCCGGACCGACCGCCTCGACACCGCCCGCCGCCTCGCCTCCCTCGCCGGGATCGTCGCGATGGGCGCGATGTCCGTCGCGTGACTCCGCCCGCCCCCACGCCCGAACCCCCGAGAAGGACACGCCGCATGATCATCGACGCCTACAACACCACCCAGGACCGCCGCGGTCGCAGCGACTACCTCAGCGGAGTCCGCCCCGGCGAGCAGCCGCCGGCCTACACGCCGTTCGACCCGAAGCGGATCCTCGACCGGATGGACGCGGCGGGCGTGGACCGGGCGATGGTCTGCTCGCTCGCCCAGGGCATCGAGAACGACTTCCTGATCGACCTCGTCGCCGCCCACCCCGACCGGCTCTTCGGCTTCGGCCAGGTGATGCCGCAGTGGGAGAACGCGGTCGACGAGATCCGGCGCTTCGCCGCGGCGGGCCTGGTCGGGCTGAAGCTGCACCCGAGCCTGCACGGCTACCACGTGGCCGACCACGGTCTGCTCGATCCGCTCTTCGCCGTCTGCGAGGAGCTCGGACTGCCGGTGCTCATCAACGCCCTCGACGACGCGTTCTGCGCGCCGTTCGCCATCGAGGAGATCGCCAAGGGCTTCCCCGGAGTGCCGACGATCATCGCCCACATGGGAGCGGTCTGGAACGTCCCCGAGGCGATCATCGTCGCCGAGCGCAATCCGCACATCTACCTCGAGACGTCGGCGACGCTGATGTCGGACGTGAAGCGCGCCTACGCGCGGCTGGGCGCCGAGAAGATCCTGCTGGGCTCGGAGTGGCCCGGCAGCGATTTCGACCTCGAGCGGATGAAGATCGCCAAGGCGATCCCGGACGAGGCCGACCGCGCGCTGGTCGAGGGCGGCAACATGGCGCGGATCCTGGGCTGGTCGTGAGCGCCGACCGGCCGGTCCTCGACGGGCCGCCCGAGGCCATGGGCGAGGGCGACCGCGAGCTGCTGGCCATCGCGTCGGGGCTGCTCGACAGGCTCTACGCCGAGCGGATCCACGAGGTGGCGGCCGCCCTGCGCCTCGCGGACGGCCGCGTGGTCACGGGGCTGCACGTCGAGGCCGGCGCGGGGCGCGCCTCCGTCTGCGCGGAGTCGGCGGCACTGAGCGCCGCGGTCGTCGCCGGGTCCCCGGTCGTCTCGATCGTGGGGGTGCTGCGGCGACCCGGAGGGAGCAGGCACCTGATCGAGCCGTGCGGCGTCTGCGCCGAGCTGCTCGGCGACCACGCGGCCCGGGCGCGGGTGTGGGTGGCCGTCGGCGACGCCTTCGCGCCGGTGCCGGTCGCCGAGCTGCTGCCGTTCCGGCGCCGGCGGGCGGCGCGACCCGTCTGACCGGAGCGCCTCGCAGAGGCTCCTCCACATTCCGAACAAGCCGAGGTTTTACCTCTGTGAAACAGTGCCGACCCGCGCCGGAACGCTCCGGATCCGAGAATGACCGGGCGGACGAGGGCGGGTCACCACCCCGTTCCGCCGGAGTCGCGGGGGCACCTCACCCGACTCCGCGCACCACCGGAAGGATCCACCCGCATGCTCGCCGTCTCCGGCACCCCCGTCCTCGTCGTCGTCGACATCCAAGGCGGTGCCGCCTCGACGGCGCCGACGCCCGGCATCCCCGTGATGAGCGGGAGGCAGGAGCGGGCGCCGCGCGTGCGTGATCTGATCGCCCACTGCCGCAGCAGCGGAGTACCCGTGGTCTTCATCCAGGAGGTGCACAAGCGCGATCTCGTCGACATCGGTCGCGAGCTCGACGGGGCCGAGGGCCCGCACTGCCTCGAGGGCGATCCCGCGACGGAGCTGGCCTCGTGGCTCGAGCCGCGGCCCGAGGAGTTCGTGATCCGCAAGCGCCGCTACTCCGCCTTCTTCGGCACGGAGCTCGAGATCGTGCTGAAGGCCTACCGCGCCGGCACGCTGCTGCTGGTCGGCGGCCTCACCGACGTCTGCATCCACTACACGGCGGCCGATGCGCACCAGCACGACTACGCGGTGCGCGTGCTGACCGACTGCGTGGCGGGCTCGAGCGAGCGGGCGCACGACGCCGCGCTCGAGGCGATCCAGTACCTCCAGCGCGAGGCGCTGGTCACGGCAGCCGACGTGCACGACTGGCTCGACGGCCGTGGCTGAGGCGCGGATCCTGATCGGCCGCATCCGCACGATGGATCCGGAGCGCCCGGTCGCCGAGGCGCTCCTGGTCGTCGGCGAGCGGATCGGGGCCGTCGGCTCGGTCGACGAGGTCCGGGCGGCCGCTCCGGCCGGGGCCCGCGAGGAGGCGCTCGAGGGCGTGCTGCTCCCGGGCTTCATCGACGCGCACTCGCACGCCCAGCGAGCGGGGCTGAAGGCGCTGCAGCTCCTCGACGAGGGGGCCGACGCGGCCGCGTTCTCGGCGGCGATGCTGGCCGACGCGGACGCCGACCCGGACGCTCCCGACTGGCTCGGCGGTACTCCGCCCACCCCCGCCGATCGGCGCGCGGCGCTGCTGCGCGTGCAGCCGCTCCTGCACGCGATGGGGATCACCGGAGTGATCGATCCCGCCGTCACGCTCGACGAGCTGGCCGCCTACCGCGAGGCGCACCGCCGGGGCGAGCTGAGCCTGCGGGTGGTCGCGATGCCCTGGCCGCAGCTGGGGTCGGACGCCGTGCCCGGGGTGGACGAGGCGCTCGCGGTGCTCGCGGGGATCGACGGAGTCACGGGCGACGGCGACGACCGGCTGCGCCTCGGGCCGATCAAGGTCTACTACGACGGCGAGGGCATGAAGGGGCAGGCGTTGCTCGAGGAGGCCTGGCCGGGCGGCGACCACGGCGTCCAGCGCCTGCCGACCGCGGAGTTCGCGCGCCTCGCCGCGGCCTGCATCGCCGCGGGCTGGGGGCTGGGCGTGCACGCCGTCGGCAGTCGCGCGGTCGCCGAGGTGCTCGACGCGCTCGAGGCCGCCGCGCCCGCCGAGGTGCTCGAGCCGCTGCGCTGCCAGCTCATCCACGCGTACCTCGAGCCCTCCGCTGCGAGCCTCGAGCGAGCGGCCCGCCTCGGCGTCGTCGCGTCCCTGCAGCCCTCCATCGCCTGGAGCAACGCCGCAGGCCTCGCCCGGCGACTGGGCGAGCGGGTCGAGGACGTCAATCCGATGCGGGCCTGGCACGATGCCGGCGCGGTGATCGCGATGGGCTCCGACGCCCCGTACTTCCCCTTCGATCCGCGGGCGCTCGTCGCGATGGCGGCGGGCCGGCGGATGCGCGGCCTCGAGGGGCCTGTGGGCGGCGCCCAGGCGCTCTCGGTGCAGGAGGCCGTGGAGGCCTGCACGCGCGGGGCCGCGCACGCCTCGTTCGACGAGGCTTCTCGGGGCGTGCTCCGCACGGGGTTCCTCGCCGACCTGGTCGAGCTGGACGTCGATCCGCTCTCGTGCACGCCGGACGGGTTCGGCGCCGCGCGGGTGCTGCGGACGGAGGTCGGAGGCGCTCTCGTCCACTCGGCGTCCCGGCAGATGTAATCCAGACGAAACACAATTGGATGCGGTCCCGGTTACATTGGATCCAAGTTGAAGAGACGGGCCTTGCTCGTCCTGCCTCGACCCCGGCCGGCGGGCTCCGCCCGCAGCCCCCTGATCCGCCCCGACGCACCACCCGAATCCCCTGGAGGACAGCACCATGGTCAGGAAGAGCATGCTCGGCGGTGTCGCGCTGGCGGCGATCGCGAGTCTCGCGCTCAGCGCCTGCGGGACCTCGAGCGCCGAGCCCGACGCCGACGCTCCCGCGCCCGACACGATCAACGCGGAGCTCTGGTACGCGCCCGCCACCTTCGACCCCGCGAAGGCCTCGGCCGACGCCGACGTCACGGTCGCCCGACTCGGTTTCGACACCCTGCTCCGCCAGGGCGAGACCGAGGGCTACATCGGCGGTCTCGCCACCGAGTGGGAGTCGCTCTCGGCCTCGGACTACGTCTTCACCCTGCGCGACGACGCCACCTGCGCCGACGGCACCCCCATCACGCCGACCGTCGTCGCCGACTCCTTCGAGTACCTCACCGGCCTCGAGGACGCGGGAGCCCAGACCTGGAAGAACCAGGCGTTCGGCTCCGGAGACGCGACCTTCACCGCGGACGACGCCGCAGGGACGCTCACCGTCGCGCTCAGCGAGCCCTATTCCCAGCTGCTGGGCGGCATGACCCGCCCGGGCACCGGCATCATCTGCCCCGCCGGTCTCGCCGACCCCGAGGGCCTCGCCGCGGGCACGGTCGACGGCGCCTGGTCCGGTCCGTACACGCTCTCGGACCTCTCGGCCGGAGTCAGCGCGAGCTACACGCTGCGCGACGACTACGACGCCTGGCCCGCCTGGGAGGAGGTCGACGGCGTCCCCGCGACGACGATCAACCTCACGGTGCAGTCCGACTCGAACACGAGCGCGAACCTGCTCGAGTCCGGCGGCGTCGACCTCGCCCGCTTCTACGACTCCAACGCGCTGCGCTTCGAGAGCGACGACGCGTACACCACGGTGACCTTCGCCAGCTCGGCCTACAACCTCGTCTTCAACGAGGCGGCCGGCTCCGGATCGGTCTTCGAGGGGAACCAGGAGCTGCGCGAGGCCGTCGCCCAGGCCATCGACACCGAGGGCTTCAACGCCGCCGGCCTCGACGGTCTCGGAGTGCCGCAGTACACGGTCAACGCGGCGTCCTACCGCTGCGCCCTCGACGACGAGTCGCTGGTGCAGGAGTACGACCCCGCCGCGGCGTCGTCCGCGCTGACCGGGCAGAGCATCCGCCTGCTGATCATGTCGAACTGGGACCCGGCCGCCGACTTCCTCGCGGAGTCGCTGCGCGCCGCAGGAGCGACGGTCACGGTCTCGGCTCCCGACCCCGCCGACTGGACCAAGCAGATGCGCACCGAGCCCGGCACCTGGGACGTCGCGGTCGCGGCCGAGAACGCCGGCCCCGGTCTGATCCACACCTCCATCGCGCGCTACCTCGGCCCGACCTACGCCGAGGGCGGCACGAACGTGTCCTCGAGCGTCAACCCCGAGGGTGTCGCGCTCTACGACGCGGCGATGGCCGCGTCCGACCCCGACACGCAGTGCGAGAACCTGCTCGCGGCCCAGGAGACGATCCTCGAGCGCGCCGACATGACGCCGCTGATCACGGACACGCACCGCTACGTCGCCCGCTCCGGCTTCGCCACGTACGTGTTCTCGGGCTACTGGGACCCGTCGGCCATGCGCATCACGGCCTGATCCGACTCGGGACGCCCCGGCCGCCGTGCCGGGGCGTCCCTCCGTCCCCGTTCCCCGACCCACCGTCCGCCCCGCACGACGAGGAGACACAGCGATGAGCACCACGACCGCCGCGGCACTCGTGCCCGGCCCGGGCGACGTCGTCCGCGCCGCGAGCCTGACCGGAGCGTGGCGCCGATTCCTCCTGCGCCGCGGGCTCGGTCTGCTGGTCAACCTCGCACTCCTCGTGCTGGTGACCTTCCTGATCGTGCAGCTGATCCCGGGCGACCCGGCGATCGCGATCGCGGGGGAGTCGGCCTCGCTCGAGCAGGTGGAGCTCGTGCGCACGCAGCTCGGCCTCGACCAGCCGGTGCTCGTGCAGCTGTGGACCTACCTCGCGCAGGTGGTGCAGGGCGACTTCGGCGACTCGTACCGGTACCGCATCCCCGCGATGGACCTGGTCATGACCGCCATGCCGTACACGCTGTCGATCACGCTGGCCGCGGTCCTGCTCCTGCTGATCCTGGGTCTCGCGCTCGGCACGGCGGTCGGAGTCGCCACCCGCGGCGACCGGCGCCGCTGGCTCGACGTGCTGTTCAGCACGGTGACCGGCCTCGTCTCCTCGATCCCCACCTACGTGCTCGCGACGGGCTTCGTCGTGGTCTTCGCGGTGCTGCTGAAGGTGCTGCCGCCCGCCTACTCGCCGGCCTACGGGTTCGGCACGGCCGCGATCCTCCCGATCGCCTCGCTGACCATCGGAGGGACCTGCTCCGTCGCCAGGATCGTGCGCCGCGAGACGGCCGTGATCCTCGAGCAGGACTACATGCGCACCGCCCGCGGCTGGCGCCTGCCCGCGCTCACGCTCTACGCGAAGCACATGCTGCCCAACCTGCTCACGACGGCCCTGACGCTCTCGGGCATCATCCTCACGGCCCTGCTGGGCTCCGCCCTGATCACCGAGGCGGTCTTCGCCTGGCCGGGCCTGGGCGGCGTGATCGTGCAGGCGATCGCGATCGACAAGGACTACCCGGTGATCCGGGCGGCGGTCTTCGTCATCGGGCTGATCTCGCTCGTCATCACCCTCGTGATCGACATCGTCCTGGGTCTCATCGACCCGCGCACCCTCGGAGAGCAGCGTGGCTGAGTCCCTCCCCGCCGTCCGCGCCCTGACCGATCGGCCCCGCGCGTTCCGCTGGAACGCGGGCCTCGTCGTCGGCCTCTCGATCCTCGGCGTGATCGCACTCACCGCGATCATCGCCCCGATCGCCCTGCAGGCCCAGGCCACCGGCCTCGGCGGCTCGCCCAGCCAGGGGTCCTCCGCCGATCATCCGCTCGGCACCGACACCCTCGGCCGCGACATGCTCGCCCGCACGCTGGTCGCGACGCGCTCGACCGTGCTCATGGCGCTCGCCGCGACCGTGCTGTCGGCCCTCGCGGGCATCGCCCTCGGGATCGGCGTGTGGCTCGCGCCGCGCCGTGTCCGCGAGCTCGGGCTGCGCGCCATCGAGCTCGCCGTCAGCTACCCGACCATGCTCGTCGCGATCATCGTCGCCGCGATCCTCGGGCAGGGAGTGGTTCAGGTGGTGGTCGCGATCGCGGTCGCGAACGTCGCCGGATTCGCGCGGCTCACCGCCAACCTCGCCGCGAAGATCGCGTCGAGCGAGTACGTGACGACGGCGCGGCTGATGGGCGTGCCCGCGCACCTGATCGCCGTGCGCCACGTGCTGCCGAACATGTCCGAGCCGACGCTGATCCTCGTCGCGGGGGCCTTCTCGGGGGCGCTGGTCGAGATCTCCGGCCTCTCGTTCATCGGACTCGGGGCCCAGACGCCGGCCTTCGACTGGGGCACGCTGCTCAACGACGGGCTCAGCCGCATCTCGGTGAACCCGGTCGTGATCCTCGGCCCGGCGATCGCGCTGACCCTCGCCTCCTTCGCAGCGCTGCTCGTCGGCGACGGCCTCGCCGCGGCCGCCAACCCGCGCTCGAACACCACCCGCGCCCGCATGGTGCGCGGCGAGGGAGAGAGCACCCTCGCCGTCGAGCACGACGCGGTGCTCGTGGCCGACGGCATCACCGTGAGGCACGGGGCCACCGGTCGCGAACTGGTCTCCGACCTCTCCTTCACGATCCGCCGGGGCGAGGTCCTCGGCATCGTCGGCGAGTCCGGCTCGGGCAAGTCGCTGACGGCGTCGGTCGTCGCCAAGCTCCTCGGCGAGGGCCTCGAGGCGTCCGCGCGCCGCCTGGAGCTGGGCGGCACCGACCTGCTGGGCCCCGTCCCCGACCGGGTGCTGGCCGCGAAGATCGGGCTGATCTACCAGGACCCCGGGACCGCGCTGAACCCGGCCCTGGTGCTCGGCACCCAGCTCACCGACGTCCTCCGCATCCGCCTGCGGCACACCCGCCGCGCGGCCCTGGATCTGCTGCTGCGCGGCTTCCGCTCCGTCCTGCTGTCCGACCCGGAGGGGCGGCTGCGGCAGTACCCGCACCAGCTCTCCGGAGGGATGAAGCAGCGCGCCATGATCGCCTCGGCGATGAGCGCGCACCCCGATCTGCTCATCGCCGACGAACCCACCACCGCGCTCGACGTGACCGTGCAGCGGGAGGTCCTGACCGTGCTCAAGAGGCTCAACGACGAGTCGGGCACCGCGGTGCTGTTCATCTCGCACGACCTCGGCGTCGTCCGCGCGCTGTGCGACCGCGTGCTCGTGATGAAGGACGGGCGGGTCGTCGAGCGCATCGACGACATCGCCCACCTGTCGGAGGACACCGTGGCGCATCCGTACACCCGCCAGCTGCTCGCGGCGACCCCGGTGGTGCACGCCGTCGTGGCGCCGAGCGCCGCCGCCGCCGTCGCGGTACCGGGCACGGCACCCGCCGCTGAATCCGAGGAGGTCCGCCCGTGAGCGCGATGGTCGAGATCCACGGCCTGGACGTCTCGTTCGGCGCGACCCGCGTGCTGCACGGGATCGACCTGGTGCTCGAGCGCGGCCGCACGGTCGGCGTCGTCGGCGAGTCCGGCTCGGGCAAGTCGACGCTCGCGAAGGTCCTCGTCGGCTCGGTCAAGGCAGAGTCCGGCAGCGCGAGCATCGACGGCCTCGACGTCGTCGGGGCGAGCCGCTCGGCTCTGCACGCCTCGCGCCGGCGCACGCAGATGATCCCGCAGGACCCCTACTCGTCGCTCTCGCCGCGTCGCACCATCGCGCAGACGCTGGCCGAGGCGATCGACCCGGTCCGCCCGCGGGTCGCGCGCCACGAGGAGCTCATCGTCTCGTGGCTCGAGCGCGTCGGCCTCACCGCCGACATGCGCCACCGCTACCCGCACGAGTTCTCCGGCGGCCAGCGCCAACGCGTGGCCGTGGCACGCGGACTGATCATCGATCCCGCGTTCGTGATCGCCGACGAGATCACCTCGGCGCTCGACGTCTCGGTGCAGGGCCAGATCCTCGATCTGCTCGCCGGCATCAAGGAGTCGCTCGGCCTCACGATGATGTTCATCTCGCACAACCTCGCCGTCGTCCAGCGGGTGAGCGACGAGGTCGTCGTGCTCTACCGCGGAGAGGTGGTCGAGGCCGGCACGGTCGAGGCCGTCTACTCCGACCCGCAGCACTGGTACACCAGGCGGCTGCTCGACGCCGACCCGGGCTCGCCCGGATTCAGCCTGGCGGGCTGACCCGGGATCGACGTCCGCCCCCTCCGTCACGCCCCGTCCGTCGCCGCCCGCGCACGTCCCGCACTCCGCAGAAGGAACCCACCGCCATGACCGCTCGCCTGCCGCTGACCCCTCGCGCCGACGGCGTCCTCCGCCTCCTCGGTGCGACGCTCCTCGACGGCACGGGGGCGCCTGCGCTGCCCGACTCCGAGGTGGAGATCCGCGACGGAGTGATCGCCTACGCCGGTCCGCGCCGGGCCCCGAGCGACGCGCCCGCGATCGATCTCGACGGCGCGTTCCTCCTGCCCGGCTTCGTCGACGCCCATGTGCACCTCGCGATGGTGCCGGTGCCCCCGGTCGTCCAGCGGGAGCGGTTCCCCGAGGAGGACGTGCTCGAGATCGCGGGCCTGCTCCGCCGCACCCTCGAGGCGGGAGTGACCACCGCGCGCGACCTCGACGGCCTCTCGCCGGGCTATCGGGAGGCCGTCGCGCGCGGTGCGGTCGAGGGCCCGCGCCTGCACCTCGCCCTGTCGATGCTGTCGCCGACCGGCGGCCACGCCGATCCGCAGCACCGCAACGGCAGCCTGCCCGCCTGGGCCGTACGACCCGGCATGCCGCCGATCGGCGTCGTCGACACCGACGAGGACGTGATCCGCATGATCCGCACGCTCGTGCGCACCGGCGCCGACGTGATCAAGGTCGCGACCTCCGGAGGACTCGGCTCCCCGAACGACGACGCCCGCGACGTAGGGATCACCGAGGAGCAGGTGCGCCTGATCGCGCGGCTCCTCGACGAGCGCGGCGGGCGGCCGATCACCGCGCACGCCCTGAGCGACGGGGCGGCCCGGGCCGCGGTCCTCGGCGGAGCGGCGAGCATCGAGCACGGCTACGACCTCAGCGACGAGACGATCGCGCTGATGCTCGAGCGCGGCACCGTGCTGGTGCCCACGCTCAGCATCCTGGTGCGCGAGTTCGACCCCGTGACCACCACGGCCGAGCGCCTCCGCCAGCGCGCGCTCCTGCGCGAGCAGGGCCTCGACTCGGTGCGCCGCGCGGTCGCGGCGGGCGTGCCGGTCGCCCTCGGCACCGACGCGGGCGTGCATCCGCACGGCACCAACCTCGCCGAGCTGCAGCAGCTGGTCGCCGTCGGCCTCTCGCCGCTCGAGGCGATCACCGCCGGCACCCTCGGCGGCGCGCGCCTGCTCGGACTCGACGCGCACCTCGGCTCGGTGGAGGCGGGGAAGCTCGCCGACCTCGTCGTGACCACCGTGGATCCGCTGCGGGACGTCTCGGCGCTCGCCCATCCGGACGCGGTGCGCCTGGTGCTGCAGTCGGGTCGCGTCGTGAAGGACCTGGACCGCCGCGCCGCGTCGTGAGCTCCGCGTGTCCGCCCCTCCGGTGGTGGCGGGTCTCGATAGGCCCGTGCGGGGCTGCTCGACCAGCGGAGGAGGGATCGCCTCTCGTGCAGTCGCGCTGATCCGTCGCGAACGGCTCCCCACCGTCCCGCGCGGCGACCGTTCGCGCCGGATCGTTCGCTCGCGGCGACCGTCAGTGACGGATGAACGCGCGCCCGCCTCCTGCTGATCGAGTAGGTCGCGCAGCGGCCGTATCGAGATCCGCCCGCGCCGCGCGTGCGCTTCGGGGCGGCGCCGGCTGCTCGACCGGCGAGGCCGGACCCTCAGCGTGACGCGAGGTACGCGCGCCAGCCGCCGAAGCGCGTGATGTCCTCGGCGCCCTCGACGGCGATCGGCTCGACGAGGAACCCGCTCACCAGCGACCCGTCGGCCAGCGTCACCTTCCCGATCGCCATCGGCTGCGGCAGCGCGGCGACGAACGAGCCGAACGCCGCGTCGTCCAGCCGCCACACCTCCACCTCCAGTGCCGCACCGCCGTCGGCGACGCGCACCACTCCGGGCTTCGGCGGAGTCGTCGCGAGCGCGACCAGGCGGTAGTCGGCGCTCGTCGCGGTGGTCGAGACGAGCTCGGCTCCGCGATCCGTGAGTTGCGCGTTCAGCGGCTGGCCGGTCAGGTGGGCGCCGGCGACGGCGAGGAGGACGGTCATGAGCGGTTCCAGACGAGGTCGGCGAGTCGGTGGTCGGTGAAGGCGGGGCCGATCAGCTGCACGCCGAACGGCAGAGCGTCGACGGCGCCGGCGGGGTAGGCCACGGCGGCCAGGTCGAGCAGGTTGGCGAAGTTGGTGAAGCGGCCCAGGCGCGAGTTCACGCCGATCGGATCCGCGGCCACGGCCGCCAGCGTCGGGTGCTCGACGGTCGTGGGCAGCAGCAGGGCGTCGATCCGCTCGAAGACCGCGTCGGACACGACCCGGGCGCGGTCGAGGCGCTCCTGATCCTGGAACAGCTTCCAGGCCGGCAGCTCCCGCGCCGCGCCGATGATGCGCCCCACGGTCGGGTCGACCTCGTCGGGGTGCGCGTCGACGAAGGCGCCGACGGCCGCGTAGCGCTCGGCCACGAACGCGCCGTCGTAGAGCATGCGCGCGGTCTCGAGGAACACCTCGATGTCGAGCTCGATCACCTCGGCTCCCGTCGCGGTCCAGCGGGCGACCTCCGCGTCGAAGGCCTCGGCCCAGCCGGGAGCGAGCTCGCCGAGCTGCCCGGGCAGCGGCACGCCGATCCGGGGCGCGCTCTCCAGGAGCGGAGCGGCTCCCGTCCGGCTGAGCGGGTCCCGCGCGTCCGGTCCCGCCATCACCTCGAGCGCCCGCCGCGCCACCGCGGCGTCCGCGGCCATCACCGTCACCACGTCGAGGCTGCGGCACGCGGGCACCACGCCCGCCGCGCTGACCCAGCCCTTCGTCGGCTTCAGCCCCACGAGTCCGTGGAACGCGGCCGGAACGCGCCCGGAGCCGGCCGTGTCGGTCCCGAGCGCGAAGTCCGCGGCACCGAGGGCGACGGCGACCGCGGATCCCGACGACGAGCCTCCGGAGATGCGCGACTCGTCGACCGCGTGCCGCACCGCCCCGTAGGGCGAGCGGCTGCCGACGAGCCCTGTCGCGAACTGGTCGAGGTTGGTCGAGCCGAGCACCACCGCGCCGGCCGCGCGCAGCCGCGCCACGGTCGTCGCGTCCTCGGCCGGGTCGTACGCGAACGCCGGGCAGGCGGCCGTCGTCGGCAGTCCCGCCACGTCGATGTTGCCCTTCACGGCGAAGAGCAGCCCCGCGAGCGGGAGCGCCGGATCGACCGCGGCAAGCTCGGCCGCCACCTCGGCCTCGGGGCGGAGCGCGATGAACGCCTCCGGTCGGGAGCGCAGCCGCGCGTAGCGCTCGGCGACGTGCGCCGCGGGATCCTGGACGGTCATGCCGCTGCCTCCTCGGCGATCGGTTCGAGGACGACGAGCACAGCGCCCGCCGCCACCTGGACGCCCACCTCGGCGACGACCTCGACCACGCGGCCGTTCGTCGGAGCGGTGACGGGCGCCTCCATCTTCATCGCCTCGAGGGCGACGAGGGTCTGACCGGCCTCGACGAGGTCGCCCACGGCCACGTCGAGCCGGAACACCGTCGCGACGAACGGCGCCTCGACGGCCTCGCAGCCCTCGGGCACGACGACCGCCGGGCCGTCGGCGGGAGCCGGCACCGCGTCCTCGCGGTCGAACTCGCCCGAGGCGCGCCACGCGTCGCGCTCGGCGCCGAACGCGGCGGCCTGCCCCTCGCGGAACTCCGCGATCCCCGACGCGTTCTCCGCGAGGAACTCCTCGTACTCGGCGAGCGAGAACTCGCCCTCCTCGATCCGCAGCGGCAGCCGCCCGGCGGCCATCCCGGCGCGCAGCTCGAGCAGCTCCTCCGGCTCGACCGGGTACCAGCGGATGCGGTCGAAGAACCGCAGCAGCCACGGCACGCCCTCCTCGAACGCCCCGGCCTGGTGGTGCGTCGACCAGATCGGCACGGTGCGGCCGACGAACTGGTAGCCGCCCGGTCCCTCCATCCCGTAGATGCAGAGGTAGGCGCCACCGATGCCGACGGCGTTCTGCGGGGTCCAGGTGCGCGCCGGGTTGTACTTGGTCGTGACCAGGCGGTGCCGGGGGTCGAGCGGAGTCGCGACGGGCGCGCCGAGGTAGACGTCGCCGAGCCCCAGCACCAGGTACTCGGCCTCGAACACCGTGCGGTACACGTCGTCGACGCTCTCGAGCCCGTTGATGCGGCGGATGAACTCGATGTTCCAGGGGCACCACGGAGCGTCGTCGCGCACGCCGGCCATGTAGCGGCGGATCGCCTCGCGCGTGGAGGGGTCGTCCCACGCCAGCGGGAGGTGCACGGTGCGGCTCGGGACGCGGAGGTCCGCGGTGGCGGGCAGCACCGCCTCCGCCGCGAGGACCGCCTCGGCGATCGCCTCGGTGCTCGTGGTGCGGGGGTCGAAGTGCACCTGCAGCGAGCGGATGCCCGGGGTCAGCTCGATCACACCGGGCAGTCCCGCGGCCTCGAGCGTCTCGGCGATCGCGTGCACCCGCATGCGGGAGGCGATCTCGAGGCTCATCTCGCCGACCTCGACGAGCAGGTTCGCGTCCCCGCTGCGCCGCAGCACGACCGCGGGCGCGCCGTCCCGGGCGGGGAGGCGGTGCAGGACGCCCTCGTCCTCGACGGCGGCGCGACCCGCGGCGGGCACGTCCAGCGGCGCGTCGAGCAGCGTCGCGGCCTGGGCGGACGTGACCGGCACGAACCGCACGGTGTCGCCCGGGCGGAGCTGACCGAGGCGCCAGAGGTGCCCGGTCGCGACGGTCGCGGGGCAGGTGAATCCGCCCAGGCTCGGCCCGTCGGGTCCCAGCAGGATCGGCAGGTCGCCCGTGTAATCGACGGCGCCGACCGCGTAGGGGGTGTCGTGGATGTTCGAGGGGTGCAGCCCCGCCTCGCCGCCGTCCGAGCGGGCCCAGCGCGGCTTCGGGCCGACGAGGCGGACACCGGTGCGGGCGGAGTTGAAGTGCACGTCCCAGTCGGTGGCGTAGAAGACGGCCATGTCGTCCTCCGTGAAGAAGTCCGGAGCGGCGTGCGGACCCTCCAGGGCCGCGATCTCCCACGCGGTGGGGAACTCGGGCCGCGCTGCCGTTGGCACCGGAGCGACGGGGTGCGCGGTCGCGGGCGTCCGGATCCCGAGGACGTCGCCCGGTGCCAGGGCGCGCCCGGCGTGGCCGCCGATCGCGCCGAGGTCGAAGGTGCTCGCCGAGCCGAGGATCAGCGGGACGTCGAGGCCGCCCTCGACCAGCAGGTACATCCGCATGCCGCGCTCGGCCGTGCCGATCGCGAGCACGCCGCCGGCGGGGACCTCGATCGGCTCCCACGCGGTGATCGGCGCGCCGTCCAGCGTCGCCGGAGCGGGGGCGCCCGTCAGCACCACGCGGGCCGCGCTGTGGAAGCGGAGGGTCGGTCCGGTCATCGTGATCTCGAGGCCGGGGGCCGACGCCGGATTGCCGAGCGCCTCGTTCCCCAGTCGGAACGACAGCGCGTCCATCGGCCCCGACGGCGGGATGCCGACCGGCCAGTAGCCGAGCCGGCCGGGCAGGTCCTGCACCGTGGTGAGCATCCCGCCCTTGAGCACCTCGAGGCGCGGAGTCGCGTCGCGGATCCCGTCGAGGGTCGCGGTCGAGTGCTCGGCGGCGAGCACCGACGGCTCGGCCGCGATCGCGCGCAGGAGGCCGGTGTTCGTGGCGATGCCGTCCACGCGGGTGGCCGCGAGAGCCTCGCCCAGCGCGGCCCAGGCCGCCGCGCGGTCCTCGCCGTGCACGATCACCTTCGCCAGGAGCGGGTCGTACGCGGTCGAGACCTCGCTGCCGGCGCGGATCCAGCCGTCGATCCGCGCGCCGTCCGGGTACTCGACGGCGGTGATCGTGCCCGAGCTCGGAACATTGCCGAGGTCCGGGTTCTCGGCGTAGAGGCGGGCCTCGACGGCGGCGCCGGACGGCTCCGGCACCGCGTCCAGGAACGACGTCTCTCCCTGCGCGAGCCGCAGCATCCACTCGACGAGGTCGATGCCGTAGCGCGACTCCGTCACCGGGTGCTCGACCTGCAGGCGCGTGTTGACCTCGAGGAACGCCGCCTCCTGCCGCACCGGATCGTAGATGTACTCGACGGTGCCGGCGCTGCGGTAGCCCGCGTCGGCGCAGAGTCGGGCCGACGCCTCCGCGATGCCGATGCGCACGGCCTCGGGCAGATCGGGGGCGGGACTCTCCTCGATCACCTTCTGATTGCGGCGCTGGAGTGAGCAGTCGCGGTCGCCGAGGGTGACGACGCGGCCGAGGCCGTCGCCGAAGACCTGCACCTCGACGTGGCGCGCCCGCTCGACGAGCCGCTCGAGGAACACGCCGGCCGAGGAGAAGCCGGCTTCGGCGAGGCGGCGGACCTCGCGCCACGCGGTGCGCAGCTCGGCCTCGTCGCGGCAGGCGCGCATGCCGATGCCGCCGCCTCCCGCGGTCGCCTTGAGCATCACGGGGTAGCCGATGCGGGCGGCCTCGGCGGCGGCGTGGTCGGCGTCCTCGAGCAGGCCGGTTCCGGCCAGCATCGGCACCCCGGCGCGCTCGGCGGCGTCGCGCGCTGTGTGCTTGGCGCCGAAGACCTCGAGCTGCTCGGGGGTCGGGCCCACGAACACGATCCCGGCGGCCTCGCAGGCGCGGGCGAAGTCCGCGTTCTCGCTGAGGAACCCGTAGCCGGGATGGATCGCGCCGGCGCCGGTCGCGCGGGCGGCCTCGAGGATCCGGTCGATCCGCAGGTAGCTCTCGCTCGCGGCCGCCGGGCCGATCCGCACGGCCTCGTCGGCGAGCGCGACGTGGGCGGCGCCGAGGTCGGCGTCGGAGTGGACGGCGACCGTGCGCAGCCCCATCCGCTTCGCCGTCCGCAGGATCCGGACCGCGATCTCGCCGCGGTTGGCGACCAGCAGGGTGTCGAAGGTCATCGCGCGGCCACTCCGTCGAAGACGATCATCTCGGCGCGGGAGGGGTCGAATCCGTTGCACGGGTTGTTGATCTGCGGGCAGTTCGAGACGACCACGAGGGTGTCGCGCTCGGCGCGCAGGGTGACGCTGAGGCCGGGGGAGGAGATGCCGTCGACGATGCCGAGGGCGCCGTCCGGATCGACGGGCACGTTCATGAACCAGTTCACGTTCGACACCTGGTCGCGCTTGCCCATCCCGTGGCGCGAGAGCTCGGCGACGAAGTTCTCGGCGCAGGCGTGCTGGGAGTAGGTGTGGAAGCCGTAGCGGAGCGTGTTGCTCTCCTTCGAGCAGGCGCCGCCGAGGGTGTCGTGGCGCTCGACGTCGGTGGCGATCACGCTCAGCAGCGGGCGGTGCTCGGCGTCCCGCAGCACCGAGCCGGTGGTGAGGTAGACGCTCGCCTGCGCCTGCAGGGTGGCCGCCGCCGAGTACGCGGTGCGGTCCTCGGCGTCGTACGCGAGGAAGTCGACGGCCTGGTTGCCGTCGACGTCGACGATCACGAGGATCTCGCCCGCCCGCAGCACGCGCGACCAGGGCGCCCGGGCGGCGACGGTCTCGCGGTGGATCTCGGTGCCGTGGTCGGTGCTCATGCGATGCCCCTCGCCTGCAGGAAGTCGTCGGTGTTGAGGAACGCGCGGCGCCCCTCCGGAGTGGCCGAGCGGAGCGGATCGTCCGGTCCCGCCGGCTCGCCGCGCCAGGCGAGGACGTCGACCGGTCCGCACGAGTACTCCGGCCGGGGGTCGAGCGGATGCGCGGTGTTCGCCAGGAGGACGATCGCGGGCATCTCGAGGCGCAGGACGACCGAGCGGCCCGGCCCGGCGCTGCCGAGGAACTCGGGGGAGCCGTCCGCGCGGATCCGCACGCCCTGGAAGTACGAGACGCTCGGCGCGAGATCCCGGCGGCCGAGCCCCTGCTTCTCGGCGCCCAGCAGCAGCAGCTCGCGGCCTGCGGGGGAGGGGCCCTGCGGGGAGCCGTCGCCGTAGCGCTCGACGTTGCGGGCGAGCGCGGTGGTCCCGTAGATCGTGTCGTGGCGGCCGGAGTCGTCGGCGACGGTGCTCGCGAGCACGCGGCCCTGATCGCTGAGGAGCAGCTGCCCGGCGCCGGCGTAGACCTGCCACTGCACCTTCACGGTGTCGGCGACGTTGAGGCGCTCGTGGGTGCCGGTCGCGCTGTAGAGCAGGAGCGAGACGCAGGCGTCTCCGGTGACGTCGGTCAGACGGAGGTGCGTGCCGCGGGCGAGCGCCCGGTGGCCGTAGCCGCCGCCGGCGATCCGCTCGGACCAGCGGAGGTCCTCCGCGGCGACGTCCGCCGGCGGATCGGCGTGCAGGCTCGCGGGCACGAGCGGGCCCGTCTCGGCGGCCGTGCCCTCCTGGGCGCGGGCGTGCGCGCGGGCGCCCGCCGTGGTGGAGGTGGTCGATGCGGTCATCGCTCTGCGCCTTCTCTCGGTGGTGCTCCGAGTCGCCCGGGCTTTCTGTCGGTCGACAGGAAGTCGATCACGGGCCGGTGTCGCGGGCGTGACCCCGGTGTTGCGATCGTGTTTCGGGCGCGGCGGCCGCCGCCCTCGCCGCCGTCCTCCAGAAGTTGCGGGAAGTGCACGCGGTCACCGCGACTTCTGGAGGAGCGCGGCTCCATCGGCGGCAGCTCCGGCGGGCAGTGGCGACCCGGGCCGTCGTCCTTCCTCAGAAGTTGCGGGAAGTGCGTGCGATCACCGCGACTTCTGGATGAGGGCGGGATGGTGGCTGTGCTGTCCTCCAGGAGTTGCGGGAAGCGCGTGCGGTCACCGCGACTTCTGGAGGAGCGCGGAAGCGGCACCGGCGGGGCCGGCGTCGCCCCGCTGCTACCGTCGAGCGCATGGCCAGCGCACCCACCGGACGGCCCCGCGCCTCCGGAGCCTCGCTCACCGGCCTCGGCACGCGCGCCGACATCCTCGCCGCCGGCGCGGCGCTCTTCTGCACCGAGGGGTTCGGCAGCACGAGCACTCACGCGATCGCGGCGGCGGCCGGCATCCGCCAGGCGTCGCTCTACCACCACTTCGCGGGCAAGCACGCGGTGCTGCTCGAGCTCCTGCTCGGCACCGTGCAGCCCTCGCTCGACGCGGCCGCGCAGCTCCTGGCGCGCGACGAGTCCCCCGCGGCCCGGCTGTGGGCGCTCTGCGTGTCGGACGTGCGCCTGCTCTCGGCGGGCGAGCACAACGTCGGCGCGCTGTACCTGCTGCCCGAGCTCGCCGACGAGCGCTTCGCCGCGTTCCGCGAGCGCCGCTCCGAGCTCGAGACCGCCTACCGGACGCTCGTCGCGGCGTGCGGAGGTGACGACGTCGAGGTCGGAGCGGGGCTCGTGCTCGCCCTCGTCGAGAACGTGATCCTGCAGCGTCGGCGACCCGGCGTCGACCTCGAGCGCCAGGGCGAGGCCGTGGCGCTCGCCGCCCTGCGCGTCCTCGACCTCGACCGCGCGGACATCGCGGAGGCGCTCGCCGCAGGACCCGGAGTCCTCGCGCACCTGCGCTGACCCGCCGGCCCGTCCACTCCGCCGAAGTCGTCGTACTCGGCCCTCGAGTACGACAACTTCTGGATACTCGCCCGCGCGTCCGCCCCTCTGCGCCGGAGCGGCCTGCCCACTCCTCAAAAGTCGTCGTACTCGGCCCTCCGGTACGACAACTTCTGGATACTCGCCCGCACGTCGCTCCCTCTGCGCCGGGCCGTCCTGCCCACTCCTCAAAAGTCGTCGTACTCGGCCCTCGAGTACGACAACTTCTGGAGACTCGTTCGCGCGTCGGCTCCTTCGCACCCGCCAGACCCGCCCACTCCGCGGAAGTCGTCGTACTCGGCCCTCGAGTACGACAACTCCTGGGCACTCGACCGCG
>NZ_JADILJ010000117.1 GCF_017355185.1 Rathayibacter sp. SD072 | reverse complement strand
CACCGGCCTGATCGAAGCGCTGATCGCGGTCAGCATCCTCGTCGCTGCGATCCACGCGATCCGACCGATCTTCCCCGGCCGCGAAGTAGCCATCGCCGGAGCATTTGGATTCATCCACGGGCTCGCGTTCTCCGAGACACTCCGTGAGCTCGACCTCACCGGCAGTCGCCTCGTGCTCGCCCTGTTGGGCTTCAACCTCGGCATCGAGGCGATGCAACTGCTCATCGTCGCCGCAGTCCTCCCGCCCCTGGTGATCCTCGCTCGAGCGCATCGCTACACCGCCCTGCGA
>NZ_JADILJ010000116.1 GCF_017355185.1 Rathayibacter sp. SD072 | reverse complement strand
TACCGGCCTGATCGAAGCACTGATCGCGGTCAGCATCCTCGTCGCCGCGATCCATGCGATCCGACCAATCTTCCCCGGCCGCGAAGTAGCCATCGCCGGAGCATTTGGACTCATCCACGGGCTCGCGTTCTCCGAGACGCTCCGTGAGCTCGACCTCACCGGCAGTCGCCTCGTCCTCGCCCTGTTGGGCTTCAACCTCGGCATCGAGGCGATGCAACTGCTCATCGTCGCCGCAGTCCTCCCGCCCCTGGTGATCCTCGCTCGAGCAAACCGCTACACCGCTCTGCGG
>NZ_JADILJ010000115.1 GCF_017355185.1 Rathayibacter sp. SD072 | reverse complement strand
TCGTGTTCCTCGGGAACGAGATCACCTGGGCGGTCCCGGCCGCCGTGATCCTGGGCATGTCGACGGTGCTCGCCTACCTCCTCGGCATCCAGGGCGGCTCGCGGCTGGGCACGCGCATCGCCTCGTTCGTCGGCCTCACCGAGGTGCTCTTCTCGATCCTCGCGGCGTGGGCGCTGCTGGGCGAGCTGCCCGCGCCGATCCAGTTCGCGGGCGGTGCGCTGATCCTGACCGGCGTGGTGCTCGTGCGGCTGCAGGCGGAGGAGCCGACGCCCGCAGCACCCCTGCCCGAGGAGCCGGC
>NZ_JADILJ010000114.1 GCF_017355185.1 Rathayibacter sp. SD072 | reverse complement strand
TCGCCGTCGCTCATCGACGTCCGGAGCTCACCTCCCGGGCGCACGTCCATCGCGTCGACCCGGCAGCGCGTCGGCGCGGGGATCCACCACTGCGCGAACAGCTCGGGGGTGGTCCAGGCCGCCCAGACGGAGGCGCGCGGCGCGCGGAGCACACGGGAGATCTCGAGATCGAGCCTCGGGTCGAAGCCGGTCATGGTGCTGTCCTCTCGTCGGACGGTCGCGGCGTCGCCGGGCGGCGGCGCTCGGGGTCGGCGTGCTCGGGGTCGGCGCGCTCGGAACCGGCGTGCTCGGCGGCCACGCGCTCCAGGCGGTCGGTGCG
>NZ_JADILJ010000113.1 GCF_017355185.1 Rathayibacter sp. SD072 | reverse complement strand
ATCATGCGCCGCACCGGAGCGCACCTCGCCCGCTCCTTCGACGAGCAGGGGACGGCCACGGGGGTGCTGTTCCTGGAGGACATCATCGAGGAGTTGGTCGGCGAAGTGGACGACGCCACCCGCCGGTGAGCGCGGGGCGTGGGCGGCGCATTCGCGGCGTTGTCGTCGGGCGCGATACCGCCGGTATCGCTCCTTCCTCCGCCTTGCGATCACACCACCCACGCCCCGCGGAGAACTCTCGGTGAGGGGGAGGGGCCGTGCGCTGTGCGCACGAGCCGGTCAACAGAGGGGCCGTGCGCTGTGCGCACGAGCCGGTCAACAGAGGGGCCGTGCGCGGGGCGCACGAGCCGGGGAGGGAAAGGCAGCGCGCGGGGCGCACGGGCCGGTGCAGGGGAGGGCGTGCGCTGTG
>NZ_JADILJ010000112.1 GCF_017355185.1 Rathayibacter sp. SD072 | reverse complement strand
GACACGCCCGAGGGGCTCTGGGTCGGGGCCAACGCGCACCGCTTCGGCTTCCTCGTCCGCTACAAGCCCGACGCGACCCCGATCACGGGCTACGAGTCGGAGCCGTACCACCTCCGCTACGTCGGCACGGAGCTCGCGCAGCACCTCCACGACACGGGGATCGAGACTCTGGAGCGCCTGTTCGGACTTCCGGATGCGCCCGATTACGCCCCGGGAAGCACTTCCTAGTCGGTCTAGCGATCACATCCGGGCATCCGGAGACGTGACACTCGCCGCTCGTTACCGTACTGTTACCCGGAGCGTTTCCCGACGACCCCCGATCGTCCCGCGCAACAGCCCTTGACAGGGCAGCTCCCCTCTGACAAAGCAGTGCGCCACCGTGCCGTCGCATCCCGAACCGTGAGATACCTCTGTGCCCCCCAGCTCCATCCGCTCCACCCCGACCTCGTCCGCTCCCA
>NZ_JADILJ010000111.1 GCF_017355185.1 Rathayibacter sp. SD072 | reverse complement strand
CCGGAGGCGGAGGGTCGGCGGACGAGGGTTCGACCAGGGTGTCTGAGGGTCACGGGTACGGCTTTTCGGGTAGGCGGGAGCGGGTGCTCGGGCGCCGATCCGCAGGACGGGTTCTGCGGAGGCGCGCCGAAGAGGGCCTGCGGTGCGCGGGGCGCGGCAGGGGGAGAGCCGGGTGGGCGCCACATGTGCCGTCGGGGTGCGGCGTGGCGGTCTCAGTGTCTTTGCCCCACCCCGGGGGGACAAGATCCGCTTCAGGACACGTCCGGAAGCGGACACGGTGTCCGCGTCGGGCGCCGACATCGCGGCCGAGCTGTCCGACCCGGAGAAGCAGACCGCCGAGCTGTTCCAGAAGATCGATGCGCTCCACAGCGCCGCTCTGGGCTGTGCCGAAGCAACCGGTGACCTCCGGCACGCGACCTGCCTGGCCGGCGGTCGTCTGGAACAGCTCATCGAGCAGCTCTGGGA
>NZ_JADILJ010000110.1 GCF_017355185.1 Rathayibacter sp. SD072 | reverse complement strand
GCCGGTGGCGGTCGGCAGCGACTCGGTGGTGGGAATCGAGGAGGCGGACGGAGTCGGCGCGGCGAGATCCGCCGCCGGGTCCGCGACGGGCACGGGGGCGGTCGTGGCCAGCGCGGTCTGCGCCTGATCGACGGGCGTCCCGCCGGCGGTGACCGCTGCCGCGGCCTCGGTCACGGCGTCGAAGGTGATGGGAGCACCGCTGGCGTCGAAGAAGGCGACGGGCACGACTCCCTCGACCTCGCCGGACGCGGGAGGCGCCACCACCGTGATCTGGTCGGGGTTCTCGACGGCCACGCTGCCCTCGAGGTCACCGAAGCGCACCGAGGCGACCGAGTCGAGGTTCGAGCCCTGGAGCGTGACGCTCGTGCCGCCGGCGACCGTGCCGCTGGTGGTCGACACTCCGCTCAGCACCACGCGCGCGGAGGCGGTGGTCGCGGGGAGCACGGCGACCGTGGTCGGGGCGCTGGTCGGCGTCGCCGGTCCGGAGGCGGTGGCCGAGGCGGACTCGGACGAGCCGGATCCGCCGATGGTCAGGCTGGCACCCGCGGCGACGGCCACGACGACCAGGCCGCCCGACATCGCGAGCACGAGGTGACGGCGGCCGGGCCGGAGGAAGGAGGCGCCGCGACGTGCGGGCTCCACCCGCGGGCG
>NZ_JADILJ010000011.1 GCF_017355185.1 Rathayibacter sp. SD072 | reverse complement strand
AGCCGACGTCGCCGCCTACCGCACCTCCTCACCGCCTACCGCACCTCCTCACCGCCTACCGCACCTCCTCACCGCCTACCGCACCTCCTCACCGCCTACCGCACCTCCTCACCGCCCGCGGGCTGCTCGCCGAAGTCGAGGTCCTCGCCACCGACGAGGCCGACACCGGCGGATGGGACGACGAGCTCGCGTGGGACCTCCGCGCCGAAATGCTGAGCACCACGCCCCTACCCGTCGTCGACCTGATCCCCGGGAAGAGCGTCAAGAAGTACACGACCGACGAACTGCGCGACGCCGGCCTCACCTACCTCGACCGCGCCCGCGCCCTGCTCCACACGGAGCCCGCGCCGAGCGCGGCATCCTCGCGCTCGACACCCGCCGACAGGACGAACCGATGACGACTCCGACTCCCTCGTTCGACCCGGTCCTGCTCGACCTCGCAGACGAATCGGACTACTACATCCTCACCGAGGCGCTACGCGAGTTCATCAGCGTTTCCGAGCACAACGCCGCCAACGAGGACGAATCCGACCGCTACGAAGGCCGCGACCCCGGCGAGAACCCTGGCGCCAACCGCCTGCGCGCTCAGGCCGAACGCGCCCGAGCGATCTTGGCCGACATCGAACGCCAGCTCGACGTCAACAGCGCCGCCCGCCGCCCGACCTAGACGACCGGCGCCGGCGGGACCCGCTGCGCGGATCGCGCGTGCAGCTAGGAGGAGTCGGAGTGGACGTGAGAGCAACGCGTCAGGGGCGACGCGGTGCCGTGTCAATCTCGAATTCAGTGACGCCCTTGTGCTGCATGAACGAGATCCGCGACGACATCCCGCACAACTCGCACCACGCGACGAGAACCACCGTGTGTCGACGTCCCTTGTACTCCTCCGGTTGGCGAGGTGTGAGCTCGATCGCGATGTTCGCATGGTCGTCCTCACCGTGAGCTTGGGCGATGAGCGTCTGGCCTCCCGCAGAGTGCATCTCGATGGTGTCGACATGAAGCCCTGTGTTCTGGGTGCAGTGAGGGCAATTCAAAGACGCTTCGTCGGCGTAGACGTCGCCAGTGAGCAGGGGCTGCTGCATGGTGATCCTTGGAGTCGATGGACGACGGGCTCGGCGTCCTGTGAACGCTCAGGCTACGGCGATCACTGCGTTCGCACCTGCTGGGTCGCTGGTGGATCATCCTTCGGCAGAACACTCTCGTCTTGCCTCGCAACTAACGACGGAACGTCGCTCATCCCATCTACTTCCCCTGCCCTCGGTAGGTGACGATCGGGGCGACTTGAGACCAGCCGAGACTGTCGTAGAGCCTTTGGCCGCTGACGCTTGCCATGAGGAGGCCTGTCGTCGCGCCGGTCTCGGCAGCCCAGCCGGTGAGCCCGGTCATGATGAGGCGGCCGAGGCCCTGGCGACGAAAGTCCGGCAGTGTCTCGATGCGGTCGAACACGACATCCCCCTCGTGAACCGCAGCTTGTCCGCGTGCGGCGAGTTCTCCTCGTACCTCGATGCGGGCGTGCGCTACCTTCCCGTCCTCTTCGAGGTGCACGCGCGTCGGGACATTCATGGGCAGGATGCGCGTGGTCATCATGCACTCACCGCTCGTCACCGGATCAAGAGTCGCCACTGCGTCCAGACTGCGCCGATCGAGTTCGCCGACCAATGTCAGCCACACGTCCGGGGCGGACGTCGCGGTCACCAGCCGATGCAGCTCGGGGAGCGACGGCGCTGCGCTGATGTACTCGAGCGAACGAGTCTCCGCGGCGACCTCGACCAGCCACCCGTCGCCCTCGGGGCGCCCGAGCATCCGGCGGGAATCACACCATCCGCCGATCCATCGCTCGACCAGTGCTCGTGTCGTGACCATCACGGCACAGTAGCCGGACGGGCACCGAGTGCAGGTCCCCCCAGGGGTGGATCAGGGCACTCCTGATCGCCCTGGCGTCTCTCGATCAACCGGGAAGGTCAGCGCTTCTGACGAATCGCCGTTGCGCGGGAGTCTCGACCGAGCCCTTCCGGTAGTTCGCTCGCGTCCACGCCACGGCGTCGTCGGCCGGGACTCCTGCGAGACGGGCGAGAAGCGCGATCGCTGTTCCCGTGCGGCCCCGGCCGCCGCCGCAGGCGATCTCGACTCTCGTGTCGCTCGACCGCTCGTAGACCTCTCGGAGGCTCACCATCGCATCGGGGGGCGAGGACGGCAGCCGGAAGTCGGGCCAGCGCACCCAGCGCGACTCCCACGCCTCCGTGTGCGGTCTCGCGGTCAGGTAGACACCGAACTCCGGCCGCTCGTCAGCGGGCGGTGCACCGTCGCGCAGCGCGCGACCCCGCACGAGACGTCCGTCGGGCAGGGTGACGACACCGGTGAGGCCGCTCTCCCAGGTCGCCATGGGGCTATTCTGCTGCCCGCCGAGCTCCGACCGGGCGTCGATCTCGCACCGGCGGCCGGATCACTGGCCCGTGAGGGAGTTGATCAGGAGGCTCGTCTCGGTGTCTCTGACGCCCGGGACGGCGCGGATGCGCTCGAGGGCGGAGTCGAACTCCGCCATCGTCTGCGTGCGGAGCTGAACGACCAGATCCCACGCTCCGAGTGTTGAGTGCAGACGCTCGACCTCGGTGAAGCCGCGGATCGCGCGGACGACGTCCTGACCGCGCTGAGGATCGCTGGCGACGAGGGTGATGGCGCGGACGGCGTCCCTATCGACCTCGTCGCTCAGCCGGATCGTGAACGCCTCGATCACTCCGGATCGGGTCAAGCCGTCGATCCGCGCGGTCACAGTCGACCTGTTCACCCCGAGCTCTCGCGCGAGGACGGCGACGGGGAGCCGTGATCGGGTGCGCAGGAGAGCGATCAAGCGGCGATCCAGGTCATCGATCACACGAATAGTCTAGATCGACTCCACATGATGCTGAACGCATCCGCTCTGTGCACGCACTTCGTCGATTGCGGCACCACATCGCCGGTTTCTAGCGTGGAGGTCTGCCGTACCCCGCGGCCCCGACCCCGAGGACGGCCATGCCCATCGCACTCACCCGCTTCGCCTCCCGCGCCGGCGACCACAATGACCGTGCCATGCAGGCCAGCCCGCTTCTGGCAGCCGCGCTCAGTGAACGACTCGGCGGCACGCCGACCATGATCGGGAGGCCGCGACCCGCATCGCCCACGACCTGGGATGAGGAACTCGCCTCGGCGCTGCCGGGTCTGCGACTGATGGCGGCGCACTACGACCGGCTCCTGACCGACGGTCTCTCACCGGTCACCGCCCTCAGCCGGTGCGCCGTCGCGCTCGCCACCCTGCCCGTGATCGCGCAGCACCGACCCGACGCCGTCGTCCTCTGGTTCGACGCGCACGCCGACCTCAACACCCCGGCCAACACGACCACCGGCTATCTCGGCGGACTCGCCCTGTCCGGACCGCTCGGTCTCTGGAGCTCCGCACTCGGAGGAGGACTGGCGGAGAGCAACACGATCCTCGTCGGCACCCGCGACATCGACCCGCCGGAGCAGGCGCTCATCGACTCGGGTCGGATCCGTCTCGTCCCGGTGGCTCCGGACATGGCCGACGCTCTGCACCGCGAGGTGGCCGGCCGACCCGTCTACGTCCACATCGACTGCGACGTCCTCGAACCGGGAACAGTACCCACCGACTACGGCGTGCCCGCCGGGATGACCCTCAGCCAGCTCGAGGACTGCGCTCGAGCCTTGACGGGCAGCGAGATCGTCGGCATCGAGGTCGGCGAGCTCGAGACGGACGACGCGGACGCGCCGGATGCCGACCACCCCGCCCGCCTCCTCGTCGAGGCCCTCGAACCGATCCTGGATCGCCTCGCCGATTCGTCCCGCACCGCTCGCTGACAAGCGTCGGTGCCGCTTTCAGATCAGGCGGAGGAGGCCCGCGTCGGTCGAGCGGAACCCGCAGCTCTCATAGAACGTGCGTAGGTGCGGCTCGAAGTCGACGTGCAGCCACTCGCATCCAGCCTTGACGGTGTCGGCGCGCAGAGTCTCGAGAAGAGATCGGCCAATTCCTCGACGCTGGTACGCGGGGTCGACAACGGTGTCCAGGACGAAGGCGTGCACGCCGCCGTCACCGCAGGCGTGAACGAATCCGACGAGCCGCTCACCGTCGAAGGCTCCGACCCAGCTGACACTGTGACGACGGAGCCGTGCAGCCCACGGCAGCGTCACCGGATCCGGGATCCCGAACGCCCGCGCATGCAGGGCACTCAGCTCGACGTCATCGACAGCGAAACCGACTCTCACCTCGGTCGTGCTGGTCATGCATCACTTCTCTCTGAGATTGGACCACCTGTGCTGGATCGTGAGGGATCGGCATCCGAGAGGGACGCAGCGGCTTCCTTCGGGGCGCCGTCGATGTCGGCGATGAGCGGAGTCAGACAGATGGGGTGTCCGGCGGGATCGAGCATGACGACCCAGCGGGCGTCCGGCTGGTCGCGAGCCGGCACGGCACCGCACTCTTCGGCGTGGGCGCGGAAGGCCGCCAGGTCTTCCGGCTCGCACGTCAGATCGAGATGGACTATCGATGTCCCCGGCCACTGAGGCCGCCGGTAGGGCGACACCCTCTGAGCGACGAGGTGATATCCCGCGGCAGACACCCCCGCCGCATCATCAGTGACCCAGGCGACACGACCTCCGAGCAGCCGCGCGTAGAAAGCCGACAGCACGCGATGGTCGACGCAATCAATCGACACCCCAGCGATGCGCGCGTTGCGGACCGAACCGTTCATGAAGCGAATCGTACGTTGAGGGTTCTCGCGTTGGACGTCGTCCACGGGCTCTCCTACCGGCTCAAGAAGCATTTCTTTCTGAGACGCTCGGACGGACTGGTTCTCGGCACTCCGCTGTCGCGTCAGACGGGGACTGATGTCGTCTCGAAAAGGCGTCTCGGTATGAAGTGTCTCAATAGGGGCAGGCGGGGGCTTTCCGGGTCGCACCGGGCTCGTGAGACTTCTGGGGTATACGCGTGTGAGCACGGCGAGTCAGGATGCGCAGCTGCAGCTCGACGCATTCGTCGCCGCAGGGGTACAGAAGCGAGACGTCTTCGCCGACGTCACCTCAGGGAGCAAGACCGCGATCGAGCGATCCGGGATGAAAAAGCTCATTGAGTACGCCGAGGACGGGGACACCGTCGTCGTCTGGCGAGTTGATCGACTCGGTCGATCGCTGATCGATGTGCTCAACACGGTGAACCTTCTGCGGGAGCGCGGCGTGCAGGTTCGCTCGATCTCTGACGGCATCGACCCGTCGACGTCGACGGGCCGACTGCTGTTGAACATGCTCGCGACGCTCGCGGAATACGAGCGCGAACTCATGGTCGAACGAGTCAACGCCGGCATCGCCGCCGCTCGAGCGAACGGGACCCGCTTCGGCCGGCCCCTGTCCGACCCCGTCGTGGTCGCGGAGAAGCTCGGTATCGCGGCGGATGCTCGAGCTCGAGGGCGCACCGCCGAAGAAGCCGCCCGGCTGGTCGGTTGGAGTCGCGCGACGCTGTACCGCCAGCAGGCCGACGCTGCTCGCCGAGCGGCCGCAGAGCACACGGACGGATTGCACTGAAGCGAGACTGCGGCGGAATGCTGAACGGGTCCCCGCGAGAGGGCACTCGAACGGGGACCCACGACATCCGTGATCTCTCGCGGCGTCCTGGTCGACGTTACTGACCGCTCCCGACGCCGGAGGTGTGGGCGGGTGAGGCTGCGTTTTTCGATCAGGGTGCGGACGCCGGCGCAGCTTGCTGAAATGGTCTACTCGGTGTCGAGGGTGCTCTTGGGGTTCTCGCCGAAGCGCTGCGCGTAGGAGGCGGAGAAGCGGCCGAGGTGGGCGAAGCCCCAGCGGTGGGCGATGTCGGCGACGGTGACGGTGCCGGGAGGACCCCGCACACCTGCAACCTAGACCTCGGCACTTGCCGGGGAAGCGCATGAGGGAGCGAGCTGTGCCACGTCGACTTCAATCTTCGCTACTGGTACGTGCTCGGGTCGACGGGAATCAATGATCGAGCCTGTTCGTCTCGGCAGAGGTCTACCGTTGAGGCACCTCTACTTGGGTTTCATGATCGGTTCGCCTCCTGCGGATCTGGTTCCGCGGAGCATTCCGCGCCAGCTGCATCCGCGCGTTCGTGGTCGGCTCGAGGGAGAAGAGGGCACGACATGGGTGTATTGATCTTCGGTGCGTGGCGACGCCGAATCGAATTCGACGACCGAACGCTCTCCCACATACGGATCGCGATCCGTACGAGGATGTCGCGAGGAGCGCCGTTCCGGGTGACGTGGAGGACGTCTCAGGAGGCGGAGTTCCGCTCGCACGCGATACTCGTTCAGCCCGGCTCGCTGCTTGAGTATCGGTTCGACGACCCGCAGCTCGTCGTGCTCAATCGTCTGTGGCTACGTGAGCTCTTGAGTCCGGCGATCGGTCGGGACATGGTCGTCATCGACGAGCCGAGACGTCCCCGCCGATCAGACGACGGCGATCGCATCGGGTAGTTGCCGGCGCCTCGGACGTCCCGCCGGCCAAGGTAGCGGTGATCGCCGGAGAATCCTGCTGCAGCACTGACGTCCGCTGCGGCCACTTGTCGCCGCGGAATGCGGACGCCGAATGGGTCATCAAACCCACGAAACGGTCATGCGGGGTCGTAGCCGCCCTCTTCGTCCCACTGGTCCAGACCCTCCCGGACGGCCGTTGTCAGGGCTTGCTCGGGTCGGCGCCAGGTAGACGTCGCGGCGTCTGCCCACGCGGTCGCCGAGCGGGGATCGGCGTCGTAGGAGGCCCAGAATCGCGTGTGCCGAGCGGCCTCCTCGAGGAGATCGTCATCGTTCTTCTTGACGGGGTGGCGGGGCGCGGAGACGACGGCGGTCAGCGATGCGGAAGGGCTGGTAGGCGGGGTGAGGACACCCGTCGCGGTGCTGATGAGGACGGTCATGCTCGGACCATACGCCTCACCGAGGTGCGCGGACGAGAACGGCGAATACTGCTCACGCGGGGTGACTCGAAGTCCTTCACTCGCCAGAACGGCTGGGCACGGTGATGCTGTGAGCGCGTCGGTGGGTGGGGTGGATCCGTGTCGATATCGAGGAAGGGTGACGGTTCCGGCAGGTTCGGGCGTAGCCTCCGTCCCGACCCCGTCCAGATCTTTCTCACGTGGCCAGGGCATCCACTCCGGATGCACTCGACGTCAGGATCCCGATGGGACGGCTCGTCTACGACTCACGGCTGGAAGTCGACTTCGAGGACCGTCCCCTCGCCCATCTCCAGGTCGTCATCGGCACCAAACTCGGCCGGGGCGAATCCTTCTATTTCTCCTGGAAGGACTCACCGACCATAGGGAACGGCCGCACGTCGATCTGGCTGCATCCCACGAGCCCGCTCCGCTTCCGCTACCTCAACGCCGACCGCATCGTCCTCCATCAGGACTGGATGAGGCGATGGATCGCGGAGTCCTACGCCCCGGGCGGACTCCGCCTCTTCCCGGAGCCACCGCACCACGAGGAACCGCCGAGTGGTGCGGCGCGCCAACAACCTCCAAGCGCACCTCGGCCTGCATGACGGCTGGCTCGACACAATCCGCCCCGGGGCGTGAGCAAATCGAGTCGGGATGAGCGATCTGTCACATTCGAGGCCCCTACACCGTCGAAGGAATGAGAGCTGCTGCAGATGCGGCGGCGGGAACGAGGACCCGATGAAGACCATGACCTGCCGAGATCTGGGTGGCCCCTGCGATGTCCAGCACAGCGCCACGAGTGCGGACGACGTCATCAAGATGCAGGACCGCCACCTCAGAGATGCCGTGAAGGCCGACGACGAAACACACGCCGACGCTCGCGACGAGATGAAGGGGCGGTGGAAGCACCCGAAGAAGTCCCTCGACTGGTACAACGGCGTCAAGCGCGCCTACGCCGCCCTCCCCACGGTGTGAGCTCCCGATCCACGAATCAAGAAGAGGCGCTTGTGCTGAGGAGCCCTGCGCCGAGGGAGTCACGCCGGCGCCCCCACTTGGGCCGCTCGGGTCCGCCAGCAGAGTCGCGATCGAATGCGCCCAGACTTGTCGCCAGCTTCTTGGTGCTGGCGTTCAACAATCCCGGTGGAGCGCTCTGGCTTCGCGGTAAGACCGTCCCGTGACGCGACCCCCGAGCAGCCGGGCGTAGAACTCCGACAGGACGCGGTTGTCGTTGCTCGCAGTCGTCTGCACGACTCTTCGCGTCGCCGCGGCACTCGTGCAGACGACCGTGAGTCTTCAGATGTCCAAGGTCCTCTGCACACACGACGCGCGCGCCGCTGCGCCGTACCGTATGGGGATGGTCTTCTCGGACACTTCGATTGCGAGTCGCGGCGGGGTGACAGCGGCCCGGAGGTGGGGGCGCCCAGCGCGTACCCTCGTGCCATGACCGTTCCTCCTGCGCCGGCGACGATCGTCGACGTGGCGCGGGTGTCTCGCGGCAGACGGTCAGCCGTGCCCTCAACGACATGGCGGATGTCCGCCCCATCCCCACAGAATGTGTGGAAGGTGGGAAGACGTCGTGTTTGGCCAGCGTGGATCAACGGTTGCGAGTCACCGCCGGCGAGGTGCATGCCGAACGGCGTCGCGGAGCGCTCGGCGCGGAAGCCGGAGCCGTTGTACCCCTGCTCGTAGAAGGCGCGGGCCTCGTCGAGGTCGCGGCCGCGGCGCTCGGACCGCCACACGGGGAGCGGCACGGCGGGGGTCCGCGGCGCGGGCGGCGGAGTCATCCGCCGAGCATGCCGGTGACCACCGACATCGCGCCGATCACGGGACGAGCCCGCGGTCCATCCAGAACAGCCCGAGCGCCGCGACGGCGGCCGTCTCGATGATCCCGCCCGAGCGGACGAGCTCCGCGACCTCGTGGTCGGAGAACCACCGCTGCTCCATGTCGGACTCGGTCGCCTCGCGCGCGTGCTCGCCGTGCTCGAGCTCCTCGGCGAGGAACACGTCGACCGCCTGCGACACGAAGCCGTAGGCCTCGCTCAGGCGCCCCAGGTGCCGGAGGCGTCCCGCGCGCAGCCCGGTCTCCTCCCGCAGCTCGGCGGCGGCCAGGGCGAGCGGGTCGCCGCCGGGGGAGCCGTGCGGCCAGCCGCCGGCCGGGAACTCCCACGCCCGGCGTCCGATCGGGTAGCGGAACTGCTCGACGAGCCAGAAGCCCTCGCCTTCGCGCGGCAGCACGAGGGCGTAGTCGTCGCGCTCGACGACCGAGTAGACGCCCGTGCTCCCGCCCGGCCAGAGCACCTCGTCCTCGCGCACGCGGATCCACGGGGTCTCGTAGGCGATGCGGGTCGACAGCTGCTCGACGCGGGCCGCGGACGCGGTGCCCTCGCCGGTCGGCGGCTCGGCGCCGGAACGCAGATCGGGGCCGTCCGAACCGGACGACCCCGACGACGACTTCGCGTCACGCACGCTTCTGGTGCTGCTCCTCGACGAAGTCGGTGTCGTCGCCGTCGTCCTCGGCGTCGATCCACTTCGAGTAGTCCGGCTCGTCCGGGTGGCTGAGCTCGCGCTCGAGCGCACTGTAATCGACCGCCGGGCTGAACGACTTCAGCTCCCGGGCGATCTTGGTGTTCTTCGCCTTCTGACGGCCGCGCCCCATGGGTGACCCCCTCACGATGACAGGCCAGACGGGCGATGAAGCCGGCTGGATGTGTGATTGACAGAACAGGTTGTGATCGGTCCGAGCGGATGGAGAAGAGCCCGAACTGAGAACAGTGAAATCTACCCGGTAGTTTAGCAGACGGGGCACACGCCACTCCGGGGCTCCGGCATCCCGGCGGCGACCGCCCCTCGAGGACGTGGGGAGCGGCGTGGACACCACCCCCGATCCGCGCCCGGTCGTCGTCATCGGCGCCGGTCAGGCGGGCCTCGCGGTCGCCTACTACCTGCGCAGACTCGGCCTCGAGCCCGGTCGCGACGTCGCCGTGCTCGACCGGGGACCGGGGCCGGGAGGAGCCTGGCAGTTCCGCTGGGAGGCCCTGCGGCTGGGGTCGGCGCACCGCGTGCACGACCTGCCCGGGATGGACCGCATCGGCCTGTCGTTCGCCACCGCCGACCGTCGCCGCCCCGCCCGCGACGTGGTCCGCGAGTACTACGCGCGCTACGAGGACGCCTACGGGCTGGCCGTGCGCCGGCCGGAGGCGGTGCGCAGCGTCACGAGTGCGACGCCGGGCGACCGCTCCTCCGCTCTCGTGATCGAGACCGACCGCGGGGTCGAGCACGCTCGGATCGTCGTGAACGCGACCGGCACCTGGGGCTCGCCCTTCGTGCCGTACTACCCCGGCCGGGACCGGTTCCGGGGCGTGCAGATCGACACCACCGAGTACGTGCGCGCCGAGGACTTCGCGGGGAAGCAGGTCGTCGTGGTGGGCGGCGGCACGTCGGCGATCGGCTTCCTGCTCGAGCTCGAGCGCGTCGCCCGCACCGTCACCTGGGCGACGCGCCGCCCGGTCGACTACCGCGACGGCGAGCAGCTCGCCCTCGAGTCGGCGGTCGAGGCGGTGCGCGAGCAGGACCGGGCCGCCCGCGAGGGCCGCGCCCTCCCGAGCATCGTCGGCGGCACGGGAGTGCAGCGCACCCGACGCGTCGTGGCGGGCATCGAGCGCGGGGTGCTCCGCGAGCGCGGCGTGTTCCGCTCGATCGAGGAGGACGGGGTGCGCTGGCCCGACGGGAGCTTCACCCGCGCCGACGCGATCATCTGGGCGACGGGGTTCCGCCCCGAGCTGCGCCACCTCGCGCCGCTCGGGCTCCGCGAGCGCGAGGGCGGAGTGGCGGTGGCCGACGGGGCGTCCCTCACCGATCCGCGGGTGTTCTTCGCGGGCTACGGCCCGACGGCGTCGACGATCGGGGCGAACCGCTCGGGGCGCACGATCGCGCGCGCGGTGGTGGCGAGGCTGCCCTGACGGCTGCCCGGCCCGACCCGATCGCGCAGTCGTGACCCGGTCGCCCAGCCGTCTCCTCAGAGGCGCCCGTCCCAGTCGACCGGTACGACGGAGCCGCGGTGGCGGATCCCGTCGACCCGGATCGGTCCCGCGAGTGCGGGCGAGAGCGGAGCGACCACCAGCGCCTCGCCGCCCGGAGCGAGGCCGAGCGCGGCCGACAGCACGGCGACGGCCGCTGCCGCCGACCAGGCCTGCGGGCGGCAGGCCGCGGGGTAGGGCACGGGTGCGGGCGACACGTCGGCGGAGTCGCCGGAGTGCAGCTCGGGCATCCGGTAGCCGAAGCCCTCGGCAGCGGCGAGGAGGCCGCGCGCGAGCGTCGTCGCCTCGGCGCCGAAGCCGTCGCGGGCCAGCCCCGTGACGGCGATGGCGGTGTCGTGCGCCCAGACCGTTCCTCCGTGGTACGAGAGCGGCCAGTAGCCGTCGGAGTCGGTCGACATCGTGCGCAGGCCGTAGCCGGACGAGAGCTCCGGCGAGACCAGCAGCTCGGCCACGCGCGCGGCGCGCTCGGGCGCCAGGATGCCGGTGCCCAGCAGGTGGCCGATGTTGCTCGTGACGGTGTCGACGGGGCGCTTCTGCGCGTCCAGGGCGATGGCGGGGTAGCCGCCGTCGGCCGTGTCGATCCAGAACGACTCGGCGAAGCGGGTCTTGAGCGCGGCGGCCCACTCGCGCCAGTCCGAGCCGTCGCGGCCGAACCGGTCGAGCAGCGCCGCGCCTCCGATGGCCGCCTCGTAGGCGTAGGCCTGCACCTCGCAGAGCGCGATCGGACCCTCGGCGAGGGAGCCGTCGCGCCACTGGATCGAGTCCCCCGAGTCCTTCCAGCCCTGGTTGGCCAGGCCGTGACCGGTGGTGTCGACGTACTCGAGCAGGCCGTCGCCGTCCGAGTCACCGGAGTCGCGGAGCCAGCGCAGCGCCGCCTCGAGCGCGGGCAGCAGCGCCTCGACCTCCGAGTCGGGGAGCCCCCAGCGCCAGGCGTCGTGCAGCAGGCAGACCCAGAGCGCCGTGGCGTCGACTGTGCCGAAGTAGAGCGGCGGGAGCGAGACGCCCTCTCCCGGGATCTCGAGGGTCGTCGAGCGCAGCTCGTGCATGATCTTGCCGGGCTGCTCGGCGGTGCCGGCCACGTGCTCGGTGCCCTGGAGCCCCGCGAGCACGCGCAGGGTCGACCCGGCGATGCCGGTGCCGAGCGGGAGCAGCATCCGCGCCGCCCAGATCGAGTCGCGGCCGAAGAGGGTGAAGAACCAGGGCGCTCCGGCGGCGAGGAACGGCTCGTCGGGGCGGTCGACGGTGACCATCCGCAGCGCGTCGAGGTCGTCGAGGGCGACCCGGCACCAGGAGGCGAGCCGCGAGTCGCCCGCGTCGACCGTCGTGCCGCTCCACTCCGCGGGTCCGGGGGCCCCAGCGACGACGGCGGCCGAGTCCTCCATCGCGATGCTCCACTCCACCTCCACGGCGCCGTGGGCGGGGACCACGACGTCCCACGAGAGGGTCGTGGTCGATCCCGCCGCGATCGAGGCGCCCGGGGCGCGCACGTCGGCGCGGGTGCTGCCCGAGGTCCAGACGACGGAGCCGTCGCCCGCCTCGGTGCGGACGTCGGCATCGCCGCGCAGCCCGGCCTTCACCACGTGCACGAGCGAGAAGTCGGACTCGAGCGCGAGCTCGAGACGGGTGGCGACGGCGTCGGGCAGAGCCGACTCGAGCCGGATGCTCTCGCGGAGCGACCCGGCGGCGACCGTGCGCGAGCGGACGACGCGGAAGCGCGGGTCTGCCGCGGCGTCGTCGAGGCGCCGGGCGAGGCCGGTGAAGCGGGCGGAGGAGGCGCCGTCGCGACCCGCCGAGATCGGCTCGAGGGGGAGTCCGCCGACGAGGAGGGCCGCGCCCGCGAGGACCCGGACGTCGCCGTGGTACAGCCCGTGGATCGGCTGCCCGCCGACCTCTCCCGCCTCGTCGCACCACAGCTGCGAGGGCGCGCGGAGGAGGACGACGGCCTCGTGGAGGAGGGGCTGGAGGGGCGTGCTGCTGCGGTCGTCGCGCTCGGTCGTCACGGTCGACTCCTCACTGAATCGTCGGTGCGGGGCGCGTCGTGCGGCGCCCGGGGGGATCGGTCCGTCGGTGGCTGCTGGTTGACAGCACCGCGGTCGGAGGTAATGTAGCACTCGGATTGGATCGATCAAATCAGCGGTCCGCGCACGGTTTGAACGATCAAAGCACCGGGACCCGTCGAGGAGGACGCATGGCACTGCCGACCGTCGAGGACGTCGCCCGCGCTGCCGGCGTCTCGCGCCAGACCGTCTCGAACGTGCTCAACAGCCCGTCGATCGTGCGTCCGGCCACCCGCGAGCGCGTCGAGAAGGCGATCGCCGATCTCAAGTACCGGCCGCACGCCTCCGCCCGCCGCCTGCGCACCCGCAAGTCGGGCACCATCGGGGTCCGGATGGACCGGGTGCTCGACGGCATCTCGGGCAGCCTGCTCGACCGGTTCCTCCACGCGGTCACCGAGCAGGCGGACGCCCGCGGCATGCGGATCCTGCTCTACACGGCGAGCACCCCCGAGGACGAGATCGCGCAGATCGGACGGCTCCGCGACGGGGCCGACGTGGACGCCTTCGTCCTCACCTCGACCTTCTACGGCGACCCGCGCACCGCGTGGCTCCGCGACCAGGGCGTGCCCTTCGTCACCTTCGGGCGCCCCTGGGGACTGGACGACCAGGGCGATCCGCAGCACCTCTGGGTCGACGTCGACGGCGCCTCCGGGGTCGAGCAGGCCAGCCGCCACCTCGCCGACGAGGGATGCACGACGCTCGCGTTCTTCGGCTGGCCGAGCGGATCCGCGACCGGCGACGACCGCCGCAGCGGCTGGGAGCGGGTGATGGGGGAGCGGTTCCCCGGAGTCGCGCTGCTGCAGGCCGAGGCGGAGGACGACGTGCAGCATGCGCGGTCCGCCGCGATCTCGTTCCTCGAGGCGAACCCCGCGGTCGACGGTCTGGTCTGCGTGTCGGACTCCCTCGCGCTCGGCGCCTCGATGGCCGCCGTCGCCGTCGGGCGCCCGGACCTCTCGATCGTCGGCTTCGACAACACCCCGGTCGCGGCCGCCGTCGGCCTCTCGAGCGTCGAGCAGGACCTCGGTGCGGTCGCCGTCGGCGCCCTCGAGCTGCTCCTCGGCGAGCGCGGCGACGACATCGTGCACCGCGAGCTCGCCGCCGGAGAGGCCCACCGCCTCATCGAGCCGCACCTCGTCGTGCGGACCCCCCTCCACCTCTGACTCCCACAGCCCCGAGCACCTCCCGGTGCACCTCCCGATCACGAAAGGTCAGGCCATGACAACCACCTCCACCGCGGCACGCTGGGGTGCCGCGATCCTCGCGAGCGGCCTCGCGGTCACGCTCGCCGCCTGCTCGAGCGGCGACTCCTCCTCCGATTCGTCGTCCGACGCCGGACTCACGGTGATGATCGGATCGTCCGGCGACGCCGAGACGACCGCGGTCACCGACGCCGTGAACGCCTGGGGCGAGGAGAACGGCACCACCGTCGAGGTCGTCGCCGCGAGCGATCTGACCCAGCAGCTCGGCCAGGGCTTCTCGGGCGGCAACCCGCCCGACCTCTTCTACATGAGCTGGGACCAGTTCCAGACCTACGCGAGCAACCGCTACCTCGAGCCCTACGCCCAGGACGCCGGCAACGCCGACGCGTTCTACCCGGCGCTGCGCGAGGCGTTCACCTACGACGACCAGTTCTACTGCGAGCCGAAGGACTTCTCGACGCTGGGTCTCGTCATCAACACCGACCTCTGGGCGGCCGCCGGTCTCACCGACGCCGACATCCCGACCGACTGGGCGGGCCTCGAGTCGGCCGCGGCGAAGCTCACCGCGAACGGAGTGACCGGACTCTCCTTCGGCGCCGAGTACGCGCGCATCGGCACCTTCATGAATCAGGCCGGCGGCTCGCTGCTGTCCGAGGACGGCGAGACCGTCACCGCGGACACCCCCGAGAACGTGGCCGGACTCACCGAGGTGAAGAAGCTGCTGACCGGCGGGACGCTGAAGTTCCCGGCCGACCTCGACTCCGGCTGGGCCGGTGAGGCCTTCGGCAAGGGCGCCGCGGCGATGGTCGTCGAGGGGCCGTGGATCAACGGCGCGCTCGAGGCCGACTACCCGGACGTGAACTACACCGTCGCCGAGCTCCCCGCGGGCCCCGGCGGGAAGTCGACCTTCACGTTCAGCAACTGCTGGGGCATCCCGGTCGGCAGCGAGACGGCGGAGCAGGCGCAGTCGCTCGTCGAGTCCCTGACCGCGGACGAGCAGCAGCTCGCCTTCTCGGACGCGTTCGGCGTGATCCCCTCGACCGAGTCGGGCGCCGCGGAGTACGCGACGAAGTACCCCGAGAACGCCGCGTTCGTGACCGGCAACGACTACGCCGTCAGCCCCGTCGCCTTCGCGGGTGCCGCCACGGTCATCACCGACTTCAACTCGGCCCTCGAGGGCCTGGCGTCGGGCGACCCGGAGGCGATCCTCGCCGACCTGCAGACGAACCTGCAGGACGCGCTCGACACCGCGGACGCGAAGTAGCCGCGCGGCGGAGGCGTCGGGGCCCGACCCGTCGCCTCCGGTCGCCCGCACGGTACGCAGGCCCCCGCACGATCCGCAGCCCCCCGCACGATCCGCAGGCCCCCGCACGATCTGCAGGCATCTGCACGATCTGCAGGCATCTGCACGATCTGCAGGGGATCCGCGCGATTCCGACTCCTGCGAGCGGAGGAACGCGCTCTTCCGCGAGGATCCCCTGCAGATCGCACGCCGATCCCCTGCAGACGGCGCGAAGCCCTGCAGATCGGCACCCCTGCAGAACGCACCGACACCTGCAGATCGCACACCCGCCCCGCCCAGCCGCCCCCGACACGTCGAAGGAGACGCATCGATGACCGCCCCCGCACCCGCCCGCAGGCGCCGCTCCGGCATCCGCGGGCACGAGGCCCGCTACGGCTGGCTCTTCACCCTCCCCGCGATCCTCGTCATCGGCGTCTTCCTCGTGCTGCCCATCGGCCTCGCCCTGTGGGTCAGCGTCAGCAACTGGAACGGCCTCGGCTCCCCGCTGGGACCGACCGCGCAGTTCGTCGGCGGAGAGAACTACCAGGCGGTGCTCACCGAGCCGGGCCTGGCGCAGAAGGACTTCGGCACCGCGATCCGCAACAACCTCTACTACGTGCTGCTCGTCGTGCCGCTGCAGACGGCCCTCGCGCTGTTCCTCGCGGTGCAGGTGAACCGGCGGATCCTCCGCGGACGCGGCTTCTTCCGCACCGCCTTCTACTTCCCCTCCGTCACGTCCTCGATCGCGATCACCGTGATCTTCCTGTTCCTCTTCAGCGCCTCGGGCGTCGTGAACGCGGTGCTCGGCTGGTTCGGCGCCGACGGTCCGACCTGGATGGCGGACCCCTCCGGGATCCTGCACAGCCTGCTGGGCGCCGTCGGCGTCGACGGCTCCGGTCCGCTGGCCGCCGCTGCTCCGCTCGGCCTCACCTGGTGGGACTGGCTGTCGGGCCCCTCCGTCGCGATGTGCGTGCTGATCACGATGGCGATCTTCACCACCTCGGGCACCTTCATGCTGCTGTTCCTCGCGGCGCTGCAGAACATCGGAGCCGAGATCGACGAGGCCGCGCTGATGGACGGGGCGGGGCCGCTGCGCAAGTTCTTCTCGGTCACCCTGCCGATGCTCAAGCCGACGCTCTTCACGGTGCTGACCCTCGGCCTCATCGGCACGTGGCAGGTCTTCGACCAGATCTACCTGACCGGAGGGGGCTCGCCCGGCAAGACGCTGCTCACGCCCGCGTTCCTCGCGTACGAGTCCTCGTTCACGGACCTCCGCTGGGGCCAGGGCGCGGCGATCGCGTTCATCCTGTTCTTCATCATCGTCGTGCTCACGCTGCTGCAGCGGGCGCTGCTGCGCGACAAGGGCGAGCCGCGCACCCGCCGCCGTGCCGCCCGGGCCGACGCCGCCACGACCCTCACCACGGGAGGTGTGCGATGAGCACCCTGATCGACTCCGGCACCCGGCATGTCGACGAGACGCCGGCCGCGCCGCTCCCGCGCCGCCGCGTGCACCTCGGCGCCCGAGGCCGCGCCTCGCTGGTCGGCGGCTACCTGCTGCTGATCGCGCTGGCGCTGGTGTACATCTACCCGTTCCTGATCTCGGTCGCGTCGTCGTTCAAGACCGACGCCGACGCGACCTCGAACCCGCTGTCGCTGCTCCCGGCGACCTGGTCCTTCGCCTCGTACGAGCGGCTCTTCACCGATGTGCCGCTGCCGCTCTGGACGCTGAACTCGGTCATCGTGACGGTGTTCGTCACCATCGGACGCGTCTTCTTCGACTCGCTCGCGGGCTACGCGCTGTCGCGGCTGAACTTCCGCGGGCGGGGCTTCCTGTTCGCGCTGTTCATCGGAGTGATGAGCGTGCCGGCGGTCGTGCTGCTGATCCCGCGGTTCCTGATCCTCAAGCAGCTCGGTCTGTACGACAGCTACGCGGGGATGATCGTGCCGCTGATCGTGGACGCGGCGGGCATCTTCATCATGAAGCAGTTCTTCGACTCGATCCCGCTGTCGATCGAGGAGGCCGCGCGGATCGACGGGGCCGGCGTGTTCCGCACCTTCCGCTCGATCGTGGTGCCGATGGCGCGGCCGGCGATCGTGACGCTGTTCATCCTGTCGTTCCAGGGCTCGTGGAACGAGTTCTCGCACTTCGTGGTCTCGCGGCAGTCGCCGGAGCTGAACACGCTGACCACCGGAGTCGCCTCGCTCGTCTCGGGGCAGCTGGGCACGGGCAACCAGTACCCGCTGCAGCTGGCGGCGGCGGTGCTGATGTCGATCCCGGTGGCGGTGCTGTTCTTCGTCTTCCAGAAGCGGATCATGAACACGACCGAGGGCGCCGAGAAGGGCTGAGCCCCGGGGGCGGGCGGAGCTCGATACGGCCTGCGGCCTACTCGATCAGCAGGAGAGGGGGATCGGCCCCGCCTTGCTGGTCGAGTAGCCCCGGAGGGGCGTATCGAGACCCGCGTCTCCAGGAGGCGGGATCTCGATACGGCCTGCGGCCTACTCGATCAGCAAGGGGGAGGCGGAGCCGCCTACTTGGCGAGGAACTCGAGGACGCGGGCGTTCCACTCCTCCGCGTGGCTGACGTTGACGCCGTGGGGGCCGCCCTCGACGACGTGCAGCTCGGAGCCGGGGATCGCGGCGTGCGTGCGCGCGCCCGAGCCCTCGAACGGCACGGTCGCGTCGCTGTCGCCGTGGATGACGAGCGTCGGGACGGTGACGAGCGGCAGGTCCTCGCGGAAGTCCGTGGTCGCGAACGCCGTCATGCAGGCGAGCGCGGCGACCTTCGACGACTGCTTGGCGAGCGCGAGCGCGTCCTGGCGCTGCTGCTCCGTCACGACGAGAGTGCCCTCCGCCGAGAAGAACTGCGTGGTGAAGTCGTCGTAGAACGCGTCCTGGTCCTTGGTGAGACCGGCCGTCATCTCGGCGGCCTGGGACTTCTCGAGCGGGCCGTCCGGGTTGTCCGAGCCCTTCATCAGGTACGGCGGCACGGCCGACGCGAACACGACGCTGCGCAGGCGCTCGGTGCCGTACTTCGAGAAGTAGCGGGCGACCTCGCCGCCGCCCATCGAGAAGCCGACGAGCGTGACGTCCTGCAGGTCGAGCTCGGTCAGAAGCGCGTGCAGGTCCTCGGTGAGGGTGTCGTAGGTGTAGCCGGTGAGCGGCTTGTCGCTGCGTCCGAAGCCGCGGCGGTCGTAGCTGACGACGCGGTAGCCGGCCGCGGTGAGCGCCGGGACCTGCTCCGACCAGGACTCGCCCGAGAGGGGCCAGCCGTGGATCAGGACGACCGGGCGTCCCGATCCGCCCGTGTCGTCGACGTGGAGGTTCGTGTCCTTGAAGAGTCCGTGGTGCGCGGTGATCTCGGTCATCGGTGAGTTCTCCTTCCGGCGCCGACCCTCGGCGTCGATGGTGCTTCGAAGGAGAGTAGGGAGCCGGATGGGGAGGACGCCTGGGCGGGAGGGAGGCTTGACAGCCCCCTCCCGCTCCGGCAGGGGTCAGGCCAGGTCGTCGACCGCCGCGAGGATCTCGGCCGTCTCGGTGCGCGTCGTGTAGTCGACGTGCACGTCGGCGAAGCGCACGACGCGCCCCGCGTCGACGACGAGCACGGTCGGGAAGGGGATCGCGGGGGTCTCGTCCGCGTTCGAGTCCTTCACCGCGAAGCCGAGGGAGGTGTGCGCCTCGATCGCGGCGTCGCTGGGCGCGGTCACGATGCCCAGGCGCCCGGCGAGGGCGTTGCCCGGGTCCGAGAGGACGGTGAAGCCGAGCTCGCCGTCGCCCGTCGAGCGGGAGCCGTCGGCGCTCTGCGGGCTGATCGCGACGAAGGCGACTCCGCGCTCGCGCAGCGCCGGGGCGAGGGTGGCGTCGTAGTGGCGCAGCGTGAGGTTGCAGTACGGGCACCAGGCGCCGCGGTAGAACACCAGCACAGCGGCGCCGTCGCCGAGCACGGAGGAGAGCGCGACCGGCTCGCCGTCGACGGTGAGGACCGTCGCGTCCGGCAGCGCGTCGCCCGCGGACACGGCGTGGTCGGGGACGCCCGCCGACACGAGGTCGGCCTGCTCGCCGGCGAAGACGGCCGCGAGGTCGTCGCCGATGGCGGCGGTGAATCCGGTGGTGAACTCGGCGGACTGCTCGCCGATCGTGGGGGTCGTGGTCGCGGGCATCGTCGTCTCCGTCCGGCGCCCGCTGCTCGGCCGCTCCAGCGGCGATCGTAGACGCGCCGCCATGACACCCGCAGGGGGGACGTCATGCTTCGTCACAGAGAACGACGAACGCCGCCCCGGCCGAAGCCGGGACGGCGTCCCTGGGGTGTCGCGACTACTGGAATCCGCCGCCGCGGTCCTCGTGGTCCTCGATCGGGTCGGAGTCGGGGGCGTCGAGCGTGAAGGTCACGTGGACCGACTCGCCGACCTCCTTCGCGGCGACGGCGGTGTAGACGAGGTGCGTCTCCTGGCCGTCCACGGCCGCGTAGACGTCGACCTCCTTCTCGTAGCCGCCGTCGGTGCTGACGCGGGTCTCGGTCTGGCCGTCGAAGGGGCCGCCCTGGAAGAAGGCGAGGTAGCTCTCGCCCTCGGCGAGTTCGCGGATGTCGTTGCTCATGGGTCCAGGTCTACCACTCGCGGCGGGGCGTCCGCCGGGCCTTGCGGCGGCGGCCCGCATCCGGGCAGGGGGCGGCGCAGCAGCCGAGGGCCGCGCCGGGAGGCGAGAACGTAGGATGTCGGGGATGACGATCGGACGCCGCACCTTCCTCTCGGGAGCCGCCACGGGGGTCGGCCTCCTGGTCCTCGCGGGCTGCACTCCGCCGCGTCCGACGCCGACCCGCTCCGTGACCAAGGCCCCGGTGCCGACGCCGAGCACCACCGCCGTGCCGACGCCCTCCGCCTTCGTGCGCTCCGCCTGGGGCACCGACCCGTACGCGCTCGGCAGCACCTCCTACCTGCCCGTCGGAGCGACCCCCGAGCATCGCGAGGATCTCGCGCAGAACGTGCTCGACCGGGTGTTCTTCGCGGGCGAGGCGACCGACTCCTCCGCGCCGGGCACCCTGCAGGGGGCGTGGAACTCGGGCGTGCGGGCGGCCGGCGAGATCGCCGCGATCGCGGCCGACGGCGAGCGCATCGCGATCGTCGGAGCCGGCCTCGCCGGAGCCGTCGCCGCCCGCCGCCTCGTCGACGCCGGCTACGACGTCACCCTGGTCGAGGCGCGCGAGCGCACCGGCGGTCGCATCGCCACCTCCCAGCCGGACGGCTGGCCCGTGGCGGTCGACAGTGGAGCATGGGCGCTCGCCGGCGCGGGCCCCGCCCTGCGCGAGAGCGTGCTCGACGCCGGTGTCACGACGTCGCCGATCGACCTGGCGACGATCCGCTCGATCGCGGCGGACGGCTCCGTCGTCGACGCGGGCACGACCGGTGCCGACGCGCTGACCCGGGCGCTGGAGTGGGGCGCCGAGCAGTCCGAGGACGTGCCGCTCGCCGTCGCGTTCGCGGAATCCGGTGCTGCCGACCCCGCCGAGGCCGAGCCCGGCAGCGGGGACGGCGAGCCCGAGCGGGTCGCGGCCTTCCTCGCCGGCGGTGCGGCGCTCGCGACGGGCGCGGCGGCGGCCGAGCTCTCCTCCTGGTACGGGCTCGGCGACGCGTCGGCCGCGGCCACCGCCGAGGAGCTCGAGGACGACTCCGAGCGCGAGGACGCGGTGATCACCGACGGACTGGCTCCGCTCGTCGAGACGCTGCTCGAGGACGTCGAGGTCTCGCTGCGCGCCGTCGTCAGCGGCATCGGCTACGACGAGGAGGGCGCGAGCGTCCGCCTCGCGACGGGGGAGTCGTTCTCGGCCGACCGGGTCCTGGTCACCGTGCCGATCGGCGTGCTCAAGACCGACGCGATCGTGTTCGATCCGCCGCTGCCGTTCGCGCACCGCACCGCGATCGCAGCGATCGGCTCCGGAGTCGTGGAGTCGCTCTGGCTGCGCTTCGACGAGTCCTTCTGGGACGCCGACGCCGTATCGGCCGTGCGCTGGTCGCTGGTCGGCTCGGAGGCGGGGATCACCGAGTGGGTGAACCTGCAGCCGGTCACGGGCGAGGCCGTGCTGATCGGGCTCGTCGGCGCGGATCAGGCCCTGTCGCTCCAGTCGCTCAGCGACGAGGAGCTGCTCACGGTCGCGGTGACGGCCCTGGAGCCGTTCGCCGTCGTCCCCGACTGAGCAGCTCGCGCAGCCTCGAGAACCCGCCCCGCCACTCCGCCGTCTGCGCGGCGCCGAGCGGCCGCACCCGGCTGAGCGCGATCACGAACGCGGCGATGCCCGAGATGAGCCCGAGCACGATCACGTCGTAGACGACGTACATCACCGGCCCGTCGACCTGGTCGGGGTCGAGGAAGAAGTAGGGGTACCAGCCGATCAGGGCGCCGCGCACGAGCGTGATCACCCCCCAGACGATCGGGAAGCCGAGCACCGTCAGCGCCCCGCGCCACGGCACCGGACGGCGCCCGGGCCCCAGGATCCAGTCGAGCAGGGCGAGCGTCGGGATCACGAAGTGCAGCAGCGCGCTCGACCACGGCACGTCGACGCGCACTCCGCGGTTGCCCGCCTCGACGGCGATCAGTCCGAACACGATGCCCGACACGACCATGTAGGTCAGCACCAGCGCGCGGACCGTGCTGAGCCAGCGCGGCTCGCGGGGGCGGGCCAGCGCGACGAGGCCCGAGAGGCCCAGGAGCACGACCCCGGCCATGTTCGACTGCGTGGTGAAGTAGGCGAAGAAGTTGTCGATCTGGAACGCGCGGAAGCCCAGCGTGTAGAGGAAGTCGGCGATCAGGCCCACGACGCCCAGACCCGCGAGCGCGAGTCGGAGGATCGCGAACGCCTTCCGCACACCCGCTCCGATCCGTCGTCACCTGAGTCCGGCGGGCCGGACGTCCGTGCGATTCTACGGTCGCCCTCCTCGGAGGTCTCCGGGCGGGCGGCCCGGGGCGATCGGCGGATCCGCGTCGCGCAGCGGTCGCGGAGCGTCCCGGCCGGGCGGGACGGGGCGGGCGCGGGATACCGTGAGGCATGCCGTTCACGCCGAGCCACGCCGTCGTCGCTCTGGCCTTCTCGAACGGCCGGATCCCCGCGAGCGCCGTCGCCGCCGGAGCGGTGATGCCCGACATCGGCCTCTACCTGCCGTGGACGGCGGCGCGTCAGGCGACCCACTCCCTCACGGGCATCGTGTCGGTCGACCTCGCGCTCGGCGCCCTCGGGCTGCTGCTCTGGGCGCTGCTGCTCGAGCCCGCCTGGCGCGATCTCGCTCCGTGGATCGTGCGGGTGCGGCTGCGTCCCCGACGGCCGCGACCGCGTGGCACGCGGGCCTGGATCACCGCGTCGCTCCTCGCTGCGGCGGGCATCGTCATCGGCGCGGCCACCCACGTGCTGTGGGACGGTTTCACGCACCTCGGCGGTCCGTTCGTGGCCGCCGTGCCCGCGCTGCAGCAGTCCTTCGGCCCGTTCCCCGGCTACAAGTGGGCGCAGTACGCGAGCGGAGTGCTCGGGCTGCTGGGCCTGGGGATCGGCGCGGTCGTCTGGTACGTCACCCGGCGCCCGCACCCGGTGCCCCCGGACGGCCGCGGACCGGTGCGCGTCGCGGCGTGGACCGTGGTGCTGGTCGCGGCCGTCGTGCCCGCGGGCGTCGTGCTCGCCGGCACGGGCCTGGATCCGTTCGAGCCGGACTACCGCCCCTACGTGGTCGACGCAGCGATCCTCGCGGTGCTCGGGACCAGCGCCGCCCTCCTCTCCATCGCCCTCCTCTGGCGCCTCGTCGTCCCGGCACCCCTCCCCGCGACGGGCAGGGATCCGTCGTGAGGAGGATGCGCAGGTCCATAGCCCGCCGATAGCGTCGATCTCGGCCCGTTGGGGCGGGCCGCCTTCGGGGGAAGGCACAAGGGGAAATCGGGGGCTCGCGGCCACAGGCCGCGGGCCCTCTACCCATTTCCGGGGAGGCGCGTCCGTCTCCGGGGAGTCGCGCCGATTCCGCGGGGATCGCAGCCGCGAGTGCCTGCAGAACGTCGGTCAGAAGAGGCGGCCGAGGGCTGACAGCCGTCACCCACCCCTCTCAGCCGAGATTCTGCACCGGATCAGCGGCGCTTGCCGCCCTTCTTCGTGCGCACGGCGGCGGCACCGCGCGATGCGCTGCGCGGCGCCCCCTCGCCGGCGGCGCCCTTGGGCAGCACCGAGGCCGGCGGGATCGGCCGTCGGGTCACCGGGCGCACGGGCTCGCCGCGGCGCGCCTGACCGGGGATCGGCCGCGAGCGGCGGCCGTAGATCAGCTCGGAGGAGTCGAGGAGCCAGGGCACCAGCGCCACGGTGACGCCGTGCACCAGCAGGAGCTTCTGGCGGATACGGCGCGACTTGTGGTTGTGGAGGAACGACTCCCACCAGTGGCCGACGATGTACTGCGGCATGTAGACGGTGGTGATCTCGGAGCCGTGCTCGAGGCGGTGCGCCTTGATGTACTTGATCAGCGGGTACGAGATGTCGCGGTAGGGCGATGCGACGCAGCGCAGCGGCACCTGGATGTCCATCCGCTCCCAGTCGGCCTCGAGCTGCGCGGTCTGGGCGTCGTCGATGGAGGAGTGGACGGCCTCGAGGGTCTCGTGGCGGGCGGCGATCGCGTAGTCCAGCGCCTTCAGGGTCGGCTTGTTCATCCGGCCCACGAGGACGATCGCATGGTCGCCGTTGGCGCCGAAGGTCGTGGTCGGGTCGACCTCGATCTCCTTCTCGACGTCGCGGTAGTAGCGGTACACGCCCGCCATCAGGATGCCGAGGATCGGCATGACCAGGTAGACGAGCCAGGCGCCGTGGGTGAACTTGGTGATCGTGACGATGACGAGGACGACGAAGGTCAGCGTCGCTCCGAAGAGGTTGATGCCCAGGCTCGTGTAGACGGTGCGCGAGCCCTCACCGGCGCGGATCAGCCGGATCCAGTGCTTCACCATGCCGGTCTGCCCGAGGGTGAACGAGACGAAGACGCCGATGATGTAGAGCTGCACCAGGCTCGTCAGCGAGGCCTGGTAGACGAGCAGGATCACCGCTGCGACGAAGGCGAGGATGATCACGCCGTTGGAGTAGATGAGGCGGTCGCCGCGGGTGTTGAGCGACTTCGGGGCGAAGCCGTCGCGGGCGAGCACGGAGCCCAGCAGCGGGAACCCGTTGAACGCGGTGTTGGCCGCGAGCAGCAGGACGGCGGCGGTCGCCGCCTGGATGACGAAGAAGAGGATCGAGCCGTTGCCGAAGGTCGCGGCCGCCACCTGAGCGATGACGGAGCGCTGCGGAGTGGTCTCGCACCCGGCGAAGCCGACGAGGTGGCAGGCGTCCTCGGCGTAGTGCACGTCCGAGACCAGGGCCAGAGCGGTGAGTCCGACGAAGAGGACGATCGCGATCGAGCCCATCGCCACGAGCGTGCGCTGCGCGTTCTTCACCTTCGGCGCCCGGAACGCGGGCACGCCGTTCGAGATCGCCTCGACGCCCGTCAGTGCCGCACATCCGCTCGCGAAGGAGCGCAGCAGGAGGAGGACGACTGCGGCCTGGGTGAGCTCCTCGGCGCGCACGGTGTACCCCGCCGACTCCGCGACCGGGGCGTCGCCCAGCAGGGTGCGGACGAGTCCGACGACGACCATCACGAAGACGCTCGCGACGAAGAGGTAGGTCGGGATCGCGAACGCCCTGCTCGACTCCGAGACGCCGCGGAGGTTCACGGCGGCCAGCAGCACCACGAAGAGGATCGCGAGCTCGACCCGCAGGGGGGCGAGCTCGGGGACGGCGGAGATGATGTTGTCGACTCCGGAGGCGACCGACACGGCGACGGTGAGCACGTAGTCGACCAGGAGCGCGGAGGCGACCGTGAGGCCCGCGGTCTCGCCGAGGTTGGTGCGCGCGACCTCGTAGTCGCCGCCGCCCGAGGGGTACGCGCGGATCAGCTGGCGGTAGCTCAGCACGACGACCAGCAGCAGCACGATGACGCAGGCGGCGACCCAGGGCGCGAAGGTGAGGAACGAGAGTCCGCCCAGGAGCAGGATCATCAGCAGCTCCTGCGGCGCGTAGGCCACGGAGGAGAGCGGGTCGCTCGCGAAGATGGGGAGCGCGAGGCGCTTCTTGAGCAGCTGGCCCTCGAGCTTGTCGCTCGGGAGGGGCTCCCCGATGAAGAAGTGCTTCGCGGTGCGCAGTTCACCGGCGTCGGTGGGCGATTCCCCCGCGTCGGACCCGGGGCCCTGTTTTGTCACGAGCGACGACACTACTCCGTGAGCGGGACCAGTCAAGACTCCGGAACCGCAGCCGTGAGCGCGCTGATCCCGGGCTGTGACCGGGGGTTTCTCGACAATCGTCGGTCAGGGGCCCCGCCCAGGCCTCCCTAGTCTGAAACCCTCCTCAGACCCAGGGCTTCTGCGCGAAATTACCCCCGTACTGGGTACACGTGCGATGCTGTGCAAAACCGAGAACTCTGTTGGAGTCATGGGTGGGCCACTCCGATGAGGGAGTGGGCGGGCCACGGGCCCGCCACAGCTCGACGCGGCCTCCCCAGCCGCCGCCTCCCGGCCTCGCAGCCGCGGTGGATGCCCGCGCCCCGCGATCTCGCACCCCTCTCATGACCCGTCGGCCCCGCCGCCGACAGAATCGACGGATCTCCTTGACCTCCCCCTCCTCCGCCACGGCGTCCGCGCCGCCGGCCGGGTCCCTCCTCCGCCGCTTCGGAGCCCTCGCCACGGCGCTCGCCGTGGTCGCCGGCCTCGCCGTCGCCGGGTCCGCTCCCGCCCAGGCCGCCGGCACCGCCGGTCGCTACGCGGTCACCGTGGACTCGACCGCCGTCTCGCAGCAGGTCGTCCGCTCGCTCGGCGTCGCCGACTACGTGACGTACCAGGGAGGCACCGCCGGATTCACCGCGACGCTCACCGCCCGTCAGCAGGCCGCGCTCGTCGCCGACTCCCGCGTCGTCTCGGTCGCTCCGGCCGACGTCGTGGTCGAGGGCCAGGCGCAGGTCATCCCGTCGCACGTGCTCACCGCGGAGGCCGACAAGGCCCCGGTGCTCGCCGGCGACGGCGTCACGAACTACAACGGTCCCGCCGTCGCGGTCATCGACTCCGGTGTGAACCCGAACGCCGACTACAACCTGAAGGAGCAGATCAACTGCTTCGGCTCGGGAGACGCGTCCGACAAGAACGGGCACGGCACCGCGGTCTCCGGCTACATGGCCGCCTACGACGACGGCCTGGGCACGGTGGGCGTCGCCCCCGGCGCTCCGATCTACTCGGTCCGCGTCCTCGACGAGAACAACAAGGGCACCACCGAGGGCATCGTCTGCGGCCTCGACTGGGTGTCGAAGAACGCCGCCGCCAACAACATCAAGGTCGTCAACATGTCGCTCGCCGCTGTCGGCGCCGACGACAGCAACTGCGGCCGCACGAACAACGACGTGATGCACCAGATGGTCTGCGAGCTCGTGGGCAAGGGCATCACCGTCGTCAGCTCGGCGGGCAACGCCTCCACCCCGAAGAACCTCGCCGGCGCCGTCCCCGCCGCCTACGACGAGGTCCTGACCGCCACGAACATCGCGAACTACGACGGCAAGCCCGGCTCCCTCGCCGCCGTGCCGTGCGCGAACGTGACCACCAAGGACGACTCGGTCGCCATCAACAGCAACTTCGCCGTCTCGGCCGCCGACCAGGCGCACACCATCGCCGCTCCCGGCATGTGCCCGTACACCACCAAGCTCGGCGGCGGCTACGCCTACGTCCAGTCCGGCACCAGCATGTCGGCCGCGGCCGTCAGCGGCGTCGTCCTCGACTGCCTGAGCGCCGGTGGATCGTGCGTCGGCAAGACCCCGGCGCAGGTCCGCGCCCAGGTCATCGCCCAGGCCAAGGCGGGCGCCGAGCGCGGCCGCACCTTCGCCGGCGACCCGACCCGCCCCACCACGGGCAAGTACTTCGGCTACGCGATCAGCACCCTGCCGACGACCGCCGCTCCGGAGCCGACCCCGACTCCCACCGCGACGCCGACGGCCACGCCGACTGCGACTCCGACGGCCACGCCCACCGCGACTCCGACGGCGACGCCCACCGCGACGCCCACCGCGACGCCCACGGCCACGCCGACCGCGACTGCGTCTCCGACCCCGGTTCCGACCACGGCCCCGGACACGCAGAAGCCGACCGCGACGATCACCTCGCCGGCCACGAACACCACCGTCTCGGGCTCCATCCGCCTGGTCGCCACCGCGAACGACAACGTCGGCGTGACGGCGGTCGTGTTCTACGCGAGCGGCACCAAGCTCGGCAACGGAGTGAAGCAGCCCGACGGCTCGTGGGCGCTCTCGACGAGCTCGGCCGCATACCCGAACGGCGCGTACAACGTGACGGCGAAGGCGCAGGACAAGGCCGGCAACATCGGCACGAGCACGGCGATCGTGCTGCGAGTCGCGAACTGAGCCAGTACTTCTGAGAACGGCCGAGGGCCGAGTGGCCGTGCCGTGTGCACGCCCACTCGGCCCTCGGCCGTTCGACGGTTCCCTCCCGGGGACCGGGGCCGCCTCTCGAGACCGGGTTTCGGGAGGCGGGGATCTCGATACGCCCGCTGGGTGGGCTACTCGATCAGCCGGGCGGCCGGCGTGCGGGACGCGGCGCCGATGAGGTGGGTCAGGCTGTCGCGGATCGCGACGAGGTCCTCGAGCGGGAGGTCCAGGCGCTCGACGATCTGCGGCGGCACCTGCAGGGCCTGCTCGCGGAGGGCGGCTCCTGAGGGGGTGAGCGCGACGTCGAGGCGGCGCTCGTCCTCGCTGCTGCGGGTGCGCGTGACGTGGCCGCTCGTCTCGAGGCGCTTGACGAGCGGACTGAGGGTCGCGGGCTCGAGGTGCAGCGCCTCGCCGAGGTCGCCGAGCGAGCGCGGGCTGGACTCCCAGAGGGCGAGCATCACGAGGTACTGCGGATGCGTCAGGCCCATCGGCTCCAGCACCGGGCGGTAGAGGCCGATCACGGTGCGTGCAGCGACGGCGAGCGAGAAGCACACCTGGTTCTGCAGGGCGAGCGGGTCCGGTTCCACCCGTTCATCCTGCCACTCGTCGCAGCACGAATCATTCGTGCCCTCACGATCTGCAGCCGGTCCGCCTCCACTGCCGGCCGATCGGCTGTCCGCGAGGCGCACGTCCCCGTTCGGGGGTCACCGGTTCTCGTCCGAGGAGGAACAGGATGAGCCCATGAACCGTCTGCGCTCCGACTCCGCCCGTGTGGTCCAGTACTCCCGCTTCGGCGGGGTCGAGGTGCTCGAGGTGGCCGAGGTCCCCCGGCCCGTCCCGGGGAGGGGCGAGGTGCTCGTCGAGGTGCTCTCGGCCGGCGTGAACCACATGGAGGCGTTCATCCGCGAGGGGCGCTTCGACTCCGATCACTCCGCCGTCTTCCCCATGCGCCAGGGCACCGATCTGGCCGGCGTCGTCGTCGGTCTCGGCGAGGGGGTCACGGACCTCAAGCTCAAGAGCGACGTGGTCGGCCACGCCCTCGTCGGCTCGCACGCCACGCACGTGGTCGTGCCGCGGGAGAACCTCGTGCCCAAGCCCGCCTCGGTCAGCTGGGAGGTCGGCGGCGCGCTGTTCCTCGCCGGAGTGACCGCCTGGCGCGCGCTCGAGGCGGTGCACGTCGCAGCGGGCGACACGGTGGTCGTCTCGGCCGCGGCGGGCGGGGTCGGCAGTCTCGAGATCCAGCTCGCGAAGCTGCGCGGGGCGACGGTCATCGGCACCTGCGGCGAGCGCAACTTCGACTACCTCCGCCAGATCGGAGTGAAGCCGATCGTCTACGGCGACGGCATCGCCGATCGCATCCGCGAGGTCGCTCCGGGCGGCGTCACGGCGTTCCTGGACAACTTCGGCGGCAACGACGAGCTCGCCGCGTCGCTGGGCATCGAGGGCGGCCGGTACCACTCGAGCGACGACCGCAAGGAGATCGAGCTCCGAGCGGTCTGGCCCGATGCCGAGACGGCGGCCCAGGACACCGAGATCCTCGGCGAGCTGGTCGGACTCGTCGCCGCGCAGAAGCTGCGCGTGCTCGTGTCGGGCTTCTACCCGTACGGCCTCGTGCAGGACGCGTTCGACGACCTCGAGAAGCGGCACTCCCGCGGCAAGATCGTGCTCGGCATGAACCCCGTCGACTCGGCCCGGGTGATGAAGGCGCGCGACGTGCACGACTCCCGCCGCTGACCCGCCTGGGCGACCCTCTCCACGCGGCCGCCGCGAGCGCCATGATGGTGCCCGGAGGCGCGCCGCACGCGCCTGCGGAGAGGGCCCCGTGGAGGAACCGGTCGTCGCGATCGTCTGGATCGTCTCGTTCGTCGTCGTCACCGTCCTGGTCACCGGCCTCTCGGGCCGGGTGAACTGGTCGGCGCCGGTCGCGCTCGTCGCGGTCGGCGCGCTGGCCTCGTTCGTGCCCGGGATCCCCGAGGTGGTCGTCGAGCCCGACGTGGTGCTGTTCGGGATCCTGCCGCCGCTGCTCTACGCGGCGGCGATCCGGACCTCGGTGCTCGACGTGCGCGCCCGCGGCGACAGCATCCTCCTGCTCTCGGTCGGCCTCGTCGTCTTCACGATGCTCGTGGTCGGATCGGTGGCCTGGGCGGTGGTGCCGGCGATCTCGATCGCGGCGGCCCTCGCGTTCGGCGCCATCGTCGCTCCGACCGACGCGGTGGCCGTGACCGCGATCGCCGGGCGGCTCCGACTGCCGCGGCGCATGCTCACGGTGCTCGAGGGCGAGAGCCTGCTCAACGACGCGACCGCGCTCGTGGCGCTGAACGCGTCGATCCTGGCCCTGGTGAGCACGGTCACGCCGGGCGGGGTCGCGCTCGACTTCGTGCTCGCGGTGGTCGTGGGCGGGGGAGTGGGCATCGTCGTCGCCGTGGTGCTGGGGGCGGTGCGCAAGCAGGTGCAGTCCTCGGTGCTCGACACGAGCCTGTCGCTCGTGACCCCGTACCTCGCCTTCATCCCCGCGCAGCTGCTGCACGGCTCCGGAGTGCTCGCGGTCGTGGTGGCCGGGCTGTACCTCGGCTTCCGGGCACCGGTGATCCAGTCGGCGCAGGCGCGGATCGCGGAGTCGCTGAACTGGCGGACGATCCAGTTCCTGCTCGAGAACGCGGTGTTCCTCTTCATCGGGCTGAGCCTCGCGTCGGTCGTCGAGGCGACCGCCGACTCCGGGATCGGCCTCTGGCAGACCGTGGGCATCAGCGCGGCCCTGCTCGGGGCGCTGATCGGCAGCCGGGTGCTCTGGATGGTCATGACGACCGTGCTCTACCGGCACGGTCCGTCGCGGCTGCAGCAGCGCGGGTGGACCTGGCCGACGGCGATCGGGGTCTCGTTCGCGGGCATCCGCGGCGTGGTCACGCTGGCCGCCGCGTTCCTCCTGCCCGAGGAGACGCCGCAGCGGGAGTTCCTGCAGTTCCTCGCGTTCGTGGTGGTGGCGGGCACGCTCGTGGAGGGTCTCGCGCTGCCGAGCCTGATCCGGGTGCTGAAGCTGCCGCCGCCCAACGACATGCAGGAGCACGTCGAGAAGCAGATGCTGCTCGCGGAGGCGCAGACCGCCGGTCTCGCGCGGCTGGACGCGGAGCCGCAGGACGGGGTGGAGGAGCGCGTGCTCGACCGGCTGCGGCGCAACGCCACCTTCCTCGCGGACGCGCTCGAGAACCCTCCGGCCGCCGAGGACTCGGAGCCGCTGACGCACTCGTACAACCGGTTGCGGCGGGTGATGATCGCGGCCGAGCGGGAGGCGGTGCTGCGCGCCCGCGCCGAGGGGCGCTACCAGGAGCCCGCGGTCGTCAGCGCGCTCGCGTTCCTCGATGTCGAGGAGGAGGCGCTGGCGGTGGGTCGGGAGTAGCCGACTGCCCTGGTCTCGTCGGGGAAAAATCCTATAGGATCGAGTCTGTCAGGCCTCCGGGCCGGAGAACTCGATGATGAGGAGCCGACGCGCACATGACCCGTCTCTGGAACGAACCGGCGGATTTCGCCGACGACATGGTGGACGGCTTCGTCCGCGCCAACGGCCGCTGGGTGCGGAAGGTGCACGGCGGCGTCTCGCGCTCGACCCGCTCCGCCGAGCCCGAGGTCGCCGTGGTGATCGGCGGCGGCTCGGGCCACTACCCGGCCTTCGCCGGGCTGGTGGGGCCCGGTCTCGCGCACGGAGCGGCGATGGGCAACCTGTTCGCCTCGCCCTCCGCGCACCAGGTCGAGTCGGTCATCCGCGCCAGCGAGCAGGGCCGCGGGGTGCTGCTCAGCTACGGCAACTACGCGGGCGACGTGCTGCACTTCACTGCGGCGCAGGACGCGGTGCGCGCCGACGGCATCGACTGCCGGACCATCACGGTCACGGACGACGTGTTCAGCGCCCCTCCCGCCGAGGCGCACCGACGCCGGGGCATCGCCGGCGACCTCACCGTCTTCAAGGTCGCCGGAGCAGCGGCCGCCGCGGGCTACGACCTCGACGGCGTCGAGCGGGTCGCCGCCGCCGCGAACGCGCGCACCCGCTCGCTGGGTGTCGCCTTCAGCGGCTGCACGCTGCCGGGCGCCGACGAGCCGCTGTTCTCGGTGCCCGAGGGGCGGATGGCCGTCGGCCTCGGCATCCACGGCGAGCCCGGGATCGACGAGGTCGACGTGCCCAGCGCGGCCGGGCTCGCCGAGCTGCTCGTCACGCACCTGCTCGACGACGCCGAGATCCCGGAGGGGGTCGCCGTCGAGGGCGCCCGCGTCGTGCCGATCCTCAACGGCCTGGGCTCGGTGAAGAGCGAGGAGCTGTTCGTCGTGTTCAGCACCGTCGCCGATCTGCTCGAGGCGCGCGGGGCGGTCCTCGTCGATCCGCAGGTGGGCGAGTTCTGCACGAGCTTCGACATGGCCGGCGTCTCGCTGACGCTGCTCTGGATCGACGACGAGCTCGAGACCCTGTGGTCGGCTCCGGCCGACACTCCCGCCTACCGCACGGGCGCGGTCGACTCCGGCTCGCTGACCGCCGTCACGGCCTCGGACGAGGACGTCGCCGAGGCCGCGCTCGGCGAGGCGAGCGATGAGTCGCGCGAGGCGGCGGCCCGTGCGGCCGACGCGCTCGGCGCGATCCGCACGGTCATCGACGAGAACGCCGGCGAGCTCGGGCGCCTCGACTCGATCGCGGGCGACGGCGACCACGGCATCGGCATGCAGCGCGGAGCCCGCGCGGCGGCCGAGGAGGCCGGGTCCGTGCTGGCTCGGGGCGCCGGAGCCGGCTCGCTGCTCACGCGCGCCGGCGACGCCTGGTCGGACCGTGCGGGAGGCACCTCCGGAGCGCTCTGGGGCGTGATCCTGCGCAGCCTCGGCGACGCGCTGGGCGACGACCGGCCCGTCAGCGCTGCCGAGGTGAGCGCGGGCGCGACCGCCGCCTCCGACGCCGTGCGCGCCTACGGCAAGGCGGCGCCCGGCGACAAGACCATGGTCGACGCGCTCGTGCCGTTCGCCGAGACGCTCGCCGAGCGGGTCGCGGCCGGCTCGCCGCTCCGTGAGGCCTGGGCGGCCGCGGCCGTCGCCGCGCGCACCGCGGCCGATGCGACGAGCGAGCTGATGCCCGGCCTCGGCCGCGCGCGCTCGCACGGCAGCAAGTCCCTCGGCACCCCCGACCCCGGAGCGGTGTCGCTGGCCCTGATCGTCGAGACCGTCGGACGACGGCTCGCCACCCCGATGGAGGAGGAGACCCCGTGAGCACCACCTGGAGACTCGTGATCGGCTCGGACGACGCCGGTTACGACTACAAGGAGGCCCTGAAGCGCGACCTCGAGGCCGACGACCGCGTCGTCTCGGTGGTCGACGTGGGAGTGGACGCCGACGGGCACACGGCGTACCCCACCGTCGCGACCACCGCCGCCGAGATCGTGGCGCGCGGCGACGCCGACCGCGCCCTGCTGATCTGCGGCACGGGCCTCGGAGTCGCGATCGCCGCGAACAAGGTGCCGGGCATCCGCGCGGTGACAGCCCACGACTCCTACTCCGTGGAGCGCAGCGTGCTCTCGAACGACGCGCAGGTGCTCTGCATGGGCCAGCGCGTCGTGGGCCTGGAGCTCGCGCGCCGGAACGTGAAGGAGTGGCTGGGCTACGTCTTCGACACCTCGAGCGCCTCGGCGGCGAAGGTCGACGAGATCCGCGAGTACGAGCGCGGGACGTCCGGCGGGGAGTGATCGGGCGGCTGCCGGGCCGTGGATGCGTAAGCTTCTCCCGGGCCCGGCAGCCGTCGCCCCTCCTGCAGCACTCACCCCGCGAGGCCTCATGACCGACCCCGTGTTCCGACTCACCGGCTCGGAGTCGATCGAGCGGCGGGGACTGCGCGACCACGTCTACGACCGCGTCCTCGACGTCCTGCTCGGTCCCGGCATCGAGCCCGGCATGCGGCTCTCGATCGACGCGGTCGCCCGCGAGCTCGGCGTCTCGCCGACTCCCGTGCGCGAGGCGCTCGTGCAGCTCGAGCGGACCGGCCTGGTGACCCGGGTGGCCAACAAGGGCTACCGCGTCGCTCCTCCGCTCGCCGACGACCAGCTCGACGCGCTCTTCGACGCCCGGGTGGTGCTCGAGAGCGGAGCCGCGGCACTCGCCTCGGCGCACGAGGCCGCACTCGTCCCGCGCCTCGAGGCGGCGCTCGCCGAGCACGAGGCGATGACGGCGGTGGTGCGGGCCGCGTCGTCGACCGGGGACCTGCCCGTCGACCTGCTGCGCGAGTACTTCGAGGTGGACTGGAACTTCCACCACCTCATCTTCGAGGGCACGCACAACCCGTTCCTCATCGACATGTCCGAGGCCATCTCGACCCGCGTGCACCGCATGCGCCAGACGGTGCAGACCGGGGTGAGCGACGCCGACGACGCGGTGATCGAGCACCGCGCGATCGTCGCCGCGTTCGCCGAGGGGCCCGAGGCGGCTGCCGCGGCGATGCGCTCGCACATCGAGCGGGTGCGCGAGCGCTCGCGCCGGGACTCGGTGCGCTGAGCGCCGGGCGGGCGTTCGCGGCGCCGGTCGTCGCGACGATCCGTCGCGAACGGCGGGGTTCCGGGGGCGCCGGGGACCGTCTGCGACGGATCGCGGCCTCTGCCGCTCGGTCGGGGCGCGGAGGCGTCGGTCCGTCGCGAACGGCGGGGTCCCGGGGGTGCGGACGACTGTTCGTGGCGGATCGCGGCGCCGACGCGCGGCTCCGTTGCGCCGCTCCGAGGGCCGGAACGCGCCGACGAGGGCGGAGAATGGGGTGTCCTGCGCGCGCGGGCGGGGGAGGAGCGGCATGACGGGGCCCGAGGTGCTGCCCGAGACGACGGCGATCGTCGTGCCGAGCCCGGCCGACCGGCTCCGCGGGACCCTCGCCGACACCTACGAGCGCGGAGTGCTGCTCGTCGGACTCGGCGTGCCCGTCAGCGTCCTCGTCGTGCTCGGCAAGATCGCCCTGACGGCCGCCTCGCCGTCGGTCTTCCTCTTCGCGAACGTGCTCGTCACCGCGGCCGTCGCCGTGTCGCGCGTGCTCGTCTTTCGCGCGCACCACTCCAAGCGCGCGATCGGCGTGCGCGCCGACTTCCCCGTGCAGCGCCGGCTCTACCGCGTGATCGGGCGCCTGATCGCCGGGACGGCACTCCTCTACACGGCGGCGTCGGCCTGGGAGTTCGTCGACGACTCCCCGGAGGCGGCGTTCCCGCAGCCGATCGCGCTCGCCCTCGCCGTCATCGCCCTGACCGAGCTGGTCTTCGCGATCGTCGGCACGATCACCGCCCGGCGGCAGCGGGCGCTCCTGCTCGAGGCGGCGCGCCTGGCCAACATCGCGGCGGCCCTCGTGCTGCTCGTGCTCGCGCAGACGGCGCTGCTCAGCCTCGTGAACGCCGAGTCGCAGGGCCGGATCGACGCGGTGAGCGGCATCGTGCTCGGCGCCGCGGCGACGCTGATCGGAGTCGGCATGCTGGTGCGCTCGCGGATCCCGCGCGGCCGGTTCTCCCCGGATCCGCGGGTGCGGGCGCGGCTCGACGACTGACGCGGGTCGGGCCCGGCCGGGATCCCGATCCGCCGGTCGGTCCCTGCTCGGCGCCGCTGCGCATCAGGATCCGCTCGCGCTCCTCACGGGGTCACGGGCGCGCCTGCGCCACAAGTCGACGGACGGCTTCTCGAGGAGCGCTCTCGACGACGGGAGGATGCGCCAGGACGAGTGTGGACCGGCGGGCCGCCGAGTACTCGGGCCAGCCGTCCGGCGCCCGTCCCGCGATGAAGGCTGCCCATCGGTCGGTGATCGCATCGCTCAGCGCGAGCGCGTCCCCGTCCTCCTCCTCGAGGAGGGCGGCATCGGCCCTGTCGAGGTTCCGGAAGAGGAACGGAAGCTCGAGCGAGTGCGCCGCACCGCGCGCATCATCGACGCGATGGGCGAACAGGAACGCGCGCGTCGACGCCTCTGCGCCCGCGCGCGCATCGAGGAGCCGGTGGCTCGGCTGCCGGTAGATCTCGTCGGCCAGGCATGCTTCGAGCGCCTCCGCATCCGACGGGGGACGACCGAGGACGAGGGCGAGCGCGTCGCGGTAGGCGGAGGAGCGATCGCCCTGCAGCCGGGGGAGCAGCGCCTGCAGCCGCTCGTCCAATCGGCGACGCCACGCCTCGTCGTCACCGGCCTCGAGGTCGACAGCGCCGGACGCCTCGTTGACGTTCGTGCCCACGATGAGGTCGACGTTCGTCGAGGCGCCCTGTCGGAGGGCGGCTACGGGCGGGCGGGTCAGCAGACGCCCGTCGAGAGCGGCGCGGAACACCGCGACGGTCGTCGGGCTGCGCGAGGACCGCTGGGCGAGGAGCCGGTTCTGCGCCTCGAGGATCAGCGGTACCGGCAGGTCGAGGAGTCGGCGGGGTGCTGCGTGGAGGTCGAGGAGGCCGAGGAGATCGTCCGTGACGGCTTCGCCGTAGTCCCGGTCGCCGATCCGCTCGGGATCGGCGCTGTGCAGGATCGCCCGGTGGAAGAGCCCCGCGGCGGCATCGGCGGCGAGGAGCATCGCGACCGTCGTCGCGCCGGCCGATTGGCCCGCGAGGGTCACGGCCGCGGGGTCGCCTCCGAACGCGCCGATGTTCTCCCGCACCCACTCGAGCGCGGCGATCACGTCGTGGAGTGCGGCGTTCCCCGAGTCGCGGTACTCGTCGCCGAGGAGGTGGTCGAGGGTGAGGAATCCGAGGGCGCCGAGACGGTGGTTCACTGCGACGACGACGATACCCGTGCGGGTGGCGAGGCGAGCACCGTCGCACAGGGGGTCGGAGTTCGATCCCGCCACGTGGAGCCCGCCGTGGATCCAGACGAGCACGGGCGCCGCGCCGTCCCGCCTCGACGGTGCCCAGATGTTCAGGGTGAGGCAGGCGTCCTCGTCGCCGAGTGGGGCGCCGGAGCCCTGTGCGCTCTGCGGCGCCGACGGCCCGATCCGGGTCGCGGTCCGCACCCCGTCCCACCGCGCGACGGAAGCGGCAGGACGGAAGCGGCGGGTCGCCCGGGCGAACGGGACGCCGAGGAAGGCGTGAGCGTCCCCGTCGGGAGTCCGTGCCGTCAGTCCGCGGATGCGGCCGGCGGGAGTATCACGCTCCGGCACGGTCGTCCTCGTGTCGCTGCAGGATCGGCCCGTGCCCTGGGGAGAGCGTGCTCTGCAGCACGAGCGACGAGGCGCCGACGGCGGCGGCGTCGCGGGGGTTGCTCGAGAGCGAGACGTCGAGGGGGTGGGCGCGACGAGCGAAGCGGCGCTCGTCGAGCTTCGAGCGGATCGCCCGGGTGTAGATCGAGCCGGCGATGGCGACCCCCGGCCCGGTGAGCACGAGCTCGTCCAGGTCGAAGAGGTTGACGAGGGTGAGAGCGCCCTCCGCGAGGTGGTCGGCAGCCTTCCCGATGAGCGCGAGCGCTGCGGAGTGACCGTTGATGGCGGCGAGGCTCAGCACGTCGAGGTCGCGACCCTGCTCCTCCGGCCGGAACGCCAGCTCGAGGTCGATGAACGACTCGGGATCGTCGCGGGCGCCCTCGACGATGACGGCGGGGGCCGCGTAGCGCTCGAGGCAGCCGCGATTGCCGCAGAAGCACTCGCGACCGCCGGGGACGATCGAGATGTGGCCGACCTCGACCGCATTGGAGCTCGCGCCGCGGAGGAGAGCCCCGTCGAGGACGACTCCCGCGCCGATGCCGGTGCCGACGTAGATGGTGCCGAACGTGCGGTGTCGCGAGACGCCGCGGCTCCAGTACTCGCCGATGCCGGCCGCCGCGGCATCGTTGTCGAGGAGGATCGGAGCGCCGATGCCGGCGCCGAGTGCTCGCCGGAGCGGGAAGTCCCGCCAGTGGTGCAGTGTCGGAGGGCCCAGGACGCGGCCGGCCTGCTGGTCGATCGGACCGGGCGCCACAGCGGCGACCCCAGCGATCGAGCGCCGGTCGATCGCGGTCCCACGCACGAAGTCCTCGTAGGCGCCCACGATGCGCTCGGTGACCTCCTCTGGTGAGGCGAGCGCGGCTCCATCGATCTGCTGGCGCGCGATGACGCCGCCTCCGGTGTCGGTGGCCACGAGCGTGATCGACTCGAAGCCGAGCTGCACGCCGATGCCGATCCGTGCACGGGCGTTGATCTCGAGGAGCTGACGGGGCTTGCCGCCCGTCGAGGTCGAGCCGGTCTGCCGGATGATCCCGTCCGTGAGCAGCTTGCGGACGATCATCGAGATCGCCGGCTGCGTGAGGCCGGTCGCGGCCGTCAGCTCGACCCGGCTGATCGGACCGGACGAGCGGATGAGGTCGACCACGAGGGCACGGCTGCCGGGTGCGGCGGGAGTCGCTTCACGACGAGCCATGGGGGGGCTCCTCTCATCACGTTCGACAGCGTACGGGACGGCCGACAGCCGGCTTCCGCGAAGAAGGGGAGCCGTGACGGAGCGCCCTACGCTGAGGGTCTGTGCAGAGAGGACTACGTCGATGACTCGGACGGCACTTCCCCGACCGATCGGCCTCGCGCTCGTCCGTGCGACCGAGATCATGGGTGCGGAGCCCTACTTCCACGAGTTCATCGCCGGAGTGGAGCGGACGGTGCGGCCCGCGGGGTACTCGGTGCTCCTGAACGTCCTGCCCGACGAGGCGGCCGAGTTCGAGACCTACCGGCGCTGGAGCGAGGACGGCGAGGTGAGCGCGGTCATCGTGGTCGACCTCGAGGTCGACGATCGCCGGCCCGAGTACGTCCGGAGCCTGGGGCTGCCGGCCGTCGTCGTCGGCCCCCCCAGCGCGGCGGACGGCTTCCGGGCCGTGTGGACGGACGACGACAACGCGATGCGCAGCGCCGTGGAGTTCCTCGAGGGCCTCGGGCATCGGCGGATCGCTCACGTCGCCGGCCCGGCGGAGCTCCTCCACACGCGGATCCGACAGGAGACGTTCGAGCACGAGTGCGGGCGGAGGGGAATCGCCGTGACGCATGCCTCCGGCGACTACTCGAGGGCCTCGGGCGCCCGCGCCCTGCGGTCGCTGCTGGAGGGCGCCGAGAAGCCCACTGCAGTCATCTTCGACAGCGACCTGATGGCGCTCGGCGGGCTCGACGAGGCCCGCGACGGCGGGAGGCAGGTCCCCAGCGAGCTGTCCCTCCTCGCGTGGGACGACTCCGCGCAGTGCCAGCTGAGCGAGCCGCCGCTGTCCGCGGTCTCGCACGACGTGCAGGTGATCGGGATGCTGGCCGGTCGCGAGCTGCTCGAGGAGATCGCCGGGCGAGGGAGCGACCCGATCAGCAGCCCGGCCGTGGTCATCGTCCCTCGCGGTTCCACGGGGGCTCCGACGACCTAGCTCGGGCCGGCGGCGGGAGCAAGCGGGAGGAAGCACTCGTCGATCGTTCCATAAATTATTTACTTTTGTATTGACGAGGCCCCGCTGCGTCGACGAGTCTGTGGGGGCACCGCGAAAGAGCGCCCTTGCCGCCGGTGCGTCCCACCCGGTCGAAGGAGCCCTGGAGAACACATGACCCGATCAGCCCTGCCCGCCTCCCTGAGGACGCCTGTGCGTACCTGCCTCGCCGGTGCCGCTCTCATCGCTGTGACCGCGTCGACTCTCGTCGTCGCCGCCCCCGCCTCTGCCGACCCGCCGCTCGACTGGACCAGTGAGAACACCGAGTTCGTCCAGCGCGAGGGCAGCTCGCTGATGCTCGACGGGGAGCGCTTCCGCGCGAGCGGCACCAACATCTACTGGCTCGGCCTCGACGAGAACGTCGGGGGAGTGGACTACCCGACGTACTTCCGGATCAAGGACGCACTCGATACCGCCGCGCAGATGGGTGTCACCGTCGTCCGATCGCACATGATGACCTCGACGGGCCAGAACGATCAGAACCCCCTCGCGCTGATGCCCCGCCTCGGCGAGTACAACGAGGAGGCGTTCCGCACGATCGATTTCGCCGTCGCCTACGCGGGCACGCTCGGCATCCGGCTCGTGCTGCCGCTGACCGACGAGTGGCAGTACTACCACGGCGGTCACCGCGACTTCACGACACCGCTCGGCTTGGAGCCGGCCGACTTCTACGCCGACCCCGCCGCGATCGACAGCTACCAGGACTACGTCGACCACATCCTCGGGCACACCAACTCGATCACGGGGATCCCGTTCGTCGACGACCCCACGATCATGGCCTGGGAGCTCGGCAACGAGCTCGAGGGGATGACCCTCGACTGGATCGACGAGCAGGTCGCCCACATCAAGGAGCAGGCGCCCGAGCAGCTCGTCGCTGCAGGCCGTCGATTCGACATCGACCCCGACACCCTCGCGGCCGAGGACCTCGACATCGTCGACGTCCACTACTACCCGCCGACCGCGGAGCGCGTTTCGGCGGACGCCGCGACCGTCGCCGGCGCAGGCAAGGTCTACATCGCCGGTGAGTACGCTTCGACCGCTGCCAGCCAGGAGCTCCTCGGAGCCGTTGCAGCGGACGAGAACGTCTCGGGGATGTTCTTCTGGTCGCTCTTCGGCAACAACGACCGCGGCGGATTCGTGCCGCACGACGATGGCTTCACGCTCCACTACCCGGGCGACTCCGCTCGAGAGAAGGAGAGCGTCGCCGCCATCGAGGCGTACGGCGTAGAGACCGGCAGCACGCCGGGGGAGCTCGAGCTCGGTTCGCCGCTGATCACAGCCATCGATCAGAACTACGGCATCAACGTCGTCTCCTGGCGCGGCACCGCCGGGGCTGAGGGCTACGTGGTCCAGCGCTCCGTCGAGGACGGAGAGTGGACCGATCTGACGGAGGGGACCGTGTCCGCCTCCGCCTCGCCCGTCACCGATCTCGAATCACCGGCCGGCGCCCGCTACCGCGTCATCCCGGTGGGTGCGGGCGACGAGCGCGGACCCGCGTCCGACGTCCTTGCCGCACCGACCGGAGGAGCCGTGCTCGTCGACCCGCTGCAGAGCTGGTCACTCACGTCCGCACACGAGGGCGCCCGGATCACCGCCACCGTGGACGGTGGAGTCGTCACGGCGGCCGCCGACGCGCCCGCCAGTATCACGTGGCAGCGCGACGGAATCAGCGAGGCCTCCTTCCTCGTCTCCGACGTGGACGCCACTGTCGAGACCACCGCGGACGGATCGACCTGGACGCCCGTACGGACCACGGCCACCGAACTCGACGGACGCACGACGATCACCGCCGCCGACCTCGCAGGCAGCGCTGTGCGACTCAGCTGGACGGGTGCCGGCTCCGTCGAGCGCGCCACGATCACGAGCGCCGCGGAGAAGGTGGCTCTGTTCGACCCGCTGGACGACTTCTCGAAGACGACCTCGCACGACGGCAGCCTCTCCTTCGACAGCGGGAACCCCGCGCTGTTCGGCGGTGACAGCTCCCGCGTGAAGCGCGACAGCGCCGACCCGGCGAGCCTGACCTACTCCCTCGACGACATCAGCGGCGCCGACATCACCGCCTACTACTGGCCCGATCAGCCGGTCGCACCGTTGACGATCGAGGGCTCCGCGGACGGGACCACCTGGACGCCCCTCACCGTGGACGCACGCGGCGGAACCGGAAACTGGAAGGCCTACACGTACAGCGCCCGCGACCTCTCGGGCATCGACCGCATCCGTGTCTCCTGGCCTCAGGCTCCGGGCGAGGTGTGGACGCCCCAGATCGGCTCCGTCAGCCTCTACTCGCCGAACGCGGCAGAGCTCGGAGCTCCCGGCGCCGTTGCGCTCGGCACCCCCGAGGACGACGCCACCGCGATCCGGGCGACACCGACCTTCACGTGGCAGCCCGCCGTCGACGCCACGTACTACCGATTCGCACTGTCGACCTCGAGCGACCTCTCGGATCCGCTCGTCTCAACCACCGGGCTGTCCGCGACCAGCTACCGCCCGGCGACCGACCTGACCCCCGGCACCCGCTACTACTGGCAGGTCACGGCGGTGAACGGAGTAGGCACGAACACCTCCGAGGTCCGCTCGTTCGAGGCGTCCGCCCTGCCCGCCGAACCCGTCATCATCGACGACTTCGAGAGCTACGCCGACGACGCGGCGCTGCAGGCCGCCTACGTCCGAAACACTGGCGGCGGCACCATCACGCCGACGCTCGTACCGGACGCCGTCACCGGCTCCACCGCCGCACGCTTCGACTACGACCTCGCCACCGCGGGATACGCCGGAGTCGTGAAGACCTTCGACAGCGCGCAGGACTGGTGGGGCCGCACCGGTCTCTCTCTCCAGGTCGACACCGACGCGGACGACTCCCTCTCGGTGCAGTTCGTCGCGAACGGCGCCTACTGGGAGGCATCGGTCACACCGAACGCCGACGGACCGCAGACCATCGTGATCCCGTTCGAGGACTTCGCCCCGCCGGCGTGGGCCCCGGAGGCGGACCTCGACCTGACGTCGGTCAGCCAGTACGCCCTCTACATCAACGGAAGCGGAACCGGCGCCCTCACCGTCGACGACGTGCAGGCAGTACCCGCCGAGGTGACGCCCACGCCGACGCCGACGCCGACCCCGACCGGGACGCCGACTGCAACGCCGACGCCGACTGCGACCCCCACGCCGACTGCGACGCCCGCACCTGGGGGGCCGTCCACTCCCTCGGTGCCTTCGTGGCTGGAGTCGCTGGTCAAGCGGTACCTGCCCGCCGTCTGGCAGTGGTGGCACGGCCGCCACTAGCCCCCACTCCTCCCTTCCTCACACAGCACTGCACCCCGTCGCCGATGGCGGCGACGGCCTACCAAGGAGAACAACCGTGCACCGATACCACCCCACCCGCCGAACGGCGCTGATCGGCATCGCCGCCGTCGCCGTCTCGACATCCCTCGCCCTCTCCGGATGCTCCGCCGGCGCGAGCAACGACTCCGGAGAGCCCTCGGGCGAGATCACCGTCCTCACCAACCGCACCGACATCGTCGACACGACCTTCGCCGACTACGCGAAGGCGTTCGAGGAGAAGTACCCCGGCACGACCGTGAAGTTCGAGGCGCTGACCGACTACGAGGGCGACACCAAGATCCGCCTGAACTCGAAGGACTACGGCGACGTGCTGCTCATCCCGAGCTCGAACGTCACCAAGGACGACTACGCGAACTACTTCGAGCCGCTCGGCAGCACCGAGGAGCTGTCGTCGCAGTACCGCTTCACCAATGAGGGTTCGTTCGACGGCACCGCCTACGGCATCTCGACCTTCGGCTCCGCCATGGGCTACGTCTTCAACCGCGACGTGTGGACCGCCGCCGGTGTCACGACGCCGCCGACGACGGAGGAGGAGTACCTCGCCGCTCTCGAGAAGATCAAGGCGAACGGCGTCACTCCGTACTACACGAACTACAAGGACGGATGGCCCCTCGCCACCATCGAGGGCAACCTCGGCACGGTGCAGGGCGAGGACGTGCGCACCGAGATGATCGCCGACGACGCTCCGTGGACTGAGGGCAACGACCAGTACAACATCGACGGTCTGCTCTACGACACGGTCGCCGCCGGCCTCAGCGAGGACGACCCGACCACCACCAACTGGGAGGAGTCGAAGGACCTGCTCGCCAGCGGCGACATCGGCTCGATGGTGCTCGGCTCCTGGGCCGTCTCGCAGATGCAGGACGCCGCCGAGAAGGCCGGCAAGCCGCGCGACACCATCGGCTTCTGGCCGATGCCCTGGGCACAGGACGGTGTCTTCACCTCGGTGACCGCCTCGGACAAGTTCCTCGCGATCAACAAGAACTCCGGGAACAAGGCCACCGCTCGCGCCTGGATCGACTGGTTCACGAACGAGTCCGGCTACGCGGCGAGCCAGGGCGCGATCAGCCCGGTCATCACCGACCCCGCTCCCGACACCCTCGCCGACTTCGACGCACTCGGCGTGCAGTACCTCGAGCTCGCCCCCGACCCGGTCGGCAAGGAGGCGGTCATCAACGACATCGCCAACGAGGCCGAGATCGACCTCTTCGGCAACGCCTACCGCCAGGAGCTCATCGACGCCGCACGTGGCGCCGGCGACGGCGACAAGGAGACCCTCTTCGCCGACCTCAACGAGCGCTGGGCCACCGCCCGCGCCGTCGTCGCGGAGTAAGACCCCGGGGGTGGCCCGCCGACCACGGCGGGCCACCCCCTCGACCGCATCCGAGAGATACCGAAAGGATCGACATGGCGATCACCGATGCTCCGCCTCTCGAGGTCGGAGCGAGCAAGAGGATCCGCACCCGACGCGGGCAGCGGCTCACCGGGCGCCGGATCACTCCGTGGCTCTTCCTGGCGGTGCCGCTCGCCTTCCTCGTCGTTCTGACCTACATCCCGGTCGCGAACATGTTCTGGTACAGCGTCACCGACTGGGACGGCCTCGACCCGGACAAGACCTTCGTCGGCCTCGAGAACTACGTCGAGATCTTCACCCGGCCCGAGATCTTCCGCGTCTTCTTCGTCAGCCTCTTCTACCTCGCGGGCGCCGTCGCGCAACTCGGACTCGCACTGTTCTTCGCGACGCTGCTGAGCTTCAACACCCGGTTCCGCAACTTCTTCAAGGGCGTCATCTTCTTCCCCTACCTGATCAACGGCGTCGCCATCGGGCTGATGTTCCTCTACTTCTTCCGACCCGACGGCACCCTCGACGCGGTCCTCGGCGCTCTCGGCGTGCAGGACACTCCGCAGTGGCTCGGCGACCCCTCCGTGGTGAACGTCTCCCTCGCCGCCACCTCGGTCTGGCGGTACATGGGACTGAACTTCGTGCTGTTCCTCGGCGCCATCCAGTCGGTGCCCGAAGAGCAGTACGAAGCCGCCGACATCGACGGCGCGACCGCCTTCGACAAGTTCCGCTTCATCATCGTGCCGAGCATCCGGCGCATCCTCGGGCTCTCGTTCATCCTCGCGATCGCCGGAGCCCTGTCGGCGTTCGAGATGCCGTACATCATGACCGGCGGCGCCAACGGGTCCGAGACCTTCGTCATCCAGACCGTCGACACCGCCTTCCGCTACTCGAAGGTCGGCCTCGCCTCGGCCATGGCCGTCGTCCTGCTCGCGATCGTCCTCATCATCACCGCGGTCCAGCGCCGCGTCTTCCCCGACGAGAAAGGCGGCCAGGAATGACCGACACTCAGCCGCGACAGGCCGACGTCACCGGTCTGCCCGTCGAGCAGCGGCCCGCGATCACCTCGCCCGCGCCGGCTCGGCGTCGACGCGGCCGATCCCGCTCCACCCTCGCCGGCCTCGGCAAGTACGGCTCGCTCGTGATCGCCTGCGTGTTCGCGCTGCTCCCGATCGTCACCATCTTCATGCTCGCGTTCAAGACGTCGGCGGAATACCGCAGCACCGGCCCCCTCGTGCCCCCGAGCAACTGGTTCAACTTCGAGAACTTCGCGATCGCCTTCACCCAGGGCGGGATGGTCACGGGCTTCCTCAACACCGGGATCATCCTGGTGGTGTCGATCGCCGGCACCGTCTTCATCGGGACGATGGCGGCGTACGCGATCGACCGCTTCCGCTTCCGCGGACGGCGCCTCGTGACCGGGCTCTTCCTGCTGGCGACCCTCGTGCCGGGAGTCACGACGCAGGTCGCGACCTTCCAGGTGATCAACGCGCTCGACCTCTTCAACACCCGCTGGTCGGCGATCCTGCTCTTCACCGGCACCGACATCGTCGCGATCTACATCTTCCTGCAGTTCATGCAGTCGATCCCCGTCTCCCTCGACGAGGCCGCGATGCTCGACGGCGCGAGCCGCTTCACCGTGTACTGGCGGATCATCCTGCCGCTGCTCAAGCCCGCGATCGCGACCGTCGTGATCATCAAGGGCATCGCGGTCTACAACGAGTTCTACATCCCCTTCCTCTACATGCCCTCGCGCGATCTCGGCGTGATCTCGACCTCCCTCTTCCGCTTCATGGGGCCCTTCGGGGCGCAGTGGGAGGTCATCGCCGCCGGCACGATCCTCGTGATCGTCCCGACGCTGATCGCGTTCCTCTTCCTCCAGCGCTTCATCTACAACGGACTGACATCAGGAGCTACGAAGTGACCCACACCCTCGACACCACCCCTCGCACCGCGGCGGCCACCAGCCGTCCGCTGCACGACGGCTGGAGCGTCCGCGCGACCCGCGGGCCGATCCCCGCCGAGCTGGTCTCGGCCGTCGTCCCCGCGGTCGTCCCCGGCCTCGTCCACACCGACCTGCTCGAGGCCGGGCTCATCCCCGACCCGTACCTCGACCAGAACGAGAAGAAGGTGACCTGGATCGGCGAGACCGACTGGGAGTACTCCACCTCCTTCGACTGGACGCCCGACGACCACGACGTGCACGAGCTCGTCTTCGAAGGCCTCGACACCGTCGCCACCGTGTCCCTCAACGGTCACGAGATCGCGAGCACCCGCAACCAGCACCGCACCTACCGCGTGCGCGTCGACGGCGTGCTGCACGAAGGCGCGAACGAACTCGTCGTGCGCTTCGCATCTCCCGTTGCGGAGGCGGACCGGGCCAGCCTCGAGATCGGCTACCGTCCGCACACCTACTCCCACCCCTTCAACGCGCTCCGCAAGGCCGCCTGCAACTTCGGCTGGGACTGGGGCCTGGACGCCGCCTCCGTCGGTATCTGGAAGCCGCTCACCCTGGCGGCCTGGACCACCGCGCGGCTCGCTTCCGTGCGACCCGTCGTCACAGTCGACGGAAGCACGGGCCGAGTGGCCGTGCACATCGACCTCGACCGCACCTCCGACGTCGAGGTCGAGCTGAACGCCACCGTCGCCGGAGTGACGGCGACCACCGCTGTCCCCGCCGACGAGAGCTCGGCAGTGCTCGAGCTCTCGGTCGAGGACGTCGCAGTGTGGTGGCCGCGCGGCTTCGGCGAGCAGCCCCTCTTCGACCTCGAGGTCGTCCTGAGCATCGACGGCGAGTCGATCGACTCCCGCTCGCACCGCATCGGCTTCCGCACCATCGACGTCCAGCTCGACCAGGACGCGGAGGGGACCTCGTTCCGCTTCGTCGTGAACGGCGAGCCCGTCTGGATCCGCGGTGCGAACTGGATCCCCGACGACGCCTTCGTCACCCGCGTCGACCGCGCCCGTCTCGCCCGACGGATGGACCAGGCTGAGTTCGCCAACATGAACCTGCTGCGCATCTGGGGCGGCGGCTACTTCGAGTCCGACGACTTCTACGAGCTCTGCGACGAGCGCGGGATCCTCGTCTGGCAGGACTTCCTCTTCGCCTGCGCCGCCTACGCCGAGGAGGAGCCGCTGCGCAGCGAGGTCGAGGCCGAGGTGCGCGACAACGTGACCCGCATCATGCCGCACCCGAGCCTCGCGCTCTGGAACGGCAACAACGAGAACATCTGGGGCTTCGAGGAGTGGGGCTGGGAGAAGCGTCTCCAGGGCCGCACCTGGGGGCTCGGGTACTACCTCGACCTCCTGCCGCGCCTGGTCGCGGAGCTCGACCCCGAGCGCGCCTACACCCCGGGCAGCCCGTGGTCCGGTGACCCGCAGATCTTCGCGAACGACGTCGATCACGGCTCCGTGCACCTCTGGGAGCTGTGGAACCGCGTGGACTACCCCGCGTACCGCGACGTGCACGCCCGATTCGTCGCCGAGTTCGGCTGGCAGGGGCCGGCGAGCTGGTCCACGATCCAGCGCTCGATCTCGGATTCTCCGCTGACCCCGGAGTCGCCCGGGATGATCCACCACCAGAAGGCGACCGACGGCAACGACAAGCTCACGGACGGACTCGTCGCGCACCTGCCGCTGCCGGACGACACCGAGGACTGGCACTGGGCCATGTCCCTGAATCAGGCGCTCGCGGTCACCCTGGCGATCGAGCACCAGCGCTCCGAGAGCCCGCGCTGCATGGGCTCGATCGTCTGGCAGCTGAACGACTGCTGGCCCGTCACCTCCTGGGCGGCGGTGGACGGCTACGGCGTCGCCAAGCCGCTGCTCTACGCCCTCAAGCACGTCTACGAGGACCGCCTGCTCACCGTGCAGCCCCGGGACGAGGGCCTCGCGGTGGTCGCGGTGAACGACAGTGCTCTCGAGTGGTCGGGGGAGTGCATCGTCCGCCGCATGAGCTTCGAGGGACGAGTGCTGGCGGAGGAGCGGCACGAGGTGGCTCTGGCTGCGCGCTCGACCGCGACGCTCGCGGTCGGCATCGGCGCGGCGGGTGACGCCGCCTCCGAGCTCCTCGTGGTCGACCTCGCCGGGGAACGCGCCTTCTGGTTCTTCGCCGAGTACCGCGCCTCTGCGCTCGAGGCGGCCGTGGTCACGACGTCGGTGCGGCAGCTCGACGGCGTCGCGGAGGTGACGGTCACGGCCGAGAACCTCGTGCGCGACCTCACCCTCCTCGTCGACAAGCTCGACCAGGCCGCGACGGTCGACGACCAGCTCGTCACCCTGCTGCCGGGCGAGTCCGTGACGTTCCGGGTCAGAGCGCAGTCGCCGCTGGACGCGGACGCCCTGGTCTCGTCGAGCGTGCTGCGGACCGCGAACCAGCTCGTCGCCGACTGGGCCTGACGCCCACCGGGGCTGAGCGGTGGCGTCGCTTCGACCCGCTGCTCAGCCCCCTGCCGCTTCTCGAGGAGAACCGATGCGCTTCCTGCTCACCTCTGGCGTCGCTGCGCCCTCCGGCGACGCCTGTTCGCCGGCGGGCGCGGTCCCCCTCGCTGCCCGGCGCGCTGCCGCCGCGGGACGCCTCGGCTCCGGCCCGCGCCCCTCGGCCGACCTGCCGTGAGCGCGCGATCGGAGCGAGCGCGCACCGGGACCGCGATCGACGCGGACCATCCGCTGCGCTCCGCTCTACGGCCCTCCGGGTGGCGACTCGTGTCGGCCGCGATCGCCTTCGCCGTCAAGGACAGCCCGCTGTGGATCCTGCCGCTGGTGACGGCGGCCGTCGTCGACGCCCTGGTGGCCGGGGATCCCCCCGAGGCGCTGCTGCTCCCGGCCGCCGCGGGGGCGGCCACCATCGTGGTCAACGTGGCCGCGAACGGCGTCTTCGTACGGCTCTTCTCGTCGTCCGTCCGCTCCATGGGCGCACGTCTCCGTGAGGCGCTCGCAGAGCGCCTCCAGCTGTTGTCCTTCGGCTACCACGCTCGGGGCAGCGCGTCGGTGCTGCAGACCAAGATCGTGCGCGATGTGGAGAACCTGGAGCTCATGCTCCAGCAGGCGTTCGGGCCGCTGCTCAACGCTGTGGTGATCCTCGTCGGGGCCGGCGTGGCGACCGCGCTCCGAGTGCCCCAGTTCCTCCCGGTCCTCGCGCTCACCCTCCCGCTCGCTGCGGGGCTCATCCTCTGGCTCCGCTCCCGCACCGCGGCGAGCAACGAGACCTTCCGCCTCGACGTCGAGACCATGTCGTCGGCCGTCGGCGAGATGTCGTCTCTCCAGGAGGTCACCCGGGCCCACGGGCTGGAGCAGGTCTCGGCGCGGAGAGTGGTCGAGGCGGCGCATCGCGTCGAGCGCGCCGGCTTGCGGCTCGACCGCCTCAACGGCCGCTTCGGCGCACTGTCGTGGAGCAGCTATCAGGTGATCACGCTCGGATCCCTGTTCGGCGCCGCGCTGGTGACGATGACGGGCGCTCTCCCGATCTCGGTCGGCGAGGTCGTGCTGCTGAGCTCGTACTTCGCCCTGCTCACCGGCGCGATCACGGGCGCGTTCCAGACCGCGCCGCTGATCACCCGCGGACTGGCGTCGCGACGCTCCATCGCCGAGGTCCTCACCGATCCGGATGTCGAGAGGAACGAGGGAGGCGCTGTCGTCGAGGCGCTCGACGGCGCGATCGACTTCGAGTCCGTCTCGTTCTCGTACGGGGAGGAGGAGGTCCTCTCGGAGGTGACCCTGCACATCGCGCCGGGACAGACGATCGCCTTCGTCGGCGCGTCCGGATCGGGCAAGTCGACCCTGACCCGGCTCGTTCTGGGCTTCCTGCGGCCGACCCGCGGGCAGGTGCTGCTCGACGGTCGCGACGTCGGCGAGCTCGACATGCGCAGTGTGCGGCGCTTCGTCTCGGTGGTGCCGCAGGAATCGGTCCTGTTCCGCGGGAGCATCCGCGACAACGTCCTGTACGGCTCTCCGGACACGAGCGACGAGCAGCTCGTGGCGGCGCTGCATGCCGCGAACGCCGACTTCGTCCTCGCGCTCCCCGACGGCTGGAACACCACCGTGGGTGAGCGGGGTGGGCAGCTCTCCGGAGGGCAGAGGCAGCGACTCGCGATCGCTCGCGCGCTCATCCGCGATCCGCGACTGCTGATCCTCGACGAGGCGACCGCCGCGCTCGATCCGCGAGCGGAAGCCGAGGTGCGCGGGGCCCTCGAGCGCCTCCGGGAAGGCCGGACGACTCTGATCGTGGCGCATCGGCTGAGCACGGTCAGGACGGCCGATCGGATCGTCGTCCTCGACGGCGGGCGCGTGATCGAGGAGGGGACCCACGAGCAGCTGCTCGCTGCGCGAGGGCGTTACGCCGAGATGAGCGGAGCCGTCTGACGGTGCCGGGGAGCGGATCCCCGGCACCGCCGCTCCTCAGGGCAGCGTCAGCTCGCCCTGGTTGAGCACGCGCGGATGGAAGTAGGCGCTCTGGATCGCGGCGTTGGTGTTGCCGCCGCGCAGCTGCTCCGACCAGATCATGAAGTACGACCACCGCGGCTGGCCCTGCAGGAGCGTCGCATCGGGGACCTTCCCCATCTCGGCGAGGGCGATCGGCTTCGGTCCGGCGATGGACTGCATCTGCTGGTAGTCCGAAGCGCTCGGGAAGCTCTTGTACCAGACATCGAGCGAGACGACGTCGACGTACGAGGCCCCCGGATAGTAGGTGGACCAGCCGCCCTGCGGGTTGTCCTGGACGTTCCACACCCAGATCAGGTTCGTCAGGCCCTGGGAGTCGAAGTAGTCGCGCATCTGCTGGTAGATCTTCGCCCCGCCGTTCGCTCCTGGGCGTCCGCCCCACCAGCTCCAGGTCTCGTTCATCTCATGGAACGGGCGGAACAGAACGGGGACGCCGGCGTCCTCGAGCTGGCGGAGGTACGGCACGACCTCGCTCATCCACTGCCGCCACGTGGTGTTCAGCGCGGTGCCCCTGGTAACGATCTGCTGGAACTGCGCGTCGGTGATCGAGCTCTTCACACCCCCGTCGAAGGCGCAGGTGCTCGGACCGGTCGGCGGGCAGACGTGCCAGGCCAGCGTCACGAGGGAGCCGTTCGCCCACTCCGTCTTCGCCTGGTCGACCACCCGCTGCCTGTTCGCGGCGTCGGACGCGGTGAAGAACAGGTCGCCGCCCCAGAGCCCCGGGTACTGCCCCGTGATGTCCTTCACCTGCTGGGTGTACTGAGCCGGCGCGCTCGCGGGCTCCTTGTTGTGCTGCCCTGAGACGATGCTCGTCCCGGTGATCGACTGCAGATACTGCAGAACGGCGGCCTTCGGCTTCGCCGGGAACGCCTGCGCGGTCTCGGGCGACGGGGTGAGGAGGGGAGTGAGCAGTGCGGCGGCGAGGGCTGTGGCCAGGAGGAGGCGGCGAGTGCGGGCTCTTCGTCGAGTCATGGGTCTTCCTCTCTGCGGATGCTCCTCGATGAGTAACCGCACGGCCACCCTCGCGTGCACGCACGCCTCCGTCAACCATTACGTCAATTAATTATGATTTGCGAGGAGCGCGGAAGGGCCCGGCCGCCGCAGCGACCGGGCCCTCGTTCCGCGGGGCTCAGTGCCCCGTCTGGATGTTCGTGGTCTCGAGCAGCTCGTCCGCCTTCGCGCCGCGGAAGAACTTGGTGCTGAACATCATCGCGGCCGCCAGGAACGCGAAGACGCCCAGCGAGACGACTCCCCACACCCCGCTCTCGGTCGGGATCGCCTCGTTGAAGCCGTTGCGCATGAGGGGCGCGACGAAGCCGCCGAGGTTTCCGAGCGAGTTGATGAGGCCGATTCCCGCCGCCGCGGCCGCACCCGTGAGGAACGCGGTCGGGTAGGCCCAGGTGATCGGTCCGACCGAGAGGAAGCTCGACACCGCGAGGGTGATGAACAGCAGGCCCAGGATCGGCTGGCCGTTCGCTCCCGCCCACGCCGATCCGAAGATCGACAGGCCGGTGAAGATGTAGAACAGCGAGCCCCAGGAGCGGCGGCGGCGGATGGTGTTCGCGTGCCGGCCCACGTAGTAGCAGGCGAAGAGGCCCACGAGCCACGGGATGGCCGACACGAGTCCGACCTGGAAGCCGACGTCCTGCCCGATCAGGTTCGCGACCTGCTGCGGGAGGTAGAAGGTGGTGCCGTAGACCGCGATCTGCAGGCAGAAGTAGATGATCGTGAAGTACCAGACCTTCCAGCTGCCCATGGCGCGCCAGATGCCGGTCGGGCCGTCGGCCTGCCGCACGGTGTCCTCGCGCTCCATCGCGGCCGTCAGCGAGTCCTTCTCCTCCTGGGTCAGCCACTTCGCCTTCTGCGGATGGTTCGTCAGGAACTTCAGCGCCGCGAATCCGGCGATCACCGCGAGCATGCCCTCGGCGAAGAACATCACCTGCCAGCCCTCCCAGGGGGTGATCTGGTTGCCGATGCTGATCAGGCCGCCGCTGAGCGGGGCGCCGAGCATCTGCGAGAACGGCTGCGCCAGGTAGAAGATCGAGAACATCTGCACGCGCACCTTGTTCGGGAACCACTCCGACAGGAACATGATGACGCCCGGGAACAGGCCCGCCTCGGTCACGCCGAGGAGGAAGCGCAGGATGATGAACATCGTGTCGTTCGTCGTGAAGGCGAACAGCGCCGCGACGATGCCCCAGGTCACCGCGATGCGGGCGAGCCAGAAGCGGGCGCCGAAGCGCTTGAGGAGCAGGTTGCTCGGGATCTCGAAGATCGCGTAGCCGATGAAGAAGATGCCGGCGCCGAGGGCGAACGCGCCGTCCGAGATGCCGCGGTCGACGCGGAGCGCCTCCTCCGCGAATCCGACGTTGGTGCGGTCGAGGAACGCGACGAAGTAGAGGATGACGAGCATCGGCATGAGATGCCGGCCCGCCTTGGTGATCGCGGACTTCAGCGCGGGATCCCGCGTGGATCCGACGGCCGCGGACGGCGAGGGGTTGGACAAGGCACTCTCCTTTGAGATGACCGGTGCGAGGGGGAGGCGCTGCTGCGCCGGACGGCCGGAGCCGCCGCGGAGGACGGGGAGGTCAGCCGCCGAGGGCGGGCAGGATCTGGGCGGCGCCGACGCCGACCAGCAGGACGCCGACGGCGAGGAAGAGCACGCGGCCGATCGACCAGGTGCCGAAGGTCTTGTTCATGAGGGCTCCGATCAGTGCATGTAGAGGCCGCCGTCGACGTTCAGGGTCTGACCCGTCACGAATCCGGCGTCCTCGCTGATGAGGTAGGAGACGGCCGCGGCGATGTCGCGCGGGGTCCCGATGCGGGGGAGCACGCCGTCGGCCGCCATGGCCGTCTTGCGCTCCTCGGTGAGGGTGCCGCCCATGATGTCGGTGTCGATCGGGCCGGGCGAGATCGCGTTGACCGTGATCCCCTGGTGGCCGAGCTCGCGGGCGACGCTCCGGGTGAAGCCGATGACGCCGGCCTTGGCGGCCGAGTAGGCGGTCTTGCTGAAGGTGCCGCCGCCGCGCTGGGCCGAGACGGAGGAGAGGTTGACGACGCGGCCGACTCCGCGCGCCGTCATCGACTCGACGGCGCGACGCGTGCTGAAGTGCACGCCGTTCAGGTTGATGTCGATCACGCGCTGCCACTCCTCGGGGGTGACGTCGAGGTAGGAGACGGGCGAGGCGACTCCCGCCAGGTTCACGAGGGCGACGACCGGGGGCAGGGCGGCCTCGAGGGAGTCGAAGGCGGCGCGGACCTGCGCGTCCTTCGAGACGTCGGCGCCGGCGCCGGCCGCCTGCACGCCGTGCTGCTCGGCGATCTCGGCGGCGACCTCGCGGGCGGCGTCGTCGGCGAGGTCGATGACGCCGACGTTCCAGCCCTGCTCGGCGAGGTGGTGGGCGGTGTAGCGGCCGATGCCGCGGGGAGAGGCGGCGCCGGTGAGGACGACGGTGCGGGATTCGGGGAACGCGGGCATGCGGTGGCCTTTCTGACGACTCTGTCGGGGGTGGCGCGGGGGTGGTGCGAGCGCGCCGGCGGGTGCGCGACGGCCTGCGGAGGGCGGTCGCGCGGGTGAGCGCCGCGGCGCGGGTCAGGCGATCGGGGCGGGGCCCAGCTCGTCCATCAGCTTCTTGATGGCGACGTAGGCGCGGTTGCGGTAGGCGATGAGCTCGGCGGTCCGCTCGGCGGGCACGTCGAGGTAGCCGGCGCCCGACTTCGTGCCGAACTTGCCGGCCTCGACCAGCTGCGCGAGCGACTCCGGGGTCGCGAAGCGCTCGGGCCAGCGGGTCTGCAGCGACGCGTAGCAGAAGGCGTAGACGTCGAGCCCGGCCATGTCGGCGATCGCGAACGGGCCGAACACGGGCAGGCGGAAGCCGAAGGTGGTCCGCACGATCGTGTCGATGTCCTCGGGGGTCGCGATGCCCTCCTCGACGATCTGCGTCGCCTCGTGGAACAGCGCGTACTGCAGGCGGTTGAGCACGAAGCCGGTCGAGTCCTTCACCCGCGCCGTCTCCTTGCCGGTCGCCGCGACGATCTCCTCGGCGAGGGCGATCGCGCTCTCGGAGGTGGCGGAGTGCGGGATCAGCTCGACACCGGGGATGAACGGCGCCGGGTTCGAGAAGTGCACGCCGAGGAAGCGCTCGGGGCCGGTGACCGCCTCGGCGAGCGAGCCGATCAGGATCGTCGAGGTGTTGGATCCGATGACCGCGTCCGGACGCGCGGCCGCGCTGATCCGCCGCAGGGTCTCGTGCTTGATCTCGATCTTCTCGGGCACCGCCTCCTCGATGAAGTCGGCGTCGGCGACGGCCTCCTCGATCGAGGCGGCGGGGGAGAGGTTCTCGCGGATGCGCTCCACGGCGTCCTCGGGGAAGAGCCCGTCGGCGACGAACTGCGCGGTCTCGGTGAGCAGGCGCTCGTAGTTGCTGCGGGCGATCTCCTCCGAGATGTCGGCGATGACGACGGTGGCGCCCGAGAGGGCGAGCACCTGGGCCATGCCTCCGCCCATGTAGCCGGAGCCGACGACGGCGATTCTGCGTGCGGTCATGGTGCTGCGTCCTTACTTCGAGGTCCGGGCTGCCCGCGGGAGCAGGGTGCGGAGGTAGGTCTGGTTGGTGGAGCACATGCCGAGGCTGTCGCCGCCGTAGTGCTCGGCGAGGAGGATCCCGCGGAATCCGCCCTCGACGGCGTCGCGCATCACCTGCCGGTAGTTGATGAGCCCGGCCTCCATGCTCGAGGGCACCGAGGTCGCCCAGCTGCCGTCGGCCGACTCGTCGCGCGTGTAGTTCTTGACGTGCATGTAGTTGGCGTAGGGGAGGGTCTTGGCGAAGAGCTCGCGCCAGTCCTCGACCGGGCGGTGCAGGCGGATGAGGTTGGCGACGTCGGGGTTGAGGCCCACGTTGTCCAGTCCCACGTCCTCGACGAAGCGCACGGCGCTGTCGGCGGTGCCGAGGTAGGTGTCCTCGTAGAGCTCGAGGGCGAGCGGCAGGCCGACGTCGGCGGCGTGCTTCCCGAGCTCCCGGATGCGGCTGACCGCGGCGTTCCAGACGTCCGGGTCGTCGGGGTCCTTCGGTCCCTCGGCGGTCCAGAACCACAGCGCGCGCTTCTGCGCCTCGCTGAAGGGCTGGTGCAGTCCGGTCGAGAAGACCTTCATGCCCCACTCGGCCGCCGCATCGATGGTGCGGTGCGCGTAGGCGAGGTTCTCCTCCTCGCGGCCCGGCATGATCACGCTCTGGCGCTGCAGGTGCACGGAGGGGATGCCGACGCCGTGCCAGCGCGCGATGTCGAGGAACTCGTCGCGGCGTGAGGGCTCGAGGTCGGCGGGGCGGACGTGGCTGTCGGCCAGCTCGGCGAGCGTGAATCCGACGCCCTCGACCTGGGCGAACAGGTCGTCCCACACCTCGGGGGCCGCGTCGTGCAGGGCGACTCCGTCGCGCGAGACCGGGGGGATGCCGTGGAGGCAGGTGGCGATGGGCCAGGTCTCGGCGGTCCAGGTGTCGGGGTCCCAGTCGACGCCGTCCCAGGTCTGGGCTCCGGTCGGGGCTTCGGCGTCTGCTGCGCCGGTCGTGACGTCGGTCATCCGTGCTCCCTCGCACTCGGTGCGCCCGGCTCTGGACGCACAAAAGATCCTATAGGAAATATAGTCCGGATCGAGGGGAGCGCAAGGGGGGTGGTGGCGGGAAGCCTTTGTGCGGGATGCCGCTCCGGTGCGCCCTGCGCGGCGTAGCGCAGACCGGGGTGGCGTCTCGAGGGGTGTTCTCGAGGGTGTGCGGGGCGGGTCTGGGAGGACTCGGTAGCGGACGCGCTGATGGCGGGGACCCCGGGAGGGATCCCCGCCATCAGCGGTGGTGGTGCGGGTCAGTCCAGGGTCGAGCGGACCGCGGTGCGCGCCTGCTCGAGCGCGGTGCGCAGGGCGTCGACGCTCTCGGGAGTGACGTCACCGCGCGAGGCGGCCGTCCGCAGCTCGGCGCGCAGCTCGTCGCGGAACTCGGTGAGCAGCACCTCCGCGTCGCGGAGCGCGAGACGCGACGCCGTGCGCGCATCGGTCGGAGCGGGCATCGGCTCGCGGGCGGGCTCGGCGGTCGGCTCGTCCTGCGTGCGCGGCGGCTGCTCCGACGAGTGCTCGGGAGTGCGGGACTCCCCGCGGTCGCCCCGGTCGCCCCGCGCGTCGCGGGCGGCGCTGGCGAGGTCAGCGCGGAGGCTCTTCATCGCCTCCGCGACGCCCAGGCGGACCTCGTCGGCGAGACGGCGGACCGAGTCCGTCAGCTCGTCCTCGATGTCGCCCAGGTCCGTCGCCCGGTTCGCGAGCTCGGCGCGGCCGTCGTCGGTGATGGAGTAGACGGTCTTGCGGCCGTCGGCCTCCTTCGTCACGAGGCCCTCCTCCTCGAGCTTCGCGAGGCGCGGGTACACCGTGCCGGCGCTCGGCGCGTAGGTGCCGCCGAACCGGTCGCTCAGAGCCTGGATCAGCTCGTAGCCGTGCTTGGGGGCCTCGGCGAGGAGGCTGAGCAGGTAGAGGCGCAGGCGTCCGTGCGCGAAGACGGGGCTCACAGGGCACCTCCGTCGACGGGGCGCTGGTCGTCGGTCGAGGTGCCGGCGTCGGGCGAGCCCCAGCCTGCGCTCTCGCTGCTCGGGGCGGAGGCGGTGACGGGGCTGCGGCGCACGACGGTCACGTCTCCCGTGACCGAGTTGGCGGCGATGTCGACCCACTTCGAGTCGAGCGAGCCGGTGGTCGAGGTGTAGCCGCGGCCGAAGGTGCCGCGCACGACCGAGCCGTCGAGCTGGAGAGTGCCCGAGACGGTGTTGATGCGGTAGCGGGCGCCCAGGCCCTCGTCGACGCGGACGGTGAGGTCGCCGCTGACGGTGTTGGCCTGGATCTGGTCGGGAGTGCCCTCGGCGTCGACGAAGACGCTGCCCGAGACTCCGTCGACCGAGAAGCGCGTGAGCTCTCCGGCCGCGGTGACGTCGCCCGAGACGGTGTGCGCCGTGACGCGCCCGGTGTGGTTGCGCACCGAGAGCTCGCCGTGGACGGTGTTCACGTCGATGTCGCCGTGCAGTCCGTCGACCACGACGTCGCCGCCGACGGTCGAGATGCGGGCGTCGCTGTGCAGGCCCGAGACGAGCCCGTCGGCCGAGACGGTGTCGAACTTGAGAGCCACGCCGCGGGGGACGAGCAGGCTGATGTCGGCGCGATCGCCGCGACGGCCCAGTCCCTTCACGACCTCGACGATCGAGTCCCAACGCAGCTGCACGTGGTCGATCTCGAGGCGGTCGCCCTCCATCGAGACCTTGAGCGCGCGGCCGCCGACGCTGTGCACCTCGACGCGAGCCGTCGGCTCGTCGTGCGCGATGACGTCGATCTGGCCGCCCACGAGGGCGATCTTGACCGAGCGGACGACGTCGAGGTCGATGACCTTCGACTCGCCCGCCTGCACGAGCCATTTCTCGAGCGACATGAGCTCCTCCTTCTTCCGGCCCCGGTGAGGAGCCCTTGCGTGTAACGCGATATATCGCGAGTGGTGGAAGTCACGATATATCTCGACTCATCGGAGGGGCAAGACCGCTCAGCGAGTCCGCAGTTCCGGCCGTCTTGACTCTGACGCCGCGTCAACCCGTACCGTCGCTTCCACCGCCGCCGGATCCGGTCGGCGGGCGGAGGAAGGAGGGCGCGGTGGAGCGGGAGTGGTCGGTGCACGAGGTGGCGCGCCTGGCGGGAACGACCAGCCGGACGCTGCGGCACTACGGAGCCCAGGGGCTCCTGCCGCCGAGCCGGGTGGGGGCGAACGGGTACCGCTACTACGACGCCGCCGCGCTCGTGACGCTGCAGCGGATCCTGCTGCTGCGCGACCTCGGTCTCGGGCTGGCCGAGATCGGGGAGATCCTCCGGCGCGACACCGAGCCCGTGACCGCTCTGGAGCGGCACCTCGACGTCCTGCGGGAGGAGCGGCGGCGGCTGGACCGCCGCATCCGAGCGGTCGCCGGGACCGTCGGGACGATGAAGGAGGGGACAGGGCCCATGGCCGAGGAGATGTTCGACGGGTTCGACCACGCGGAGCACCGCGAGGAGGTGGAGCGCCGCTGGGGTGCGCCGGCCTACGCCGACGGCGACCGCTGGTGGCGCTCGATGAGCGAGGAGCAGCGGGAGCAGTGGCGCCGGAGGCAGGCGGACCTGGCCGGCGCGTGGACCGCCGCGGCGGCGAGCGGAGCGGATCCGGAGGGGGAGGAGGCGCTCGCACTCGCCGAGCGGCACCGCGCATGGCTGGCCGAGGTGCCGGGCACGCCTCGGGACGCGACGGGCGGGCCGAGTGACGAGTACCTGCTCGGACTCGGCGCGATGTACGTCGAGGACGAGCGCTTCGCCGCGGCCTACGGCGGGGTCGCGGGCGCACGGTTCGTGCGGGACGCGCTGCGGGCGCTGGTCGAGCGCCGAGGGTGATCCCCCGCACGGGCGACCGCGTCTGCTAGACCGGGGGACATGGATCCCCTCGACGCACTGCACGAGATCGCGACACTGCTCGAGCGGGAGCGCGCCTCGAAGTACCGCGCCAAGGCGTTCCGCAAGGCGATCGCAGTGCTCGAGGGCATGACGGAGGCCGAGCGCGAGGATCTCGGTGCCGTCCGCCGCGCGGCCGGGATCGGGGACACGACCTTCACCGTGATCAGCCAGGCGCGGGAAGGTCGGGTGCCGGACTACCTCGCCGACCTGCGCGGGAGCGACCCGCTGCCGACGAGCGCCCTGCGCGGCAGACTGCGGGGCGATCTGCACAGCCACAGCGAGTGGTCGGACGGCGCGACTCCGATCCTCGCGATGGCGGACGCGGCCCGCGCGCTCGGGCACGAGTACCTGGCGCTGACCGATCACTCCCCTCGTCTGCGCGTCGCGCACGGCCTCAGCGCAGACCGCCTCGAGGAGCAGCTCGCCCACCTCGCGACCCTCGACACCGGGCCGCTCCGTCTGCTGAGCGGGATCGAGGTCGACGTGCTCGAGGACGGCTCGCTCGATCAGACGCCGGAGCTGCTCGACCGCCTCGACGTCGTCGTGGCGAGCGCGCACTCGAAGCTGCGGACCCCGCGGCGCGAGATGACGGCGCGCCTGGTCGCGGCGGCGTCCGATCCGCGGACGGACGTGCTCGGGCACGTCACCGGCAGGCTCGTCGGCGGGGAGCGGGGCACCCGTCCGCCGTCGGAGTTCGACGCCGTCGCCGTCTTCCGCGCGTGCGCCGATCACGGGACGGCCGTCGAGATCAACTCCCGGCCCGAGCGGGAGGACCCGCCGGACGAGCTGATCGCCCTGGCTCTGGACGCGGGCTGCCTCTTCTCGATCGACAGCGACGCGCACGCTCCGGGCCAGCTCGGCCTGCTGGACTACGGGGCCGAGCGCGCCGAGCGGCTCGGCGTGCCCGAGGAGCGGATCGTGACCACCTGGCCGGTGGACCGGCTGCTGGAGTGGACCCGGCGCTCCTGAGCACGTCCCGCGCCTCCACGCGCGCGTGGAGGACGCGGATCGGAGGCGGTACCCCCTTGACAGTGCGCACAGTCCGGGGGTGTCCGCAAGTGGTGAAATCCCAGCGCTCGCCCCGGCATGCTCGTACTCGGTCCGCCGATACCGCGATCCGTCGAGCCCGAGGGCTCCGAAGGACGAGCGGTGCGGAGGTGCCGCCCCATCCGCCCCGACGAGACCAGGTGAACCGTGGCCACCCAGACCGTTCTCGATGCCGTGCGCGGCGCGCCCACCCTGCTCGAGGCGATCCGGGCCGCCGACGAGCTCACCATCGCCGCGGTCAGCGACGGAGGCGGTCGCGCGGTGCGCCTGCTGACCCGCGCCGCTCTCGACCCCTCCGACCAGCTGACGGCCATCGCCGCGGTGCACTCGCTCGCCCAGGTCTTCGACGAGGAGGCCGATCTGGCGCTGCTGCGCCTGCTCGCCGATGAGCGGCCCTTCATCCGCGAGCACGCGGCATGGGCGTTCGGCGGACGCCTCCCTCGCCCCAGCGCCGTCGGCCCTCTGCTCCGGATGATCGGCGCGGGCGGTTTCGCCGGCATGCTGGCCCAGCGCACCCTGCTGCTGTGGGCGCCCTCGACGCCCGATCCGATCTCGCTCGCCCTCGAGGGCGTGCTGATCGGCGAGCGCGACCCCGGCGCCCGCTCGCGCGTCGTCGAGACCCTGGGCCTCGTGCCCGGTGCGATCGCCGAGCGGACCCTGCTCGAAGTGGCCGCCGACGAGGCCGAGGGCTTCGACGCCCGGGCCGCGGCCATCGACGCGCTCGGGGAGCGCCGCTCCGACGACGCCGAGCTGCTGCTGTCGCGCCTGACCGGACTGGACGGCGCGCTGGGCTCGATCGCGCGCACCGCGCTCCTCGACCACGCTCCGGCTCCGGTCTCTGACGCGGGACCGACCATCGCGCAGCTCTTCGTGCACGCCGACATCGACGGCACGCTCACGCGAGTGGGCGCCGGGGACAACGGCGGCATCGCGACGCTGCTGGTCCGGCTCGGCGACGCGCTCGAGGGCGAGGACGGCATCGAGCGCGTCCTCACGCTCTCGCGCGGGACACCGGCCGAGGCGGAGCGCGCTCTCGCCGAGCTGCCATCCTCCGGCCACGGCTTCGCGCCCGTGCCCTTCGCGGGACCCGCGGTACCCATGCCCGAGGCCTGGCCGCGCCGGGTCGCGGCCGAGCGGGGGATCCGCCGGATCCTGAGCGCGGCAGGACGGGTCGACGTGCTGCACCTGCGGATGGCCGACGTCGGGTCGCTGGCCGCCGCCGCGGTCGCCCGCGAGCTCGAGATCCCCGTCGTGTTCACCGTCGCCCCGGATCCGCACGCGCTCATCGCGGGCCTGGACGCCTCCGGCGCTCTGTCGCGGGCCGACTTCGGCGACCGCGACGCCGTGGACCACTTCTGGTTCCGAGTGCGCCTCGTGCAGCGACTCGCGGCCGATGCCGCCCACACCGTCCTGTTTCCGCGGGCGGAGCTGGAGCGGAGCATGCGCGAGCTGATCGGCATCGACATCACCGCGCATCCGGAGCGGCACACGATCGTCCCCGAGGGGATCGACGTGCGCCTGGTCGAGCGGGGCGAGCGGGCCGCGCGGAGTGCCGCCGCGGGCGAGCCCGTCGCGCTCGACGCGGGCGACGACCTCTCGGCCCTCGACGAGCTCCTCCGCGAGCTCCCGGAGGAGCGGCGCGGCCTGCCCCTGCTGCTCAGCGTCGGCCGCCTGCACCGGGTCAAGGGCATGGCCGCCCTGGCCGAGGCGTGGGCCGGCGACCCGTCGCTGCGCCGGCGCGCGAACCTCGTGCTGGTGGGCGGCGATCTCGCCGACCCCAGCCCGGACGAGCGCGAGCAGCTCGACCGCATCGGCGCCGCGGGCGGCTCCTCGGCGGGTCTCCTGCTCGCCGGTCACCGGCCCAACGGCACGGTCGCCCGGTGGCTGGGCGCGGTCCGGCACGGCAGGCCGGGTCTCGCCGCCCCGGGAGGCGCGTACGTCTGCGCCAGCGTGAAGGAGGAGTTCGGCATCGCCCTGCTCGAGGCGCTCGCCGCGGGCCTCGTCGTCGTCGCTCCCGCGACCGGCGGTCCGGTCACCTATGTCGAGGACGGCGTCACCGGATTCCTGATCGACACCGCCGACTGCGCCGCACTGGCCGGTGCCGCCGGGGACGCCCTCGATCTGGCGGGCGGTCCGTTGGCCCAGGACGCCTCGGAGCGAGGCCGCGCGATGGTCGCCGAGCGGTACACGATCGAGGCCATGGCGCGAGCCCTCTCGGGCGTCTACGCGCACGCCACGGCCGACCAGGAGCGGCCGCTGCGCTCGGATCTCGTGCTGGGAGCGTCGTGACCCTGCTGATCGTGAGTCCGGACTACGCCTCCCACCTGCTCCCGCTCGCGACCCTCGGCACCGCCTGGCGCGACGCCGGGGAGCGGGTGGTCGTGGCGACGGGCGACGCGACGCGGTCGATCGTGGACGACTTCGGCTTCGAGCACGTTCCGCTGCGACTGGGCCGGGGCTCCAATCCCGGCACGATCCGCGCCGAGGAGCAGGCCCCGGACGAGGGCGCCTCGCTCCGCGGGTTCTTCGACGCCACCCGGCGCGGCATGGTCCCGACCCTCGCCTACCAGGCGCGGGAGCGGCTGACCGATCTGCTGTGGGATCCGGCGGGCGTCGCTGCGCGGCTGCGCGAGATCCTCGACGAGGTGCAGCCCGACGCGATCGTCGCCGACCACCTCGCCTTCACCGCCCGGGTGGCGCTGCGCGCGCTCGGCGTGCCCTACGGCGACGTGGTGCTCGGGCATCCGACCGCCCTCACGGTGCCCGGCGAGGTCTACGGATTCCCGCCCGTCTGGCCCGACGCCTTCGCCCCCGACCCGGACGAGCTCGCCGACCTGCGCGCCCTGTGCCACGAGGTCCGCGACGCGTTCACCGCCGAGTGGAACGCCGCCCTCGCCTCGCTGGATCCCTCCGCCCCGTCGAGTCAGGACGCCTTCGCCGAGTCCGGCGACGTGCTGCTGCTGAACTACCCGGGCCGCCTGCACGACCCCGCGCGCACCGCCCAGCTGCCTCCGCACGCCTTCCTCGGCTCGGCCGTCCGCTCCGAGCCGGTCGACGACGAGGTCGAGCAGTGGCTCGCCGCCTCGGACGACCCGGTCGTCTACGTGAGCTTCGGCAGCTTCCTCTCGGTGCGCGACGACGTGCTCGCGCGCGTCGCGTCGGCGCTCGCGGGCGTGTCGGTCGACGGCCGGCCGGTGCGCGTCGCACTCGCCTCCGGCGCGACGGATCGCTCGGCCCTGGGCGGGCTCCCCCCGACCTGGCTGGTGCGCGGGTTCCTCCCGCAGGTCACGCTGCTGCGCCGCGCGGCTCTCGCGATCACCCACGGCGGCAACAACAGCGTCACCGAGTCGATGACCGCCGGCGTGCCGCTCGTGGTGCTGCCCTTCTCGACCGATCAGTTCGCCGGCGCGGCGGCGCTCGAGGACGCGGGAGTCGCCGAGGTGCTCGACCCGAACAGCGCCGGATCCGGGGCGATCGCCGCGGCGGCCCGGCGGCTGCTCGCCGCCGACCACACGGGACGGGAGCGGCTCGCCGCCCTCTCGGCGGAGCTCACGGGGACGACCGGCCCCCAGCGCGCCTTCGCAGCCCTGTCCGGACTCGTCTCGCGCCGCTAGCCTGACCGGATGAGCGCCCTCCACGCCGAGACCGACCCGGAGCGGGGCCGCTGGGTGCTCGACGCGCTGGGCCCGTTCGCCACGTTCGAGGGCATCGTTCCGCCGCTGTTCGAGGCCGCCGTGCGGATCCTGCATCCCGCCTCCGATGACGCGGGGGAGCCGCTGAGGTGGCGCGAGGTCGCGGAGCGCGCAGGGACGGTGCTGCATCCGCTCGCCCAGTGGGACGACCTCTCGGGCCAGGACCGGACGTTCGGCGCCCCGCGGCTCGGGGAGCTCGACCTCGAGGAGCTGGCGGCGATCGCCGATGTCCTCGCCGGCGCCACCACGACTTCCGAGCGGTGCTCCGCGGCGTTCTGGGAGGGGACGGGCGTGCTCGGAACCTTCGGGGTCGTCACCGCCCGGCGGACGGACGGCGGGGACGAGCTCCCCGAGGAGCACGACGACGGTCGACCGACGGGACGCGAGCACCCCGCGATCGCCGCGGCCGGAAGCATCCGCCTGCCGCAGCGCGAGTGCCTTCTGTTCGCGCTCGACGTCCGCGTGCTCACCGAGCCGACCTGGGCTCGCGACAACGGGTTCGCCGACGCGACCGGGACGGTCGTCCAGACCCCGCTCGCGCTCTGGCCGGAGGACCGCGCCTGGTACCTCGCGAGCGAGATCGACTTCGACTCGACGCTGATCGGCGGCTCGGAGGAGCTCGTCGCCCGGATCCTCGCGCTCGCCGATCTCGGCGTGATCGAGGCGCTCCGGCTGCCCGCCTCGGTCGATCTGACGAGCACCGGCGATCGGATCAACCGGCGTGGCTGACGAGCACGACGACGAGCACGACGCCGAGCAGGACACCGCCCGACAGGACGCGGAGCGCTGGCTCGTCGTGAACGGCCGCCGCTGGCGCCGCACCGATCCGATCCTCCCCGAGGAGCTCGTCGCCGCCCTGACCTCCCACCTCGGCCGAGGCCGATCGGGCACCCGGTCGGCGAAGCGCGCCGGGGACGAGGACGCGGTGGCCGCCGCCCGCACCCGCACCGGGCTCGCCAAGCACGGGCTCGGGGAGCGGGGCCCCGCCTGGTGGGACGAGCCCGAGGAGGCGCGGCTCTCGCGCGCCCGGGACGCGCTCCGCGACCTGGAAGCTCTCGACGACGGGGACTGACTCGACACCTGCATGCCGCGAGGATGCCCCGGCGCTGGCCGGCGCGGATCCGGAGTGACGCGATCGGTGGAGACGCTCCGTCCCGCGCCCCTGGGGAGGACGTCAGGCCCGGAACGTCACCACGAAGCCGTCCGCCGGCTCCGTCGGGAACGAGCGGAGGCTGATCGAGAAGTCCTGCCCGGGCATCACGTCGTACGGGTGCCCGGTCGCGAGCAGTTCCAGCGCCTCGGCCAGCAGGTCGACGGTCGCGGGCTCGCCGGGGCAGCGGTGGCCGTCGCCGTAGTGGCCGCCGCCCTGCGCGATGAAGCCGTTGCGGTCGACGGGGGCGAGGAAGCGCTCGGGATCGAAGGTCTCCGGCGCGTCCCAGTGCGCGGTCGCGTGGTCGGTCGCGTACAGGTCGAGCAGGAACCACTGCCGGTCGGGCAGGGTCTCGCCCTGGAACTCCAGACCGCCGCGGGCCCGTCCGCCGACCATCGGGAAGAAGGGGTGGAACCGGCGCACCTCGTTCGCGAAGGCCGCGCGCTCCTCCGGGTGCACGAGACGCTCCCGCCACTCGGGGTGCTCGTGCAGCGCCAGCGCGGCGAAGACGATGAAGCGCCCGACCGCGACCGTCGGTCGCAGGAGGTTGAGCAGCTCCACGGCGGCGACCTCGATCGGCAGCGGAGCGCCGTCCTCCTCGGCGTGCGCGATCCGGTCGACGATCGACGCCGCGCCGTCCTCGGGCGGCAGTCCCGCCGCCCGGCTCGCCTCGAGCAGGCCGCGCGCCCAGCTCTCGGTGCGCCGGCGCCGCAGCCGAGCCGCCCAGTTCGGCGGTCCGAAGCGGCCCGCGTTGTCGACCATGCTGCGCAGCTCGTCCGACCGCTGCTGCGCCTCCCGATCCGGGAGCGCGACGCCGGCCCACACGAGGACTGCGCGTCCGAGCACCTCGGCCGCCATGTCCTGCAGCGGCACCGGAGCGCCCGCGAAGCGCGCGGCGGCCCGCTGCCACTCGACCGCGAAGGCGTCGACGAGCCGCGAGCGCTCCTCCGGCGCCTCGATCAGCGAGAGGAAGAGCTTCTTGCGGCGCCGGTGCCGCTCGTCCTCGAGGGTCTGCACGCTGCCCTCGTCCTGCAGAAGGTGCAGCACCGAGCCGGGCAGGGCGCCCGCCCGGTCGAAGCGACCCCCCTCGTAGAAGAAGCGCGCCGCCTCGATCCCCCGGGCGACCACGACGGGCCGCCCGAGGATCCGGGTGCGGAAGGCGTCGCCCTCGACCTGCGCGAAGCGCCTCGTCCCGAACAGGTAGCCGTCCGAGAGGACCGCCGCGGTGCTGTCCAGGGCGCTCAGCGCGGGGATCACGCTCAGTCCGTCGGCTCGCTGACGCCCGCGTCGAGGTCGTCGTCGTCGACCGCGGTCGTGACGTCCTCGGCGGTGCTCTCGGCGCCGCCGACCTGCGCGTCGTCGCCCTCGGCCTGCGAGGGCTTGTCCACTCCGGCGTCGCTCACCGTGTCGTGGTTCTGCGGGTTGTCCTGGGGTCCGTCGATGCCGCTCATGCCCGATCTCCTCTCGCGCGCGGCGCGGGATGCGCCGACGTCACCACGCTAGGGAGCTCCGCGCGAGGCCTGCAGCCGGTTGACTCCGTCCGCTCCCGCCTGGCATCCTCGCGCGACCGCGTCGGGCGCAGGAGCGCCGTGCGCCCTCAGCTCCGCCGCAGGATCACGGGCGCTGTCACCCACACCAGCGCGATGATCAGCAGGACCGCGCCGCCCGCCACGAGCCCCGCCGCCTGGGTGAGGACGAAGTCGAACACGAACGTCACGACTCCCACGAAGAGGAGGGAGCCGGCAGCGAGGCAGGTCAGGACGATGCGGTTGCCGAAGCGCACCAGCTCCGCCTTGCGTCCGCGCGCGAACAGCAGGCGGTGCACGGTGACCGGGGCCAGCGCCAGCACGGTCACCGACGCGGCGAGGAACACGAGCACCAGGTAGAGCGCGACGTCCGGGGCGGCGAGCTCGGTGAAGCGCTGCTGGAAGCAGAGGGTGAGCAGGAAGCCGCCGAGGATCTGCGTGCCGGTCTGCACGACGCGCAGCTCCTGCAGGATCTCGTTCCAGTTGCGATCGGAGCGCTCCTCCGGCGTCTCGTCGCGGCCCGCTCCCGGCTGCGGTCGGCTCTCGTGTCCAGTCATGGACAGGAGGGTAGCGCCGCCGCAGGTCTCCCCGTGTTCACCGTCCGCCGTCATACTCGTCAGGCCGATCCCCATCCCCACTCAGAGGAGCCCCCCATGAGCGACGCCCCCGCCGTCCTGTTCGTCTGCATCCACAACGCCGGCCGCTCGCAGATGGCCGCCGGCTATCTGACGAGCCTGTCCGGCGGCCGGGTCCAGGTCCGCTCCGGCGGCTCGGAGCCGGGTGCGAGCATCAACCCCGTCGCGGTCGCCGCGATGGCGGAGGAGGGCATCGACATCTCGCAGGAGGTGCCCCAGCAGATGACGACCGAGCAGGTGCGCGAGTCGGACGTCGTGATCACCATGGGCTGCGGCGACGTCTGCCCGATCTTCCCCGGCAAGCGCTACGAGGACTGGGAGCTCGCCGATCCGGCCGGCCTGCCGCTCGAGCAGGTGCGTCCCATCCGCGACGACATCCGCGGTCGCGTCGAGCGCCTGGTCGCCGAGCTGCTCGGCTGACCGCCCTCCTCAGACCAGGGACTGCGCGAGCGACAGCGCGCCGCGCACGCCCGACTCGTCGCCCAGCCCCGGACGCACGATGCGGATGCGCCCCGCCGACGTGCCCGTCGCTCCCGGTGCGCCCATCAGCCGCTGCACCTCGGTCTCGACCGCCTCGAGCAGTCCGGGCGTCTTCGACACCCCGCCGCCGAGGATCGCCAGGCGCACTCCGGCGACGTAGGCGAGCGTCGTGACGAGCTGGGCGAGGTAGTACGAGCTGAAGCGGAGGTTCGCCGCGGCGTCCTCGGCCCCCAGACTCGAGCCGTCGACGCCCCAGCGCGCCGAGATCGCGGGCCCGGCGACGAGGCCCTCGAGGCAGTCGCCGTGGAACGGGCAGGTGCCGGCGAAGGCGTCCTCGGGGTGGCGGCGGGGGAGGAGGTGCGCGATCTCTGGCCAGCCGCTGCCGGCGAGGAGGCGGCCGCCAGCGAGCAGGCCGCCGCCCACTCCGGTGCCGACGGTGACGTAGACGAAGTCGGGCTCCCCGGCGGCGGCGCCCCAGCGCGCCTCACCGAGGGCGGCGCCGTTGACGTCGGTGACCAGAGCGGTGCGGGCACCGGGCGCGGCCTCGCCCAGCGGACCGAGGACGTCGACGCCCTCCCAGCCGATCTTCGGCGTCGAGGTGAGGTGGCCGTAGGAGGGCGAGCCGGGATCGACGTCGAGCGGCCCGAACGAGGCGACTCCGATCGCCGAGACGGAGCCGTCGACGCCGTGACCGCGGACGAACGCCGCGATGTCGGCGAGGGTCTCGACGGGGCCGCGGGTGGGCAGCGTGGTCGTCGCGAGCAGCCGCTCCGGTTCGTCGAGGGCGGCGACGGCGGCGACGACCTTGGTGCCTCCGGTCTCGATCCCGACGAGGAGGGGGCGTGCGGTGGCAGTGCTCATGGGGGTCTCCGGAGTGAATGTCCTACGTTGGCACTCCGACAGTAGCGGCCCGCGGTCGCGCCGTCACGCGATCCGCGGGCCGCAGCCGTCGGTCGGTCTCTCAGCAGGCTCGGAAGCGGACCGCATTCAGCGAGAGGGTCTTGTCGCTGCCCAGCACGACCGCCGTGTCGAGGTGCTGGCGCTTGAGGGAGTCGGTCGTCTCGACCGGCACGCAGTCGGGGCGGGCGAGCGAGAGGGGTGCTCCCTGCGACGCGGCGACCGCCGCTCCGGACAGCGCGTCCGCGGCGCCCTCACCGGAGGCGAGGTAGGTCGTGTAGGTGAGCCCCTCCGCCGGGAACGCCTCGTTGATCAGGCGGCTCGTCTCGTACCGGCTCGCGCCGCCGATGCGGGTGAGCTCGCCGCCGACGAGAGCGGACACATCGGCCTCGATGCCCGCGGAGACGGAGGCGGTCCGGCCCAGGATCACCGCGCGGTCGGGGCCGAGGCGGGTGAGAGCGGACCGGGTGGCGGCGTCGATGCCGGTGTCCGCGCCGTTGACGAGCAGGACCGCCTGCTTGTCGCGACCCGCGACGGGCGCGACCGAGAGGGCGTCGGGGAAGTCGTTCCCGGTGGCCAGGAAGACGTCCTCCGCGGAGTCGTCCTCGAAGGCGTCCGCCACGATCAGGCGGGACGTGTCGTAGCGGTCCGAGCCGCCGATGCGCGTGATCGGTCCCGTGACCAGGGCGTCGATCTGCTGGAAGACCGCCTCCGACACGGTGGCGTCGCTGCCGACGACCACGGTCTCCTTCGGAGCGAGCCGCGTGATCTCGGCGCTGGTGCTGGCGAAGAGCGTGGAGGGGTCGGTGAGCAGGAGCGCGCCGTCCTGGGCCGAGGCGGCGGGGGCGGCGCTGAGGGCGTCCGCCCATCCTGCGCCGCTGGCGATGTAGAGCACGGGGACGCCGGGCGCGTAGTCCCTCGTCGAGGCGGCCGACGTGCCGTAGCGGTCGCTGCCCTCGACGCGGGAGGTGGTGAAGAAGAACGGATCCGGCGTGAAGTGGATGCCCGTGACGGCCGCTCCCGCCACCTCGACCACGGTCGAGGCGCCGACCCAGTCGGTGTCCTCCCAGAACGAGTCGCCCACGGTCGGCACGCCGTTCTGCAGGGGGGTCTCGAGGACGCGGACGATGTAGGAGCCGTCGGGGAGGGCGGGCAGGGCGTACTCGCCCGTCTTCCCGCTCGCGATGGTCGTGACCGTCCGGGCGACCGGCTCCGCCGTCGCGAGGTCGGCCCCCACGGGCCACGCCTGCACGGTGTACGTGTGCGAGCCGGGGACCGAGGCGGGGGAGGTGATCGATCCGCGCACCGGCGAGTCGGCGGCCGATGCGGGCGAGGCGACGAGTCCGGCCAGCGCGACGGCGCCGACGGTGGAGAGGGTGAGCGCGAGCAGACGCGCGGAGGGCCGACGGCGGCGAGGAGTCACGGGAGTCTTTCGGATGGTCGCGGCGGACCGCGGCGGACACGAGGTCTTCTGAATCTAACGGGGCGGTGCGGGGGCGACGCCCCCTGTCAGGGGGCGGATCGACGGCGGTCGAGTGGAATCCCGTGGTCGCGGTCGAGGATCGTCACCGGGGCGGTCACACGAGGGGCGCGGACGCCCGTCGCTCCGCAGGAGCGCGGAGCGACGGGGCGCCGGAACCGGCCTAGCGGCAGGTCGTGAGCGAGCCGACCGACGCCTGGAACGTCGGCAGACCGCCGAGCAGCGTCACGTAGTCGAGCTCGTGCGCCTGCAGCTCGACGCGGGTGTCGTACGGGACGCAGTCCCGGTAGCCGAGGTAGAGCGGAGCACCCAGGGCGGCGGCCGTCGGGCCGACCGAGAGCGCGTCGGCGAACGAGTCCGCCCGGGCGAGGAACGCGCGGTCCTGGAGCTCGAACGGCGGGTACGCGGCGTTGAGGAGGTGGCTCGTGGCATCACGGCTCGCACCGGCGATCCGGTCGACGTCGCCGACGAGGCCGGAGGCGGCGAGATCGGCCTCGATGCCCGCCGAGATCGAGGGGGTGCCGCCGACCAGCTGGCCCAGGCCTGCGTCCAGACGGTCGATCGCCGCGCGGGTCGGCGCGTCGAGGGCGCTCTGGGCCCCGTTCACGAGGATGACCGGCTGGCCCTTGCGTCCGGCGATCGGCGCGACGGAGAGCGCGTCGGGGAAGTTCAGCCCGGTGGGCAGGAAGACCTCGCTGTACTCGCCGGCGGGGAACGCGTCCTCGACGATCATGCGGCTGGTCTCGTAGCGGTCCAGTCCGCCGATGCGCTGAACTTCGTCGGTCGGCGACAGCGCGTCGATCGCGCGGAACACGTCCTCGCTGACGGAGGGGGTGAGGCCCACCACGATGATCTTCTCGGGCTGCAGTCGCTGGATCTCGGCGGCAGTGACGGGGAACAGCTGCCCCGGATCGGTGAGCAGCAGCGCTCCGCCCCGGAACGAGGCCGCCGGACCGGCGGTGAGGGCGTCCGGCCAGTTCGCGCCGCTCGCGACGTAGAGCACCGGGACCGTCCCCGGGAAGCCCAGCTGCGTGGTCTTCGCCGAGGTGCCGTACCGGTCGTCGCCCGCGATGCGGTCGGTGGCGGACCCGAAGTTGTCCATGGTGAAGTCGATGCCGGTGCGACCAGCGGTCGTCAGCGGGACGACCCGCGCGTCCTTGAGCCTCGACCTGTCGAAGTAGTACTGGTCGTCGAAGTCCGGGTAGCCGGGCTGCGTGACGCGGAACTTGTACGAGCCGACCGGCAGTGCCGCGGCGCCGCTGAACGACCAGTCCGAGGTGCTGAGCGCGGCGCCCGAGGTCGCCGTCTCGCCGAGGAGGCGGGGCCGCTCACTGCTCGCCGGGTCGATCCACCAGGCCTGGACCGTGTAGTCGGCGACGCCCTCGAGGTAGCTGCTGTCGGGGGTGCTGACCGTCCCCGCGACGGAGGCGGTGCGCGGAAGGGTGACGACGATCTCGGCGCTGGCGCTGATCGGGTCGGCGTCCTCGGGGCTCGGGGTGTCGCCGTACCAGGTGGGGTACCAGGTCGTGCTGCCGGTCACCGACGCCTGCAGGTGGTACGGGCCGCCGGCGGGAAGGGGCACGCTGAAGGTGGCTCCGGTGGCCGTCTCGCTGACGGTCTCGAGGTCCTCGTTCGTGACGCGCACGGTGTACGCGTCGCCTTCCGGGGCCGGATGCGCCTCGTCGACGCCCGAGAGCGCGAGGGTGCCCGTCACCACGATTTCGCCCTCGGCGGCCGCGGCGACGGGGTCCGCGGAGGCGGCGGGGGGCGCGGGGGCCGGTGACGGAGCGGTCTCGGTGGACGTCGCCGATCCCAGCGGAGGGAGCGGAGCGGCGCTCGCTGCAGGGCCGGTGGCGAGACCGGCGAGCAGCACGGCGGCGAGACCGACGGAGCTGAGGGGGACGAGGCGCGGCGCGCGACGGCGGCGTGTGGGCACGGCAGATCTTTCGAGAGGATTCGCGGCGGGCCGCGGCGGACACGGTGTCTGCATGCTAGCTGCGGGCCGAGGAGGGCTCACGGGGGCGGGGGTCGCGCGGGTTCCCCCGAACGGTGGGTACGACGTCGGGCGCGGACGTCGGCGGAGGAGGGCCGGAGGAGACGCCGCCGACCCGCGCTCCGCACGGATCGAGCGTCAAGGAACGAGTTCTCAGCGGATCCCTGCGCCGAGCGGTGGGAATCGCACGATCCGCGCGTGCAAGACTGGGCGCGAGCGTGCGCCACCCCGTGATGATCCTCCGCGGGGTCCGGCGCCACTGGACCCGGTCCGCTCATCCGCAGCCTTTCGCAGGAGGACTCGAATGACCGACACCGCTGTGCTTTCCGCCGCCCCGACCCGCACCCCCGTCGCCAAGACGATCCTGATGTGCCGACCCGAGCACTTCACCGTCGTGTACCGGATCAACCCGTGGATGGATCCGCAGGTCCCGACCGACACCGCGCTGGCCGTGCGCCAGTGGCAGACCCTCTACGACACCTACGTCGGCCTCGGCTTCGACGTGCAGCTGATCGACCCCGAGCCGGGCCTGCCCGACATGGTCTACGCCGCGAACGGCGGCTTCGTCATCGACGGCATCGCCTACGGCGCGTCCTTCACCTACCCGGAGCGGCAGCCCGAGGGTCCGGCGTACATGGACTGGTTCCGCGGCGCCGGCTTCGACGTGCGCGTCCCCGAGGAGGTCAACGAGGGCGAGGGCGACTTCCTCCTCGTCGGCGAGCGCATCCTCGCCGGCACCGGCTTCCGCTCCGCCTCCGACTCGCACGCCGAGGTCGCCCGCGTCTTCGGCCGCGAGGTCGTGACCCTCGAGCTCGTGAATCCGTCGTTCTACCACCTCGACACCGCGATCGCCGTGCTCGACGACGAGAACATCGCCTACCTGCCCAGCGCGTTCAGCGACGAGGGCAACCGCGTGCTGCAGGAGCTCTACCCCGACGCGATCCTCGTGTCGGAGGAGGACGCCTCCGTCCTCGGGCTCAACTCCTTCTCGGACGGACTGCACGTCGTCATCGCCTCGCGCGCCGTCGGCTTCGAGCGCCAGCTGCGCGAACGCGGCTACGAGCCGATCGGCGTCGACCTGTCCGAGCTGCTGCTCGGCGGCGGCGGCGTGAAGTGCTGCACCCTCGAGCTGCGCCGCTGACCCGCGATCACGAGAGGACCGACATGAGCATCCTGGACACGACCACCGCCTCCGCCGCCCTGATCGCCGAGGAGCAGGCGCACGCCGCGCACAACTACCACCCGCTGCCCGTCGTCGCCGCGACCGGCGAGGGCGCCTGGATCACCGACGTCGAGGGGCGCCGCTACCTCGACTGCCTGGCCGCCTACTCCGCCGTCAACTTCGGCCACTCGCACCCGGTGCTGCTGGCCGCGGCCCGCGACCAGCTCGACCGCGTCACGCTCACCAGTCGGGCGTTCCACAACGACCGGCTCGGCCCGTTCGTCACCGCGCTCGCGGCGCTCGCCGGCAAGGACATGGTCCTGCCGATGAACACCGGGGCGGAGGCGGTCGAGTCCGGCATCAAGGTCGCCCGCGCGTGGGGCTACCGGGTCAAGGGAGTGACGCCGGGACGCGCGAACATCATCGTCGCCGCGGGCAACTTCCACGGGCGCACGACCACGATCATCTCGTTCAGCGACGACGCGGAGGCGCGCGACGGCTTCGCCCCGTTCACTCCGGGATTCCGCACGGTGCCGTTCGGCGACGCGGCGGCGCTGGAGGCGGCGATCGACGAGGACACCGTCGCCGTGCTGATCGAGCCGATCCAGGGCGAGGCCGGCATCGTCGTGCCCCCGGCCGACTACCTGCCCGCCGTCCGTGAGATCACCGCTCGCCGGAACGTGCTCTTCATCGCCGACGAGATCCAGTCGGGACTGGGCCGTACCGGTGCGACCTTCGCCTGCGATCTGGTCGGAGTCGTCCCCGACGTGTACCTGCTGGGGAAGGCCCTCGGCGGCGGCATCGTGCCGGTCTCGGCCGTGGTCGCGAATGCCGACGTGCTCGGAGTGCTGCAGCCCGGTCAGCACGGCTCGACCTTCGGAGGCAACCCGCTCGCCGCCGCCGTGGGCCTCGCGGTCGTCGAGATGCTCGCCACCGGCGAGTACCAGGCGCTCGCCGTCGCCCGCGGCGCACAGCTGCACGCGCGGCTCACCGCCCTGATCGGCCGTGGCGTCATCGCCGTGCGCGGAGCCGGACTCTGGGCGGGCATCGACATCGACCCCGCGCTCGCCACGGGCCGGGCCGTCTGCGAGGCGCTGATGGCGCGCGGTGTGCTGGCCAAGGACACGCACGGATCCACGATCCGCCTCGCTCCTCCGCTGGTGGTGACCGAGGACGAGATCGACTTCGCGGTCGACGAGCTCGAGGCGGTGCTCGAGAGCCTCCGCTGATCCCCGGCCGGTTGTCAATCCTCTCCGAGGCGGGGGCCGATCGCGAGAGGGTCGTCCAATGGTTCTCCGTGTGCTCCCCACGCCGGCTCCTCCTCGGGAGCGTCCGGCGCACGTGCGACCGACCCCGCATGTCCCCGCGTCGCCCCCGCGGCGCACTCCGCTCTCCCCTTCCGCACGGCTCGTCGCGCGGACATCCCCAGGAGTGGTCGACGTGCACGAACCCGAACAGCTCCCCGTCCCTCCCGAGCGCGTGCTCCGCGATCTGCTCGACGCGTTCGCGCAGCCGGGCGCCGTCGACCCGGGCCTGGCTCGTCACGTGCTCGGCCACGTGCAAGAGGCGCTCGACCGGCTCGAGATGCGGCGCCGCATGCCCACGCTGATGGTGCCGCGGTCGGCGGTGGACGAGATCCCGGATCCGCCGCCGGTCCCGCCCGCGGCGCTCTGACCCGGGGAACGTCGGCCGAGGGAGTGGTCCGGCGGCTGCCGTTCGCGACGGATCGGACCACAGCGGCTCCCCGTTGGACACGATCTGCTGCTCTGAGCGGCTCAGAGCAGCGGAAAGTGCCCGACGGTGGCCGCTGGGCGAGGAGATCGGGCTCGGCCGAGGAGCGCCGGGTGCCACTCGGCGTCGTTCTGCGTGGTCAGTCCCCGTCGCGGACCGTCGAGAGCGGCTCCGTGATGCTCTCGAGGCTGCGGCGCTCGGCGTCGACCCCGAAGATCAGCGCCACGACGCCGCCCACGATCATCACCCCGGCCCCGACGAAGTAGCCGACGGTGAGCGGACCGCGGTCGCTGCCGTCGCCGATCAGCACGCCGTAGAGGGTGGGAGCGATCGCGCCGGCGATCTGGCCGAGGGTGAAGAAGTACGAGATGGCCTGGCTGCGCAGCTCCAGCGGGAAGATCTCGCTGACGGTGAGGTAGGCGCTCGAGGCGCCCGCGGAGGCGAAGAAGAAGGACACGCACCAGAGGATCGTCTGCGTCGTCGCGGTGAGCACGTCCATGCTGAACAGCACGGCCGACAGGGCGAGGACCGCTCCCGAGACGCCGTAGGTGAGGAAGATCATCTTGCGGCGGCCCCACACGTCGAACAGGTGGCCCAGCACCAGCGGGCCGATCAGGTTGCCGATCGCGAACGGGAAGAAGAAGTACGAGACGGCGCTCTGCTCCACGTCGTAGAAGTTCTCGAGCACCAGTGCGTAGGTGAAGAAGATGGCGTTGTACAGGAAGGACTGCGTGACCATCATGGTCGCGCCCACCAGCGTCCGCTTCGGATACTGCCGGATGAGGACCCGCGCGATCGTGCGGAACGGGATGCTCTCGGTGGCCTTCACCGTGATCGCCTTCGCGTCGTCGACCGGCTCGAGCACGCCCCCCTCCTTCTCCACGCGCCGCTCGATCTCGTCGACGGTGCGCTCCGCCTCCTCCTCGCGGCCGTGCGTCATCAGCCAGCGGGGGCTCTCGGGGATGTGCCGGCGGAGGTAGATGATCGCGAGGCCCAGGATCGGGCCGAGGAAGAAGCCGAGCCGCCAGCCGATGTTCTCGGCGAAGATCTCGTCGTTGAGGAAGAAGAGGTTGGCGGCGGAGCCCAGCGCGGCGCCGCCCCAGTAGGTGCCGTTGATCGCGATGTCGACGCGTCCGCGGTACTTGGAGGGGATCAGCTCGTCGATCGCGGAGTTGATCGCCGCGTACTCGCCGCCGATGCCCATGCCCGCGAAGAAGCGGAACACGGCCAGGAACGCGTAGTTCGGCGAGAGTCCCGCGATGCCGCTGGCGAGGAGGTAGATCACCAGGGTCAGGATGAAGAGCTTGCGGCGGCCCAGCTTGTCGCTCAGTCGGCCGAAGATCAGGGCGCCCGCGATCTGGCCGACGAGGTAGACCGTGCCGAGCACGCCGACCTGGGCGGCCGAGAGGTCGAACTCTCTCGCGAAGCCGGCGCTCGCGACGATCTGGATCTCGAGTCCGTCGAGGACCCAGGAGAATCCGAGTCCGACGACGATCGACCAGTGGAACCGGGTCCACGGGAGCCGGTCGATCCGGGCGGGGACGAGGCTCCGGACGGGGCTTCTCGGGGTGTCGGTGGTCGACATGGCGCGCGCCTTCCTGTCGCCCCGGTTCGTTCTGCGGGAGGCCCCTCCGGTCGCGGCGAGACACGACGATAGACCCGCACGGGATTCGTATGGCCGGGCTATCGGAGTAGGGCCGCGCGGGTGTAGAACAGTGCGTTTCGGGACGCGCGGCTCCTCCCCACTCGTGGATCTGCACGCTTCTCCACCGGCTCGTCCACCCCGGAGCCCGTGCCGGGGCGGCTTGGCTAGGTTGAGTCCATGATCGTCGCGACGCCCGCGGGCACCCCCTCCTACGTCCTCAGCGAAGGCCCCGTCTGGGACGCCTCCACCGGCCGCCTCACCTGGGTCGACATCGAGTCCGGAGCGGTGCTGTCGGCGCCGCTCGGGGCCGAGGGGCTGGGCGCCGTCTCGCGCTCGGACGTCGGCGAGCAGGTGGGCTGCGCGCTGCCGCTGGGCGACGGGCGCGTGCTCGTCGCGCTGACCCGCCGCCTCGCGATCCTCGAGGTCGACGGGTCGCTCACGCGCGGCTCCGAGCTGCTGCCCGAGGGGCACCGCTTCAACGACGGCTCGATCGACCCGCAGGGCCGGCTCGTCGTCGGCTCCCTGACCCTCGGCGAGTCCGTCGGCGACGACGTGCTGCTGCGCCTCGAGCACGACGGATCCGTCACCGTCCTCGACCACGACCTGCGGCTCTCGAACGGGCTCGGCTGGTCGCCGGACGGCGCGGTGATGTACTCGATCGACACCGAGTCCGGCGTGATCTTCCGCCGCCCCTACTCCGACGGGTCGCACGGCGCGCGCGAGACGTTCGTCGAGCTCGAGGAGGGCGTCTTCGCCGACGGGATGACCGTCGACGCCGACGGGCGCCTCTGGGTCGCGATCTGGGGCGGCTCCGGGGTGCGGGTCTACGACTCCGAGGGGCGCCTCGTCGAGGGCGAGGGCATCGAGGTCGACGCGCCGCACTCCTCGAGCATCGCCTTCGCGGGCGAGGGGCTCGACGTGGCGGTCGTGAGCTCTGCGTCGCGCGACCTGTCGGCCGACGAGCGCCCCGCGCATCCGTTCGCGGGCGGGCTCTGGCTCGCGCGTCCGGGGGTGCGCGGGCTCCCGGCGACGCGGTGGGTCGAGACGCGGCTGCCCTGAGGGGTCGGGACGCGGCTGCCGTGAGGGGTCGGGATGCGGCTGCCGTGAGGGGTCGAGACGCGGCTGCCGGAGAAGGGCGCGGGGGCGCGCGGCTCGGCCGCTGCGACTCGGTCGCCGCGGGACGCGGGGGCTACGCGCTCGGCTCGGCCGGGTCCGCGGAGGTCGACGAGGCCGGCTGCGGGGTGAGCGTCACGCGCGAGATGCGGTAGCGATCCGTCTCGGCGACGCGGAGGAGGTGCTCGCCGACGCCGATCGAGTCGCCCACCACGGCCACTCGGCCGATGCGGTCGAGGATGTAGCCGCCGACCGTCTCGTAGGGGCCGTCGGGCAGCTCGACGCCGAGCATCTCCTCGAGGTCCTCGAGGATCATGCCTCCGTCGAGGTCGTGCAGCTGCTCGGCCGCCTTCGCGTCGACCTCCTGCCGGGCGCCGTCGTACTCGTCGTAGATCTCGCCGACCAGCTCCTCGAGCAGGTCCTCGAGCGTGATGATGCCGTCGGTCCCGCCGTACTCGTCGACGACGACGGCGATCTGATGGCCGTCCTGCCGCATCGTGCGCAGCGCTGCGAGCACCTTCGTCGATCCCGGGACCGCGAGGATCGGCCGGGTGATGTCGGCGACGCTGCTCGCGGTGCCCTCCTGGGCGGCGTCCGGGAACGCGGCCATCAGGTCGCGGACGTGCACGAAGCCCAGCACGTCGTCGCGGTTCTCGCCCACCACGGGGTAGCGGGAGTGCGGCTGGTCGAGGACGGCGCGGTAGCCCTCCTCCAGGGGGAGCTCGCCGCGGAGGAAGTCCACGTCCGGTCGCGGGCGCATGACCTCGGCGACGCGGCGGTCGTCGGCGCGGAAGATGTCGGTCAGCAGGCGGCGGCTGTCCTCGTGGATCTCGGTGTTGCTCGAGATCATGTCGCGCACCTCGTCGGCCGAGACGCTCTCGCCCTTCTCGCGCGGGTCGGCGCCGAGCAGGCGCACGACGCCGTCGGTCGAGACCGAGAGCAGCCAGATGACGGGGCGCATCAGGCGCGCGAAACCGTTGAGCGGCGGGGCCAGGACCTTGGTGAACGCGACCGACTTCTGCATCGCGAGGCGCTTGGGCACCAGCTCGCCGAGCACGAGCGAGAGGTAGGCGATGACCAGCGTGAGGCCGATGAAGGCGACGGTGGAGGCGACTCCGGCCGACAGGCCCAGAGCCTCGAGCGGCGGGGCGAGGTCGGGCGCGATGGTCGACGCTCCGTAGGCGGACGAGAAGAAGCCGGCCAGCGTGACGCCGATCTGCACGGCCGAGAGGAACGTGTTGGGGTTCCGCACGAGGGTCGCGATGCGGCCCCCGCGCTCGCCCTGCGCCTCGATCGCGCGGACCTGGCTCTCGCGGAGGCTGACGATCGCCATCTCGGTGCCGGCGAACACTCCTCCGATCAGCACGAAGAGGACGACGAGGCCGATGTTGAGAAGGGTGTCGAGATCCACGGAGCAACAGTAGGGATGCCCGCCGTGAGAACGCCTCGCGGATTCTCAGGGGTGCGCTGAGCGGCCCGACTCCTGGGGCTGCCTGACTCCCTTCGAGTCCGCAGGAGTCGTCGTACTGGGTGGTCGAGTACGACGACTTCTGCGGAGTCGCTGGCCGGGTGGCTTCAGGCGCGGCGAGCACCGCGCCGAGTCCGCGGGAGTTGTCGTACGTGGCGTCGAGTACGACGACTTCTGCGGAGTCGCCGGCCTGGTGGGTTCGGGCGCGGTGAGCATCGCCTCCGAGTACGCGGAAGTTGTCGTACTGGGCGTCGAGTACGACAACTTCTGCGGAGGCGGAGGCGGAGGCGGAGGCGGAGTCGGAGTCGGAGTCGGAGTCGGAGTCGCAGCCGCAGTCGGAGTCGGGCGACCGGGCGCCGGTCAGACCAGGCGGCGGGAGCCGTCCGACAGCAGGCGGAACCAGCGGCCGCCGTAGCCGTCGATCGGGATCGACACCGCGCCGTCGTCCCCGACGGGGTACTCCTCCGAGCTCAGCGAGTCGACCAGGCGCGCGCCGGGCTCCACGTCGGGCAGGGTCAGCGCCGCCGTCCGCGGGCTCGAGGCGAAGTTGTGCACCGCGACGGTCGAACCGGTCGAGGCCGACATCCGGTGCGCGAAGACGCACGACTCGTCGGCGGGGAGGTACGTGTACTCGCCCCAGCCGATCTCGGGGGAGCGGCGGTAGAGCCACGCGAGGCCCTTCAGATGCGCGAGCAGCGACTCCGGGGCCTTGAGCTGATCGGCGGCGTTCACGTGCTCGGGGCCGAAGCCGTCCCCGGTGACGGGCGCGATCAGATCCGACGCGTCGGCCCGCGAGAAGCCGCCGTTCGCGGCCGAGCTCCACTGCATCGGGGTCCGCACGGCGCTGCGGCCCGGGACCGACGCGTTCTCGCCCATGCCGATCTCCTCGCCGTAGTAGAGCACCGGGGCGCCGGGCAGCGAGAACAGCAGGCTGTAGACCATGCGGAGGCGTCGGGGATCGCCGCCCAGCATCGGCGGGAGGCGGCGGACGATGCCGCGTCCGTGGATCCGCTGCGACTCGTCCGGGGCGAACGCTGCGAAGACCTCGTCGCGCTCCGAGTCCTCGAGCTGGTCGAGGGTCAGCTCGTCGTGGTTGCGCGCGAAGTTCGCCCACTGGCTGCCGACCGAGATCTCGGGACGGCTCGCGAGCGCCTCGGCCAGCGGCGCGGAGTCGCCGCGGGCGAGCGCCAGGTAGAGGCGCTGGTTCGCGATGAAGTCGAACTGCATCGAGAGCTCGTCGGCGTCGGACCCGCCGAAGAAGGCGAGCTGCTGGTCGCGGCTCACGTTGACCTCGCCGAGCATCATCGCCTCGCCCGAGCGGCGCGAGACGAAGCGGCGCAGCAGGCGGAGCCACTCGTGCTCGTCGTGCGCGCCGGGCTCGATCAGGAACGGGACCGCGTCGACGCGGAAGCCGTCGACTCCGAGCTGCAGCCAGAATCCGACCAGCTTCGCGATCTCGTCCCGCACCGCCGGGTTGTCCGTGTTGAGGTCGGGCTGGTGCCGGTAGAAGTTGTGCAGGTAGTACTGGCCGGCCTCCTCGTCGAAGGACCAGACGCCGTCCTCCACGTCGGGGAAGACGTTCGCCGGCTGGTCGGCCGGCGGCTCGTCGCGCCAGACGTAGTAGTCGCGGTACGGGCTGTCGGGGGAGGAGCGCGCGGCCTGGAACCAGGGGTGCTGGTCGGACGTGTGGTTCACGACCAGGTCGATGATCACGCGCATGCCGCGGTCGTGCGCCGTGCGGATCACCTCGACGACGTCGCCGTGGTGGCCGTAGCGCTCGTCGACCCCGAAGAAGTCGCTGATGTCGTAGCCGTTGTCCTTGCCGGGCGAACGGTAGAACGGCGCCAGCCAGAGGCAGCTCACGCCGAGCTCGGCGAGGTAGTCGATGCGGTGCGCGAGGCCCTCGAGGTCGCCGACGCCGTCGTCGTTCCAGTCCATGAAGGTCTTCACGTCGAGGTTGTAGTAGACGGCGGAGCGCCACCACAGGTCGCTGGTGTCGGTCAGTCTCATGCGGAGCGCTCCTGGAAGTCGGGGAGGACGGTGGTGCCCATCGCGTCGAGGAACTCGTCCTGCTCCTTGCCGACGTGGTGGAGGTAGACGCGGTCGGCGCCGCAGTCGGCGAAGAGCGCGATCGCGTCCGAGAGCTCCTGGGCCGAGTCGGTGCAGAGCACGGACTCGGCGACCTGGTCCTCGGTGGTGCGCTCGGCGGCGAGATCGAAGTGCTCGGTCGTGTCGAGGTCCCAGCAGAGCGGCGGCTCGAAGATGTTGGTGCGCCACTGGTCGTGGGCGAGTCTGCGGGCGGCGGGCGCGCCTCCGCTCTGCGAGGGCACGTACGCGACCTGGGCCTGCACGATGACCTCGCCGCGACCGCCCGCGTCGCGGTAGGCGGCGATGGTGCGGCGCAGCTTGTCCTCGGGCTGGGAGATGGTCGCGAAGCCGTCGGCCCACTCGGCGAGCCAGCCCGCGGTGGCGGCCGTCACTCCGGCTCCGACGAACGGCGGAGGGATCGCGGGCAGCGACCAGACGCGGGCCCGATCGACCGTGACGAGGCCGCGGTGGCTGACCTCCTCGCCGGCGAGCAGGGCGCGCATGATGTCGACGCACTCGCGGAGGCGGGCGTTGCGCTCGGGCTTGGCGGGCCAGCGCTCGCCGGTGACGTGCTCGTTCATGGCCTCACCGCTGCCGAGGGCGACCCAGAAGCGGCCCGGATTCATGAGCTCGAGGGTCGCGGCGGCCTGCGCGATGATCACCGGGTGGTAGCGCTGGCCGGGGGCGTTGACGACTCCGAAGCCCAGCGGAGTCGACGCGAGCGCGGCGCCGAGCCACGACCAGGCGAAGCCGGACTCGCCCTGCCGCTCGCTCCACGGCGTGAGGTGGTCGGAGCACATGCCCTCGGTGAAGCCGACCTCGCCGGCGCGGCGGGCGACGTCGAGGGCGGTGCGGGGGTCGAGCTGCTCGTGCGAGACGTGCAGGCCGATGGTGGGTGCGGGCATGGGGCGGCTCCGGAGGGTCGAGGGTGGGGGTCGTCCTGCATCGACGGTAGGTGCAGGGCGGATCCGCGTCTGCTCGTTGATTTCTCAGGGTCGTGGGGGTGCTGGGAAAGCGGGCTGGTGCTCGAGTCCGCAGGAGTTGTCGTACTGGGGCTCGAGTACGACGATTCTCGAGGAGTCGGTGGCGGCGGCAGCGGGGGCGAGAGAGTGAAGGTGCTCGAGTCCGCAGGAGTTGTCGTACTGGGGCTCGAGTACGACGACTTTCGAGGGGTGGAGTGCGAGGAGTGGGCGCCGTCCACCCCCGGAGCCGCACGCGCCGCGACCGTAGGGTGAGGGCATGCATCCCCTCGACGCCCGGGACCCGCTCGCGCAGTACCCCGAGCTCTTCGTCCGCACCCCCGAGGTGCGCTCCTACCTCGACGGCAACTCGCTCGGGCGGCCGCTGCGCGCAAGCATCGAACGGCTCCAGCGCTTCGCCGAGAAGGAGTGGGGCGGCCGCCTCATCCGCGGCTGGTCCGAGAGCTGGCTCGAGATGCCGCTCACCGTCGGCGACGCGCTCGGTGCCGCGGCGCTGGGAGCGGCGGCCGGGCAGACCGTCGTCGCCGACTCCACCACCGTGCTGCTCTACAAGCTCGCCCGCGCGGCCCTCGCGCACCAGCTGCCCCTCGGCCGCGACGAGATCGTGATCGACAGCGACAACTTCCCGACCGACCGCTACGTGCTCGAGGGCATCGCGGCCGAGACCGGAGCGACGCTGCGCTGGATCCGATCCGCGCCGGACGCGGGGGTGCGGACGGAGGAGCTCGCGCCGGTCCTCGGCGACCGCACCGCACTCGTGCTGCTCAGCCACGTCGCCTACCGCTCGGGCTTCCTCGCCGACGCGGCCACGATCACCGCGCAGGCGCACGACGCGGGCGCGCTCGTGCTCTGGGACGCCTCCCACTCGGTCGGCTCCGTGCCGATGCAGCTCGACGCGTGGGGCGCCGACCTCGCCGTGGGCTGCTCCTACAAGTACCTCAACGGCGGTCCCGGCGCGCCGGCCTGGGCCTACGTCGCCGCGCGGCACCAGGAGTCGCTGGCGCAGCCCATCCAGGGCTGGATGGGCGTCGCGGACATGTTCGAGATGGGTCCCGGCTACCGTCCCGCCGAGGGCATGCGGCGCTTCCTCAGCGGCACGCCGCCGATCACCGGGATGCTCGCGATGCAGGACATGATCGCGCTGATCGCCGAGGTGGGGATGCCCGCGATCCGCGCCAAGTCCGAGGCGATGACGGCGTACGCGCTCGAGCTGATCGACGAGTGGCTGGTGCCGCTCGGCGCCCGCGTGGCGACTCCGCGCGACCCCGCCGCCCGCGGATCGCACGTCACCGTCGACCACGAGAAGTCGGCCGCGCTGGTGCCGGAGCTGCAGGCGAGGGGCGTGATCCCCGACTTCCGGAACCCGGACGGCATCCGGATCGGACTGTCGCCGCTGTCGACGACGTTCGCCGAGCTCGAACTCGGGCTCGCGGAGGTGCGCGACTCGCTGCGCTGAGCGCGCCCGTCCCGCTCTGCCCCGCCCCTCCGCGACCTGTCAAGCGGCCCCCGCTCCGCGCCCCGCATGCCTAGCGTCGAACAGAGGTCGCGAGCCGCGCGGCCGACGCGAGGAGGGCATCCGATGGGTTTCTGGGGACAGCACGACGCCGGACGCGAGACCAGGCCGGTCGACGAGCCGGTCGGCGAGCTCGAGCTGGTGCACGCGTTCGAGAGCGGGCCGATGCCCACCGGGGTGAGCGTGTCGCACACCGGGCGGATCTTCGTGAACTTCCCGAAGTGGGGCGACGAGGTGCCGGCGACGGTCGTCGAGCTGCGCGACGGAGTGGCGGTGCCGTTCCCGAGCGAGGAGTGGAACAGCCCCGCGAGCGACCACGACGAGACCGCGCTCGTCTCGGTGCAGAGCATCGTCGTCGATCCGGCCGACCGGCTGTGGATCCTCGACACCGGCAGTCCGCTGTTCCAGCCGACGGAGCGGGGCGGACCGAAGCTCGTCTGCGTCGACCTCGCCACCGACACGGTCGAGAAGGTCATCGTCTTCGAGCCCGACGTCGCCCTGCCGACGACCTACCTCAACGACGTGCGCTTCGATCTGCGCCGCGGAGTCGCGTACATCACCGACTCCGCCGACTCCGGCCCCAACGGGCTGATCGTGGTCGACCTCGAATCGGGCACGGCCTGGCGCCGCTTGCACGAGCACCCCTCGACCAAGGCGCTCACGCCGCCCGAGATGGTGGCTGTGGCGGAGGGACGCGTCCTGATGAAGCGGCCCGAGGACGGCGATCCGCAGCCCGTCACCATGGGTGCCGACGGCATCGCGATCTCGGCCGACGGCGAGCGGCTCTGGTACTGCCCGCTCGTCTCGCGGCGCTGGTGGAGCGTCTCGACGGCGGCGCTCGCCGACCGGGCGGTGTCCGACGACGAGGTCGCGGCGACGGTCGTCGACGAGGGCGACAAGGGCGGCGGATCCGACGGACTCGAGACCGACGCGCTCGGCCGCTTCTACGCCACCGACTACGAGCACAACGCGATCCTGCGCCGGCGCACCGACGGCGTGCTCGAGACGCTGGTCCACGACGAGCGGATGCTGTGGCCCGACACGATGTCGGTCGCGACGGACGAGCACCTCTACTTCACGGCGAACCAGCTGCACCGCCAGGCCGACTACCAGGGCGGAGTGGACCTGCGCGCGTATCCGTACTCGCTGTTCCGCGTCGCGATCGGAGCGGGGCCGGTACTGCTGCGGTGACGGGGCGGGGAGGGTCTCGATACGCCGCCGGTGGCGGGCTACTCGACCAACAGGGTCTGCTGATCGAGTAGCCCGCGGAGCGGGCGTATCGAGATCCCCGTCCTCGGGCGGTGGCGGGATACGCCGGTGCGCGGCCACTCGACCAGCAGGGGAGTCAGCGGGCCTTGCGGGTCTGCCGGGCGTTCTCCTTCTGCAGTGCCTCGACGAGCTCGTCCTTCGTCATGCGGGAGCGGCCGGAGATCTCGAGGCGCTTGGCGAGGTCCATCAGGTGCGCCTTCGAGGCGTTCGCGTCGACTCCGCCCGCCGTCTCTCCGCCGCCGTCGGTGCCGCGCTCGGCGGCCCGCGAGTCGGACGGACCCTTCTCGTCCTTGCGCTCCCAGTGGTCGCCGACCTTCTCGTACTCGTGCTTCAGCGCGGCGAAGGCGGTGCGGTGGGCGCGCTCGCCCTCTCCGTAGCTCTCGACGGCGGAGTCGTGCGCGGCCGACCAGAGGTCCTGCGCGTGCTTCTCGGAGCGCTCGATGGTCGACGGTATCTCGTCGCGTGCGGGCATGGTGCCTCCCTCTCGTCCCCTCCGACGCTACGACCCGACTCCCGCCGCCATCACCCCGTTGACGAGCCCGCGAGATGCCACTCCGGTACGCCCGCGTCGGCTTGTCGCGTACCGGAGTGGCATCTCGTGGAAGGGCGTCAGCCCAGCAGGCGCTCGCGCACGAAGTCGCTCGCGAAGCGTCCGGAGGGATCCCATTCGCCCACCAGCGCACGCCACTCGGGCAGGTGCGGGTAGAGCGGGGCGATCTCGTCCGCTCCGACCAGGAAGTGCTTGCCCCAGTGCGGGCGCGCGCCCAGCGGCAGCAGCGCGCCCTCGACGGCGGGCAGCACGGCGTCGACTCCGGCGCGGTCCTTCGCGAACGTGAAGTGGATGCCGACGCTGTCGCGCCCGGACGCCGGGGACAGCCACTGGTCGTCGCCCGCCATGGTGCGCAGCTCCGTGATCAGCAGCACCTCGTCGATCCGGTCGCCGATCGCGCGCAGTGCGACGATCGCCTCGCGGATGCGGTCGCGCGGCACCATGTACTCGCTCTGGATCTCGTCGCCCGCGCTCGGCTCGCGGTCGAGGCGGAAGTGCGGCAGCCGCTCGGACCACGGCCCGACCGACCCGCCGAACGGGTTCAGGTTCGAGTCCACTCCCTCCGACACGGCGAAGAGGCTCGCGGAGGCGGCGACCGCGCCCAGGTGCGTCGCGTCGACGTCGGCGACGCTCCCCTTCTCGACCTTCGTCTTCAGCCACAGCTGCTCGACGGTCGGGCTCGACCAGTGCGTCATGAGGCTGACGCTGTAGGCGGAGGAGGTGATCGCGTCGAAGTCGTCGAGCACGCGGTCCCACGGCAGGTCGACGAACGCGTCCTGCCGCACGTCGAAGGTGGGCTGGATGTCGAGGGTGACGCGGGTCACGATGCCGAAGGCGCCGAGTCCGACGACCACGCCCTCGAAGCCGGGCTCGCCGCGGCGGATCGTGCGGAGCGAGCCGTCGGCGGTGACGATCTCGAGCGCCGAGACGGCGGAGGAGAGGTTGGCGTTGCGGTCGCCGGACCCGTGGGTGCCGGTCGAGATCGCGCCGGCGACCGAGATGTGGGGGAGCGAGCCCATGTTGTGCAGGGCGTAGCCGGCCGCGTGCAGGTGCGAGGCGACGATGCCGTAGCGCGTCGATCCGCCGACCGTGATCGTGCTCGCCTCGGCGTCGATGACCGGTTCGGGCGCGATCCGGCCCAGGTGCACCAGGGTGCCGGGGGTGTCGGGCAGGGCGTTGAAGGAGTGGCGGGTCCCGAGGGCGCGGATCCGGTCGCTCGAGCGGACCAGGGACTGCACCTCCTCGATCGACTCGGGCTCGAGGATGTCGGCGGCGTGGTACTCGTACGTGCCCGCCCAGTTGCTCCGTTGCGTCATGCGTCCATTGTGCCGGTGTGCGCTCGGTTTTGTTGCTGTGTGCAACGAATTTGCGCGTGCGGAGGGGGCGGGAAGCGGCGGGGGCTGCGATGGCGGTCCCGTGCTCTCGCGAAGAGGACCCGTGGCGTGCTCTCACCTGCGTCTGAGCCCCGGTTCGGGGCGAGTCGCGTGCTGAGGCGGTCGCGAGTGGTCGCGAAGCGGGCTGCGCCTCGCACCTGCGCCCCGGTTCGGGGCGAGTCGCGTGCTGAGGCGGTCGCGAGTGGTCGCGAAGCGGGCTGTGCCTCGCACCTGCGCCCCGGTCCGGGGCGAGTCGCGCTCTGCCCAAAGGGGTCGTCGGCGCGACGCAGGACCCCCCGCCTGCGCTCCGGATGGCGTCCACCCGCGCCCCGTCCGGTCACGGAGTGGACGCGAACCGCGGTGCGAGAAGGGGCCGCATCCCGCTCCGCGCCCGCCCGTCTCCCGTGCGACAGCGGGCGTGCACCGCGGCCCTCAGTACTCGATGCGCCCGCGCCGGTCGTGGAACTCGCCGGTCGGGCCGTCGGCGCCGAGCAGGGCGAGCGCGACGGTCGCGTCGGTCCCCTCCGTCACCGTCTGGTGCCCGCTGTTGCCGTTGAAGTCGGTCGCCGTGTAGCCGGGGTCGCTCGCGTTGATCCGCATCGCGGGCAGGTTCTTCGCGTACTGCACGGTCAGCGCGATCACGGCCGCCTTCGACGCCGCGTAGGGCACCGCGAGAACGGGGAACTCGTCGTGCCCCTCCGTCGACAGGGAGCGCGGCCAGCCGACGCCCGACGCCACGTTGACGATCACGGGGGCGGAGGAGCGGCGCAGCAGCGGCAGCGCGGCCTGCGTCACCCGCACGAGGCCGACCACGTTGGTCTCGAGCACGCTCGCCATCGCCTCCGCCGAGAGGTCGTCGACGCCGAACGAGGTGCCGAGCACGCCGGCGTTGTTCACGAGGACGTCGAGGGAGGGGAGCGAGGCGAGGGCGGAGTCGACGCTCGCCTGGTCGGCGACGTCGAGTTGCACGATGCGGGCGCCGAGCGCGCGGACGTCGTCGCCCGTGGCGGGGTCGCGCAGGCCGGCGTAGACGGAGTGGCCGGCCTCGAGGAGGCGGCGGGCGGTCTCGAGTCCGAGGCCGCGGTTGGCTCCGGTGATCAGTGTCGTTGTCATGTCCCCAGCGTGCGGCACGTCGACGACGGCGCCCAGGTACCGCTCGACAGGGGGACCACCGGTACCAGGACCGGCGCCCGCGAACGGAGGACGATGGGGGCATGAGCGAGTTCGCGAGTGTCCTGCGGTCCTGGCGGGAGCGCGTCCGCCCGGCCGAGGTCGGCCTGCCCGCCGGATCCGGCCGTCGCACCGCCGGGCTGCGGCGCGAGGAGCTCGCCGCCCTCGCCGGCATCAGCGTCGACTACATCGTCCGTCTGGAGCAGGGGAGGGCCGTGAACCCGTCGGCTCAGCTGCTCGGCGCGCTCGCCGTCGCCCTGCGGCTGACGGAGGAGGAGCGCGACCACCTCTTCCGGGTCGCCGGAGTCGCGCCGCCGACCCGCGCGCAGGTCCCGCGCCACATCACGCCGGGCGTGCAGCGGATCGTCGACCGGCTCGGCGACGTGCCGCTCGCCGTCTTCAGCGCCGCCCACGACATCCTGCTCTGGAACCCGCTCTGGGCCGCGGTGAACGGCGATCCCTCGGCGCTCACGGGGCTCGACCGCAACCTGGTGTGGCGGCACTTCACGCAGGGGCACGCGGGCACCGACTTCGACGAGCGGCACGAGGAGGAGTTCGCGGCCGACCTGACGGCGGATCTGCGCACCGCGGTGGGCCGCTACCCCGACGACCGCGCGCTCGCGCAGCTCGTGACGCGGCTGCTGGCGGAGTCCCCCGACTTCGCCCGCCGCTGGTCCGAGGCGCGGGTCGCCGAGCACCGATCGAGCCGCAAGACGCTCACCTCGACTCCGGTCGGACCCCTGACGATCGACTGCGACGTGCTGAGCGTGCCGGGCAGCGACCTGCGGATCGTCGTCTACACGGCCGCCCCCGGATCGGGCGACGAGGCGCGCCTCGACCTGCTGCGGGTGACGGGCCTGCAGGAGCTGGCGCTGGCCTGAGGCGGCGTCACGGGCGTCCTTCGGAGTGACCGATCGCAGAACCTCAGCTGAAAAGGGGGTCTGTCCGCTGTCAGCCGTCGGACCCCCTTCTCAGCTGAGGTTGTGCGCGTCGTGGGCCTCCCGGGGGTGCCCGGAGCGGCTCGGCCCCGATCGCATCGTGGCCGCCTCCCGCCAGGTTCCTCGAATCGTGGAGCACGCTCGCCGTGACTCTTTCCCACACTCCACGCAGAGCGGAGTCGAAACCCGCGATGGCAGGCTGGAAACCTGACCGCAACACGGTTTCCCCCTGCATCGAGGAGCGCACGCGGACCGCGGACGGAAATCCTCCGTGCGACGAGGCGCTCGCGTCGGAGCCGCTCGAGCAGGCGGTGAGGGCGGTGGTGGTGGCCAGGGCGACGGCGAGGAGGG
>NZ_JADILJ010000109.1 GCF_017355185.1 Rathayibacter sp. SD072 | reverse complement strand
GTCAGAAACGTCTTCCCGAAGGAAGGACCGCGGGCCGAAAACGGCGCGATGTCACCCGAGAAGCAGTTCTCTCTCTCGCAGCTCGACACGAAGGATCCTGCGCGCGCTGGTTGAGGCGGCGTCCCGTATGGGGATCGCTCTCCGGACGCAGATGGAAACCTGACGGTCCGGTCGGCGCCGAGCAGGTGCGCGATGGTGCGAAGCCGGACCGTCAAGAGCGGGTCGGCTTGGGGCGCTGCTGCCGAGGAACCGCGAGAGCTTTCTGGGAAGCGAGGATGAAGGAGGACTCTGCCTGCTGCTGAGCATCCTTGTCGCCCGCCTCATAGGCGAGCTGCATCTCTATTGCGCGCTGCGCCACCGACGCCGGACCAAGCATGAGAATCGGAGCGAGTTCTGTTGTCACCGTCCCGAACAACGCATCCGCCTCATCTTGAAGCTTTTTCAGGTCCTCTTCTTCCCGTCCGTCCGTCTCGGTAGCACTGAGGAGGCGCGCAGCGATCTTGTTCTGCTTCGACGTGTTCAGGTCGAAACCCTTGATCAAGGCGTATGCGCGCACGAACGCCTCGTAGCGACGCTCGCGCAGCCATCTCTTGTGTTCACGCTTGCCTTCGATCGCGGCGCCCGCGAGACCCGCGAGAGCAGCGAGAAGCGCGCCGCCGAAG
>NZ_JADILJ010000108.1 GCF_017355185.1 Rathayibacter sp. SD072 | reverse complement strand
TGCTGCTCGCTGTCTTCGCGAGCGTGCTCGCCGTCGCTCCGGCTGCATCCGCGCATGTGCTCCCGTCCTCGAGTGTGCAGCTCGACGTCGCGGAGAGCTCGATCGCGGCGACGGTCACCATTCCGCTGGAAGACCTCGAGAACGCCAGCGGGATCCAGCTCACCGAGCAGACCCAGGCCGCCGTCGATGAGAAAGCAGACGCGATCACCGCGTACCTCCTCGAGCACTTCGCGCCCACCAACGACGACGGGACCGCCTGGACTGTCGATGCCGGTGACCTCACCGTCTCCGACGCCGGCGACACCTCAACCACCGGCATTTACCAGCAGCTCACCACCACGTTCGAGCTCACCCCACCCGCCGGAGAAGACGTGCGCTCGTTCGATCTCGGCTATGACGCCGTGGTGGACAAGGAGATCACCCACGTCGTCCTCGTCACCGTCGCCTCCGACATCGCCAGCGACGTCGCCGGCGCGTACGAACTCGGAACGATCCGGCTCGACACCGTCACCAACACCGTCGGCTCCCTGCACGTGGACCTCGGAACGGGCAGCGAGGCCGGCGGCTTCGTCAGCATGCTCGTGCTCGGCATGCAGCACATCGCCGACGGCACCGACCATCAGCTGTTCCTGCTCACCCTGCTCCTACCCGCACCCCTACTCGCCGTCCGCCGCCGCTGGCGAAACACGGTGCCGCTGCGTGCCGCAGTGCGCCGCATCGCCGGCATCACCCTCGCGTTCACCCTCGGCCACTCCGTGACCCTCGCGCTCGGCGCCCTCGGCCTGCCCGTTCC
>NZ_JADILJ010000107.1 GCF_017355185.1 Rathayibacter sp. SD072 | reverse complement strand
CGCCTTCGTGCCGCATCTCTCCGGCTGCTACCTCACCGTCGACCCCGAGGAGCGGCTCGTCTTCACGACCGCGCTCGTCGCCGGCTGGCGCCCGGCGGCCGCGCCGTTCATCACCGCCGTCGTCACCCTCGAGGACCACCCCGACGGCACGCTCTACCGGGCCCACGTGATGCACAAGGACGCCGCGACCCGCGACGAGCACGAGCGCCTCGGATTCGCCGACGGCTGGGGAGCGGTCGCGGCCCAGCTCGCGGCGGTCGTCGAGGACTAGTCCCGCGCGCCGAGTCCGACCGCCGGCAGCAGGATCCCGTCGATCAGCGACAGCAGGAACCCGCGGTCGACGGGGATGCGCAGCAGCAGCACCCGGTACGCGACCATCGCGGGCGTGACGAGCGCGAGGGTCTCGAGGTCGATGTCCGCCGCGATCTCACCGCGCTCGATCGCCCGGCGCATCAGGATGCGGTTCGCCTCGGCCCGCGGCTCGATGATCGCGGCGCGGACGGCGTCGGACAGCTCGGGCGACTTCGAGATCATCGCGACGACGCCGGCCATGATCCGGAGCTTGCGCTCGGCGTCCTCGATGGTGTGCGGGCGGATGAGAGCGACGAGGTCGCCGCGCAGGGTTCCGGTGTCCGGGAGGCGGTCGGGGGCGAGGTCGGCGCCCTTGAGGCAGGCGAGAGCATCGACCACGAGCTCGGCCTTGGAGTCCCAGCGGCGGTAGAGGGTCGCCTTCCCGGCGCGGGCCCGCGCGGCGACCATGTCGATGGTCATGCCGTCGTAGCCGGTCTCGGCGAGGACGTCGAGGGCGGCGCTCAGGATC
>NZ_JADILJ010000106.1 GCF_017355185.1 Rathayibacter sp. SD072 | reverse complement strand
GGTCAGACCCGCAGGTAACGCGCGATCGCGACGTTGGAGGCGATGGCCGCGAGGATCGCTCCGACCACGACCAGGATCGGCACGACGATCAGCGCGTCGTCCAGGCCCACGAACGACGTCAGCGGGATCCGGTACGCGAGGAATCCCTGCACGAAGAACTGCACGATCGCCACGACCGCGACGCCCGCGAGGAGCGAGCCGAGCAGGGCCGCGAAGACCCCCTCGAGGATGAACGGGGTCTGGATGAAGCGGTTGGACGCGCCCACCAGGCGCATGATCCCGAGCTCCCTCCGCCGTGAGAAGGCCGACAGCCGGATCGTCGTGGCGATCAGCAGCACCGCCGCCACCAGCATGAGCACCGCGATGCCGATGGCCGTGTAGCTCGCCGCGTTCAGGATCGAGAAGATCTGGTCGAGGTACTGCCGCTGGTCGGTGACGCTCTCGACGCCCGAGACGCTCGAGAGGCTCTCGACGAGCACGTCCGACTGCGTCGGGTCCTGCAGGTTGATCCAGAAGGTCTGGTTCAGCAGGTCCGGAGTGACGTACTCGGCCACCGGGTTGCCCGCGAACTGCTGCTGGAAGTTCGCGTACGCCTGGTCGTGGTCCTCGAAGTAGAACTGGTCGATGTAGGGGTCGAGGGTCGCGCCCGTGAGCTGAGCCTCGACCGAGTCGATCTGCTCCTGCGTCGCGTCGGATCCGCTGCAGTTCGAGCCGCCGGACGTGGCGGTGCACATGTACACCGCGACCTGGGCCTTGTCGTACCAGAAGTTCTTCATCTGGCCGATCTGCATCTGCAGCAGGATCGCCGTGCCGACGAAGGTGAGGGAGATGAAGGTGACCAGGATCACCGAGACGACCATGGAGACGTTGCGTCGGAGGCCGCTCGAGACCTCCGACCAGATCAGTGCGAATCTCACTTGACGGGTCCTACGTTCTGCTGGTCGTCGCCGGTCTCGTCGCCCTCGCCCGTGTGGGCGCGCAGGCCCAGGCGGGCCGCGAGGGACTCCTCGGGCAGCGCGCCGGTGTCGGCGGGCAGGTAGATCGGACCGGTCTGGCTCTGGAGCT
>NZ_JADILJ010000105.1 GCF_017355185.1 Rathayibacter sp. SD072 | reverse complement strand
CCCCACGGCCGTCCCCGCGCCGCCGCCCACCAGGGCCGGTCGTGACGGCGGTGTCCACCCGCGCTCCGCTCTCGGCGAGCGAGGCCCGCTCCGTCGTCGATGAGGCCTGCCTTCGCGCCGACGTGCTGCTCGACGCCCGCATCGCGGAGCTGTGGTCGGCGATGTCCGACCCGGAGTCCGCCCGGCGGCTGCTGGTGCGCTCCCGCGCCGAGGTCGACCAGGCGCGCGCTCTGCTCGCCGCTGCCGCCGAGGAGCAGTGGTGGTCGGATCTGACCGCGAGCCGCCTCGCCGACGCCTGCACCGCCGCCCGGATCTGGGCCGAGGGCGACCCGGCCACGGCCGAGCTCGAGCGGGTCTTCTGCTCGCGGCTGCGGAGCGTGCTCGGCATCGACCTCGCGGCGATCCCGCGCCGCGGCCGCCCGCACCGCTCCGACTCGGGATCCGCGTGACGCGTCTCCGCCTCGCTCTCGCGGGTGCCGGGATCGCGGTCCTGCTCACCTCGTGCACGGCGGCCGAGCCGGCTCCGCCCCGCTCGTCCTCGTCGCAGGGGGCCGCCGCGGGTGCCGCCGTGCCGACCGATCCCGTGACCGTCGCCGCAGGACTCGACGCGCCCTGGTCGATCGTGTTCCTGCGCGGCACTCCGCTCGTCAGCGAGCGCGACAGCGGCCGGATCCTCGAGCTCGCCTCCGGCGGAGGGACGCGGTCGATCGGCACCGTCGACGGAGTGGCCGCCCGCGGCGAGAGCGGACTGCTCGGTCTCGCGGTCGACGACCGCGACCGCCTCTACGCGTACTCCACCGGCTCCGACGGCAACCGCATCCAGCGCTTCGACGTCTCGGGCGAGGCGGGCTCGCTCGCCCTCGGCGAGCCGGAGACGATCCTCGACGGGCTCCCGGCGGCGAGCAACCACGACGGCGGGCGGATCGCGTTCGGCCCCGACGGGCTGCTCTACGCGACGGTCGGCGACGCGGGACGCACCGAGCGGGCCCAGGACCTGGACTCGCTCGGCGGCAAGATCCTCCGCATGACCGCCGACGGGGCGGTGCCCGACGACAACCCCTACCCCGACTCGCTCGTCTACAGCTCCGGGCACCGCAATCCGCAGGGCCTCGCCTGGGCCGA
>NZ_JADILJ010000104.1 GCF_017355185.1 Rathayibacter sp. SD072 | reverse complement strand
GAAGCTGTGGATCCGTTCAGGGTAACGATCGGGGCCGTCCCTCCCGCGCGACTCTCCGGGCAGGCCTCCCGCCGCCCCGGTGATGCCCGCGGTCACTACACTCGATCTGGTCGCCGGAGCAGGCGGCTCCACCGGCGCCTCGCGCCGACGGCGGAGGGAAGGCGGTTCGCGTGCACGCGATCGGGATCGACATCGGCGGCACGAAGATCGCGGGAGCGCTGGTCGACGAGTTCGGCGCCATCCTCCGCGAGGACCGTCAGCCGACGCCCGCCGGGCATCCCGAGCTGATCGTCGACGTCGTCGTCGAGATGGTCGAGCGCCTGCGCGACGGACTCCCCGCCGGTGACGTCGCCGCGGTCGGAGTGGCGGCGGCCGGGTTCATCGACGCGTCGCAGTCGATCGTCTACTACGCCCCCAACATCAACTGGCGCAACGAGCCCTTCCGCGAGAAGCTCTCGGCCCGCATCGACCTCCCGATCATCATCGAGAACGACGCCAACGCGGCCGGCTGGGCCGAGTTCCGCTACGGCTCCGGGCGCCTCGTGAGCGACATGGTCATGCTGACGATCGGCACCGGGGTCGGTGGCGCGATCGTCATCAACGACCGCCTCCTGCGCGGCGGCTTCGGCGCCGCGGCCGAGGTCGGGCACATGCGCGTCGTCCCCGGCGGCCTGCCCTGCGGCTGCGGTGCGCGCGGCTGCATCGAGCAGTACGGCTCCGGACGCGCACTGCAGCGCTTCGCCGGTGAGCTGGCCGACGCCGGCGGGATCGGCCAGGGCATCGCCGACGCCCGCGCCCGCAACGGCGGCGAGCTGAACGGCCGCATCATCTCGGACCTCATCGTCTCGGGCGATCTCGGCGCCCTCGCCGCACTGCGCCAGCTCGGCCACTGGCTGGGCGAGGCGGCGGCGAGCCTGTCGGCGGTCCTCGATCCGCAGCTCTTCGTGATCGGCGGGGGAGTGGCCCAGGCCGGCGACCTGCTGCTGGATCCGATCCGCCAGGCCTACCTCGACAACCTCCCCGCGCGGGGCTACCACCCCGAGCCGGAGTTCCGCATCGCGGAGCTCGTGAACGACGCCGGAGTCGTCGGCGCGGCCGACCTCGCCCGGCTCCACGCCGAGTCGCTCT
>NZ_JADILJ010000103.1 GCF_017355185.1 Rathayibacter sp. SD072 | reverse complement strand
TGACCTCCCCGGGTGCCGGCGCCTCCCTCCCCCTCGTGGGCGCCGTGTACTCCGGCACCGGCGTCGAGGGGACGCGCGCCTACGTCTACGTCGACCGCGTGAACACGTGCGAGGCGCCCGTCAGTGCAGGCGCGTGGACGTGCACCGGCGGCACCGTCACCGCCGGGCCGCACCGCGTCTCGGCGATCCTCGGCGACTCGGCGGGCAACTACAGCTCGCCGAGCCCCTGGATCGACGCCGTCTTCGCCGCCGCGGCACCCGGACCGACCGCGACGGCCCCCGCCGGGAGCCCCGCACCCGGCGCCGCCACTCCCGGCACGACGCCCGGCGCATCCCCCTCCGGCACCCCGGGCTCCGCCGTGCCGACTCCGGGATCGACCGCACCGCGCCCGACGGCGACCCCCGCTCGTCCCGGCAGCAGCGCGACGGCGTCGGCGCGGCCCGAACCGACGGAGGGCGCCACCGCAGCCCCCGCACCCGGCGGCTGGAGCGCCGCGACCGGCATGACGACCGCGCTCTCCTCCGGCGCACCGCTGGGCACGATGGCCGACTGGATGCGCTCCCTGGCCCTCGCCGTCGCGTCACTCGCGCTGGTGGTCGTCCCCGCGAGACTGGCCGTGGCGGGCCGCGCACCCCGCGAGGCCCGCACCTGGCAGCTGACCGGCCGCAACCGGGCGCGCGTCGAGTTCGACGACAAGCCCGAGCGCGCTCCCGCCTCGACCCGCACCATGGTCGTCGGCATGATCGGCTGCGCCGCCGGGCTCAGCCTGCTCTCCGGGCGCGTCGACAGCCAGCCCGCCTACCTCAGGCTCCTGATCGCCGTCATCCTCGCGACGGCGCTCGTCAACGCCGTCGCGGCCGGAGTGCCCGCCCTCGTCGGCCGGCGCCTGGGCCTGCCCGGCGTCCGGATCGTCGCCTCACCGCGGGCGCTGCTCCTGGTGGCCGCCGCGGCGCTGCTCTCGCGCTTCGCCGGACTCGACCCCGCCTTCCTGTTCGGCGTGGTGATCGGGCTCCTCCTGCCGGAGGGCGCCTCGCCCGTCGACCGCGCCAAGCTCGCCACGGTGCGCGTCGTCTCGCTCCTGGGACTCGCGGGGCTCGCGTGGGGAGCCTCCGCGGTCGTCCCGACCGGCGGCTCCGTCGGCGGCGTGCTGACCGCCGAGGTGCTCAGCGCGACGACACTGATCGCCGTCGGGTCGAGCGTCGTGCTGCTGTTCCCGGTCGGGCGTCCGGCCGGACAGAGCATCCTGCGGTGGTCGCCGGTCCTCTGGCTGGGTCTCACCCTGCTCTCGACGACCGTGCTCTTCCTCCTGCTCACCCCCACGATCGCCGTGTGGGCGACCGAGGGCGGAGGCGGTCCGGTCGTCTTCGCCGTCGTCGCGTTCACCGTGGTGTGCACGTCGGTCTGGGCCTGGCGCCGCTTCGTCGAGCCGGAGCAGTAGCCGCGCTCAGCCGATCGAGACGGGCTCGCGCACGTCGTCGTCCGGCAGCTCGTCGACCACCGCGCCGACCGTGAACTCCCCGAGCGTCGCGATGCCGTCGTACACACTGAGGAACGCGGTGTCCGCGGCGTCGCGTCCGGTCGCGATGCGCACGAGGCTCTGCCGGGGAGCCAGCGTCGTCGCGTCGACCACCCGCCACTCCCCCTCGATCCAGGCTTCGGCGACCGCGTGGAAGTCCATCGGGGACAGCCCGGGGGCGTAGACCGAGACGAGGCGCGCGGGCACGTCCAGGGCCCGGAGGAGCGCGACCACGAGGTGCGCGAAGTCGCGGCAGACCCCGCGACGCGCGAGCAGCGTCCGCTCGGCGCCGT
>NZ_JADILJ010000102.1 GCF_017355185.1 Rathayibacter sp. SD072 | reverse complement strand
CGCGCAGTCCGCACGGCGCGGTTCACGCGTCGGCCTTCTGCAGCGTCGCCCACAGGCCGTAGCCGTGCATCGCCTCCACGTGCCGCTCCATCTCCTCGCGGTTGCCGGTCGCGACCACCGCACGACCCTCCGTGTGCACCTGCAGCATCAGCCGCTCAGCCTCGGGGCGCCCGAAACCGAAGTAGCTGCGGAAGACGTACGAGACGTACGACATGAGGTTCACCGGGTCGTCCCAGACGAGCACGATCCACGGGACGTCGGCGGCGGAGCGGGTCCGCAGCCGCTCGTCGGGGCGCTCGATGGTCTCAGGCACGTGTCCAGCCTAGGTCGGTGCCGGGCCGCGGGGCGCGGCCGCCGCCTCCGCGCTACCCGCCGCCGACTCCGCAGGAATTGCCGCCGACTCTCCAGAAGTTGCGGGAAGCGCGGGCGGTCACCGCAACTTCTGGAGGAGCGCGGGGAGGAAGAGGCCAGAACGAAGCGACTCCGGAGACGGCGCAACGGCATTCGAGTCCGCAGAAGTCGTCGTACTCGGGCTCGAGTACGACAACTTTCGCGGAGTGGAGCCGGCCGAGCCGCCGACTCTCCAGAAGTTGCGGGAAGCGCGGGCGGTCACCGCAACTTCTGGAGGAGGGAGGCGCGGGCGCGGCGTCAGGACGACAGGCGCGGCAGGACCTCGCGGGCGAACAGGTCGAGGTGCTCGAGGTCGTGCAGGTCCATGATCTGCAGGTACACGCGCTCGACGCCCGACTCGCGCAGCGACTCCAGGCGGTCCACCGCCTCCTGCACGCCGCCCGCGATGCCGTGCTCGCGCAGCTCGGCCGGCTCGCGCCCGACGGCAGCGGCCCGGCGCGCGAACTCCGCCTCGGACGATCCCGCGACCGCGATCAGCGCGACGGAGTGCACCAGCGACGACGGCTCGCGCCCGATGGCGCGGCACGCCGCGTCGACGCGGTCGAAGGAGCCGCGGATCGAGTCGAACTCGGGGAACGGCAGGTTGAACTCGCTGGCGAAGCGGGCCGCGAGGCGCGGGGTGCGCTTGGGGCCTCCTCCACCCACGATCACCGGGACCGGCAGCCGTGCGGGCTTGGGCAGCGCCGGCGAGTCGGTGAGCGTGTAGTGCTCGCCCGCGAACGAGTAGCGCTCGCCGACCGGGGTCGACCAGAGGCCGGTGACGATCTCGAGCTGCTCCTCGAGCAGGTCGAAGCGGCGGGGCGGGAAGGGGATGCCGTACGCGGCGTGCTCCTTCTCGAACCAGCCGGTGCCGAGCCCGAGCTCGACGCGTCCGCCCGACATGGCGTCGACCTGGGCGACCTGGATCGCGAGGATGCCCGGCGGGCGGTAGGTGACGGAGGAGACCAGCGTGCCGAGCGCGATCCGCTCGGTCTCGCGGGCGAGGCCGGCGAGCGAGGTCCAGGCGTCGGAGGGTCCGGGGCCGGGATCGCCCTCGCCCATGCGGAGGTAGTGGTCGGAGCGGAAGAAGCCGTCGAAGCCGAGGGCCTCGGTCGCCTGGGCGACGGCGAGGAGGTCCTCGTAGCTCGCGCCCTCCTGGGGTTCGGTGAAGACTCTGAACTGCATTGCTCCAGCCTTGCGCACGTCCGCGGCCCAATGGGGCGTCCGCGCACCGAGTCGCGGCCTGATGCAGTGCGCAACCGAGGTCCGGAGGGCCGCGGCGGCCCCCCCGATGCCCTTCCCCGGATCCTGACCTCGGTTGCGAGCCCCCGCCGCGCCCGATCCCGTGCCACGGTGACTCCATGTCACGACTCGACGCCGCCGCCACCGCCCACGTCGCCGCGATGCGGCACCCGCGCCACGAGCAGATCGGGCGCGTACGCGAGGCCGTGCTGTCGGCGGATCCGCGGCTCGTCGAATCGGTGAAGTGGAATGCACCGAGCTACGCGATCGGCGAGCACCTGGTCACGCTGCGCCTGCGGCCGGGCGACCGGGTCGAGGTCGTGCTGCACCGCGGAGTCGCCGCGCGCGCGGACGACGTCGCACCGGTGCTCGACGACGACCGGGTCCAGTGGCGGGCGGCGGAC
>NZ_JADILJ010000101.1 GCF_017355185.1 Rathayibacter sp. SD072 | reverse complement strand
GCCGCTGGTGCGCAAGCTCGCGAGCGAGCACGGCATCGACCTGGCCTCCCTCACCGGTACCGGTGTCGGAGGGCGCATCCGCAAGCAGGACGTCCTCGACGCGGTCGAGGCCGCCAAGTCGGCTCCCGCCGCCCCCGTGTCGGCTCCTGCCGCCGCCGCTGCGAAGGCCGCGCGCACCCCGCTCGAGACCTCGCCCCTGCGCGGCACGACGCAGTCGCTCTCGCGTCTGCGGAAGGTCCTCGCCCAGCGCGCCGTCGAGTCGATGCAGTCGACCGCTCAGCTCACCTCGGTCGTCGAGGTCGACGTGACCAACGTCGCCCGATTCCGCGACTCGGTGAAGAAGAGCTTCCACGAGAAGACCGGCGCCAAGCTGTCCTTCCTCCCGTTCTTCGCCCTGGCGGCCGCCGAGGCGCTGAAGGCCTACCCGGTCATCAACTCGACGCTCGACGGCGACTCGATCGTCTACCCGGACCACGAGAACATCAGCATCGCGGTCGACACCGAGCGCGGCCTGCTGACCCCGGTCCTGAAGAACGCATCGGACCTCAACCTCGCGCAGATCGCCTCCACCATCGGCGACCTCGCGGAGCGCACCCGCAACAACAAGCTCAAGCCCGACGAGCTGGCCGGCGGGACCTTCACGCTGACCAACACCGGATCGCGCGGCGCGCTGTTCGACACGCCGGTCGTCTTCCTGCCGCAGACCGCCATCCTCGGCACCGGCATCGTGACCCGCAAGCCCGCCGTGGTGCAGGTCGACGGCCAGGACGCCATCGCGATCCGCTCGACCGTCTACCTCGCGCTCTCGTACGACCACCGCACGGTGGACGGCGCGGACGCGGCGCGGTTCCTGGTCGCGATCAAGGAGCGCCTCGAGGAGGGCTCGTTCGAGAACGACCTCGGCATCTGATCGCGAGGGGCCGCTGAGGCCGGGGCGTCCCGCCCTCACTCGGTGAACACCTCGCGCAGCAGCCAGCCGGCCTCCGTCCTGATGATCAGGACGGAGGCCGCTGTCGTTCCTCCGTCCATGCCGACCTCGACGAGTGCGGTCGCGCCGTGCGTGTCGGTGAGGACAGCGCCGTCGAGCGGTCCGAGCGACACGACGTAGTCCGACCCGCCCTCGGAGCGCAGCGGCGAGTCGTCCGTCGTCAGGCTGCGGAGGCAGGAGTCGTCCCCGCTCGCTGTGCACGATGCGGCGGCGAGGAGCAGGGCCGTCGCCGCTTCACCGGCGGGAGTGCCGGGCGAAGGCGGTGCGGGAGCCGCAGGTGACGAGGTGCTCGGGCGGGCGGACGCGCCGCCCCCATCGTCCGCCGCCGCCGACCGCGCCGACTCCCCGCCGCCCTGCGTCGCGAGCGAGGCGATCAGGGCGCCGAGCACGACGACCGCGGCCGACAGCAGCGGCCCCCGTCGCTCCACCGCGAGGGTGAGGGCCCTCCGTCTCCAGCCGTCGAGAGGGTGCACGCGCCGGTGCCTCGCAGGACCGCCGTCCACGGCGGGACCTGCCGGACCGGGTGCGCGGCTCCGGGGACCGCGAGAAGCCCGTCGTCTCCGGTGGATCAGGGCGATGAGGGATCTCCGCGCGCGATCGAGCGCAGTGGCGGCGACCGGCGCGACAGGATCCTCCTCCGCGGGCACCGTCGGAACGACCGGAGAGGCGAGCAGGTCCCCGAGCGGCGCCGGGGCCGCCGAACGGTACAGGTGCGCTTCCAGCTCGGCGAGCTCCGCCGTCGCCGGAGGCGGGGACAGCGGCTGGACGACGAGCATCAGACGCCGCAGCGCCTCGGCGGGTGCTGTCCTCGCGCCGTCGCCACCGGTCACCAGCAGCACGGGCCGCCCCTGCGCCGTCAGTCCGACCGTCCCGGCCTCGACCGAGATGAGCACTCCGAGCTCCTGAGCGTCGCGGAGCGCGGCGGCGATCGGAGCGAGGACCGTGACCGCCGCTCCCGCGGTGAGGACGCGGCCGCGGGTCAGGAGTCCCGCGAGAGTGTCGACGACGGCCGGTCGGGTCAGCAGTACGACGGCGTCCTCATCCTCGTCGGCGAGGTCTACGAGGCTCTCCCGGTGCTCGTGGGGAGGCAGATCGGCGAGGCCGGTGCGGAGCGAGGCCGCCGCCTGCTCCCGGGAGAACCGGCGGGCCAGCAGCACGGTCCCGTCGGGAGCGCGCACGAGCTCGCCGAGCGCGGAGGGCCCGAGGATGTCGTGTCCGGCGAGGGCCGGTCGCGGCCCGGCGCCGCGCTGGTCGGAGGTCGATGCCATGCGCCGAGT
>NZ_JADILJ010000100.1 GCF_017355185.1 Rathayibacter sp. SD072 | reverse complement strand
GGGGCGCTCCGTCAGGGATCGGGGCACTGCTCGGGTCTCCGTGACCGCATCCTGTGCGAATGTCACGAATTCATAAAGGATGCCACGGACTGCGGAATACGACCAGAGGGGCGGGTGCCCAGGCACGATCCGAGCGTGATCCACCGGTCGCAGCATCGCTCCGTTGCGCGCTCATTCGCACGCATGCATCGACCCTGCGCCTGAGCACTCCCGAGAGAGCGCTCACACCTCATCGGCGCGCAGTCGGCGCAGCAGCTGCTCCAGCTCGTCGAAGAGGGGGGCGGGAGCCGCGATCAGCAGGTCGGAGCTCGCCGGTCGGCCGTCGAAGCCGGCGACCCGCACGCCGGCCTCCTGAGCGATCAGGACGCCCGCCGCCTGGTCCCACGGGTTCAGTCCACGCTCGTAGTAGGCGTTCAGCTGCCCCGAGGCGACGGAGCAGAGATCCAGCGCCGCGGAGCCGATGCGCCGGATGTCGCGCACCTCGCCGAGCAGCTCCTGCACGACCGCGCCCTGGCGCATCCGGCGCGCGGAGTCGTAGCCGAAGCCCGTGCCGACCAGCGCCAGCGAGAGCGAGGCGGGCGCGGTGGCGCGCAGCGGCGCTCCGTCGCGGTGAGCGCCCTCGCCCAGGGCGGCCGTGAAGACCTCGCCGGTCGCGCCGTTCACGACGGCGCCGGCGAGCGCCCTCCAGGTCCGCGGGTCGGGCTCCCCCTCGACCACTGCGATGCTCACCGCGTACGAGGGGATGCCGTAGAGGTAGTTGACCGTGCCGTCGATCGGATCGACGACCCAGGTGAGTCCGCTCGTGCCGACTCCGCCGCCCGACTCCTCCCCCAGGAAGCCGTCGTCGGGCCGCGCCTCGGCGAGACGGCGCCGGATCAGCTGCTCGACCTCTCGGTCGGCGGCAGTGACGACGTCCTCGGGCGACGACTTCGACGCGGCGATCTCGACGCCGTCCTCCCGCCGCTGGCGGGCCAGGTGCGCCGCCTCGACGGCGATCGAGCGGGCGATGGCGAGGAGGGAGGCGTGGGCGCTCATGGTCCCAGCCTAGGGACCGCGCCATCATGGAGGCATGAGCATCCCGATCGCGATCACTGGAGCCACCGGAGCCGTGGGCGGGCGCGTCGCACGCGAGCTCGCCGACGCCGGCCTCCCCCTCCGACTGCTGGTCCGCGATCCCTCCCGCGCCCCGGAGCTCGCCGGGGCGCAGGTGGTGCGCTCGACCTTCGCCGAGCCCGGCGCCTCGCTCGTGGGCGTCCGCCTGCTGCTGATGGTCTCGGCGTCCGAGAACGAGCGCCGCCTGGCGGAGCACCGCTCGCTCGTCGCCGCCGCCGCGGAGACGGGTGTCGAGCACGTGGTCTACACCTCGTTCGCCGGAGCGGCGCACGACGCCGTCTTCACCCTCGCGCGGGACCACGCCGCGACGGAGGACGCGCTCCGCGACTCCGGCATGGGATGGACCTTCCTTCGCGACAACCTCTACCTCGACTTCCTGCCGGACATGCTCGGCGAGGACGGCGCGATCCGCGGGCCCGCGGGGACGGGACGCGCGGCGGTCGTCGCCCGCGAGGACGTGGCGCGCACGGCGGCGGTGATCCTCCGCTCCCCCGACGAGCACCGCGACGCGCTCTACGAGCTCACCGGGCCCGAGGCGCTCACTCTCGACGAAGTCGCCGCCACCCTGACCGCCGCCGGCCGCCCCGCCGTGTTCGTCGACGAGACGCTCGAGGAGGCCTACGCCTCGCGGCAGCGCTGGAACGCCCCTGCCTGGCAGCTCGACGCCTGGGTGAGCACCTACACCGCGATCGCCGCCGGGCAGCTCGAGCACGTCTCGGGCGACGTGGAGCGCCTCACCGGGCGCCCGCCGCTGTCGCTGGCCGGGTTCCTGGCCCGCGAGCAGCGATGAAGCGGGGCACGAACCTCCCGGCGCTCGGCGGCTACAACCAGGCGCTCGTCCTCGAGCTCATCCGCCGCGCGCCCGCCGGCATCAGCCGGATCGAGCTCGCCGCGCAGACCGGGCTCTCGGCCCAGACGCTCTCGAACGTCGCCCGGCGGCTCCTGCAGGACGGACTCGTGCGGGAGGCCGGCAAATCCGGGTCCGGCCCGGGCAAGCCGCGCACGATCCTCCAGCTCGAACCCGATGCGCGCTTCGCGATCGGGCTGCACATCGACCCCACCGTCACCACCTGCGTGGTGCTCGACCTCGAGGGCCGCACCGTGGCCCACGCCCGCACGCGCACACCGCGCGGCATCCGCCCCGAGGAGACCA
>NZ_JADILJ010000010.1 GCF_017355185.1 Rathayibacter sp. SD072 | reverse complement strand
GGAAGGACCCAGAATGACCACCGCGCTCCTGATCGTCGACGTGCAGAACGACTTCACCGAGGGCGGTGCCCTGGCCGTCGCCGGGGGCGCCCGGGTCGCCGAGGACGTCTCCACCTACCTCACCGCCCACCCCGAGCGGTACCGGACGGTCCTCGCCTCGCGCGACTGGCACGACGGCGGCACCGACAACGGCGGCCACTTCTCCTCCGCACCCGACTTCGTCGACAGCTGGCCCGTGCACTGCGTGGCGGGCACCCCCGGGGCCGAGTACCACCCGGCGCTGCGGACGGACACCGTCGACGTGCACGTCTGGAAGGGGCAGGGCCGTCCCTCGTACTCGGCGTTCGAGGGCACGACGTCGGACGGCGATGCTCTGCCCGAGGTCCTCGCGCGCCTGGGCGTCACCGAGCTCGACATCGTCGGTCTCGCGACGGATCACTGCGTCCGCGCCTCGGCGCTGGACGCGCGGGCGGCGGGGCTCGAGGTGCGGGTCCTCGACGATCTCGTCGCCGGGGTGTCGGAGGAGGCGAGCGCGGCGGCGCTGCGCGAGCTCGCCGCCGCAGGGGTCCGCATCGAGCCGTCTGCCTGATCGGGATCCGCCGCTCCGCCCCGAGCAGCCGCGGGCCGGCGAGTACCATCGGAGAGGTGATCCTCTCCCGCGAGCGCCCTCCGCGCCGCGATCCGCAGAGAAAGAGCGATACTGTGACTGATTCCGTCGACACCCGCGCCGCCTCCGAGACGGCCCTCCTCGCGCGCACCCCGGCGCAGCTGTACATCGGAGGCGAGTGGATCGATGCCTCGGGCGGCGGGACCCTCGACGTGGAGGACCCGGCGACCGGCGAGGTCCTGCGGACGATCGCCGACGCGACTCCGGAGGACGGGCTGCGCGCCCTCGACGCCGCTGCCGACGCCGCGGACGCGTGGGCGGCGACGGCGCCCCGTCGGCGCGGGGAGATCCTCCGTCGCGCCTTCGACCTGCTCCAGGAGCGCAAGGACGAGTTCGCGCTGCTGATGACGCTCGAGATGGGCAAGCCGATCGCCGAGGCGCTCGGCGAGGTGGCCTACGGTGGCGAGTTCCTCCGCTGGTTCAGCGAGGAGGCCGTGCGCATCTCGGGTCGCTACGGGGTCAACCCCGAGGGGACGGGGCGGATGATCGTCTCGCAGCACCCCGTCGGCCCGTGCTACCTGATCACCCCGTGGAACTTCCCGCTCGCCATGGCGACCCGGAAGATCGCGCCCGCGCTGGCGGCGGGCTGCACCGTCGTCGTGAAGCCGGCGGAACTCACTCCGCTGACCACGCTCGCGTTCGCGGCGCTGCTCGCCGAGGCGGGGGTCCCCGCCGGCGTCGTCAACGTGGTCACCACCTCGAGCGCGGGGGCGGTGTCGGAGCCGATCCTCGCCGATCCCCGACTGCGCAAGGTCTCGTTCACCGGATCCACCCCCGTCGGGCAGACGCTGCTGAAGCAGGCGGCGTCGAACGTCCTCCGCACCTCGATGGAACTCGGCGGCAACGCCCCCTTCGTCGTCTTCGAGGACGCCGACCTCGACCGGGCGGTCGAGGGCGCGATGGCCGCGAAGTTCCGCAACATCGGCCAGGCCTGCACCGCGGCCAACCGCTTCTTCGTGCACGAGTCGATCGCGGAGGAGTTCGCGGCCCGGGTGACGGAGAGGGTCCGCGCGCTGCGGGTCGGACGCGGCACCGAGCCCGGTATCGGGATCGGCCCGCTCATCGACGACCGGGCGGTCGCCAAGACCGGCTCGCTCGTCGACGACGCCGTCTCGCGCGGCGCCCGGGTGCGGGTCGGCGGCCACGGGATCGAGGGTGCGGGGCACTTCTACGAGCCCACTGTGCTGTCGGGGGTCGCGGCGGGCAGCGAGCTGCTGCGCACCGAGATCTTCGGGCCGGTGCTGGCGATCACGCCGTTCCGCGACGAGGAGGAGGCCGTGCGCCTGGCGAACGACACCGAGTTCGGGCTGGTCGGGTACGTCTTCACGCGCGACCTCGCCAGGGGCCAGCGCATGATCGAGCGACTGCAGACCGGCATGATGGGGCTCAACGTCGGAGTCGTCTCCAATGCGGCGGCGCCGTTCGGCGGGGTGAAGCACTCCGGTCTCGGCCGCGAGGGCGGCCTCGAGGGCATCGGCGAGTACCTCAGCACGAAGTACACGCTCACCCCCGATCCGTTCGCCTGATCCGTGGAGCTCGTCGAGGTCTCCTCTCTCGAGGATCCGCGCCTGCGCGACTACGCGCACGCCACGGACGTCGCGCTGAAGAACGCGCGCGGGGCGCAGGGCCTCTACATCGCGGAATCGGCGCTGGTGCTCGAGCGCGCCCTGCGTGCGGGGCACCGCCCCCGCTCCGTCCTCGCTCTGGGCTCCTCGGCGGCGGAGGCCGAGCGCCTCGTGGGCGACCACGACGTGCCGGTGTTCACCGGTCCGGGGGAGCTCCTCGCCGAGCTGACCGGCTACGTGCTCCATCGGGGGCTGATCGCGGCGATGGACCGCCCCGTCCTCCCCGATCCCGCCGAGCTGATCTCGGGTGCGCGCCGGATCGTGGTGCTCGAGGACGTCGTCGATCCGACCAACGTCGGCGCGATCTTCCGCTCGGTCGGGGCGATCGGCGCGGACGCCGTTCTCGTCACGCCGCGCTGCTCCGACCCGTTCTACCGCCGGGCGATCCGCGTCAGCATGGGCACGGTGCTGCAGGTGCCGTGGACGCGCGTGGGCGACTGGAGCGCGACGGCGTCGCTCCTGCACGCAGCGGGCTTCACGATCGCGGCGATGGCGCTGACGCCCGGCGCGGTGCCGCTGCGGACGTTCGCCGCTCAGGCCCCGGACCGTGTGGCCCTGGTGCTGGGGACGGAGGGGGCCGGTCTGAGCGACGAGGCGCTCGCCGCCGCCGATGTCGCGGTGCAGATCCCGATGCGGCACGGCATCGACTCGCTCAACGTGGCGGCGGCCAGCGCGGTCGCGATGTGGGCGCTCGCGGATCCGGACTGAGCGGCCCGCCCGTCCTCTCTGCGGATCGTGCGGCACGCATCCGCCGATGCGCGCCGGGCTCCCGCGGGCGGCCGTCGCTGGGGTACCGTGACAGCCGTCCCGTCCCGCCGCGTCCGAACGAGGTCGACATGCCCCAGCCCCGTGTCGCCGACCGCGGCGCCCCGCGTCCGCTCGGCCGCCTGCTCGCGCTGCCGGCCCTCGCGGCCCTCGTGCTCGCTCTCGTGAGCGGGTGCGGCAGCCCCCTCGCCGAGGTGCCCGACGATGCGGAGCCGCGACCGAGCACGAGCTCACCCTCCTCCCCGGACGAGTCCTCCGACGACGCTCCCTCCGTCGACCCGGCCCTCGACGACACCGCGTCCGTCACCCGCCGCATCACCGACTGCCTCGCCCGCTGGGGGCTGGGCGAGCGCCCGCCGGCGCCCGCGGCGACCGCCGACGAGGAGGAGCGGAACGAGGCGATCCGGCTCGCGCAGCAGTACGACGAGACGCTGACCACCTGCTCGGCCGAGGCGCTGTCCACGGCCGCACCGGTGCCGGGGTCCTGAGCATGCGACTCGACGGGATGCCCGTGCTCGTCGCGGGCGGTGCGTCCGGGCTGGGAGCGGCGACGGCGGTCGCCCTGCACGAGGCGGGGGCGCGGGTCCACGTCCTGGATGTGCCCGCCGCACTCGATCGGGCGGACCTGCCGGAGGGCGTCCGGGCGACGCCGGGTGACGTGCTCGACTCGGAGGCCGTCGCCCGCGCCGTCTCCGCCGCGGGGGAGCTGCGCATCGCGGTGTCGTGCGCCGGGATCGCCACGCCGGGCCGCCTGCTCGGCCGCGACGGCCCCCTCGCCCTCGAGGACTTCGAGCGGGTGCTCCGGGTCAACACGGTCGGCACCCTGAACGTGCTCCGTCTCGCCGCGGCGTCGATCGCCGAGCGCGAGCCGATCGAGGGGGAGCGCGGCGTGCTCGTCACCACGTCGTCCGTCGCCGCGTTCGAGGGCCAGATCGGCCAGGCCGCCTACGCGGCGTCGAAGGGCGCCGTCGCGGCGCTCACGCTGCCGCTGGCCCGTGAGCTCGCGGCAACGCTGATCCGCGTGGTCTCGATCGCTCCCGGCACCTTCGACACGCCCCTGCTGGCGGCCCTGCCCGAGGCGGCCAGGGAGTCGCTCGGCGGGGCGACCCCGCACCCGGCGCGGCTGGGCCGTCCGTCCGAGTTCGCCGCGCTCGTGCGCCACATCGTCGAGAACCCGATGCTGAACGGCGAGGTCGTCCGCCTCGACGGGGCGCTGCGGCTGCCGCCGCGCTGAGCCCGCTTCGGCGCCGGACCGGCAGCGTCAGACCAGGAGCTGGTGCTTCGCCAGGTCCCGGTAGAGCGGAGTCGACTCGACCAGCTCGGAGTGCGTGCCGACGCCCACGACCTCGCCCTTCTGCAGCACGACGATGCGGTCGGAGTCGACGACGGTCGACAGGCGGTGCGCGATGACCAGGAGAGTGCGGTTCTCGGCGACCGCGTCGATCGCGAGGCGCAGGCGCTGCTCGTTCAGCCCGTCCAGACTCGAGGTGGACTCGTCCAGGAGCAGGATGGGCGGCGCGGCGAGGAGCGCGCGGCCGATGGCGAGGCGCTGGCGCTCGCCTCCCGAGAGCATCACGCCGCTCTCGCCCACCGGGGCGTCGAGGCCCAGCGGGTTGCGCTCGAGGACGTCGGTGAGGTTCACGGCCTCGAGCACGCGGAGGCAGTCGGCGTCGTCGGCGTCGGGTCGGCCGAGCACGAGGTTCTCGCGGATCGTGCCGGCCAGGACGGGGGCGTCCTGCTCGACGTAGCCGATCTGGGCGCGGAGCGCGTCGCGGTCGACCGCGGTGATGTCGACGCCGCCGAGTCGGACGACTCCCGCCTCGGGGTCGTAGAAGCGCTCGATGAGGGCGAGGATCGTGCTCTTGCCGGCGCCGGACGGGCCGACGAGCGCCGTCCGCTTGCCGCGGGGGACGGTGAAGGACACGCCGCGCAGGACGGTGCGGTCGCGCTCCTCCGAGACCGGCTCGGCTCCGTCGACGGGCGCCGTCTGCTCGTACGAGAACACGACGTCCTCGAACGCGATGGCGTCGTCGCCCACTCCGACGCCGAGGCCGCTCAGCGTTCCGGCGCGGTCGCCGTCGCCCTCGACGGGGAGGTCGATGATCTCCTGGATGCGTCCCAGCGCCCCGAGTGCGGAGTTGACCGAGGTGATCGCGCCGATGAAGTTGCCCAGCGGCATCACCATCATGAAGAGGAACAGGATGAACGAGACCAGCTGCGCGATGTCGATCGAGCCGGAGGCGACCCGGTAGCCGCCGACGCCGAGGACGGCGAGGAAAGCGACCTGCAGGGCGATGCCGGCGACGGGGACCACGAGGGCCGAGATGTGGGCGACGCGGATGCCGAGGCGGTACGCCTCCGTCGCGTGGGTGTCGACCACCGCGATCTCGCGGTCGGTGGCGCCGGCCGCACGGATGGTGCGCACCGCGCTGATGGCGCGCTCGACCGCGGCGGCGAGGTCGCCGACCTTCTCCTGCGCCTTGCGGCTCGCGACGCGGATGCCCCGCCCGAGCGTCAGCGCGAGGCCGAGGGCGGCGGCGACCACCACGACGATGATGATCAGCAGCACCCAGTCGATGATCGCCATCGCGATGATCGCACCGACGAAGACGAGCGAGCCGGCGATGGAGTCGACGAGGCCCTGGGTGAGCACGGCGCGCAGCAGCGTGGAGTCGGAGCCGACGCGCGAGACGAGGTCACCGGTGCGGCGCGCGTCGAACTCGCGGATCGGCAGGCGCAGGAGGCGCGCGACCAGGCGGCGCCGACTCGAGAGGACGATGCCCTCGCCGGTGCGCTGGAGGAGGTAGTGGGCGAAGCCCGAGATGAGGCCGGAGGCGACGACGAGGGCGACGAGCGCCCAGACGAGCGGACCGAGGTCGAGACCCTCCTGCACGCGGGTGATGACCTGGCCGACGACAAGCGGCTGCGCGAGGCTCGCCGCGGCTCCGAAGAGGCTCAGCACGACGACGACGCCGAGGATGCCGCGGTGCTCGAGGAGGTAGGGGACGAGCTGCGAGAAGGAGGCGCGGGGCCCGTCGTCGGCACCGCGTCCGCCGCGCCGTCCGCCTCGTGCGCTTCGAGTGCTGGTGCTCATCGACCGTCCGTTCCCGCTCATGCCCTGCCGTACTTCTTGTGGACCGCCTGGCGGCTCACCTCCAGGCACAGCGCGATCAGCTGCCACGACGCACCCGCGTTGCGCGCCCGCCTGACGGCGATCGCCTCGGTGCGGTCGAGCTCGCCGCGGAGGCGGTGGATCGCCCGGAGTGCTGCGAGCGGATCGTCCGCGTCCGCGCCTTGCGCCAGGGTCGCGATCGTGCCGTCGTCCATTCTGCCTCCTCGTCGCTGCGAGCCCGCCGTCCGTGCAGCGAGCGGATGTCAACCTCGATTGACGACCTTAGGCGTTCGCGAGCCTCCTCGTCAACAGTGGTTGACGCTCCGGAGACGCGTTCGGCCCGCCGGAGGACCGGCGGGCCGAACGAGAGGGTGCCGAGCGATCGGCGGTCGTGCCGACGACTACGAGACGTTGTCGGTGTACGAGAGGTCCTTGGTCTCCTTCGAGAGGATCAGCGCGATGAGCGTCAGAACGCCCGCGGCGCTGAGGTAGAGGCCCACGAGCACCGGGCTGCCGCCCGCCGCCTGCCACAGCGCCACCGCGATGATCGGCGCCACGGCCGCTCCGAGGATCGACGCGAGGTTGTAGGACATGGCCGAGCCGGTGTAGCGGACGTTGGTCGGGAAGAGCTCGGGCAGGACCGCGCCCATCGGGCCGAAGGTCAGGCCCATCAGGGTGAAGCCGAGGATCAGCACGGCCATCACTCCGACGAAGCCGCCGCCGAAGAGGGGCACGAAGAGCAGGCCGAACACGATGATCGCCGAGGTGACCGTGATGAGCAGCTTGCGGCGCCCGAACTTCTCGGCGAGCGGGCCGGAGACGAGGGTGAAGATGCCGAAGAACACGACGCCGACGATCAGCATGATCAGGAAGTCGTTGCGGTCGTAGCCGAGTCCGGCCGGCGTCTCATCGGTGGCCTTGGTGCCATAGGTCAGCGTGAAGGTGGTCATCAGGTAGAAGAGCACGTAGGTCGCGAGCATGATGAACGTGCCCAGGATCAGCGGACGCCAGCTGGTCACGAAGACGCGGGCGAGGGGAAGCTTCGCGACCTCGCCGTTGTCGACGACCTTCTGGAACGCCGGGGTCTCGACGAGCTTGAAGCGGACGTAGAGGCCGATGATGACGAGGATCGCGCTCGCGAGGAACGGCACGCGCCAGCCCCACGCGGCGAAGGTCTCGTCGTCCATCGAGGTGGCGAGCACGAGGAACAGCACGTTCGCGACGATGAAGCCGATCGGTGCGCCGAGCTGCGGGAAGGTGCCGTAGATGGCGCGCTTGTTCGCGGGGGCGTTCTCGGTGGCGAGCAGAGCCGCTCCGGACCACTCGCCGCCGAGGCCGAGGCCCTGGCAGAAGCGCATCACGACGAGCAGGAACGGCGCGAGGAACTCCCAGCCGGGCGTGAGCGCGGTGGGGAGGCAGCCGATGAGGAAGGTCGCGATGCCCATGGTGAGCAGGGAGGCGACGAGGGTGCCCTTGCGGCCGACGCGGTCGCCGAAGTGGCCGAAGACGATCGAGCCGATCGGGCGCGCGATGAACGCGACTCCGAAGACGGCGAAGGAGGCGAGCAGCGCGGTCGCCGGGTCCTGGTTCACGAAGAAGAGGGCCGGGAAGACCAGGACGGCGGCGGTCGCGTAGGCGTAGAAGTCGTAGAACTCGATCGACGTGCCGATGAGGCTCGCGAGGATGACGCGGCCGCGGGAGTTCTGCGGGGCGGAGGGAGCGTCGGCGGTGGCGGGTGCGTGAGACATGGGAGGGAAGTTGCTCCGGTAGACAGGGGGTCCCCGTGCCGGCGGGCGAGGCGTCGATCGGGCGTCGCGGACCGGATGGCGGTGGGGAGGAGGAGTCGGGCCGCTCGTGACGGCCCGACCACTTTACTCCGTGTTCACCCAGCTTCGTGCTGTAGCGGCCCGCGGAAGGGGGCCGGACGCTCGCGTGCGGGTCAGCCGCGCAGCTCGCGCAGCAGCAGCGCGGTCGCGACCGCCGCCTCCGCCGCCTCGCGGCCCTTGTCCTCCTTCGACCCGGGCAGGCCGGCGCGGTCGATGCCCTGCTGCTCGGTATCGAGCGTGAGCACGCCGAAGCCGACGGGCTTGCCGGTCTGGATGCTGACGGTCGTCAGGCCGGAGGTGGCCGCGTCCGACACGTACTCGAAGTGCGGGGTGCCGCCGCGGATGATCACGCCGAGCGCGACGACGGCGTCGGCTCCCGCGTCGAGCGCGACCTTCGCCGCGACGGGCAGCTCGAACGAGCCGGGGACGCGCACGAGCGACCACGAGGCGCCGGATTCGTCGAGGGCGGCGCGAGCACCGGCGATCAGACCGTCGGAGATCTGCGTGTGCCAGGTCCCGGCGACGACGACGACGCGCAGTCCCGATCCGTCGAGGGGGGAGGTGGTGGGGGCGCCGGAACCGGCCATGCTGTCACTCCTTCGTCGTCGCGCCGGCGATCCCGGCGTCGAGGTGTCCGAGCCCGGCGAGATCGCCGAGGTTCTCGATGTCGTGGCCCATGCGGTCGCGCTTGGTCTCGAGGTAGCCCTCGTTGAACGCGCCGACGCCGACGACGAGCGGAACGCGCTCGGAGACGGTGATGCCGCGGTCGGTCAGCTGGCGGACCTTCTCGGGGTTGTTGGTGAGCAGGCGCACGTCGCGGATGCCGAGGTCCTCGAGGATCCCGACCGCGGCTCCGTAGTCGCGCGCGTCGGCGGGCAGGCCCAGCGCGAGGTTCGCGTCGAGCGTGTCGAGGCCGTCCTCCTGCAGGCGGTAGGCGCGCAGCTTGTTGATCAGGCCGATGCCGCGGCCCTCGTGCCCGCGCAGGTAGACGACGACTCCGCCGTCGCGCTGGATCGTGTCGAGAGCGGCGTCGAGCTGCGGACCGCACTCGCACTTGAGCGAGCCGAAGGCCTCGCCGGTCAGGCACTCGGAGTGGACCCGCACCAGCGGCGGACGGGTGCCGCCGAGGTCTCCCGCGACGACCGCGACGTGGTCGGCACCGGTCTGGCGGTCGCGGTAGGCGCGCACCTGGAACGGGCCGTGGGTGGTCGGCACGGTGGTCTCGACCTCGAAGCTCACGCGCGAGGACTCGGGCACGGGGACCGTGAGGGGCACCTCCGTGTCGCAGTGGAACTCCTGCAGGTACTCGATGAGGGCCGCGACCGTGGTGACCGGGACGCCCTCGCGCTCGCCGAGCGCGATCAGGCCGGGGAGCCGCATCATCTCGCCGTCCTCGGCGACGATCTCGGAGATCGCGCCGACGGGGTAGAGCCCGGCGAGCTTCATCAGGTCGACCGCGGCCTCGGTGTGGCCGTCGCGCTCGCGCACGCCGCCCTCCACCGCGCGCAGCGGCAGGATGTGGCCGGGCCGGTGCAGCCGCGACGGCGTCGCCTCAGGATCGGCGAGGACCCGCAGGGTGTGCGCCCGGTCGGACGCGCTGATGCCGGTCGAGAGGCGGTCGGCGGCGTCGACCGAGAGCGTGTAGGCCGTGCCGCGCGGATCCTCGTTGTCGACGACCATCAGCGGCAGCTCGAGCCGATCGGCGATCTCGTTGGTCATCGGCGCGCAGATGAAGCCGGAGGAGTTGCGCACCATCCACGCGATCGTCTCCTGGCTGGCGAGCTGCGCCGAGACGATGACGTCGCCCTCGTTCTCACGGCCCTCGTCGTCGGCGACGATGATCGGACGGCCCTCGCGCAGTGCGGCGACGGCCTCGGGGATGCTGGAGAGGCTCATGCCCCACCTCCGGGAAGGGTGACGGGAAGGGCGTGCGCGGGGATCGCGACGGCCTGCAGTGCGAGCATGCGCTCGACGTGGCGGGCGAGGATGTCGGTCTCGATGTTGACCCGGCCGCCGACGGCGAGGACGCCCAGGGTGGTGGCGGCGAGGGTCTCGGGGATGAGCGAGACCTCGAACCACTGCTCGGGCTCTGCCGCGGGGCTGATCGCCGAGACGGTGAGCGAGACGCCGTCGACGGCGATCGACCCCTTGTCGGTGACCAGCGGAGCCGCCGCGGCGGGCAGGGAGAAGCGCAGCACGCGCCACGCGTCGCCCGGGGTGATCGAGAGCAGCGTCGCCGTGCCGTCGATGTGGCCCTGCACGATGTGGCCGCCGAGCCGGTCGCCGACCCGGGCGGCCCGCTCGAGGTTCACCGAGTCGCCGGCGGCGACGCCGTCGAGGGTCGACATGCGGAGCGTCTGCGCCATCACGTCGGCGGTGAAGCCCTCGTCCGACTGGTCGACGACCGTCAGGCACACGCCGGAGACCGCGATGGAGTCGCCGTGGCGGGCGCCCTCGACCGCGAGCGGACCGCGCACTGTGAGCCGGATCGCATCCGCACCCGTCTCGATCGCCGTGACGACGCCGATCTCCTCGATGATTCCGGTGAACATCAGTGCGTCTCCATCTGCAGGGCGTGGGGGAGGCGGGCCGGTTCGCCGGCGCCGCCCGCGGGGTGCGCGACGGGGCGCGCGGTCACGAGGAGGTCGTCGCCGAGGACCTCGACCGAGTGGATGCGGAGACGGCGGGCGTCCGCGATGCCCGTGACTCCGATGTCGCCGAGCGCCAGGCGGGGTCCGCCGAGCAGCGCCGGAGCGAGGTAGACGAGGTACTCGTCGACCAGCCCCGCGGCGACCAGCGCGGAGGCGAGGGTGGGCCCGCCCTCCACGTAGACGTGGCGGACCTCGGACTCGTAGAGGCGGTCGAGGACCGCCTCGAGGTCGTGATGGCGTTCGAGGCGGGCCGGATGCGGGTGGTGGAGCACGTGAGCGTCCTCGGGGATCGCGCGGGTGCCGACGACCACGGGGACCGGCTGGTGGGCGAGGAGCTCCCCTCCGTCGCCGCGGGCCGTGAGGCTCGGGTCGTCCGCGAGGACGGTGCCGGTGCCGACGAGGATCGCGTCGCTCGCGGCGCGCTGCTCGTGGACGCGCTGCCGGGCGGAGGCGCCGGTGATCCAGCGGCTGCTGCCGTCGGCGGCGGCGGTGCGGCCGTCGAGGGTCGACGCCCACTTGAGGGTGACGAAGGGGCGGTGGCGGCGGGCGGCGGTGAGCCAGACGTGCAGGAACTCCTCGCCCTCCTCGGCGAGGACGCCCTCGATCACCTCGATGCCGGCGGCGCGGAGGGTGTCGCCGCCGCCACCGGAGCGCGAGCCGGGGTCGTTCACCGCGTAGACCACGCGCGCGACGCCGGCCTCGATGAGGGCTCGGCTGCAGGGACCGGTGCGGCCGGTGTGATCGCAGGGCTCGAGGCTGACGATCGCGGTCGCGCCCGCGGCGACGCCCGGCGCGAGCTTCGAGAGCGCATCGACCTCGGCGTGCGCGGTGCCCGCCCCGTGGTGCCAGCCCTCGGAGAGGACGGTGCCGTCGGGCGCCAGAAGGATGCAGCCCACGCGCGGATTCACTCCGCGGGCGGGACCGTGCTCGGCGATCGCGAGCGCTCTGCGCATCGCGTGCTCGAAATCGATCGTCATTCCCGGTCTTCCGTTCGTCGCCGAACTCCGGGGTCTCGATCGTCGGTGCGCGGGCACCGTCGTTCGACGCCGCGCTTGCGCGCGACGCTCGTGCTGCCTCCCATCCGGACTTTAACCGTCGGTCCCGGAATTCCACCGGATCAGCAGCTCCCCACCGAAGTGGTCGGCCGCTCGCGGACTGTCACCGCCGGTTCGGACTCTCACCGACCCCGGAGCACGTGCTATCTCGTTCAGCCTAGGACAACGCGGGTGGGGGCCGCGTATTCCCACGTCACACTCGGAGGTGGAGAGGCGAGGGCGGCGTCGACTCAGCGGGCCGGCGGGTCGCGGGTCGGCGAACCGGGGTGCCGGGGTGCCGGGACATCAGAACGGCGGCGGAGCATCGGCGGGATCGTCGTCCGGTCGGAAGAGCTCCGGTGAGGCGGTTTCCGATGCTGGTGGCCGGGTGGTGTGGTGTCGTCCGGTGGGGCTGGTCCGGTCGAGGACTCCGCCTGGTCGGTGTCGGACTCGCCAGGTGGTGGTGTGGCGGAGTCGGTGGTGGTGGCGGCAGAGGTGGGCCGGATTCGCGGCGTCCGTCGGTCCGTCGTGCTGCCACTGGATGCCGTGGTCGATGTCGCTGTCACGGGCGGAGCGGGTGCAGCCGGGGAAGCGGCAGGTGACGTCGCGGGTGACGAGCGCGCGGCGGAGATCGGCCGGACGCGGTAGGCGGTGCGTCCGACGGAGAGGGTCGCGCCGGTCTCGGGGTGGGTGAGGATCCGGGTGAAGGAGGGCGCGTCGGCGGCCAGGCGTCGGGCGGTGGCGGGGTCGATGGGTCCGTAGCCGTCGAGGACGCCGGGTTCGTCGGAGTGTCCGAGCAAGGTCAGGACGGGCACGGTGACGGAGACCTGCGGCCGCATGCCCCGCGGGACTGCCGTCGCGGGCTGGGAACCATCCGGGCCCGGCGCGGTCTCGCCGTCGAGCAGGAGCGCGGTGGCGACATCGGCGCGCAGCTGCCCGAGGGTGCGCTCCTCCTCCGGCGCCTCGTGCAGGCTGCGGGCGGCGCGATCGATGCGGTCGAAGGCTCCGTGCGCGTCGGGGGCGGGGAGGTGCAGGTGGAGGGTGGCCATGCCGTCGAGGTCGCCGTCGAGCCACACACCGCGGCGGGCGGCGCACCGCGCATGCCGGTCGGTGAGCGACTCGGGGTGCAGGCGCTCGCGCAGCGACCGCAGCCGGCGCCGCAGCTGGGGAGGAGTGCACTCGCGGGCGAGCGCTGCCGCAGCCTCGTCGAAGCGGCTGCGCGCCTCGACCGGCAGATCCAGCGCGGCCCGGATGATCACGCGTGCGTGCTCGGGTGCGATCGCGGCCTCGCGCAGAGCCGTCAGCGTCTGCGGCAGCTCGTTGACGAGCATCCGGCTCTCCTCCACGAGGACAGCAGCCAGGATTCGGAGACCCGCATGCCGGTCGCGATCTCCGCGATCAGGGCTCGCATCGCGGCTTCCTCGCGTTCGACGTGCGCTTGCACGCTCGGATCGACGAGCGCATCCGGAAGCGTCATCGCCGTGCGGCGGGCGAGCTCGATCAGCTCCGCCCGCTGCGCTTCGGCTCGTGCGCGGAACGCGTCGACCGCGCAGGCGGCTCTGACGGCGGCGACGAGGGCGTCGTCGAAGCACTCGCGCACGCTCGGACCGCCGCCCGCGGGCCTCGCTTCGACATCCAGAAGAACCATACGAGGATGACACCAGCGACCACCGACACCACGGGTGCGATCGCGCACTCCGGAGGCGGAACGTGCCAGGAGCGGTTCGGAAGCCGACCTGCTGGTGGACGTGGATCTCGATACGCCCGCTGCGCGGGCTGCTCGACCAGCGAGGGAGACGCCCGCTGCGCGGGCTGCCCGATCAGCCGGGACGGGTGCGGCGCGGCGGGGCGCGCGCGTGCGGCGGCTACCCTCGGTCGGATGGACGACAGGTACGGGCAGGACGTGCTCGCCGGGGACTGGCGGGCGAAGCACAAGGTCGAGGTGGCGGTCGTCGAGGCCGTGCGCGACCTCGTGGTCGAGGAGGTCGCCTCCGGATTCGTGGGTGCCGTGCTCGGCGTCGAGATGCGGATGGTGCGGTTGGAGGACCGGTTCGGCAAGGTCCGCGTGTTCCCGATCGGTCCCGGGTTCCTGATCGACGGCAAGCCGGTCTCGCTCAAGGCGCCGGGCCTCAAGCGCGACGCGAACCTCGGACGGGCGCGGTCCGCCTCCGGGTCGTTCCACGTCGCCGACGCCAAGGCCCGTGTCGCGCTGCCCAGCCGCATCTACGTCGAGGGCCGGCACGACGCCGAGCTCGTCGAGAAGGTGTGGGGTCACGACCTGCGCGTCGAGGGCGTCGTCGTCGAGTACATCGAGGGCGTGGACCACCTCGACGAGCTGGTCCGAGCGTTCCGCCCCGGCCCCGGCCGCCGCATCGGAGTGCTCGTCGACCACCTCGTCCGGGGGTCGAAGGAGTCGCGCATCGCCGACACCGTCGCCGCCGGCCCGCACGGCGAGCACGTCCTGGTCGTCGGCCATCCCTACATCGACATCTGGCAGGCGGTGAAGCCCGACCGCGTCGGACTCGAGCGCTGGCCCGAGATCCCGCGATCGATCGAGTGGAAGCACGGCATCTGCGCGGCGCTCGGCTGGCCGCACGAGGAGCAGGCCGACATCGCGCGCGCCTGGCAGCGGATCCTGTCGAAGGTCACCACGTTCCGCGACCTGGAGCCCGCGCTGCTGGGACGGGTGGAGCAGCTGATCGACTTCGTGACGGAACCGGCGTGAGAGTCGCGGTCGCCCTCGCGCTCGACGTCCTCCTCGTCGCGGTGTTCGTCCTGATCGGCCGTCGCAGCCACGAGGAGGGCGCGGAGCTGCTGGGCTTCCTGACCACCTTCTGGCCGTTCCTCGCGGGACTGCTCGCGGGCTGGGCGCTCGCGCGCTCGTGGCGCGCTCCCGACCGGATCGTGCCCACCGGGCTGATCGTCTGGGCGGGCGCGGTCGTCGTCGGACTCCTGCTGCGCATCGTCTCGCAGCAGGGCGTGCAGTGGAGCTTCGTGATCGTCACCGCGCTCGTGCTGGGTGCGTTCCTCCTCGGGCGGCGGGCTCTCACGAGGCTCGTCAGGAGCCGCTGACCCTCAGCCCAGCACCTGCACGCCGAAGTGCTGAGCGAACAGCGGCAGCATCAGGCTCAGCTGCAACTCGGTCAGCGCCGCTCCGCGCAGGCCGTCGAGCCCGCCGAGCACGTGCAGCTCGGCGCCGCGCAGATCGAGGTGCTCGAGGCGGGCTCCGCCGAGCTCGAGGGAGCGGACGTCGCAGTCGACGAGGCGGACCCGGCCACCGGTAGCCCCTCCCAGGTCGAGCTCGTCGATCGTGCAGCGCTCGAGCAGGACGTCCCGGAGCGCGGCTCCGCGCAGGTTGACGTAGCCGAGCTTGCAGTCGGCGATCCGCACCTGCTCGAGGGTGCTCTCGTAGAGCTCGGCCGAACCGAGCCTCGAGCCGAGCAGTTCGACCGAGCGCCACCGGCTGCGGGCCGCGGAGAGGCCGGGCACGTCGATCCGCTCGACGCGCGAGTCGACGACGGACGCGGCGCGCAGCTGAGCCCCTGAGAGAAGGGCGGCGGAGAAAACGCACTCGCTGATCGAGACGGCGGTGAGGTCGGCGCCCGTGAGGTCGACCCCGTCGAAGCGCAGGCCCTCGGCGTGCTCGCGGGCGCCGAGATCGCCGGCGAACCCCTCGGCGAGTGCGTCGAGGCGGAGGGGATCGAGTCGGGGAGCGGGGATCGCAGCGCGCATCCGGGGAGCCTAGCCCGCACCGCCGACGCGGATCCCTCTCCCGCCCGCGGTGTCGGTGCGGCCTGGGAGGATGGACGGATGAACCCGACGCTGCTCGAACGGATGCCGACGCCCGACGCCGACGGGCGCGTGGACGACGACGCCGTGTACCTGGCGTTCACGGAGTGGGCCGAGGCCCGCGGGCTGCCGCTCTACCCCGCGCAGGACGAGTCGATGCTCGAGATCGCCTCCGGAGCGAACCTGATCCTGTCGACCCCGACCGGCACCGGCAAGTCGCTCGTCGCGATCGGCGCGCACGCCGCGGCCCTCGCCGCCGGGAAGCGCAGCTACTACACGGCGCCGATCAAGGCGCTCGTGTCCGAGAAGTTCTTCGCCCTCGTCGACGTCTTCGGGGCCGCGAACGTCGGCATGGTGACGGGCGACTCCTCCGTCAACTCCGACGCCCCGATCATCTGCTGCACGGCCGAGATCCTCGCCAACCTCGCGCTGCGCCACGGGCCCGAGACCGACGTCGACCAGGTCGTGATGGACGAGTTCCACTTCTACGCCGACCCCTCGCGCGGCTGGGCGTGGCAGGTGCCCCTCCTGACGCTTCCCCATGTGCAGTTCGTGCTGATGTCGGCGACGCTGGGCGACGTGACGGCGCTCGCCGCCGACCTCACCCGCCGCACGGGACGCGAGACGGCGCGGGTGACCGGCGTCGAGCGTCCGGTGCCGCTGCACTACTTCTACGAGATCGCGCCGATCCACGATTCGATCGAGGAGCTGCTCGCGACGAACCAGTCGCCGGTCTACGTCGTGCACTTCTCGCAGGCCGCCGCCCTCGAGCGCGCGCAGGCGCTCACCAGCGCGAACATCGCCAGCCGCGAGCACCGCGACCGCATCGCCGAGGTGATCGGCGGCTTCCGCTTCACCACCGCGTTCGGCAAGACGCTCTCGCGGCTGCTGCGGCTGGGCATCGGCGTGCACCACGCCGGCATGCTGCCCAAGTACCGCCGCCTCGTCGAGCAGCTCGCCCAGCAGGGCATGCTCAGGGTGATCTGCGGCACCGACACCCTCGGCGTCGGGATCAACGTCCCGATCCGCACGGTCCTGCTGACCGCGCTGACCAAGTACGACGGCACCCGGATGCGCCAGCTCTCGGCGCGCGAGTTCCACCAGATCGCCGGCCGCGCCGGTCGCGCCGGCTACGACACCGCGGGCACCGTGGTCGTGCAGGCGCCCGAGCACGAGTCCGAGAACCGCAAGGCGCTCGACAAGATGGGCGACGACCCCAAGAAGCGCAGGAAGTGGGTCGCGAAGCGGGCGCCGCAGGGCTTCGTGAGCTGGGGCGAGCCCAGCTTCCGCAAGCTCGTCGACGCGGAGCCCGAGACGCTCACCTCGCACATGACGATCACCTCGGCGATGCTGCTGAACGTGATCGCCCGCGGCGGCGACGCCTTCGCGAACGTTCACGCGCTGATCTTCGACAACCACGAGCCGTGGAAGCGGCAGCTCCAGCTGGCCCGGCGCGCGCTGGGCATCTACCGGACGCTGCGCGAGGCGGGCGTGGTCGAGCAGAGCGTCGGCGCGGACGGCGTGGTGCGCATCCGGCTGACCGTCGATCTGCAGCCCAACTTCGCGCTCAATCAGCCGCTCTCGCCGTTCGCCCTGGCGGTGTTCGACGTGCTCGACCCCGAGTCGCCCACCTTCGCACTCGACGTGATCTCGGTGCTCGAGTCGACGCTCGACGATCCGCGGCAGATCCTCGGTGCCCAGCAGTTCCAGGCGCGCGGCGACGCGGTGGCCGCGATGAAGGCGGAGGGGATCGAGTACGAGGAGCGGATGGAGCTGCTCGAGTCGGTCACCCACCCCAAGCCGCTCGAGGAGCTGCTCGACGCGACGTTCGCGACCTACACGGCGGCGCAGCCCTGGGTGCGCGACTTCGAGCTGTCGCCGAAGTCGGTCGTGCGCGACATGTACGAGCGGGCGATGTCGTTCGGCGAGTACACCGCGTTCTACAAGCTCTCGCGATCGGAGGGTCTCGTCCTGCGCTACCTGTCGGACGCGTTCCGCGCGGCCCGCCAGACGATCCCGGACGAGATCAAGAACGAGGAGCTGCACGACCTGATCGAGTGGCTGGGCGAGCTGGTCCGCCAGGTCGACTCCTCGCTCGTCGACGAGTGGGAGGAGCTGGTGAACCCCGCTCTGCACGACGCCGACCAGGCGATCGTGCCGCCTGCGCCGCGCCGCCTCACGGCGAACCAGCGCGCCTTCCGCGTGCTCGTGCGCAACGAGATGTTCCGCCGGGTCACCCTCGCGGCGCTCGACGACCACGAGGCGCTCGGCGAGCTCGACGCGGCGGCCGGGTTCGACTCCGACGCCTGGGGCGAGGCCCTGGACGACTACTACGACGAGCACGACACGATCGGCACGGGGCCGGATGCACGCGGACCGGCGATGCTGCTCGTCGAGCAGACGCCGACCGAGTGGCGGGTCCGCCAGATCCTGGACGACCCCGCGGGCGATCACGACTGGGGGATCTCGGCGAGGGTCGACCTCGCCGAGTCGGACGAGGCCGGCGCCGCGGTCGTGCGGGTCACGGCCGTAGGACGCCTGGACGGGGGACAGTGACCTGAGCCCGTCGATGCCTGCTCAGCGGCCCGACTCCCGCATACTCGGAAGGGTGACAGGGGAGACGGGAGCGAGCGCGACCGCCCGCGAGCGGCTCGCATGGGTCGACACGACGCGCGGGCTCGGCGTCCTCGCGGTGGTCCTCTTCCACGTCCTGATCTGGAACCACGACCTGCTGGTCGACGGCCGCTCCGCGGTGAGCGGGCTCTGGGACCAGGTCGGCGGGTCGCTCGGCCGGATCCGCATGCCGATCCTGTTCGCGCTGTCGGGGCTGCTCGCCTCCCGCGGGCTGCTGCGAGGCTGGCGCGGCGGCACGGCACGGCTGCGCCTGGTCTCGAACGGCTACCTCTACGTCGTCTGGGTGGTGCTCTACGGCGTCTTCTTCGCGGTGCTGGCCCGCCCCGGCTTCCCCCACTCGATCGACACCCTGCAGCAGTTCGCGCTGCAGGCGGTGCTGCCGACGACCACGCTCTGGTTCCTCTACGCGCTGGCGGTCTACCCCGTGGTGTTCGTGCTGCTGCGGGCGCTGCGCGTGCCGTGGTGGGGGATCCTGCTGCTGGGCGCCGCGGCGTGGTTCGTGGCGGCGGATCTGCGCGTGATCCTCTTCGGCGACGCCCTGCTGGCGAACTTCGTCTTCTTCGCGTTCGGCGTGCTCGGAGCCGAGCGGCTGCGCTGGTTCTCGCAGCCGCGCCCGATCGCCCTGCTCGCACCGCTGGGCGTCTTCGCCGTCGCGGTCGTCGGAGGGCGCGTGGTCCAGGGGCGCGCCGAGGACGTCCTCGGCTTCGTCGCGAGCGCGAGCGCGATCCCGCTGGCGATCGCGTGTGCAGCGCTCCTGTGCCGCTGGGAGCCGGCCGCGCGGCTCGGATCGGCGATCGGACGGCGCACGCTGCCGATCTACCTCTTGCAGGTTCCGCTGCTCGGACTGCTGTCCCTGGTCGCGGAGCCCGCGAGCACCGGGCTCGTGGAGCTCCTCCGGAACCCGCTGCTCGAGCTCGCCTACCCGCTCGCCGTCACGGCGGCGATCGTCGCGCTCTCGCTCGTGATCAGGTCGCTGCTCGCCCGGATCCCGACGGACCCGCTCTTCAGCGTGCCCGCGGCGCTCGTCGCGCTCGCCCGGCCCGCGCGCCGCGGCCGGCACGCGGGCTGAGTCACTCGGCGCTCACGCCTGGACGCGGCGCTCGGACGAGCGCTCAGGCCCAGATCTGCGCGAGGTACTCGGCGGTGACCTGAGGGCTGCGCTCGTGCACGTCGTCGGCGGTCCACTCGAGGATCGAGGGATCGATGGTCCACTCGCCCTCCTCGGGAGCGGCGCCGGAGGTCTCGTAGCCGGCGACCGAGTTCGTCACCGACGCCCAGGTCGCGGCGCCCATCGGCCCGATGAACGTGCTGTCGACCGCGGAGCAGCCGAACTCGGTGCCCGGGCCGTTCGAGGCGCCGAAGCCGCCCTCGGTGTCGGCCGCGTCGGGCAGCGGGAAGACGCGCTTGACCACGTCGGCGCCCACGACGAGGCAGTGCTCGTAGCGCACGCCCGAGGCGGAGCCGATCTGGAAGGCGGTGTTGCTCGAGGCGAAGTCGATGCAGTCGATGCTCGTGATCTCGCCGTAGTAGTTGCCGCCCTGACCCGAGAACTGCACGGTGTCGGTGTGCGCGTTCGAGCCCTTCTCCTTGTAAGCGGGAGCGGTCCAGCAGCCGATGCGGTAGATGAAGCGCAGGCCGCCGGCGCCCTCGGTCGGCGTGCGCGTGCTCGAGACGTCCTCGTCGCGCAGCTGCGCGTCCGGGACCACGACCTCGACGAGCTCGACGTTCTCGGTGAACTCGACCCCGTCGACCCCGTAGACGTTGTAGGCGTTCGTCGTGATGCGAGCGAAGGCGGAGCCGCTGCAGCCGCTCGCGAGGAACGCGCCGTTCGTGACGATGCCGCCGAGGGCGACCCCGTTCACGCGCAGCAGCCGCCACGAGTTCGCGGTGGTGACCGTGCCGAAGCCGTCGCGCGGGTAGACCAGGATGCGGTTCTCGCGCTCCAGCGACCCCACGTCCTGCATCATCGGCGAGGAGCTCGAGCCGGCGCCGCCTCCCGGCAGCTCGCCCGGCGCGACGAGGATCCGCACCGTGTCGGACGGGCCGACCTCGGACACGGCGCTCGTGATGGCCTCGCTGATCGCGGCCCACGAGCACTCGACCTCGACCTCGAGGTCGACGTCGCCCGTGATCCACGGGGTGAGCGAGGGCCAGTGCGTGCCGTTGGGGCCGAAGGAGGCGACGGGCTCGGGCACGCCGGCGAGCAGGTCGAGCTCGCGGGCCTCGGCGTCCGGGTCGCCCGGGACGCGCACGGTGTCGGGCGCGAAGGCGCGGTATGCGGCGTAGCCGGCACCGCCGAGCGCGGCGATGCCGAGGCCGGTGCCGACGGCGCCGAGGATCACGGCGCGGCGGCTGGGCCTGCGCGGAGGGAGCTCGTGGAAGCTCCCGTCGAACGGGGTCGCGTCGGCCGAGTGGTCGGCGTCGTCGGGCGGGAGGCGAGTGGAGTCGGCCAAGGGTGTCCAAACCGTCAGTGGGCGGTGCCGGAGGCGGCACGCCGCAGGTCCGGCGCGCAACGCTGTGCCGTGAGCGCCACCGTCGGGCTGTCGGAGCGCTCGGTCTGTACCCTAGCAGCCGCTCCCGGAGGGACGCCCAGGCTGTCCGGCGATCGTCGGTCAGCGGCCGCGGAGTTCCCGCTTGCGCATCTCGGCGGCGATGTCGTCCTCGGTGATCTCCTTCTTCATCGGCCCCCAGATCGCGGCGGCCTGCGCGACGACTCCGATCCCGATGCCCAGCATCGGCCAGATCGGCCAGAAGTAGCCGTCGGCGCCGCCTGCGATCCAGACGGTCGTGGTGATCGCCGAGACGCTCGCCCAGCCTCCCACCGTGCCGGCGAAGTCGCGTCGGCGCTTGATCTCGCGCACGGCCAGCGCCCGGTCGGCGTCCTCGACCCGCGCCGCCTCGGGGACGGCGGCGGCCGATCCCGAGGCCGGTTCGACGGCGGCCCCCGTCGCGTCCCGTCGTGCTGCAGGATCCGGGGATCCCCACTCGTCGCTCATCCGGCCCCCTCCGTCGTGTCCAGACTACGCACGAGCACGGAGTGCCGCACCGGGCCCTAGACGTGGGTGCGCTCCATGATGGCCGTCGTCAGCGCCTCCACCGGTTCGCGCGCGGCGGACGCGCTCTCCAGGAGCCGGAACTCGATGTCCTCGAGCTCGGGCAGGCCGAACCGGTCGCTGACGGTCACCAGATCGCCGGGGATCAGCGAGCGCGGGAAGACGGCGATGCCGATGCCGGCGCGGACCGCCGCGAGTACGCCGTTCACCTCCCGCGTGTTGCAGGTGATGCGCCAGGTGCGGCCCGCGGCCTCGAGCGCGTCGATCGCGATCTGCCGCGACACGCTCGGACCCCGGTAGGCGATGAGCGGCACCGTCTCGTCGTGCTCGAGGACGGTGTTCTCGTGCGCGACCCAGACCATGGCGTCCCGGCGGACGAGGCGGCCGTCCGTGGATCCCGGTGCGGTCTTCACGAACACGAGGTCGAGGTGCCCCGCGTCGAGTCGGCGGCGCAGCGGCCCGCTCTGGTCGACGGTCAGCTCGAGCTTCACCTGCGGGTGGAGCTGGCGGAAGTGGCGGAGGATCCGGGGCAGCTGCGTGATCGCGAGGTCGTCCGCCGATCCGAAGCGCAGCCGGCCCTGCATGGCGGTGCCGCTGAAGTAGTTCTCGGCCGCGGCGTGCGCGGCGAGGATCGTCCGTGCGAAGCCGGCCATGGCCACTCCGTTGTCGGTCAGCTCGACCTCGCGGGTGTCGCGCAGCACGAGGATGCGGTCCGCCGCCTCCTCGAGTCGGCGCACGTGCTGGCTCACCGTCGGCTGGCTGATCCCGAGCTGCGCCGCGGCGCGGGTGAACCCGCGCGTCTCGGCCACCGCGAGGAAGGTCCGGAGGAGAGCTGGGTCGTACACGGTTCCTCCTCGACGAGTCGCCTGTCATTGCGCAGGGCGATGCTCCGCAGCGCCCGATTCCTCGAGCTTATGCCGCGCTCCGAGGAGTCGGGTAGGCCCCGTCCCGTGAGCCGCCGGGTCGGGACGCCTCCGGCTGGCAGTGCGGGCACCACCAGGTGCGGCGCCGCTCCGGATCGTCGCGGACCTCGGCGCGCACGAGCACGGTGGTGCCGCAGCGCAGGCACGGCCGGCCCGCGCGGCCCACCACCCAGTGCCGCTCTCCCTGCCGGGTGTCGCCGGTCGTGGTCTGGAACATGCCGGGGATCGTGACGGAGGCGCGCAGGGCTCGAGCCGACGTCGCGACGAGGGCGCGCACGTCGAGGGAGCCGATCGGGCGCCAGGGCCAGAGGCCGCGGAGGAAGCAGACCTCGTTCACCCAGAGGTTGCCCAGGCCCGCGAGGTTCCGCTGATCCAGCAGCGCGGCGACGACGGGGCGGTCGGGATCGCGCGAGAGACGGGCGACCGCCTCCTGGGCGTCCCAGTCGTCGCGGAGCGGATCGGGACCGAGGTGCCCGATCGCCGTCGCGAGGTCGCGATCGGGCAGCAGCTCGACCACCGGCAGCTCGAGTCCCCAGAGTGTCGTGCCGTCGTCGAGGCGGAGGCGGACGCGCACGTCGGGCTGCACCCGCCGGGGGATCGCGCGGCCGGGAGCGGTGACGGTCCAGGAGCCCTGCATCCGCAGATGGGTGTGCAGGGTCCAGCCCTCGTCGAGGCGGGTCAGCAGGTGCTTGCCGTGGGTCTCGTGGCGGAGGATCCGCAGGCCGGCGAGGGCGGTTCCGGCGGCGTCTCCCGAGCGGAGCTCCCCGTCCTCCACCAGGCGGCCGTCCGCCGCCCGACGGAGCCGGGCGGCGAGACGGTGGACGCTGTCTCCCTCGGGCACGAGCCGCACTCTAGGCGGTGCGGCTCCTGCCCTTCTCAGGGAGGCCCACTCAGGAAGCGGGGTACGCCTCCTCGTAGCTGCACGTGGACCCGTCGCGCGCGGTGACGTCGATGGTCGCGACTCCCGCGTCGATCGAGCGCTCGTGCGTGTTGAAGGTGACGCTGAACTCGCGACCGGGCTTGAGCTTCTTGGTGGACTTCGTGCCGTAGTCGGTCGAGACGACGACGGCGACCTCCTCCGGACCGTTGTTCACCGCGGTGACGGTGACCGTCGCGAAGGGCCCACGGGCACCCGTCTCGGCGCTGGTCGCGACGTCGATGCTCGTGGTCGGGGCCTCGGGGAGGTCGAGACCGACGATCACCGGGTCGTGGTCGCTCGAGCGGAAGGCCGACGTGTCGTAGAAGATCGTCGCGTTGTAGTCGTAGCGGCTGTACTCCAGCGCCACGGACTCGCCGCTGTTGATGTTCCAGGTGTCGACGCCGGTGACGATCGCGTCGGCTGCCGGCGAGGCGAAGACGTGGTCGAGCGAGCCGACCGCGCCGTCGAAGGAGTAGGAGTACTCCCCGCCGTCCTTCGCACCCTGGTCGAGGTAGCCCGCGTCGGTGATGACCCGGATCGGGTCCTCCTGCGAGTAGGCGTTGAAGTCGCCGAGCAGGTAGACGAGCTCGGTGGCCTTCTCGGCCTGCAGACGGTCGGCGAACGCGACGAGCGCGGTGGCCTGAGCGACGCGGGAGGCGTTCGAAGCGCCCTGGCCGTCGCCCTGGTCGGCGTCGGCGCCCGAGCCGGAGCCCTTGGACTTGAAGTGGTTCACGATCGCCACGAACTCGCTCTCGGCGACGCCGATCAGGCGGAACTCCTGGGCGAGCGGCTTGCGCGCGTTCGAGAACGCGGTGGTGTCGTTCAGGATGACCGACTCGCCGACGGGCTCGATCACGGCCTTCTTGTAGATGAAGGCGGTGCGGATGACGTCCTCGTCCGCCAGCGCGGGCAGCGCGGCGGGCGAGGCGACGTAGGCCCAGACCTCCGAGCCTGCGGCCGCGTTGAGGGCCGCGGTCAGCGTGGCGAGGGCCTCGTCGCGCGGCTTGCCGAACTTGGCGGAGTTCTCGATCTCCTCGAGCGAGACGACGCCGGCGCCGAGCGAGTTGATCGCCGTGACGATCTTGGCCTGCTGGCGCTCGAGGTCGTCGGCGTTCGCGGCACCGCGGGCGTCGCAGCCGCTGTTCACGGTGACGGGGTCGCCGTCGCGGTCGGTGTAGAAGGTGCAGCCCGCGACGGAGTCGCCGGTGGTCGAGAAGTAGTTCAGCACGTTGAAGGAGGCGATCGCGACGTCGCCGCCCACGTTCTCCGGCGCGGCGGTCCGCGTGTCGGCGAACTCGGCCGGCTGCACCGACGCCGCGTTCTCGACGGTCAGCTGCGTGGTCGGCTGGAAGGACCAGCCGTTGTTGCGGTAGTCGAGCACGACGGGACCGGTGAAGGTCGCGGGGGCTCCGACGCGGATCGGCTCGGCGGGGGTCAGGTAGGGCAGCGGGATCGCCTTGTTGGCGGCCGAGCCGAGGAAGTTGATCGAGGCTCCGTCGTCGAGCACGATCGCGCGGGCCGCGTTGTCGGCGACGACCGCCGCGAGCTCGGGGGAGCCCGGACGCGCGACCTCGGTCGGGGTGAGCAGCGGCGAGGTGCCGGCGGCGAGGCCGATCGAGCCGAAGCTGTTCAGATCGAAGGTGTCGGTCACGGTGAACGGACCCTGCGGGGCGATCAGCATGCTCTCGAGCACCTCGCGCTCCGCGGCCGTGCGCGGCAGCTCGACGGCGGCCGGGACGACCGGCGCGGCCGGTGCCGCGAGGCGCACGACGGTGGCGGCAGAGGTGGGGGTGAGCTCGGTGAGGCCGTTGAACTCGCTCACGGCGCCGGTGATCTCGAGGTGGTCGCCGATCGCGACGGAGCCGACCGAGGCGGAGGAGTAGACGAAGACCGCGTCGGAGGCGGTGCGGCCCGTCGTGCTCCCGCCCGTGCCCGGGGTCTGGATGACGTAGCCGTTGTAGCCGCCGGAGGGGTAGCGGGCGGTGACGACACCCGTGGTCACAACGGTGCGGCCGACGAGCGGCGACGCGGCTCCGGTGCCCTGGATCTCGGCGATGGTCGCCCTCTCGGCGGGAGCGGGCGGGGTCGTCGGCGGGGTCGTGGGAGCGGTCGTCGGGCCGGGGGTCGGCGCGGTGCCGCCGCCGCTGGAGCGCGGGGTGGCCGCTCCGACGGTGAAGTCGGCGCTGTTGACATCGGTGTCGCCGGCGGTGCCGTCGGCGCGCGAGAGCGACTCGGTGAGCGTCGGCACCGGTGCCGCCGCCGTCTCGAAGGTGTTGGACGTGCCGTATCCGAGGAGGTCGAGGACGGCCTCGGGCTGCGGCGACGCCCCGGTGGGCGGAGCGACGAGCGGGGCGGTGCCCTCGACGAGGAAGACGGTGCCGCCCGCAGCGGCCAGGTTGAGGCCGCCCGCGATCTGGTCGGGGGCGGGCAGTGCGGCGCCGTTGGTCCCGTTGCTCGCGCCCTGCACCAGGAAGTGGCCGCCGGCCGGCACCGTGCCCTGCAGCGCGATGGTGGTGGTGGGGTTCGCGGTGCCCGTGGCCGAGCGGTACTGCAGGCTCGTGCCGCCGAGGGCGATGTCGGACCCGGTGGGGTTGTGCAACTCGACGAAGCGGTTGCTGTAGATCGCGCCGGCGGAGCCTCCGCGTGCGAAGACCTCGCTGATCACGAGCTCGTCACCGGACGGCGCGGCCGAGGCGGGCGCCGCGACGAGCGGAGCGGCGACGAGGGCGAGACCGCCGATCGCGGCGGCGGAGCGGGCGGCGACGGCGAGGGAGCGCCTCCGTCGGCGGAAAGGGGTGGCGGTGTCGAGCACCGGATCGTCGTTCATGGCTGTCCTCTCGGTCGCCGTCCGGGGAGGGACGGCCGGTCGCGCCTGCGTCGGCGCGGTGTGCGCGCCCCTGAAAGGGGCACGAACAGCCACGCTATGCAGCTCAGATGCCCGATCCGTGAACCAGGTGTTTCATGAGTGTGAACTCAGCCACCGACACCCGGTCGCGCCGGACCCGACGGTCCGCGCCGCTACGGTCGAGCCATGACCGATCCCCACGATCTGCGCGGCCGCCTGGTCCGCGCGCACGGCGACTCCCGGGATCGGGCGGGCGATTCCGCGTCCTCCGACGTCACGGGCTGGTGGCGCGATCCGGGCCTGCTGGCCGCTCTGGGTCCGGGGCTCGGCGATCTGTTCGCCGAGGAGGAGATCACCGCCGTCCTGGGCCCCCAGACGCGCGGCACACCACTCGCCGCCCTCACCGCCCTGCACCGCGGCGTCGGGCTCGTCGAGGCGCGCAAGGCGTCGGCCCCGGTCGAGGACTCGGCCGACTGGTGGGAGTCGGCGATCGCCTTCGACTACCGCGACGATCCGCTCCTGTTCCGCGTGCGGCGCGCGCTGCTCGGACCCGGCGACCGCGTGCTGCTCGTCGACGACTGGATCGAGACCGGCACCCAGGCGGCCGCGTGCCGTCGTCTCGTCGAGCTCGCCGGAGCGGAGTGGGTCGGCGCGGCCGTCGTCGTCGACGGCCTGGAGGACGACGCGCGGCGCGCCGACCTGCGGGTGCGCTCGCTCGTGCTCGACGCGGAGCTGTGAGCGCGCGATCGGGACGACCTCGGCCCGCTCGCGGCGGACGTCCGGGAAGGGCGGCCATGATCGGGGGATGATCACCTTCGAGCTGGCCCGGGCGCTGCGCACCGCGGGCGTGCGCTGGTCCCCGGTCACCGGCGACCGCTTCCGCATCGAGCGGGAGGGGTTCGACGGCGACGTCTTCACCGTGAGCGACATGACCATCGAGGCGCACGAGTACCCCAGCGGCACCGTGCTCGGCTTCAACGGCACCACCGAGTGGGCGCTCGACTCGGTCTCGCTCGACGACTCGCTCTGGCTGCCGCGGGAGGACCAGCTCCGCGAGCTCCTGCGCGGCACGTTCCGCTCGCTCCGCCGACTCGCAGGGGAGCCCGTGCGCTACGCGGTCGAGATCGAGCTGGCCGGAGCGACGCGCGTCTTCGAGGACGAGGTCGCCGAGAACGCCTACGCCGAGGCGCTCCTCGCGCTGGTCAGCTCGCTGTCGGTCGATCTCGACGACGTCGACGAGCTCGTCTGAGCCGTCCGACCGTCAGGACGCGGCCTTCTCGGCCGGTGCGTCCTCGGCCTTCGAGCGCTTCGCCGCAGGTTTCTTCGCGACGGTCTTCGTCGCGGGAGCCTTCTTCTGCGCGGCCGTCTTCTTCTTCGCGGCGGGCTTCTCCGCCTCCGGCTCGGCCTCCTCGGCGACGCTCTTCTTCGCCGATGCCTTCTTCGCGGCGGGCTTCCGCTTCGGAGCCTCGTCGTCCTTCGGCGCCGCCCCCTTCGCCCCGCGGCTGCGCTCGACGGAGCGCTTGAGCGCCTCCATCAGGTCGAGCACCTCGCCGCCGCCCTCCTCCTCGGGCTTCTCGCCGAAGGTGGCCGCCGTGTCGAGGGCGTCGCCCTGCTCGATCTTCGCGTCGATGAGGGTCCGCAGCTCCTCCTGGTACGCGTCGGTGAACTTGGACGCGTCGAAGTCCTCGGAGTAGGAGTCGACCAGGTGCGACGACATCTCGAGCTCGCGGGCGGCGATGCGGGTGGTGCCCTCGAGGGACGGGAACTCGACCTCGCGCACCTCGTCGGCCCAGAGCAGCGTCTGCAGCATCAGCAGCTTGCCGCGCACGCGCAGCGCGGCGAGCCGCGTCTTCTGGCGCAGGGCGAACTCCACGATCGCGGTGCGGTCGGTCTGCTCGAGCGTGCGGCGCAGCAGCACGTACGCCTTGGGGGAGGAGGAGTCGGGCTCGAGGATGTAGGCGCGGTCGAACATGATCGGGTCGACCTGCTCGCTCGGCACGAACTGCACCACGTCGATCTCGCGGTCGCGCTCCTCGGGCAGCGCCTTCAGCTCGTCCTTGGTGAGCACCACCGTGTGCTCGCCGTCGTCGTAGGCCTTGTCGATGTGGTCGAAGGAGACCACCTCGCCGCACACCTCGCACTTGCGCTGGTACCGGATCCGCCCGCCGTCGCGGTCGTGCACCTGGTGCAGCGCGATGTCGTGGTCCTCGGTGGCGCTGTAGATCTTCACCGGCACGTTGACGAGGCCGAAGGTGATCGCGCCTTTCCAGATCGCTCGCATGGGCACCAGTGAACACCGACGGCCGCATCGCGGGAAGCCCTTGCGGGGTCCCGGGGCCGCTCGCGCTCTCGCCGTCCTCCCGGCGGCGTGGTGTGGGATGGCCGCATGAGCGACCTGACACAGCCGGCCGACAGGCTCCGCGCGGCGCTGCACGCTTCGGACGCCTCCTCGAGGCTGCGGTCCGCGATGAGCGCGGGCACCCGCCCGGCCGACGGGTACATCCCCGTCCTGATCGAGCGCTGCCGCGTCGAACCCGACTTCGGCGTGCGCGAGATGCTCACCTGGGCGCTGATCCGCCACGACCCGTCGCGCACGGTCGATCTGCTCCTGCCCGAACTGGTGTCGGAGGTGCCGCAGGCGCGCAGCCAGGCGCTGCACACGCTCTCGAAGGTGGGCGATGCGAGGGCGTGGCCCGCCATCACTCCCGCGCTGCTGCACGACGAGCACCTCGAGGTGGCGCTGGCCGCGTGGCGGACCGCCGCCCGCCTCGCTCCCGAGCACGAGCGGCCCGCGCTCGCCCGGCAGCTCGCCGAGCACCTGGGCGACGGCGACCGGCCGGTGCAGAAGAGCCTCACCCGCGCCCTGCTGATGCTCGGCGAGTCCGCGGCCGCCCCCCTCGAGGCGGCCGCGCTGTCCGCCGAGGAGCCGCGGCGGATCCACGCCCTGGCCACCCTCCGCCTCCTCGCCGATCCGGAGGAGGACGTCGAGGAGGCGTTCGACCGCGCCCGCCGCGCCTGACGCGGCACCCCCTTCACGCGAGGGAACCCCGGTCCGTCGAGGGAGCCCGCAGCAGGGGGCTGTCTCGACGTCCCGGAGTTCCCTGGACGAGACGGTCGCGCGCTAGAGCGCGGCTCCCGTCAGCAGTCCGCGGTCGTCGAGGTACTCGCGGACCAGGCGCTCGGCGGTGGCGCGGCTGATGCCGACCTCGTCGAGGACGGCATCGAGGTACTGCTCGGCGTTGTCGCCGGTGACTCCGAGCTCAGCGGCGATCTCGCGGTACGACAGACCGGAGGTCAGCAGTCGCAGCACCTCGGCCCGCGTCGGGAGCGTGATCGGCGTCGGGGTCGGCGACGGCGGGGTCGGGTTCTTCTCCTCGTCGATCGCCGAGGTGTCCTCGGCGAAGGAGGCGGTCACGTACGCGATCGCCTTCGAGGTGATGCCGAGCGCCTCCTGGTTGATGTTCGCCAGGTCGTCGCCCTCCGAGTGGTAGTTCGGGTCGTGCGGGATGCCGACGGTGCCGCCGAAGAGCGCGGCCTCCTCCTCCGTCTTGATGTCGTCGGCGCCGGTGAAGACACCCGAGGAGGGGATGCCGACCGAGATGAAGCCGTCGTAGTCGCTGCGTCCGTCGAACGCGGTGTCGATCCACGGCTGGCCGATGGAGTCGAAGTAGTCCGTGAACGCCTTCTCCGTGGCGATGGAGCCGGCGGGTACCTCGACGGGGGCCTCGTAGGTCGACTCGTTCGCGTCGTAGACCGAGATGACGTAGTTGGGCGAGGCGACCATGTCGAAGTTCATGTAGGTCGCGATCTTGTCGGCCTCCTCCTGGGTCAGGGAGTCGACGTACTCGTAGGAGCCGACCAGGCCGACCTCCTCGGCTCCCCACCAGGCGAAGCGCACCGCGTTGGTGGTCTCGCCGGCCTCGGCGAGCTCGACGGCCGTCTCGAGGAGCGTCGCCGATCCGGAGCCGTTGTCGTTGATGCCGGGGCCCTCGGGCACGCCGTCGAGGTGCGCGCCGAGCATGACCACGTTGTCGTGGTCGCCGCCCTCGGTCTCGGTGATGATGTTGAAGGTCTCGGTGTCGGTGGTCGTCTGCTCGAGGACCAGCGTCGCCGTCGTCGGCAGCGCCGCGATGAGCGCCTGCCCCTCCTCGAGGGTGATGCCGACCGACGGGATGTAGCTGTCGTCCGGAGCGCCGAGCGTTCCGTTCAGGGCCTCACCGGGAACGTTGTTGTAGATCAGGATCGCCGAGGCGCCCGCGGCGCCGGCCGCCGCGCTCTTCTCCGAGAAGGAGCAGGTGCCGCGGCTGACGAGGGCGACCTTGCCGGTCGCGTCGAGTCCGGCCCAGGCGTCCGCCGTGCAGCCGAGCGGGTCGGCGGGCTGGATGAGCTCGCCGGTCACCCCGCCCTCGGGTGTGGAGGGCGTGAACGACATCGGGATGCCCTCGACCGCGGGGGTCGTGGTGAGCGAGAACTCGTCGATGGTCTGGGTGGTGGTCGTGAAGTCCTGGCGCTCGGTCTCGTAGCCGGCGGCCTTCAGGACCGCCTCGACGTACTGGCCGCTGAGCTCGTAGCCTTCGGTGCCGATGGCGCGGTTGCCGCCGTTCGCGTCGGCGATCGCCTGGAACGCCTCGAGGTGCTCCATGATGCCGTCGACCGTGACGGCATCGGCGAAGTCGGAGGCTTCGACGGCGCTGGCCGTCGGTGCGAATGCGAAGCCGGCGACGAGCGCGCCTGCTCCGATCATCGCGCTGGTGCCGAGGAGTGAGCGGCGGCGCCGTGCGCCTGGTGCTCCTGAGGTGCTGTTCGCCACAGGGGTGTCCCTTCGTCGATGACAGAGGCCGCCGGGAACGGCGACCGGCGCTCCCGAACTCCTGTGAACGGGCGGCGCTTCTGGCGAGGCTATTCTCAGGAGACGCGGAAGGACACCCTTCCGGGGCCGATTTCACACCGGCGAAACACGGAACGGCGGCTGTCACGGCCGCTCCTCACGGGCGCCCGCCTAGGCCGTCGCGTCGCTCTCGGCCCACTCCCGGAGCATGGCGAGCATCGCGTCCGGCCGGTCCCGGTGCGGGCTGTGGCCGGCTCCGGACACCACCGCGTAGCGCACGAGCGGGTTCGCCCGCAGCACGGCGGCGGCGTGCTCCGGCGGGAACAGCGTGAAGACCTGGGGATCGCCGGCGAGCACGAGCACCCGGGCGCCCACCCGCGGCACGTCCTCGAGCAGATCCCACGGGTCGTTCGCGTCGATCGTCGCGGCGACGGCTTGCGGATCCGCGGCGCGAGCCGCGTGCAGCTTCTCCTGCCGGTCCCGCTCCGACCAGTGCGGGGTCCCCGCGGCCAGCTCCTCGGCCGAGGTCTCCAGATCGGCCAGCTCCCCGGCGCGGATCTCGGCCCGCTGCGCGCCCTCGAGGCGCAGGACCGGATCGAGCAGTGCCAACCGCGCCGCCCAGCCTCCGTCGCGGGCGGCGGCGCGCACGGCGATCGCTCCGCCGAGCGAGTGCCCGACGACGAGGTCCCACGCGCCCGAGTCGGGGCGCAGAGCCAGTGCGTCGTCGGCGTAGTCGTCGTGACCGGATGCTCCGCCGCGCGTCCCTGCTCCGTGCCCCCGCAGATCCGGGACGGTGACGCTCCATCCCGCGCTGCCCAGCGCCTCGGCGACGCGCCACCAGGTGCCGGAGGAGCCGCCGAGGCCGTGCAGGAGGAGAGCGGTGCGCGTCGTCATGCCGCCAGGCTAGAGCGGGTCAGTCCAGGCGGGGGTCGCGACCCGTGCGCTCGCCGGTCGCGAGAGCGCGGATTCCTGCCAGATCCCCGTCGTCGAGCACGAAGCCGAAGACGTCGATGTTCTCCCGGATCCGCTCGGGGGTGACCGACTTGGGGATCACGACGACCCCGTTCTGCACGTGCCAGCGGAGGACGACCTGCGCGGCGGAGACGCCGTGCCGCGCGGCGATCCGCTCGAGCACCGGCTCCTGCAGCAGACGGCCGCGCGCGAGCGGCGACCAGGCCTCGGTGACGATGCCGTGGGCGTCGCCGAACGCGCGCAGCTCCTCCTGCGGCAGGCGCGGGTGCAGCTCGACCTGGTTCACCGCGGGCACCACTGCGGTCTCGGCCGAGAGGCGCTCGAGGTGCTCGACGGCGAAGTTCGACACGCCGATCGACCGCGCCCTGCCCTCCTGCTGCAGCCTCTCGAGGGCGCGGTAGGTCTCGACGTAGCGGTCGCGGGAGGGGATCGGCCAGTGCACGAGGTAGAGGTCGACGTAGTCGGTCCCGAGCAGGTCGAGGCTGCGGTCGAACGCCTCGAGCGTCTCGTCGAAGCCGTGGTCGTCGTTCCAGACCTTGGTGGTCACGAACACCTGCTCGCGGGGGATCCCGCTGGCGCGGATCCCCTCGCCGACGCCGCGCTCGTTGGCGTAGAGCGTGGCGGTGTCGACGTGGCGGTAGCCCGCCTCGAGAGCCGTCGCGACGGTGCGCGCGGCCTCGTCGTCGTCGACCTTGTAGACCCCGAGCCCGATCTGCGGGATCGCGCGGCCGTCGTTCAGGGGGATCAGGGGGACGCTCATGCCCTCCATGCTGGCATGCGGTCCTGGGGCACCGTACCGAGGGTCCCTGCGGAGGGTCCGCTCAGACGGTCCACTCGAGCTCGCCCTGCGGTCCGATCGCGACGGCGTCCTCGATCAGCGCGGCGAGCCCCGCGACTCCGAACAGCAGGCGCCGCTCGGCGGCCTGCTCCTCGTCGGCGTCGGGGAAGCGGCGGACGGCGAAGTAGTGGTCGTGACCCGGCTGGAGGCCCTCGACGCTCTCGGAGTCGGCGAGCGCGAGGAGGCCGCGGTGCGGGCGTCGACCGGGTCCGAGGCCGAGCCACAGCGATCCCGTCTCGAGGACGACGGCCGTGCTCGACGCGAGAGCGCCCTCGTGCATCCGCCGCGCCGTGATCTGCCAGCCGAAGCCGAGGTGGTTCAGGCGCACCGGATGCGGTCCGCGCCAGGCGTGCGACAGGTCCTCGGCCCGGTAGTACACGGGACTCGGCCGGTACGAGCCCTGCCACAGCGCCGCGGTGAGCTCCCCGCACCACTCCGGCGTCTCGGGATCCGACCAGGGGTCCGTCCGCTCGGCCCGCTCGGCGGCACGCCGGTGGGCTCGGACGAGCTCCTCGGCGTCCTCGCGCAGTCCCATGGTCGCCTCGCTCCCGGTCGGGTGCGGCCCACCCTACGGCTGCGGCGCTGGATGCCCGCTCGACGGCGGCTGGGAAGGATCAGGTGGGCAGCTGCACCGGCTCGGTGTCCGGCAGCGGGCTCGCGTCGCGGCCGCGGAGGTCGGGGTGGTAGCGGCGGCCGAGCGCGGGGACCACGAAGCCGACGAAGGAGAACACCGCGGCGACCACGACGGCGGCGGTCGGGCCGTTGCCGTCGATCTGGACGCCCGCGATCGCCGAGCCCAGCGCCGCTCCGATCAGCTGGCCGGTGCCGACCCAGCCGTAGGCCTCGGCGGTGTCCGAGAACTTGACGCTGGCGGCGGTGATCGTGAAGAGCGCCGCGAGCGCCGGAGCGATCCCCACGCCGGCCAGGAACAGTGTGATCGAGAGCCACCAGAAGTCGGTCGAGAAGGCGGCCAGCGCCATGCCGACGGTCACGATCAGCATGCGGCGGGCGGTCGCCCAGCGGCTGATCGGGATGTGCCCGAGGGTCAGACCGCCGACGAGGGAGCCGGCCGCGAAGATCGCGAGCACGACGCCCGACTCCACTCCGCCCTCGCCGAACACCGCCACGACGCCGGCCTCGAGTGCGGCGCACGCGCCCACCAGCAGGAAGCCGACCACGGTCGCCAGCAGTACCGGCGGCTTCGTCAGCACGACGCCGAGCCTGCGCCGGGAGCGCGGGATGCGGACGCGACCGACCTCGGGCGAGGCGATGAACCAGATGCCGCCGCCGATGAGGAACACCGCGGCGGTCAGGATGCCGGCCACCGTCGAGACCTGGATCGACACGAAGGTCGTGAGCACGGGTCCCAGCACCCAGATGATCTCCTGCGCGGAGGCGTCGAGCGAGAAGAGCGGGGTGAGCTGCGAGCTCGGCACCATCTTGGGGTAGATGGTGCGGACCGCCGGCTGCACCGGCGGCATGCTGAGGCCCGCGAGGAAGGCGACGGCGACGAACTGCCAGATCTCGAGGGGGAGCACCGCCATCGCGATGATCGCGACGGCGCAGACGATCAGGGTGAGTGTGAGCACCCGGCGCATGCCGAGCCGGCCCATCAGGCGGCTGGTCAGCGGCCCGGCGATCGCCTGCCCGATCGACATGGAGCCCAGCACGAGCCCTGCGGCCGCGTAGGAGTCGTGCACGTGCTCGACGTGGAGCAGGAAGGCCAGCGACAGCATCCCGAACGGGAAGCGCGCGGTGAGCTGCGCGGCGATGATGCGCCCCACCCCGGGGGTTCTGAGGAGTTCGGTGTAGCTGCCCACCGGACGACACTAGCGCCCCGCGAGGGAACCCCGGACGGTCCGGGGAACCCGCTTCCGCAGGCTCCCTCGACGGGTCGGGGTTCCCTCGGCGCAGGACGGGCGTCAGCCCGCGAGCACCTTGCGGATGCGCTGGAGGGAGACGCTCTCGGCGGTGCCGAGCGACTGCGCGAAGAAGCTCACGCGCAGCTCCTCGATCATCCAGCGTGCGCGCTGCAGGTTCTCGGGGGAGTGCGGGGGCAGCGGCAGGACGCCGCCCGCCGAGCGGTACAGCTCGAGCGCCGCCTGCACCTCGTTGAGCCAGACGCGGTCGCGCCCCACGTTCTCGGCGATCTTGCCGAAGCGCTCGGTGATCGCGGCGAGGTAGCGCGGCAGGTGCCGCAGCCACTCCAGCCCCGTCGCCGAGACGAACCCCGGATGCACGAGGGCCGAGAGCTGCTCGCGCGCGTCGGTGAGCGCCGGCAGCAGGGCCATGCTGGTCGAGTTCTTCAGCGCCTTCTCGGCGGCCCGAGCGGTCGTGAGCACCGTGGTCACGGTCTTGACCGTCTCGAACATCGAGTCCATGACGCTCGCCGACACCCGGTCGCGCACGGCGTCGAACTCGGCGCGGAGGAACAGCATGCCGTCGGGCTTCATCCGCCAGAGCACCGCGTCGACGCACGCCAGCAGGCAGTCGCTGAAGAGCGCCGTCGTGTTCTGGTACGGGCTCTGCGCGAGCACGAGCTTCTCGTTCGAGCTGAGGTGCTGCTGCACGTACGCGACCGGGCTGGGCGTCGCGAGCAGGAGGAGCCGCCGGACGCCGCGGGGGTGCTCGCGGGCCTGGTCCTCGGGCGTCGCCATCAGGCGGATCGAGACGGAGTCGCCGTCGTCGATCAACGCCGGGTACGCGCGGATCGTGTTGCCGCCCTGGCGGGTGTCGGTGGTGCGCGGCAGCTCGGGCATGTCCCAGGTCTTCAGGCCCCGGCGCTCCAGCGCGTCCGGCACGCGGGCCTCGACCACACGGGCGACCTCGTCGCGCACCCGTCCGCGCAGGCGCTCGGCCAGCGGGGCCAGCTCCTTGCCGGCGGCGATCGTGCGGCCGCGCTCGTCGGCGATGGCGAAGGTGACCCGCAGGTGCGCCGGGATCCGCTCGAGGTCGAAGTCGGAGGCGTCGATCACCACGCCCGCCTCGCGGCGGATCGCACCGGCGAGCGTCGCGGCGAACGACTCCGTCGGCGGGTTCGGGACGTCCTGGGGCAGCGAGGCGGTGAGCCGCTTCGCCCAGTCGTTCGCGGGGACGACGTTCCGGCGCAGGTGCTTGGGCAGCGCCTTGATCATCGCGGTCACGAGCTCGGCGCGCAGGCCGGGCACCAGCCAGTCGAAGCCCAGCGGAGTGACGCGCGGCAGGAGCGCGAGCGGCACGTGCACGGTCACGCCGTCCTCCTCCGTGCCCGGCTCGAACCGGTAGGAGAGGCGGAAGCGCTGGTCGCCCTGGCGCCACTGGGTGGGGAAGGCGGTCTCGTCGATCTCCTCCGCGTCCTCGGGCAGCAGGGTCTGCTGCGTCATGGTCAGCAGGTCGGGCTCGTCGTGCTGCTTCGTCTTCCACCAGGAGTCGAAGGAGCGGACCGAGGTGACGTCGCGCGGGATGCGCCGGTCGTAGAAGTCGAACACGGCCTCGTCGTCGACGAGGAGGTCGCGGCGGCGGGTGCGCTCCTCGAGGCGCTCGAGCTCGGCGCGCAGGGCCCGGTTCTTGCGGTCGAACGCGTGCCGCGATTCCCAGTCGCCCTCGACGAGCGCGTGGCGGAGGAAGAGCTCGCGGGCGTAGGACGGGTCGATCCGCGAGAACTGGACGCGGCGTCGGGCGACGAGCGGGACCCCGTAGAGGGTGACGCGCTCGTAGGCGACGGCGGCGCCCTGGGCCTTCTCCCAGTGCGGCTCGCTGAACTGCCGCTTCACGAGGTCGCCGGCGATCGCCTCGGCCCACGCCGGGTCGATGGCGGCGTTCGAGCGCGCGAACAGGCGGCTCGTCTCGACGAGCTCGGCGCTCATCACCGCATCCGGCAGCTTCTTCGCGAGCGCGCTGCCGGGGAAGATCGAGAACTTGGCGTTGCGGGCCCCGACGTACTGCACGTTCTGGCGCTCGCGGCTCTTGGCGGCCCGTTGCGCCTGCTGCGAGGTCGTGTCCTTGACGCCGATGTGCGAGAGCAGGCCGGCAAGGATCGAGCGGTGAATGCCGTCCGGGTCCACGCGCGGCTCGCCGAGCTCGAGGCGCAGCGGCTTCGCGAGCTGGCGGAGCTGGCGGAACACGTCCTGCCACTCCCGCACCCGCAGGTAGTTGAGGTACTCGGCCTTGCACAGCCGGCGGAAGGCGCTGGAGGAGAGCTCCTGCTGCTTCTCCTCCACGTAGTTCCAGAGGTTGAGCAGCGTGAGGAAGTCGCTGGTCGGGTCGACGAAGCGCGCGTGCTGCTGGTCGGCCTGCGCGCGGCGCTCGAGCGGGCGCTCGCGGACGTCCTGGATCGTGAGGCCGGCGACGATCGCCATGACCTCGCGGCTCGTGTGGTGCGTCCGCGACTCGATCACCATGCGGGCGAACCGCGGATCGATGGGCAGGCGCGCGAGGTCGCGGCCGATGCGGGTGAGCTGCGGGCCCTGCTCCTTCCGCGGGATGCCACCTCTGCCCGCTTTCTGCCGAGTGTCGCGGACCGGAGTGGCATCTCGCGAGGGGGCGCCCGAGGAGGCGGCATCGGAGGAGGCGGCGCCGGGCGTGCGGATCGCGCCGAGCTCGGTGAGCAGGTCGAGGCCGTCCTTGATCCCGCGCGAGTCGGGCGGAGTGAGGAAGGGGAACTCGGCGATGTCGCCGAGGCCCAGCGAGATCATCTGCAGGATGACCGCCGCGAGACCCGTGCGCAGGATCTCGGGGTCGGTGAACTCCGGTCGGCGGAGGTAGTCCTCCTCCGAGTAGAGGCGGATCGCGATGCCGTCGCTGGTGCGGCCCGAGCGGCCGGAGCGCTGGTTCGCCGACGCCTGCGACACCGCCTCGATCGGCAGCCGCTGCACCTTCGACCGCGCGCTGTAGCGCGAGATGCGGGCCGTTCCTCCGTCGATCACGTAGCGGATGCCCGGCACGGTCAGGCTCGTCTCGGCGACGTTGGTCGCGAGCACGACGCGGCGGCGGACGCCCGGGGTGCGCGAGCGCTCGAAGACGCGGTGCTGATCGGCGGCCGACAGCCGCCCGTAGAGCGGCAGCACCTCGGTGCCCGGCAGGGCGAGCCCGCGGATCGCGTCCTCGGCGTCGCGGATCTCGTTCTCGCCCGAGAGGAACACCAGCACGTCGCCCGGATCCTCGCGGGCGAGCTCGGCGAGCGCGTCGGCGATGCCGGTCATCAGGTCGCGGCTGCCCGCGGTGGCGTCCGGGGTGTCGGTGTCGTCGTCCTCCTCCGGCTCCTCGGCCACGAGGGGGCGGTAGCGGACCTCGACCGGGAAGGTGCGCCCCGAGACCTCGATGATCGGCGCGGGCTTCCCCTCGGCGTCGGCGAAGTGAGCGGCGAAGCTGAGCGGGTCGATGGTCGCGGAGGTGATGATCACCTTGAGGTCCGGCCGCTGCGGCAGCAGACGGTGCAGGTAGCCGAGCAGGAAGTCGATGTTGAGGCTGCGCTCGTGCGCCTCGTCGATGATGATCGTGTCGTACCGGCCGAGCAGCCGGTCGTGGTTCATCTCGTTGAGCAGGATGCCGTCGGTCATCAGCTTGATCCGCGTCGACGCGCTCGCCTTGTCGGTGAAGCGGACCTGGTAGCCGACGAGGCCGCCGACCTCGTCGTCGAGCTCCTCCGCGATGCGCTCGGCGATCGTGCGCGCGGCGATCCGCCGCGGCTGCGTGTGCGCGATGCTCTCGCGTCCGAGCTCCAGGCAGATCTTGGGGAGCTGGGTGGTCTTGCCCGACCCGGTCGCTCCGGCGACGATGACGACCTGGTGATCGCGGATCGCGGCGGCGATGTCGTCGCGCCGCGCCGAGACGGGGAGTTCGGGCGGGTAGCGGATGCTGAGGACGTCTGACATGAGCCCTCCATCCTACGGCGCCGTGGCACAATGCCCAGGTCCCCCCGCGAGATCCGCCGGAGGGTGCAGACCCCGAGCGGAGAGCACGGCCGTGAATCCGCAGTCCCTGCTCGTGGTCGTGAACATCGTGCTGCTGCTGTTCGCGATCCAGGGCGTGCTGGCGAACCCGCGCCTCGGCCGGGTCGGCAAAGTGGGCTGGGTCGCCTTCATCGTGATCGCGCCGTTCGTCGGGAGCATCGCGTACCTGGTCCTCGGCCGCCGGGGCGGGCGGACCGGAGGCGGTGCCTCGCCGAGCGGGCCGCAGCGACCGAGCGGCTGGTTCTTCGAGCGCTGACGCGGAGCGACTCCCGCCTCGCCGCACCTGGTCGCACCGGTAGCCTCCTGGGCACCGTCCCGCCCGTGATCCCTGGAGCACCGTGCCCCGCACTCCCCGCCCCTGGCTGATGCTCGCGATCGGAGTGGCCGCGCAGGCCGCGACGACCGTGTTCGTGTCCGTGCCGCCGTTCCTGATCCCCCTCCTGCACACGCAGTACGGCTACTCGCTCGCCGAGGCGGGACTGCTCGCCGCGGCGCCGAACGTGGGGCTCGTGCTCACCCTCGTCGCGTGGGGCGCTCTCGCCGATCGGTACGGCGAGCGGATCGTCCTCGCCACCGGTGTCGCCGCGACGGCGCTCGCGGGCGTCGGGGCGATGCTCACGGGCGATCTCGTGCTCCTCGGGGTCTTCCTGCTCCTCGGAGGCATGGCGTCCGGCAGCGTCAACGCGGCGAGCGGCCGCGTCGTGATCGGCTGGTTCCCCCGGAATCGCCGTGGGCTCGCCATGGGCATCCGGCAGATGAGCCAGCCGCTCGGAGTCGCGGTCGCCTCGCTCACGGTGCCGCCGCTCGCGAGTGCCGCGGGGGTGCCCGCCGCCCTGGCCCTGCCCGTCGTCCTGCTCGCCGTGCTCGCCGTCGCCTGCGCGATCGGCATCGTCGATCCGCCCCGTCCGCCCCGGACCGGGGCCTCGGCTCCGGTGCAGAACCCCTACCGCTCGGGTGCCGCGCTCTGGCGGATCCACGGCGTCTCAGCCCTGCTGGTCGTGCCGCAGTTCACCCTCTCGACCTTCGGCCTGGTCTGGCTGATCGCCGACCAGGGCTGGGAACCGTGGGCGGCCGGCGTCCTGGTGGCCGTCGCGCAGTTCGCCGGCGCGTTCGGCCGCATCGGAGTCGGGGTGCTGAGCGACCGCGTCGGGTCGCGGCTGCGTCCACTGCGCTGGGTCGCGGTGGCCGGAGTCGCGGCGCTGCTCCTCCTGGCCGCCACGAGCGCGGTCGACGGGGCGGTGGCCGTCGCCGCGGTCCTGTTCGTCGCGGCGACGACGATCTCGGTCGCCGACAACGGGCTCGCCTTCACCTCCGTCGCCGAGATCGCCGGGCCGTTCTGGTCGGGCCGGGCGCTCGGGGCGCAGAACACCGGGCAGTTCGCGGCGGCGGCGATCGCGGCGCCCGCCGTGGGAGCGCTGATCGGCCTGGTCGGATATCCCCTCGCCTTCGCGATCGTGGCGCTGACACCGGCCCTGGCGCTGCCGCTCGTGCCGCCGCTCGAGGTCGAGGAGCAGAACCGCAGCTGAGAGGACCCGTCGGCCGTGATCGCGGCTGAGCACGGCTCCCGGCGGAGGTTCTGCAACCCCGTGACCGTGCGCGGGCTCGCGTCTACCGTGGAGGGATGGCCGAACGACTGCGCTCGAGTGTCAGCCCCTACCTCCGCTCCCACGCGGACAACCCCGTCGACTGGTTCCCCTGGGGCGAGGAGGCGTTCGCCGAGGCCGAGCGGCGGGACGTGCCGGTGCTCGTGTCGATCGGCTACGCGACCTGCCACTGGTGCCACGTCATGGCCCGCGAGTCGTTCTCGGACCCCGTGCTCGCCGAGCGCCTGAACGGCGGATTCGTCGCCGTGAAGGTCGACCGCGAGGAGCACCCCGACGTCGACACGGCCTACCTCACCGCGGCGAGTGCGTTCACGCGGAACCTCGGCTGGCCGCTCACGGTCTTCACGACTCCGGCCGGCGAGCCGTTCTACGCCGGTACTTACTTCCCGCCCCGTGCGGTCGGCGGGGTCCCCGCGTTCTCGGACGTCCTCGACGCGGTCGGCGAGGCCTGGCGGCTGCGGCGCGACGAGGTGCACGCCACGGCGGGCTCGCTGGCGAACGCGCTGCGCGAGGCGACCGCCGCGCTGCCCACCGCGAGCGCGCTGCCGGACGACGGCGCGCTCGATGCCGCCGTCGCACGCCTCGCCGCCGAGGAGGACCGCGAGCACGGCGGCTTCGGCGGGGCGCCGAAGTTCCCGGTGGCCCCCGTCCTCGGCTTCCTCGCCTCGCGGGCGAGCGGTGCGGAGCTCGCCGAGCGCACCCTCCTGGCCCTCGCCGCCTCGCCGCTGCGCGATCGTGACGGCGGCTTCTTCCGCTACGCCACCCGCCCCGACTGGAGCGAGCCGCACTACGAGCGGATGCTCTACGACAACGCGCAGCTGCTCGACGTCGCCGCACTCCTGCTCGGCCGCTCCGACGTCCGGGACCGAGACGCCCTGGCGGGCGTCGCGGACGGCATCGCCTCCTTCCTGATCACCACCCTGCAGCGCCCCGGCGGCGGCTTCGCGAGCGCGCAGGACTCCGAGAGCATCGTCGACGGCCGGCGCTCCGAGGGCGGCTACTACCTCGCCGAGGACCGCTCGGGCCTCGAGCCGCCCGCGCTCGACGAGAAGGTCGTCACCGGATGGAACGGCCTCGCGATCCAGGCGCTCGCGCGCGCCGGTCGACTCCTCGGACGGCCTGAGTGGCTCGACGCCGCCCGCCGCGCCGCGGACTTCCTGCTCTCCCGCCATGTCGTCGACGGGGTCCTCGTCGTCCGCGCCTCGCTCGACGAGCGCGTGTCGACCGCCCGCCCCGCCCTCGAGGACCTCGGGATGCTCGCCGGCGGGCTCCTGCAGCTGGCGCTCGCCGAGGGCACGCCCCGCTACGCGCAGGCCGCCCGGTCGCTCCTCGACGGCGCGCTCGACGCCGCCTCGGGATGGCCGCCCTTCGCGCTCCCCGGCGGCGGCGACCCGGCGCTCGCCGCGCGCGGACTGCTGCTCGCGGCGGATCCGTCCGAGGGCGCGTACCCCTCCGGGCTCTCGGCGACGGCGCGCGCCGCGCACGAGCTCTTCCTGCTGACGGGGGAGCGGCGCTACCGCGACGCGGCCGAGGCGGTGGTCGCCGCGGTGGCTCCGGGCGCCCTCGGGCAGCCGATGGGCTTCGGAGCGGTGCTCGCGCTGGCCTCGGCGCTCGCCGCGCCCGTTCTGCAGCTCGTCGTGGTCGCCCCGGACGACGCCTCGCTCGACGGCCTCGCGACGGGTGCCCGCGCGACCGACGTGGGGGTGCTGGCGCTGGTCACCGATCGGGAGGCGGCCGCCTGGGCGGGCGCCGGCTTCGAGCTCTTCGAGGGCAGGACGTCGCGCGACGGACTGCCGACCGCCTACGCCTGCGAGGCGTTCGTCTGCGCGCTGCCGACGACGCGCCTCCCGGAGCAGCTCGTCAGGCGGCCGTGACCACCAGGGGCGCGTCCGGATCGGTGGCCCACTCGTTCAGAGAGCCGTCGTAGATCGCGACGTCGCGCACGTCGAGGAGCGTGAGCGCGAGCGCGTCGGCCGCGGCGGCGACGCCTCCTCCGCAGTACAGGACGACGCGCTCGGAGTCGACCGCGTCGCCGAAGAGGGTGCGGAGCCGGTCGAGGGGCAGCAGCGTGTTGGTCTCGCGGTCGACCAGTCGCGCCGCCGGCACGCTGCGGGAGCCCGGGATGTGGCCGCGGCGCGGACGCTGGCCGGCCTCGCCGGTGAACTCCTTCGGCGGCACGGCGCAGACGAGTGCACCGGGAGCCTCGCCGCGGACGATCCGCTCGACCTCGGCCTTGTCGACCCAGAGCGGCCGCTCCTCGCGGACCGTGAGACCGTCGCGCGGCACGGGCGCGACGTGCCCCGTCTCGAGCGGGCGCGCCTCCTGACGCCACGCGGTGAGACCACCGTCGAGGACGGCGACCGAGTCGAGCCCCGCGGTGCGCAGCAGCCACCACAGCCTCGACGCCCACTGGCCGACGGCGGAGTCGTAGACGACGACCACGGAGTCGTCGTCGATGCCGAGTGCCCCGACCGCGGCGGCGAACCGCTCGGCGTCGAGCCTCGTGAACGGATGCGGCGCCTCGGAGTCGGAGAGGTGCTCGAGCAGGTCGGCGAAGACCGCTCCCGGCACGTGCCCCTCGACGAGGTACTGGTCCTCGCCCGTGAGGTAGCGGTAGCGCCCGTCGAAGGCGGGCACGAAGAGCACGCTGGCGTCGATGACGACGAGTCCGTCGCGGCCGAGCTGATCGGCGAGCCACTGCGTCGAGACGATCGGCCGGGCCAGGTAGGGGGAGCTGCTCACCCGTCCCACGCTAGGCCGGGGCCGTCACCGCCGCACCCCGGCGCGTAACCCGGCTTCACCTGGGCCTGCGGAACACGGGTCGCCGTCGCGGCACCCGGGATCGTGCTCGACAGGCCCTGGCCTCAGCACTCGATGACGTTGACCGCGAGACCGCCCTCGCTGGTCTCCTTGTACTTCGAGGACATGTCGATGCCGGTCTGCCGCATCGTCTCGATCACCGTGTCGAGCGAGACGCGGTGGGTGCCGTCGCCGTGCAGCGCCAGCCGCGCCGCGCTGACGGCCGTCGAGGCGGCGATCGCGTTGCGCTCGATGCACGGGATCTGCACGAGCCCGCCGACCGGGTCGCAGGTCAGCCCGAGGTGGTGCTCCATCGCGATCTCGGCGGCGTTCTCGACCTGGCGGGGCGTCCCGCCGAGCACGGCGCAGAGCGCTCCGGCGGCCATGGCGCACGCCGAGCCCACCTCGCCCTGACAGCCCGCCTCCGCCCCCGAGATCGAGGCGTTCGTCTTGCAGAGCGAGCCGATGGCCGTGGCCGTCAGCAGGAAGTCCCGCAGGCCGGCCCGGTCCGCCCCCGGCACGAAGCGGAGGTAGTAGTGGCCGACCGCGGGGAGGATGCCCGCCGCTCCGTTCGTCGGCGCGGTGACCACGCGCCCGCCGGCGGCGTTCTCCTCGTTCACGGCCAGCGCGAAGGCGTGCAGCCACTCGACCGCCGTCACCCGGGCGGCATCGAGCGGATCGTGCTCGAGCGCCTCGAGCCGCTCCCGCATCAGCGAGGCCCGGCGGCGCACGGCGAGCCCGCCCGGCAGGACGCCGTCGGTCGTGAGTCCGCGGTCGACGCACGCCGCCATGGCGTCCCAGATCGCGTCGAGCCGGGCGTCGACGTCGACGCCGGGATGCAGCGCCTCCTCGTTCGCCGCCGCGATGCCGGCGATGCTCGCGCCGGTGCGGTCGCAGGTGGCCAGCAGGTCGGCGCCCGACACGAAGGGGTGCGGATGCTCCGCCAGCGCCGCGAGGGGCGCCCGCTCCCCTGCGCGCCGGATGAATCCCCCGCCGATCGAGTAGTAGGTCTCCTCCCACGCGGGCAGGGCGTCCTCGCCCAGCCAGACGCTGAAGGTGAGCGCGTTGGGGTGCTCGGGCAGGCGGGTGCGCGGCTCGAAGCCGACGTCGTCCGGCGTCATCGGCACGGGCTGCTCGCCCGCCAGGGGGATCGACCCCTCGTCGTCGAGCCGCCGCCACGCCCCGCGCACCTGCTCGGGGTCGCACGTCTCGGGAGCCAGCCCCGACAGGCCGGCGACGACCGCGTCAGGGGTGCCGTGGCCGATCCCGGTGGAGCCGAGGGACCCGTAGAGGGTGCAGCCGACGCGGCTCACCCGCGGCAGGAGTCCGGCCGCGCGCAGGCGCCCGGCGAGGTCGAGAGCGGCGCGCATCGGGCCCACCGTGTGGGAGCTGGACGGGCCGATCCCCACGCTGAACAGGTCGAGGACGGAGACGTAGGCGCTCATGACGCGAGACTACGCCCGGCGCGCTCGGAAGGGGCGGGCGCTCGAATACGTCCGGCCTGGCGAGCTCCGCGCAACCCTCCCGCGCGGCGTTCCGGTGCTCTCCTAGGCTCGCGCCGAACAGATCTCCACCCCGGCGCGGCCGGGCCTCTCGGGAGGAAGGACCGTGCAGAGGATCACAGACCGGCTCGTCTCCTGGGCGAGCATCCTCGACGAGGGCGCACTCGCCCAGGCGCTCACCGCCTCCGCGATGCCGTTCGTCTTCCCTCACCTGGCGCTCATGCCTGACGCCCACCTGGGTCGCGGCGCGACAGTGGGGTCCGTCATCCCGACCCTCGGCGCGATCATCCCCGCGGCGGTCGGAGTGGACATCGGCTGCGGGATGATCGCCGTGCGCACGGGGTTCGTCCGCGACGACCTGGCCGGCCCCGACCTCGCCGCCCTGCGCGAGCGGATCGAGCGCGCCGTGCCGCTGTCGGCGGGAGCCGCCAACCGGAGGATCGCCGAGACCGCCGCACCGCGGATCGCCGAGCTCGAGGCGCTCGCCGCCGCGGCGGGCTTCGACCCTGCGCGGTACGCGACGCGGTGGGCGGTGCAGCTGGGCTCGCTCGGCAGCGGCAACCACTTCATCGAGGTGAGCCGCGACGAGAGCGGAGCGGTGTGGCTGTTCCTGCACTCGGGCTCGAGAGGAGTCGGCAACCGGATCGCGAGCGAGCACATCCGGATCGCCCGCGAATCCTGCGCGCGACGGCGGATCGCCCTGCCCGACCCGGACCTCGCCCACCTCGAGGAGGGCACGGAGGAGTTCGCCCGGTACATCGCCGAGCTCCGCTGGGCGCAGTCCTACGCCCTGCTCAACCGTGAGGAGATGATGGACCGCGTCGTCCGGCAGCTCTCGGAGTGGATCGGCTCCGAAGTCGACGAGCTCGAGCGGATCAACTGCCACCACAACTTCACCGAGCGGGAGCACCACTTCGGTCGCGACGTCTGGGTGAGCAGGAAGGGCGCGATCCAGGCCGACGCGGGGCGCCCTGGCCTCATCCCCGGCTCCATGGGCACGGCGTCATACGTGGTCGTCGGACGCGGCGACGCGATGTCGCTCGACTCGTCGCCGCACGGGGCCGGCCGCGAGTACTCGCGCTCGGCGGCACGCCGGACCTTCACGCGCGAGCAGCTGCGCGAGGCGATGGCCGGGATCGAGTACCGCGACACCGACGCGTTCCTCGACGAGATCCCGGCGGCCTACAAGCCGATCGACCGGGTGATGGCCGATGCCGCCGACCTGGTCGAGGTGCGGCACACGCTGCGCCAGCTGGTGAACGTGAAGGGCGACTGAGCGGAGCGGGCCGTCCGGGGAGTCCCGGCCGGCCCGTCGTGTCAGCGGATCGTCTTGCGCGCCGTGATCTGCCCGGTGTCGAAGCCCAGCAGGTGCAGGCCGCCGTGGAAGCGGGCGTGCTCCACCTTGATGCAGCGGTCCATCACCACCGTCAGGCCCTTCGACTCGCCGTACTCGGCCGCCTCCTGGTTCCAGATGCCCAGCTGCACCCAGACGGTCGGGGCGCCGATCGCGACGACGTCGTCGATTACCGAGGGAATGTCGCTCGCCTTGCGGAAGACGTCGACGATGTCGGGCACGACGGGGAGGTCGGCGAGGCTCTTGTAGACCGGCTGCCCGAGGATCTCGGTGGCGTTGGGGTTCACGAAGAACAGCTCGTAGTCGCTCGACTGCTTCAGGTACGTCGAGACGAAGTACGACGAGCGCGCCGGGTTCGGTGACGCGCCGACGATCGCCACGGTCTTCGCGCGGCGGAGGATGTCGAGGCGCTGCTTCGCGTCGGGCCCCACCCAGGTGCGCTGCGAGCGCAGCATCTTCGCCAGGGGCGAGTTGGTCGGGACGGAGCAGCTCAGCCCGTTGGACAGCTGGACGACGGTATCGGTCTCGCTCATCGGTTCAGACCTCCACGGTGGGGGAGAGGAGGGTGGCCGAGGCGTCCTCCGGGAGCTCGCTCGGCGCGTCCGGCGTGCCGTGCTTCTCGACGGCCGCGGTGAGCGCCTGGTCGAGGTCGTAGATGATGTCGTCGGCGTCCTCGATGCCGACCGAGAGGCGCACGAGGCCGGGCAGGACGCCCGCGTCGAGCAGCTGCTGCTCGGTGAGCTGGGCGTGCGTCGTGGAGGCGGGGTGGATCACCAGGGTCTTCGCATCGCCGATGTTGGCGAGGTGGCTGGCCAGGTCGACCGACTCGATGAAGGTCTGGCCGACCGCGCGGCCGCCCTTCACGACGAAGCTGAACACCGAGCCCGGCCCCTTCGGCAGGTACTTCTGCGCGCGCTCGTGGTGCGGGTGCGCGGGCAGGCCCGCCCAGTAGACCGCCTCGATGCGCGGGTCGGCGTCGAGCCACTCGGCGACGCGGCGCGCGTTGTCGACGTGGGCCTGGATCCGGTACGGCAGCGTCTCGACGCCCTGGGCGAGGAGGAACGCCGAATGCGGGGCGAGCACCGGCCCGATGTCGCGCAGCTGCTCGGCGCGCAGCCGGGTGAGGAACCCGTACTCGCCGAAGTTGCCGTCCCACGAGAGGTCGCCGTACGAGGCGACGGAGTCGTGCAGCAGCGGGAACTTCTCGTGCGAGTAGTGGAAGCGCCCCGACTCGACGACGACGCCGCCGAGCGTGGTGCCGTGTCCGCCGAGGAACTTGGTCGCCGAGTGGATGACGATGTCGGCACCCCACTCGATCGGGCGCACCAGGTAGGGCGTGGCGACGGTCGAGTCGATGACGAGCGGGATGCCGGCCGCGTGCGCGACGGCGGCGAGGCCCTCGATGTCGGCGATCTCACCGGACGGGTTCGCGATGGTCTCGGCGTAGAGGACCCTGGTCTTCTCGGTGATCGCCGCCGCGTAGTCGGCCGGATCGCTCGACTGCACGAAGGTCGTCTCGACGCCGAAGCGGCGCAGGGTGACGTCGAGCTGCGTGATGGACCCGCCGTAGAGGTTGGCGGAGGAGACGACGTGGTCGCCCGAGCCGACCAGCGCCGCGAAGACGATGAACTGCGCCGAGAGGCCGGACGCCGTCGCGACGGCGCCGAGGCCGCCCTCGAGGCTCGCGACGCGCTCCTCGAACGAGGCGACGGTGGGGTTGGAGAGGCGCGAGTAGACGTTGCCGTACTTCTGTAGCGCGAAGCGCGCCGCGGCGTCCGCCGTGTCGTCGAAGACGAACGCGCTGGTCTGGTAGATCGGCAGCGCGCGCGCACCGGTCACCGGGTCGGGGATGTTGCCCGCGTGGATTGCACGCGTCTTGAAGCCGTACTCGCGATCTGCCATGCGATCGACGTTACCCGCGTCCTCCGACACCACGGCGCGCAGGGTGTCGCAGTCCGTAACAGTCGGTGCGTCAGGTGGTCGCGTGCACGGCGGCCAGCGCCATCGCGGCGATCGCGAACCACGAGCCGAGCGCCACGACGAGGGCGCGCCAGCCGGTCGTCACGAGGGCCCGGAGCCGCACACCGGTTCCCAGCGCGAAGAGCGCCGCGGCGAGCAGCCAGGTCTGCGCGACGGCCGCGGCCTCGAGCAGGCCCTCCGGCAGGGGCGCCCAGGTGCGCAGGAGCATCGCCGCGAGGAACCCGACCACGAACAGCGGCACGATCGCGGGGCGCGGTCCGGTGCCCGATCCGCTCCTGCGCGTGACGGCCGCGGCGACCGCGACCATCGGGGCGAGCAGCACGACGCGGGTCAGCTTGACGACCACCGCGATCGCGAGGGCCGAGGCGCCCGCGATCTGGGCCGTCGCGACGACCTGGCCGACGTCGTGCACCGACGCGCCGACCCAGTGCCCGAACTGATCGGCCGAGAGGCCCAGCGGATGCTGCAGTGCCGGCAGCACGGCGATCGCGAGCGTGCCGCAGAGGGTCACCAGCGCGACCGGCACGGCCTGCTCCGACTCCTTCGCCCGGGTCGCCCCGGCCATCGCGCCGATCGCGGAGGCGCCGCAGATCGAGAAGCCCGCGGCGAGCAGGAGCGGCTCCCGCCCCGGCAGGCCCACCGCGCGGCCCAGGGCCCAGGTCAGCGCGAAGGTCGCGAGCACGATGCCCACGACCACGAGGATCGCCGCCCAGCCCAGCGCTGCGATGTCGACGAGCGAGAGCGTCAGCCCCAGCAGCACGATGCCGGTGCGCATCAGCGAGCGGGACGAGAACTTCAGACCCGGCGAGAGCGCACCGCTGAGGGCCGGACGCGCGGCAGGCACCTGCGCCACGAGGATCCCGAGCGCGACGGCGGCCGTCAGCATCGGCACCGCCGGCACCAGAGCGTGCACGAGTGCGGCGAGGACCGCCGCGGCCGTGCAGACCGCGACTCCGGGACCGAGACGCCCGATCAGACCCACGACGGGAGCCACATGTGCGCCTGCCAGAAGGCGAACGAGGTCTGCTGCCCGGTCCAGAGGGGGTAGAAGAAGGCGGTGAGCGCGGCGGCGAGCGCGACGAACACCAGCACGATCACGAGGCCGCGGGTCCGCTTCGGCCGCGCGTCCTGCGGCGAGCCCATCACGATCCCCGCCGTCATCGCGAGCGCGAGCATCATGTAGGGCTGGAAGACGACGCAGTAGAACTGGAAGACCGTGCGGTCCAGGTAGAGCATCCACGGCAGGTACCCCGCGACGATCCCCATCAGCACGAAGCCCGCGCGCCACTCCCGGTACCGCGCGAGGCGGTAGAGCAGGTACAGCAGCGCGGCCACTCCGGCGTACCAGATCAGCGGATTGGCGACCGAGGTGATCGCCTCGTCGCAGCGGACCGCCGTGCAGCCGTCGACGCCCTGTGCCTGGTCGACGAAGTACATGCTGGTCGGCCTCGTCATCAGCAGCCAGGTCAGCGGGTTCGCCTCGTACGGGTGCGTGGCGCGCAGATTGATCGAGTAGTCGTACATCTGCACGTGGTAGTGCCAGAGGCTCTGCGCCCAGTCGGGGACCCAGGCCAGAGCACCCGTCCAGGCGTTGCCGGGGGCCTCCGTCGCCCACTGCCTGGCCCAGCCGCCGGAGGTGCGGAGCCAGCCGGTCCAGGTGAGGAGGTAGGCGGCGAGTGCGATCGGCACGACGAGGAGGAACGTCACCGGTCCCTGCTTGAGCACCGCTCCGCTGCCCCAGAAGGGCACGCCCGCGCGGCGGCGCATCAGCGCGTCGACCACGACGAGGTACACGCCGTAGGCGGCGAGGAAGTAGATCCCCGTCCACTTCACGCCCGCGGCGAGGCCGAAGACGACGCCCGCGACCAGGAGCCACGGCCGCCACCAGAGCACGGGGCCCCAGCTCGGGAGGGCCCCCGCGGCGACCTTCTCGGCGAGCCGCAGCTCCGCCCAGCGGCGGTCCAGCAGCACGGCCGCCACTCCGCACAGCGCGACGAACATCAGGATCCCGTCGAGCAGCGACACGCGGGACATCACGATCGCGTGGCCGTCGAGGGCGAGGAGGAGGCCCGCGAGGGAGGCGATCAGCGTCGAGCGGAAGAGCATCCTCCCGATCGCTATGACGAGCGCGACCGCGAGGATCCCGACGACCGCGGTCGCGACGCGCCAGCCGACGCTGTCGTCGGCTCCGAACGCGCCCATGCCGAGCCCGATGATCCACTTGCCCAGCGGCGGGTGCACCACGAAGGAGGGGGCGCCGGTGAAGGTGTCGACGTCGCCCGCCGCGAAGCCCGGGTCGGGGTCCTCGGGCCAGGCGCCCTCGAAGCCGAGGTTCCAGAGGGTCCAGGCGTCCTTGACGTAGAAGGTCTCGTCGAACACGAGCGAGCGGGGGTGGCCGAGGTTCCACAGCCGCAGCACGGCGGCGAGCACGACCACGGCGATCGGCAGCCCGAGATCCCACAGCCGTCGCCGGAGCGGGGTGAGGGTCAGCCGGGTGAAGACGTCGTCGAACCAGGAGCCGCGCGGCACGTCGGGCTGCGGCTCGCGCACCCGGGGTGCGGCGGCGACGTCCTCCGCGGGCTCGACGGGCACCGACCGGGTCGCTCCGGCGGAGTCGAGGAGCAGGTCGTCGAAGTCGCGCTGCGGTCGGTCCGTCACCCGGCCATGCTAACGGGGCCTCACGGCACCACGACCGCCCGTCCGCGCACCTTCCCGTCGTGCAGTCGGCGGTACGCCTCCGGTGCCTCGTCGAGGGAGTAGCGCTCGGTGTGCACGCGCACGAGTCCGGCGCGCGCCAGGTCCAGCACCTCCATCAGCTCGGTCCGCGATCCCCAGTAGGGCGCGCGCACCGAGGCCCCGTACGGCGTGGAGAAGAAGCCGGTCGGGAGCACGCCGCCGCCGATGCCCACGATCTGCACCGCTCCATCGGCCGCGACCACCTGGCGGGCGATCTCGAGCGTCGGCTCCGCGCCCACGAAGTCGAGGACCACCTCGGCTCCCTCCCCGTCGGTCAGCTCGCGGATCCGGGCGACGACGCCCTCGTCGTCCGAGCGCAGCGTCTCGTCGGCGCCCACCTCGCGGGCGAGGGCCAGCTTCTCGTCCGAGAGGTCGAGCACGATCACGCGGACCGGCGAGATCGCCTTGAGGATCTGGATCCCGATGTGGCCGAGTCCGCCGCTCCCGATCACGACCGCGGACGCTCCCGGCACGAGCTTCGAGGCGACCGAGCGGATCGCGTGGTACGGAGTCAGGCCGGCGTCGGTCAGCGAGACCGAGTCGACCGGGTCGAGGTCGCCCAGCGGCACCAGGTGCCGGACGTCGTCGATCACGACGTACTCCGCCATGGCGCCGGGCGAGCCCAGACCGGGAGGCGTGATCCCGAGCTCCGCCGCGTGCGGGCAGTAGTTCTCGCGACCGGAGGCGCAGGTGCGGCAGACGCCGCAGCCCCAGGGCCCGTAGACCGCGACGGCGTCGCCCACCTCGACCCCCGTCACGCCCTCGCCGAGCTCGTCGACGACTCCGGCGCCCTCGTGGCCGAGGGTCAGCGGGAGCCCGTAGGTGTACTGGTCCTCGGGGAGGCCCATCAGGAACGAGTCGGAGTGGCAGAGCCCCGCCGCGGTCACCCGGAGCAGGACCTGGCCCGGTCCGGGCACGGGCTTGTCCACCTCGACGACCTCGGGCTCGCTGCCGATCTCGCGGTACTGCACTGCCTTCACGGTTCTCCTTCTCCCTCCCGGGCGCGATCGCCCCGGGACCTCCACCCTCCGCTCTGCTCCTGGAACCCCGCAGGGGGCTTGCGCTGGATCGGGGCTGGGAGACTGGCCGCATGATCATCCTCGCGGGCACGCCCATCGGAAACCTCGGCGACGCCTCCCGGCGGCTCGTGGAGGCGCTCTCGACCGCGCAGCACGTCGCCGCCGAGGACACCCGCGTCACGATCCAGCTGCTGCGGGCGCTCGGCATCGAGAACCGGCCGACCCTCTACGCGCTGCACGACCACAACGAGCGCCAGCGGGCGGCCGAGCTCGTCGAGCTCGCCCGCGAGGAGGACCTGCTCGTGCTCAGCGACGCGGGCATGCCCACCGTGTCCGACCCGGGCTACCACCTCGTCGAGACCGCGGTGGCGGCCGGAGTCGCGGTCACGGCGCTCCCCGGGCCCTCGGCCGTGCTGATGGCGCTCGCCGTCTCGGGACTGCCGACCGACCGGTTCAGCTTCGAGGGCTTCCTGCCGCGCAAGCACGGCGAGCGGGTGTCGACCTTCCGCTCGCTGGTGGACGAGCGCCGCACCATGGTGTTCTTCGAGTCCCCGCACCGCATCGGCGACGCGCTCGCCGACCTCGTCGAGGCGATGGGTCCCGAGCGCCGGGTCGTCGTCTGCCGCGAGCTCACCAAGATGTTCGAGGAGGTGCGCCGGGGCACCGCGGCCGAGCTCGCCGAGTGGGCGGCCGGTGGGCTCCGCGGCGAGATCTGCCTGGTGGTGCAGGGCGCGCCGGAGCGGGCGGCCTCGCAGGAGGGCGCCCTCGCCGATGTCCTCGCGCGGGTCGCCGCCGGGGCGCGGCTCAAGGAGGCGTCCGCCGAGGTCGCCGAGCGCACGGGGCTCTCCCGGCGCGAGCTGTACGAGGCGGCGCTCGCGTCGCGCCGCGGCTGACCGCGTCGTCACACGGGAGGGGCCGGCCCGAGCGGTGAATAGGATGGTCGCCATGTCCGACGGCGCCTCCTTCTATCTCACGACCCCGATCTTCTACGTCAACGACGTCCCCCACATCGGGCACGCGTACACGGAGGTCGCGGCGGACGTGCTGACCCGCTGGCACCGTCAGGCGGGCGACGACACCTGGCTGCTCACCGGCACGGACGAGCACGGCCAGAAGATCCTGCGCACCGCGACCGCCAACGGGACGACTCCCAAGGCGTGGGCCGACCGCCTCGTCGAGACCGCGTGGCAGCCGCTGCTCAGCACGATCGACATCGCCAACGACGACTTCATCCGCACCACGGACGAGCGGCACGAGGTCAACGTGCAGAAGTTCCTGCAGAGGCTCTACGACGCCGGCGCGATCTACACCGGCGAGTACGAGGGCTACTACTGCGTGGGCTGCGAGGAGTACAAGCAGCTCTCGGACCTCGACGAGGGCACCGGCGACTACGAGGGCCAGTACGTCTGCAAGATCCACTCCAAGCCGGTCGAGCTGCTCAGCGAGAAGAACTACTTCTTCAAGATGAGCGAGTACACCGAGCGCCTGCTCGCGCTCTACGAGGAGCGCCCCGACTTCGTGCAGCCCGAGTCGGCCCGCAACGAGGTCGTCAGCTTCGTGCGCCAGGGCCTCGCCGACCTGTCGATCTCGCGCTCGAGCTTCGACTGGGGCGTGAAGGTCCCGTGGGACGACTCGCACGTGGTCTACGTCTGGTTCGACGCGCTGCTCAACTACGTCACCGCCGTCGGCTACGGCCAGGACGACGAGGAGTTCGCCCGCCGCTGGCCGGCGACCCACATCGTCGGCAAGGACATCCTCCGCTTCCACGCGGTGATCTGGCCCGCCATGCTCATGGCCGCCGGGCTCGACGTGCCCAAGCAGGTCTTCGGCCACGGCTGGCTGCTGGTCGGCGGCGAGAAGATGTCGAAGTCGAAGCTCACCGGCATCGCTCCCGAGCAGATCACCGACACCTTCGGCTCCGACGCGTTCCGCTACTACTTCATGCGCGCGATCACGTTCGGCCAGGACGGCTCGTTCTCGTGGGAGGACCTCTCGGCGCGCTACCAGGCCGAGCTCGCGAACGGATTCGGCAATCTCGCCTCCCGCGTCATCGCCATGCTCAACCGCTACTACGACGGCGTCGTGCCGGCACCCGCCGAGGCGACCCCGGCGGAGGAGCGCGTCCAGCGCACCGTCGCCGAGGCGGCGTCCACCGCCGACGCGGCGATCGACTCCCTCGCGATCCACGACGCGATCACCGCGGTGTGGACGATCGTCGACGAGCTGAACGGCTACATCACCGAGCAGGAGCCGTGGGCCCTGGCCAAGAACGACGCCGACCGCGAGCGGCTCGGCACCGTCCTCTACACGGCGACGGAGGGCCTGCGCGCCCTGGCCGTGCTGCTCTCGCCGGTCGTGCCCCGCGCGACCGCGAAGCTCTGGACGGCGCTCGGCGTCGAGGAGTCGCTCGGCGCGCTGGCCGCGCAGCGGATCCGCGAGGCCGGGGAGTGGGGCCGCCTGCCCGTCGGCACGACCGTCGGCACCCTCGAGGCCCTCTTCCCGCGCATCGAGGCCCCCGCGAGCTGACCGGCCCTGCTCATTGCTGATCGAGCAGCCCGCTCTGCGGGCGTATCGAGATCCCCGATGTCCGCAGTCGGCGGGTCTCGAGACGCCCCTGCGGGGCTGCTCGACTAGCAAGAGGGGCGCGGGCGTCTCGGGGTCTCCGCCGCCCCGGACGCCGGCCGTCCGGAGCCCTCCCGGTAGCCTGGAGCGCATGAGCGACAGCCAGCACGTCCGTGCCCGCGAGAACACCTCCGGCCGCGACCTGACGTACCCTCCGCTGCCCGAGGCCCTCGTGGTCCCCGTCTACGACAACCACACGCACCTCGAGATCGCCGACGGCCTCGAGCCGCTCGACTACCGCGAGCAGCTCGACCGGGCCTCCACGGTCGGCGTCCGTGGAGTCGTCCAGGTCGGCACCGACGTGGCGACGAGCCGCTGGTCGGCCGAGATGGCCGCTGCCGAGCCGCGCATGCTGGCCGCGGTCGCGATCCACCCCAACGAGGCGCCCGAGCTCGAGGCCCGTGGCGAGCTCGACGACGCCCTCGCGGTGATCGCCGAGCTCGCGACGCAGCCGCGCGTGCGCGCCGTCGGCGAGACCGGGCTCGACTTCTTCCGCACCGGCGAGAGCGGTCGCGGGGCCCAGTTCCGCTCGTTCGAGGAGCACATCCGCATCGCCAAGGAGAACGGGATCGCGCTGCAGATCCACGACCGCGACGCGCACCGCGAGGTCATGGACACGCTCCGCCGTGTCGGCGCCCCCGAGCGCACCGTCTTCCACTGCTTCTCGGGCGACGCCGAGATGGCCCGGATGTGCGCCGAGGAGGGGTGGTACCTCTCCTTCGCGGGCAACGTCACCTTCAAGAACGCCGAGTCGCTGCGCGAGGCGCTGTCGGTCACTCCGCGGCACCTGATCCTCGTCGAGACCGACGCCCCGTTCCTCACTCCGAGCCCGCTGCGCGGCCGCCCGAACGCTCCGTACCTGCTCCCGCACACGCTGCGCGCGATGGCGCTGCACCTCGAGACCGACGTGGGGCACCTCGCCGCGACCATCGCCTCCAACACCGAGCAGGTCTACGGCGAGTGGGGCGGCGAGGTCGGCTCGGAGCCGACGGAGCCCGTGGGGCAGCTGGCATGAGCGGCCGCCACGCGGCGGACGCCGAGGCGCCCGCCGTCCCGCGGCTGCTCGGCCCCGCCGAGATCCGCGACCTCGCGCAGCTGCTGGACGTGACGCCGACCAAGAAGCTCGGTCAGAACTTCGTGCACGACGCCAACACCGTGCGCCGCATCGTCAAGCTCGCGCGCGTGCAGGCGGGCGAGACCGTGGTCGAGATCGGACCCGGCCTCGGCTCGCTGACGCTGGGCCTGCTCGAGGCCGGCGCGCAGGTCGTGGCCGTCGAGATCGACGGGCGGCTCGCCGAGCAGCTCCCGCGCACGGTCGAGCTGATGGCGCCCGGCGCCGACCTGCACGTGGTGCACGCCGACGCGATGCGCGTGCTCGAGCTGCCGGGCGATCCCGTCCGTCTCGTGGCGAACCTCCCGTACAACATCTCGGTGCCGGTGCTGCTGCACTTCCTCGAGCACTTCCCGAGCATCCGCTCCGGAGTGGTCATGGTGCAGTCCGAGGTCGGCCTCCGGCTCGCCGCGGGCCCGGGCTCCAAGGTCTACGGCGGCCCCAGCGTGAAGGCCGCCTGGTTCGGCTCGTTCGCGACCGGCGGCACCGTCTCGCGGCAGATCTTCTGGCCCGTCCCCAACGTCGACAGCGTGCTCGTGGCGTTCGAGCGCGGCGAGGAGCCGGGCGACGAGACCCTGCGCCGGGCCGTCTTCGCGGTCGTCGACGCGGCCTTCGCCCAGCGGAGGAAGATGCTGCGCCAGTCGCTCGCCCCGCTCTTCGGCGACAGCGCCTCGGCGATCGCCGCCCTCGAATCGGCGGGCGTCCCGCAGACTGCTCGCGGCGAGGAGCTGACCGTCGACTCCTTCGTCGCGCTGGGCCGCACGCTCGATCCCGCTCGCGTGCCGACCCGCGGCGGCACCGTGCCGGACCCGGTCGAGGAGGACCCCGGGACGGACCCGTCCGACGGGCACGAGGGCCCCTCCGCCACCCTGTAGCTTGGAGGCATGGCTGCTCGCGCGACGTCGACCGTGGTCCACGCGCGGGCACCGGGCAAGATCAACGTCTTCCTCAAGGTGGGGGCCGTCCGCGAGGACGGCTACCACGAGCTCGCGACCGCGTTCCAGTCGCTCTCGCTCTACGAGGACGTGCGCGCCAGCGCCGCCGACGACTTCTCGGTCGCCTTCTCGGGCTCGATCGACACGAGCGGCCTCGCGGTCGACGGCAGCAACCTCGCCGTCAAGGCCGCGAGAGCGCTCGCACGAGCGACGGGCCACCGCGGAGGCGTGCACCTCGAGATCGAGAAGAACGTCCCGATCGCGGGCGGCATGGGCGGCGGATCGGCCGACGCGGCCGCGACGCTCCTCGCCTGCGACGCGCTGTGGGGCACGGCCTGCACGCGGGAGCAGCTCCTCGGCATCGCCGCGAGCCTCGGCGCCGACGTGCCCTTCGCCTTCACGGGGGGCACGGCGATCGGAGTGGGCCGCGGCGACGAGCTGAGCCCCGCGCTCGCGAAGGGCCGCTTCGAGTGGGTGCTCGTGCTCTCGGAGCAGGGGCTCTCGACTCCGGAGGTCTACAGCGAGCTCGACCGCCACCGCGAGCGGCACCTGCACGACTTCCGCCCCATCTCGGCCTCGCCGAGCGTCGACCCCAATGTGCTGCAGGCGCTGAGGGCGGGCGACGCGGCGATGCTCGCCGACGCGATGCACAACGACCTCCAGGCTCCGGCGCTGCATCTGCAGCCGGGTCTGGCACGGATCCTGGAGCGCGGCGAGGAGAGCGGGGCCCTCGGCGGGCTCGTCTCGGGCTCGGGACCCACCGTCGCCTTCCTCGCGGCGGACGCGGATGCGGCGCTCGAGCTGCAGCTGGAGCTGACGACCGCGCGCTACAAGGCCCTCCGCGTGACCGGCCCCGTGCACGGAGCGAGACTCCTCTCGATCTGAGCGGGCCCCAGCCCGCACCCCGCGCAGTGGCTTAGAGTGCGGCTCATGCCCCCCAGAAGAGCCGCACTGCTCGCGATCCTCACGGGGATCGTCTCCGCCGTCGTCGCCCTCGCGAGCGCCGAGCTCGTGGCCGTGTTCACGGGCGCCGGAGGCGGTCCGCTCGTCGCGGTCGGGGGTTTCGTCATCGACATCGTGCCGCCCGGCGTGAAGGACACGGTGATCGCGCTGTTCGGCACGGGCGACAAGATCGTGCTGCTCGCCTCGCTCGCGTTCGCGGTCGCGCTGCTCGCGGTCGCGGCGGGTCTGCTGGAGTTCCGCCGCCCGCCGCTGGGCGCGCTGCTCCTCGTGGTCGTCGCCGGTCTCGGCGCCCTCGCCGCGGTCACACGGGAGGGTGCGACCGGACTTTCGGCCGCTCCGAGCATCGCGGGCATGGTCGCCGGCGCGCTGGTGCTCCGGACCGCCTCGGCCCGGCTGCGCGCCTGGGACGAGGAGCCCGCGCAGGGTGGGACCGACCGGCGGTCCTTCCTCCGCCTCGTGGGCATCGCCGGAGCCGCCGCCGTCGTGGTGGGCGTCGGCGCCCGCCTGGCCACCGCCGCCTCCGCGGCCGTCACCGCCGTCCGCGAGGCCGTGGTGCTGCCGAGGGCCGCGGCCGCCGCCCCGCCCGTCCCGGCCGCCGCCGTCCTCGACGACGTCGAGGGCGTCAGCTCGTTCGTCACCCCGAACGCCGAGTTCTACCGCATCGACACGGCCCTGTCGGTCCCCTCCGTCGACCCCGCCGACTGGTCGCTCCGGATCCACGGCATGGTCGAGGAGGAGATCGTGCTCACCTGGGACGAGCTGCTCGCCCTGCCGCTCGAGGAGCACCTGGTGACCCTGTCGTGCGTCTCGAACGAGGTGGGCGGCGATCTGATCGGCACCGCGCTGTGGCTCGGCTACCCGATCCGCGAGCTGCTCGCCCGCGCACGGCCGACCGTCGGCGCCGACATGGTCCTCTCGCGCAGCATCGACGGCTTCACCGCCTCGAGCCCGCTCGAGGTGCTGGCCGACGAGAACCGGGCGAGCATCCTCGCCGTCGGGATGAACGGCGAGCCCCTGCCCGTCGAGCACGGCTTCCCGGTGCGGATGGTCGTGCCCGGGCTCTACGGCTACGTCTCCGCGACCAAGTGGGTCACCGAGCTGAAGGTGACGACGTTCGCCGACGACGTGGCCTACTGGTCGACGCGCGGCTGGACGGAGCGCGGCCCGATCAAGGTCGAGTCGCGGATCGACGTGCCGCGCCAGGGTCAGGCGGTCGCCGCGGGCACGGTCGCGGTCGCCGGAGTCGCGTGGGCTCCGCACACCGGCATCTCGAAGGTCGAGGTGCAGGTCGACGGGGGAGTGTGGCAGAGCGCTCGCCTGGCCGAGGCGGTCACCGCCGACACGTGGATCCAGTGGGTCTACGAGTGGGAGGCCCTGCCCGGCGATCACGTACTGCTCGTGCGGGCCACCGACTCCGAGGGGCTCACCCAGACCTCGGACGAGGCGCCGCCGGCTCCCGACGGAGCCACCGGCTGGCACCTCAGGACGATCACCGTCGCCTAGCGGTCGGCCGGGCCGCTCCGGAGCCCCGTAAAATCGATCCCTATGGCACATCTCCTGGGCGCTGAGGCGCTGCGACTCGAGTACCCCACGCGGGTCATCTTCGACGACGTCTCGCTCGGCATCGAGGAGGGCGACCGCATCGGCATCGTCGGCCGCAACGGCGACGGCAAGTCGACCCTCCTGCGCCTGCTCGCGCAGCGCATCGAACCGGATGCGGGACGCGTCACGCACCGCCGCGGCGTCACGCTCGGCATGCTCGACCAGGCCGACACGGTCGACGAGGAGCTCACGGTCGCCCAGGCGGTCGTCGGCGGGCTCGAGGAGCACGAGTGGGCGGGCGACGCGCGCACCCGCGACGTGATCGCCGGTCTCCTGCGCGACGTTCCGTGGGACGGAGTCGTCGGCTCGCTCTCGGGAGGCCAGCGCCGCCGAGTCGCCCTCGCGAAGCTCCTCGTCGGCGACTGGGACGTGGTCTTCCTCGACGAGCCCACCAACCACCTCGACGTCGAGGGCATCGCCTGGCTCGCCGAGCACCTCAAGCGCCGCTGGGCCACGGCCTCCGGCGGCCTCGCCGTCGTGACCCACGACCGCTGGTTCCTCGACGAGATCTGCACCGCCACGTGGGAGGTGCACGACCGCATCGTCGAGCCCTTCGAGGGTGGCTACGCGGCCTACATCCTGCAGCGCGTCGAGCGCGACCGCATGGCCTCCACCATGGAGGCCAAGCGCCAGAACCTGATGAAGAAGGAGCTCGCGTGGCTGCGCCGCGGAGCCCCCGCGCGCACTGCGAAGCCCAAGTTCCGCATCGATGCGGCGAACCAGCTGATCGAGGACGAGCCGCCCGTGCGCGACTCCGTCTCGCTGTCGCAGCTCGCGGTCTCGCGACTGGGCAAGGACGTCGTCGACCTGCTGGACGTGACCGTGCGCTACGGCGAGCGGACGGTGCTCAACCGCATCGAGTGGCGGATCGCGCCCGGCGAGCGCACCGGCATCCTCGGCGTGAACGGCGCGGGCAAGTCGACCCTCCTGGGCCTGGTGGCCGGCAGCGTCGAGCCCACGAGCGGGAAGGTGAAGCGCGGCACCACGGTGCGCGTCGCGATCCTCGACCAGCAGCTGCGCGAGCTCACGGAGGTGCAGGACCAGCCCGTCCGCGAGATCATCGCGCAGCAGCGCACCAGCTACTCCATCGGCGGCAAGGACATGACGCCGGGGCAGCTGCTCGAGCGCCTCGGCTTCTCGAGCGCGCAGCTGTCGACGCCGGTGAAGGACCTCTCGGGAGGTCAGCGCCGGCGCCTCCAGCTCCTGCTGATCCTGCTGAGCGAGCCGAACGTGCTGATCCTCGACGAGCCGACCAACGACCTCGACACCGACATGCTCGCCGCGATCGAGGACCTGCTCGACTCCTGGCCGGGCACGCTGCTCGTCGTCTCGCACGACCGGTACCTGCTCGAGCGGGTCACCGATCAGCAGTACGCCGTGCTCGAGGGGGCGTTCCGCCATCTGCCCGGAGGCGTGGAGCAGTACCTGGAGCTGCGCCGCGCGCTCAAGAAGGCGGGGCCCGCGGCCCTGTCCTCGTCCGCCTCCGCGGCACCCTCGGGACTCGGCGGCGCCGAGCGGCGCACCGCCGAGAAGGAGGTGTCGGCGATCGACCGGCGCCTGCACAAGCTGACCCAGCTGGCGAAGACGGTGCACGAGAAGATGGCGACCCACGACCAGGACGACTACGACGGCATCCTGGCGCTCAACGCGACGCTCCGGGGCTACGAGGACGAGACCGCCGAACTCGAGCTGCGCTGGCTGGAGCTCTCGGAGCAGCTGGAGGGCTGAGCCGGGGCGGGCCCGTCCTCAGCCGAAGTCGAGCGAGAGCTTGCGGAGCAGCTGCGCCAGCCGCTCCTGCTGCGCGTGCGTCAGCGCGCCCAGCAGCTCCTGCTCGGCGTCGACCAGCCGGGTGATCGCGGCGTCCACGCGCGCGAGCCCGGACGGCGTCATCTGGACGAGGACGCCGCGTCCGTCGTTGGGGTCGTCGAGGCGCTCGACCAGCTCGCGCTCGACGAGGCGGTCGATGCGGTTGGTCATGGTGCCGCTGGTGACCATGGTCGCCTGCAGCAGCTGCTTGGGGGAGAGGCGGTAGGGGGCGCCGGCGCGGCGCAGCGCCGACAGCACGTCGAACTCCCACGTCTCGAGCTCCGAGCGGCCGAAGGCGATGCCGCGGGCGCGCTCGAGCTGCTTGGCCAGCCGCCGCATGCGGGAGAAGACCTGCAGCGGCGTGAAGTCCAGATCGGGTCGTTCCCTCACCCAGGCGTCGACGATGCCGTCGACCTCGTCGTTCGCGCTCACCCCTCCATTGTGGCGGGTGCGGGCCGCGAGGGTCCGCCCCGGGAGTCGTGAACGGGCGGCTCCGGAGTTCTATGGGGGTCCCGGCCGGATGGCAGGATGGACGACGCGCGCGAGCGCGGTCCGCCATGGTGTAACGGCAGCACGGCAGCCTTTGGAGCTGTCCGGTCCAGGTTCGAATCCTGGTGGCGGAGCGGGGAAGACGAGGGTGCACCGGTCCCGGTGCGCCCGCCGAAGAGGAGACGCGATCATCGACAGCACGCTCGCGGTCGTGATCCTGGCCGCAGGCCAGGGCACCCGCATGAAGTCCCGCACACCCAAGGTGCTGCACCGCCTGGCCGGACGGCCGCTGCTCGGCCACGTCCTCGACACCGCGGCCTCGCTCGAGGCCGGGCACGTCGTCACCGTCGTGCGCCACGAGCGCGAGCGCGTCGCGGAGGCGGTGCTCGAGCACACGCCCGCGGCGCTCGTCGTCGACCAGGACGAGGTGCCGGGCACGGGACGCGCCGTCGAGCTCGGTCTCGCCGCTCTGCCCGCCGACTTCGCCGGGACCGTCGTGGTCCTCAGCGCCGACGTGCCGCTCCTGGACGCGCCGACCCTGCGCCGCCTGGTCGACGTGCACCTCGGCGCGGCGAACGCCCTGACGATGCTCTCGTGCGTGTTCGAGGATCCGACCGGCTTCGGCCGGATCGTCCGCGGCGAGGACGGCGGCTTCGCCTCCATCGTCGAGCAGAAGGACGCCGACGCCGACCAGCTCGCCATCGCCGAGATCAACGCCGGCGTCTACGCCTTCGACGCCGCGGCCCTCCGAGCCGTCATCGGCGGCATCGGCACGGACAACGCGCAGCGGGAGATGTACCTCACCGACGCCGCCGCCGCGCTCAAGGCCGCCGGCCGCGCGATCGAGGCCGTGCCCGTGCAGGACCGGTGGCTCGTCGCCGGCATCAACGACCGCGCGCAGCTCTCGGACGCGGCCGTCGAGCTGAACGCCCGCATCGTCCGCCGCTGGCAGCTCGAGGGCGTCACGATCCAGGACCCGGCGACGACCTGGATCGACGTGGACGCGGTCCTCGCGCCCGACGTCGAGATCCTGCCCGGCACGCAGATCAAGGGACCGACCGTCATCGCGACGGGCGCGATCATCGGCCCCGACACGACCCTCGACTCCTGCGAGATCGGCGAGGACGCCGTCGTGAAGCGCTCGGACGCCACCCTCGCCGTGATCGGCGCGGGTGCCCAGGTCGGGCCGTTCTCCTTCCTCCGCCCGGGCACCGTGCTGGGCGCGAAGGGCAAGATCGGCACGTACGTCGAGACGAAGAACGCCGTCATCGGAGCCGGATCGAAGGTGCCGCACCTCTCGTACGTCGGCGACGCGACCATCGGCGAGGAGTCGAACATCGGCGCGGGCTCGATCTTCGCCAACTACGACGGAATGACCAAGGCGTCCTCGATCGTGGGGTCCCACGTCCGCGCCGGGTCGCACAACGTCTTCGTCGCCCCCGTTAGAATCGGGGACGGAGCGTACACGGGCGCCGGCACGGTCGTCCGCAAGGACATCCCCGCTGGAGCCCTCGGCATCACCGTCGCTCCGCAGCGCAACATGGCCGGTTGGGTGCAGACCCATCGACCCGGGACCGCGGCGGCGACCGCCGCCGAGGCCGCCGGGGCGGCGGAGCCGCAGGGCTCGGACCAGCCGACCGGAGGAAGCGGAGAACAGTGACGGGCATCACCGCCAGCAACAAGAAGAGCCTGGTCCTCGTCTCGGGGAGGGCGCATCCGGCACTGGCGGAAGCGGTCGCCGACGAGCTGGGCACCGAGCTCGTGACCACCGAGGGTCGCACCTTCGCCAACGGCGAGCTGTACGTGCGCTACGGCGAGTCCGTGCGCGGAGGCGACGTGTTCGTGCTGCAGTCGCACACCTCGCCGATCAACGAGTGGCTCATGGAGCAGCTGATCATGGTCGACGCGCTCAAGCGCGCCTCGGCGAAGCGGATCACGGTCGTCGCGCCGTTCTACCCCTACGCCCGCCAGGACAAGAAGGGCCGCGGCCGCGAGCCGATCTCGGCCCGCCTCGTCGCCGACCTGTTCAAGGCCGCCGGCGCCGACCGCATCATGTCGGTCGACCTGCACGCCGCGCAGATCCAGGGCTTCTTCGACGGCCCCGTCGACCACCTCTTCGCCATGCCGGTGCTGCTCGAGCACTTCCGCGAGAAGCTCGACCCCTCGACTCTCACGGTCGTCTCGCCCGACATGGGCCGCGTCCGCGTCGCCGACATCTGGAGCGACAAGCTCGGCGTGCCGCTCGCGATCATCCACAAGCGCCGCGACCCCAAGGTCGCCAACCAGGTCTCCGTGCACGAGATCGTCGGCGAGGTGGAGGGCCGCGTCTGCCTCCTCGTCGACGACCTCATCGACACCGGCCGCACCATCGCGAAGGCCGCCGAGGCGCTGAAGAACGCCGGAGCGATCGGCGTCGTCGTCGCCGCGACCCACGCGGTGTTCTCGGACCCGGCGCGGGAGCTCCTGAGCTCCGAGTTCATCGACTCCGTCGTGGTCACCGACACCCTCCCGCTGCCGGAGGAGAAGAAGTGGGACCGCCTGACGATCCTCCCGATCGCGCCGCTGCTGGCGCGCGCGATCCACGAGGTCTTCGACGATGGTTCCGTCACCTCCATGTTCGACGGCGACGCCTAGCCCGGCACGGCTCGGAGGCGCCGTCCGCGGCGTTGTCCTCGGGCGCGATACCGCCGGTATCGCTTCCTCCTCCGCCTTGCAGACGACACCTCCGAGCCGCGCCGGCACGCCCCGGAGGCGCCGTCTGCGGCGTTGTCGTCGGGCGCGATACCGCCGGTATCGCTTCCTCCTCCGCCTTGCAGCCGACGCCTCCGGGCCGCGCCGACGGTCGAGTTGGGCGTGCGCCTCCGAGCCGTGCCGGTGGTCGGGTGAGGCGTGCCGTCCTCGGGCGTGCGACCGCCAGTGTGGCGTGCACGTGCGCCCTGCGGACGAGGTCTTCGAGCCGCGCGGCTGGCGTGTTCCGGGCGACACGCGAATCCGTGTCCACCGGGAGAACCCCCGCACGAGGGGTGCTGGCCTAGGGTGAGCGGGTGCCCGAGCGACGCGAGACCGGTGAGCGGCATGCGCTGCGTCCCGCGGAGCCCGTCGGCGCGATCGCGCTCGCGGGAGTGTTCCTCGTCCTCTCGCCCGCGGCGCTCGAGGCCGGCTGGTGGCTGCTGCTCGGGATCGGCATCGCGGCCGCGCTGACCGTGATCGGGGCGATCGCCGACTCCGGTCGCGAGGTGCACGACGGCCCCACGGGGGAGTGGCTCGCGCTCGCGGGCCGCGCGCTCGGTGCCTCCGCCCTCGCCCTCACGGCGGCTGACCACGTCCTCGGGGCCGCCGCGCGTCCCGCGGCGGTGCTCCTCCTGGTCGCGGTCACGGTCTTCGTCCTGCGCGGCGGCGTGGTGCGGCCGGCGCTCGCGCGGGTGCTCGGACTGCTGGTCCTCCTCCTGCTGACCGCGGCGGCCGTGACGGTGCTCGTCACCCCGCCCGTGGTCCCTCCGGCCGACACGGTGATCGGCGGTGCGGAGGGGGCGACCACCGCCGCGGCGTACGCCCTGTTCCTCGTCGCACCGGCTCCCTCCGGCGTGCGCGTGCGCCTCCGGTCGGCACTCGTGACGACGGGCGCCGTCGCTCTCGCCGCGAGCGCCCTCGGTGCGGGGCTCCTGCTGCTCGTCGGCCCCGCGGCCCTCGCCGCGACGCCCACCCCTCTGCTGGCGGCCGCGGCGGGGACCGCGGCCCAGCCGCTCGTGGCGATCGCCGCCGTGCTCGCGTGCGTCCTCGCGCTCGTCGTGCTGCTCCGGCGCGACGCGAGCGCCCTCGTGCGACTGGTGCGCGCCGGCGAGATCCCCGGTCCTCTCGCGGGCATCAGCGCCAGGACGGGCGCGCCGGTCGCTCCCCAGCTGCTCGTCTGCCTGGTCTCGGTGCTCTCGGTCGTGATCCTCGACGCGGATGCGCTGCTCGCGTTCGCGGTCGGCGCCGGCCTCCTGGTGCTCCTCCTGCGCCGGATCGACCAGGCCGAGCTGCGCAGCTGGTCGGCGGTGGTGTCGGCGGTCGGCGCGCTGGTGCTGCTGCTCGCGCTGCCGGCCGCGACGGCGGCGGCGGTGGCGGTGCTGCTCGCGATGCTGCTGATCGTGCGGGCGTTCCGGCGCTGAAGTCCCGTCGGCGCCCCGAGCTCAGAGCGGTGCGGCCGCGGTGTCGATCGAGGCGGCAGCCAGGCGGAGGGCGAGCGGATCCGCGCGGACGCGGTCCAGACCCGCTCGGACGGCGCCGAGCGCGACGGCGCGGTCGCCCAGTGTCGAGGGGACGATCCGGGGCGCGGGGGCGTGGACGAGGGGCGCGATGCGCTCCGAGACGTCTGCCAGCAGTGGGCCGGCCGACTCGGCGAGAGCCCCGCCGACCACGAGGAGCGAGACGTCCAGCAGGTTGGCGAGGGTCGCGGCGACGCTCGTCAGGCGGACGGCGAGCCGATCGACGATCTCGAGGGCGAGGGCGTCCCCGGCGGCCGCGGCGGCCAGCACCTGCTCGGCGCCCGGGAGCGGCGCCGCATCCAGGAGCGAGGGCGCGCGGTCCTCGGTAGCGAGGGCCTCCTGCGCCCAGGTCCGGGCGAGCGCGGCGACGCCCTCTGCCGAGCCGACCCCCTCTACCAGGTCGAGGTAGCGCATCTCGCCGGTGAGGCCCCGGGCGCCGCGGAGCAGCGTGCCGCCGAGGACGACACCGCCGCCCAGGCGCTCGCCCGAGAGCAGGGTCAGATAGTCGGAGCATCCGACGGCCGCACCCCGCCAGCCCTCGGCGAGGGCCGCGAGGTTGGCATCGTTGTCGACCACCGGGCGCCAGCCCCGATCGGCGAAGCGGTCGGCGAGACCGGGGTTCATCGCGCTCCAGAAGCCGTTGTCGTCGGCGGGGGAGCGGCCGTCGGCGTCGACCGGTGCCGGGACGCCGAAGGTGATCGCCAGCACCCCGGCATCGGCCACTCCCGCCTGCTGGAGTGTGCGGTCGAGGATCCGCTCGATGTCGGCGAGGCGCCGCTCGTGCGGGAGCTCCTCGACGGGCTCGTGCTCGACCGGCTCGACGCGGTGCGCGATCGAGTCGCCGAGGAGGTCCGCGACGTCGACTCCGACGCTGTGCTGACCGGCGTCGACCCCCACGATCACGCCCGCCTCGCGCCGCAGCGCGTAGCGGCGGGCGGGGCGGCCCTTGACGTAGTCGCCCGCAGCGCGCTGGTTCTCGAGCTCCTCGAGCCAGCCGAGCTCGATGAGGTCGTCGCAGACCGCGATCACGGTCGACCGCGTGAGCCCGGTGCGCTCGATCAGATCGGACGCCGTCATCGGCTCGCCGCTCCACGCGCCCTGCAGGATCTCGAGGGCGTTGCGCCGGCGCTGGAACGAGAACACGTTCTCGGACATCGGTTCCGCCTCCCTCTTGACCCGAGCGGGATCGGCTGCAACAGTACATCGCGTACTAGATTTTCTTCCTAGATTTAGTCGACGAAGCAACTTATCCCCGCCAGATCCACCTGCCAGACCGGGAGACGACGACGTGCCCCTCACCACCCCACTCAGCGGCGGCCTGCGCCGACGGACCCTCCTCACCGCCGCAGGAGCGGGCGCCGCGGCGCTCGGCCTCGCCGCGTGCGCGTCCCCCTCGGGCGCCCGAGGTGCGACCGAGATCGTGTTCCACCAGTCCAAGCCCGAGGTCATCGGCTACTTCGACGAGGTGATCGAGAAGTTCCACGCCGCGCAGTCGCGCGTGCGGGTCGTCCACGACTTCTCCTCCAACCTCTCGGCAGGCTTCGTGCGGACCAACCCGCCGGACCTCGGCTGCCTCAACTACAACTTCGAGGTCGCGCGCTTCGTCGAGCGGGGGGCGTTCAGCGATCTGTCGGACATGCCGGAGGCGGAGCGCATCAACCCGGCGCTGCAGCCGCTGATCGAGCAGACCGCGTCGTACCCGGACCGGACCAGCGTGCTGCCGTACTCGCTGATGATGTCGGCCGTGCTCTACAACCGCGACATCTTCGCGCAGCAGGGGCTCGAGGTGCCGACGACCTGGACGGAGTTCCTCGCGGTCTGCGACGCGCTGCAGGCCGCGGGCATCACTCCGCTCTACAGCACCTACAAGGACCCGTGGACGGTCTCGCAGGGCCTCTTCGACTACTCCGTCGGCGGCACCGTCGACCTCGAGTCGTTCTTCTCGCAGCTGAAGGAGCAGGGCCCGGACGTCGGACCCGGGTCGCCGGTCTCGTTCCAGAAGGACCTCGCCGCGCCGATGGAGCAGATGCTGCAGATCGCCGCGTACTCGAACCCCGATGCGGCCAGCCGTGCCTACGGAGACGGGAACCTCGCGTTCTCGAACGGCGAGGCCGCGATGTACTTCCAGGGGCCGTGGGCGCTGAGCGAGATCGCGAAGACGGCCCCCGACCTCTCGGTCGGAGCCTTCCCGCTGCCGATGACGGACGACCCCGAGGACCGCCGCGTGCGCGTCAACGTCGACCTCGCCCTCTGGATCCCGGAGGCCTCCACCAAGAAGGAGGCGGCGCGCGAGTTCCTCGCGTTCCTGATGCAGCCCGAGATCATCGACGCCTACAACGCCGACAACAACGCCTTCGGAGTGACCACCGACGCCCCGGCCGTGACCCAGCCCACGCTCGTCGAGCTCCAGGAGTTCTACGATCGCGCCGCCTTCAGCCTCGGCGCCTCGCAGCTCGTCCCGCAGAACATCCCACTGCAGAACTACGTGCAGGGCATGGTCCTCGGCTCCGACCCGGACCGCACGCTGCGCACGATCGACGCCGACTGGGCGCGCATCGCGTTCCGCTCCTGATCCCCCTCCTCCCGCCGACCACTCTCAGAGACGAGACACCATGGCCACCACCCTCCCCGCACGGACGCGGGAGCGGCGCCCCGCCGCCGCCCGCCCCGTCGTGCGCACCGCGCCGAAGCGGCGCCGGGACCTCACGTTCCCGCTCTTCCTGCTCCCCGCGCTGATCCTCTTCACGCTCGCGATCACCCTGCCCGCTCTCATGGGCATCTTCTTCAGCTTCACCGACTCCATCGGCTTCGGGGAGTGGAGCTTCATCGGCTTCACGAACTACGTGGCGCTGTTCTCGGATCCGGCCATCGCCGCGTCCTACGGATTCACGGTCGCTCTGGCGCTGGTGACGGTGCTCCTGGTCAACGTGATCGCGTTCCTGCTCGCCATCGCCCTCACGACGCAGACCCGGGGCAAGGTCGCCCTCCGCGCCGTCTTCGTCCTGCCGATGGTCGTCTCGGGCATCATCATCGCGTTCGTCTTCAACTTCCTCTTCTCGAACTCGCTGCCGGGCTTCGCCGCGTCGATCGGATTCACGCCGCTCGCGAGCAGCATGCTCGCCGACCCGAACCTCGCGTGGCTCGCGATCGTGATCGTCACCGCCTGGCAGTCGGTCCCTTCCGCCCTGCTGATCTACATCGCGGGCGTCCTCTCGATCCCCGGCGACGTCTACGAGGCCGCGTCGCTCGACGGGGCCTCGACGTGGGGGCAGTTGCGCTCCATCACGCTGCCGCTCGTCGCCGGCTACGTGGTCATCAATCTCGTCATCGGCTTCAAGAACTTCCTCAACTCGTACGACATCATCGTCGGCCTCACCAACGGCGGACCGGGCACCTCGACCCGCAGCGTCGCGATGACGATCTTCTCGGGCTTCACCAGCGGCGACTACGCCTACCAGATGGCCAACGCCACGATCTTCTTCCTCATCGCGCTCGTGATCGCGCTCGTGCAACTGCGCATCTCGCGCGGAAAGGCGGCCTTCTGATGACCAGCCAGGTCCCCCTCTCGCCGGCGCTGCCCGGCACCCGCCCCGCCGTCGACGCGGACGCCCGACGCGGTGGCCGCCGGAGCCGCTCGAACCTCCTGCTCACGATCGTCCTGGCGATCTGCGCGCTGACGGTCATCGCTCCGCTCTGGGTCACCGTGACCATGGCGTTCAAGACCACCGCTCAGGCCGTGGACGGCAACGCCTTCTCGATCCCCGCCCCGATCTCGATCGACGGCTTCGTGCAGGCGTGGACCCTCACCGACTTCCCCCGCGGCTTCGCGATCTCGCTGCTCGTCGCCGCGATCACCGTCGGCGGCACCATCGTGCTCAGCGCCCTCGCCGCCTACGCGATCTCGCGCAACTGGAGCAGGAGGTTCTACCGCTTCTCGTTCTTCTACCTGCTCGCCGCGATGTTCCTGCCGTTCCCCGTCCTCGCGCTCTCGCAGGTCTCGCTCACCGGACTCGTCGGCCTCGACAACCCGATCGGCGTCGCGATCCTGCACATCATGTTCCAGCTCTCGTTCAGCGTCATGCTGTTCACCGCGTTCCTCCGCTCGCTGCCCGAGGAGCTCGAGGAGAGCGCACGGCTCGACGGAGCGACCACCAACCAGGTCTTCTGGCGACTGGTGTTCCCGCTGCTCGCCCCCATGAGCGCCACGGTCGGCATCTTCGCCTTCCTCGCCTCCTGGAACGACTTCATGATGCCCTCGCTCATCACGTCCGACCCCTCGCTGCAGACGCTGCCGGTGCTCCAGAGCATCTTCCAGACGCAGTTCAGCAACGACTACAACGTCGCCTTCGCCTCCTACCTGATGGCCATGGCGCCGGCGATCATCGTCTACCTCTTCACCCAGCGCTGGGTCATGTCCGGCGTGACTCAAGGGGCGATCAAGTAGATATCGCGGGCCTCGGAGCGGCGATCTGCGGCGTTGTCGTCGGTCGTCGTAGCTCCGCTACGCCTTCCCTCCTCCGCCTTGCAGCTCACCACCCCGAGACCCGCGACCTCTGCTGGAGGCGCGGAGAGGGCCGTGCTGCGCACGAGCCGAGGGGGAGGGGCCGTGCTGCGTACGAGCAGCTGCTCAGGAGCGGGGGCCCACCTCTGCTGATCGAGTAGCCCGCGGAGCGGGCGTATCGAGATCCACGTCCGCCAGACGGCGGGCGCAACCGACACGACACAACGAACGGAAGGAACGGCATGACGGAGACCTTGCTCACCAGGAGCGGCACGGCGCAGGACGCGCAGTGGTGGCGGCAGGCGGCGGTGTACCAGGTGTACCCGCGGAGCTTCGCGGACGCGGACGGGGACGGGATCGGCGACCTGAAGGGGATCATCGCGCGCATCCCCTACCTCCGCGAGCTCGGGATCGACGCGGTGTGGCTGAGCCCCTTCTACCCGTCGGCGCTGGCCGACGGCGGCTACGACGTGGCGGACTACCGCGACGTCGACCCGCGGATCGGGACCCTCGCCGACTTCGACGAGATGACGCGGCGGCTGCACGAGACGGGCATCCGCGTGATCGTCGACATCGTGCCGAACCACTCCTCCGATCTGCACCCCTGGTTCCAGGAGGCGCTCGCGGCACCGAAGGGCTCGCCCGAGCGCGAGCGCTACGTCTTCCGCGACGGCCGCGGCACCGACGGCTCCCTCCCGCCCAGCGACTGGGAGTCGGTGTTCGGCGGGTCGGCGTGGGAGCCGGTCGGCGACGGCCAGTGGTACCTGCACCTGTTCGCGAAGGAGCAGCCGGACTGGAACTGGGCGAACCGCGAGATCCGCGACGACTTCCTCGACACTCTCCGCTTCTGGTCCGACCGCGGGGTCGACGGCTTCCGGATCGACGTGGCGCACTCGCTCGTGAAGGACCTCAGCGAGCCGCTCCCCGCGGCCGCCGAGATCCAGGAGCAGCGCCTCGACGGCTCGCACCCGTTCTGGGATCGCGACGAGGTCCACGAGGTCTACGCCGAGTGGCGCGCGCTGTTCGACTCCTACGACCCGCCGCGCACCGCCGTCGCCGAGGCCTGGGTCGACGCGTCGCGCCGCGCCCGGTACGCGAGCCCGGAGGGCCTGGGCCAGGCGTTCAACTTCGACCTGCTGGAGGCCGACTTCGATGCGGAGGAGTTCCGCCGGCTGATCTCGTTCAACCTCGCGCTCGCCGCCGAGTCGGGCTCCTCGACGACCTGGGTGCTCTCGAACCACGACGTGGTGCGTCACGCGACGCGCTACGGGCTGCCGGCCCGCGGGGACGCTCCGACCGCCCCCGCGAAGCAGTGGCTGCTCAGCGGGGGAGTGGAGCCCCAGCTGGACGCCGAGCGGGGTCTGCGCCGAGCCCGCGCCGCGACGCTCCTGCTGCTCGCGCTGCCCGGGTCCGCCTACCTCTACCAGGGCGAGGAGCTGGGTCTGCACGAGGTGCCCGCGATCCCGGATGCGCAGCGCCAGGACCCCACGTTCTTCCGCAGCGGCGGCACCGACGTCGGCCGCGACGGCTGCCGCGTGCCCCTGCCCTGGGCGGAGACGGGCGAGTCGCTGGGCTTCGGTTCCGGCGGCGCGCACCTGCCGCAGCCGGAGTGGTTCGCGGACTCCTCCGTCCAGGCGCAGGAGCGCGATGAGGAGTCGACGCTCGCGCTCTACCGCCGGGCGCTCGCGCTGCGGCACGAGCTGCAGTCCGGCGAGCAGCTCGAGTGGCTCGACTCCGGAGCCGATGTGCTGCACTTCGCGCGCCCGAACGGCTGGCGCTCGGTGACGAACCTGGGCGCGGTCCCGGTCGACCTGCCCGCCGGCGAGGTGCTGCTGGCGAGCGGACCTCTGACGGACGGGGTCCTGCCTCCCGAGACCACGGTCTGGCTGCGCTGAACCGCTGAACGACGAGAGCGCCCCCGCACCCGATCCGAGGATCGAGGTGCGGGGGCGCTCCGGCGTGTCAGGGGGTCAGTGCGTCGACGGGTCCTGCTCGACCTCGGAGCGGTCGCCCGACCACAGCGTGTGGAAGGTGCCCTGCTTGTCGACGCGCTGGTAGGTGTGCGCGCCGAAGAAGTCGCGCTGGCCCTGGACGAGGGCGGCGGGGAGGCGCTTCGAGGCGAGCGAGTCGTAGTAGGACAGCGCGGCGCCGAAGCCGGGGATCGGCACGCCCGAGAGCGCGGCGGTCGAGACGATGCGGCGCCAGGCGGCCTCGCCGTTGGCGACGGCCTCGGCGAAGTACGGGTCCTCGAGGAGCGTCGTGATGCCCGCGTTCTCGGCGTAGGCGTCGACGATGCGGTTGAGGAACTGCGCGCGGATGATGCAGCCCGCGCGCCAGATCTTCGCGACGGCGCCCTTGTCGATCTCCCATCCGTACTTCTCGGCACCGGCGATGATCGCGTCGAAGCCCTGCGAGTAGGCGACGACCTTCGAGGCGTAGAGGGCGGCGCGGACGTCGTCCTCGAAGCCGTCGTAGAGCGCGACCGGGGTCGGACGCGACGTGACGCGGTTCTGCACCGCGGCGCGCTGCTCCGGCTTCGACGAGACCGCGCGGGCGAAGACGGCCTCGGCGATGCCGCCGACGGGCACGCCCAGGTCCAGCGCGTTCTGCACGGTCCAGACGCCGGTGCCCTTGGAGCCGGCCTGGTCGAGGACGACGTCGATGAACGGCGAGCCGGTCTCGGCGTCGACCTGGCGGAGCACCTCGGCGGTGATCTCGATCAGGTACGACTCGAGGTCGCCCTTGTTCCACGCGTCGAAGACCTCGGCGATGGCGGCGGGCTCGTGGCCGCCGACCGTGCGGAGGAGGTCGTAGGCCTCGGCGATGAGCTGCATGTCGGCGTACTCGATGCCGTTGTGGATCATCTTGACGAAGTGGCCGGCGCCGTCGGTGCCGATGTGGGTGACGCAGGGCTCGCCCTCGGCGACCGCCGCGATCGAGGAGAGGATCGGTCCGAGGGTCTTGTACGACTCGACCGAGCCGCCGGGCATGATCGAGGGACCCTTGAGCGCGCCCTCCTCGCCGCCCGAGATGCCGGTGCCGACGAAGTGGATGCCGGTCTCGCGGACCGCCTTCTCGCGGCGGATGGTGTCGGTGAAGAGCGCGTTGCCGCCGTCGACGATGATGTCGCCGGGCTCGAAGACCTTCGTCAGCTGGTCGATGACGGCGTCGGTGCCGCGGCCGGCCTGGACCATGATGATCGCGGTCCGCGGAGTGGCGAGCGAGGCGGCGAAGTCCTCGATGGTCTCCGAGGCGACGAAGCCGGCCTCGGGGTGCTCGGTGATCAGCGTCTCGGTGCGCCCGTAGGAGCGGTTGAAGACGGCCACGGTGTTGCCCTCGCGGCTGGCGAGGTTGCGGGCCAGGTTCGAGCCCATCACCGCCAGACCGACGACTCCGATGTTGGCTGTGGCGGTGGGCTTGTCAGACACGGTTCTCCTCGACGTACGCGTTCAGGGACGCGCCCAGGGTACCGAAGCACCCCTCCGGGAACCCGGGTCCGCGACTGCACATCGGTCGCGGCCCGGATTCACGGCCGTGCGCGGCCGCTCAAACCGTGTGGTCGGCCGGCACGCGCTCCGCGGGGATCGGCGGGGGCGGCGGGGTGCCGTCGCCGAACGGGCGGCCGCCCAGCTCCTCGCGGTGCGAGGGGACCCGCCAGCCCGACAGATCGGGGCCCTTCGGGACCACTCCGGTCGGATTGATGTCGCGCTGCACCTCGTAGTAGTGCGACTTGATGTGGGTGAAGTCGATGGTGTCGCCGAAGCCCGGAGTCGCGAACAGGTCGCGCGCGTAGCCCCAGAGCGCGGGCATCGCCGAGAGCAGGTTCCGGTTCGCCTTGAAGTGGCTGTAGTAGACGGCGTCGAAGCGGGCGAGCGTCGTGAACAGGCGCACATCCGCCTCGGTGATGGTGTCGCCGACCAGGTAGCGCTGCGTGGCGAGGCGCTCCTCGAGCCAGTCGAGACGGGCCCAGAGCGCGTCGTAGGCGCGCTCGTACGACTTCTGCGACCCCGCGAACCCGCACTTGTAGACGCCGTTGTTGACGTCCTGGAAGACCAGCTCGGCCACCTCGTCGATCTCGTCGCGGAGGTGGTCCGGGTAGAGCTCCGGCGCTCCGTCGCGGTGGAACGCGGTCCACTCGGTCGAGAAGTCGAGGGTCATCCGCGGGTAGTCGTTGGTGACGACCTCGCCGGAGGGGATGTCGACGATCGCCGGCACGGTGATGCCGCGCGGGTAGTCGGGGAAGCGCTCGAGGAACGCGTCCTGCAGGCGCGGGATGCCCAGCACCGGATCGACGCCGCCCGGATCGAGGTCGAACGTCCAGCTGCGCTTGTCGTGGGTCGGACCGCAGATGCCCATCGAGAGGGCGTCCTCGAGTCCGAGCAGGCGCCGGACGATCACGGCGCGGTTCGCCCACGGGCAGGCCCGCGACACCACGAGCCGGTAGCGGCCCGCCTCGACGGGGAAGCCGTCGCTCCCGTCGGCGGTGATCCGCGTGGGGATGTAGTTCGTGTCGCGGTGGAACCCGTTCTTCTCCACGTAGGAGCCGAAGTCGTCGTCAGTCATGGTCCGCACGCTAACGAGTGCTCCTGACCACCTCCCGTCAGGGCTCCGCGGGTGGCGGAGGAGGGGAGCGGCCGGTAGGGTGGGCAGCTGAACTTCGGCGAGGGATGCACCACGCATCCGTGATCGACGCGGTGGAAGCAGGCGAGGCCCCGAGAGGGGCGCCGCGGACTTTTCCTCACGCTGACATGCGTTCGAGTCGAAACCCCGTCCGTGGCCCCGGCCACGACCCCGATCCGGTGGCGTGCTGCGCCGCCCAAGGAGACACATCATGGCTGAACTCACCAACAAGGTCGTCGCGGAGCTCCGCACCTCGTTCGGCAAGGGAGCGGCGCGCAAGATCCGCGCCCAGGACAAGATCCCCGCGGTCCTCTACGGCCACGGCACCGAGCCCCAGCACGTCACGCTGCCGGGCCACCAGGTCCTGCTGCTGACCCGCAAGGCGAACGCGATCCTCGAGCTCGACATCGACGGCACCCCCCAGACCACCCTGGTCAAGGACATCCAGCGCGACCCGGTGCGCCAGATCATCGAGCACATCGACCTCGTGGTCATCCAGCTCGGCGAGAAGGTCTCGGTCGACATCCCCGTGCACGTCGAGGGCGAGGCCGCTCCCGGCACCCTCGTGTCGATCGACGCCAACACGCTCTCGCTCGAGGTCGACGCGACCAAGATCCCGCAGAACATCGTCATCTCGGTCGAGGGTCTCGAGGCCGGCACGCAGATCGCCGCCGGCGACGTCGTGCTGCCCGACGGCGCGACCCTCGTCACCGAGGCCGACGTGCTGGTCGTCAACGTCACCGCCGAGGTCGAGCAGGACCTGGGCGACGAGGACGAGACCCCGGCTTCGGGCGACGTCGTCGCCGAGACCGCCGAGTAGTCTCCCCACCCGCACCACCGGACGGGCCCGCCGCGAGAGCGAGCGGGCCCGTTCCGCATCCGGGGCGCACCCCGGAGTCCCCCGCATCGGCACGAGAAGAGGACCACCATGGGCGACACCTGGCTCGTCGTCGGGCTCGGCAATCCGGGCGCGCAGTACGCGCGGAACCGCCACAACGTGGGCCAGATGGTGCTCGACGAGCTCGCGTCGAGGATCGGCGGCTCGTTCCGCCGGCACACGCGGGCGAACGCGACGGTGGCCGAGGGGTTCCTCCGCCCCGGCGGACCGAAGCTCGTCCTCGGCAAGCCGAACAGCTTCATGAACCTCTCGGGCGGACCCACCTCGCAGCTGCTCGACTTCTACTCGCTCGCTCCCGAGCGACTGATCGTGGTGCACGACGAGCTCGACATCCCCTTCGACACCCTCCGCCTCAAGCAGGGCGGCGGTCACGGCGGCCACAACGGGATCCGCGACATCCTCGCCGCGACCGACGGTGCCGAGTTCCTCCGGGTGCGGGTCGGCATCGGCCGCCCGCCCGGCCGCCAGCCCGCGGCCGACTTCGTCCTGAAGGACTTCGCCGGCCCCGAGCGCGAGACGCTGCCGATCCTGATCCAGGACGCGGCCGACGCCGTCGAGCTGATCGCCGACTCCGGCCTCGCCGCCGCGCAGCTCAAGTTCCACACGAGCGCCTGAGCCTGCCTCACCGAGGGAACCCCGGACCGTCGGGGGAACCCGGAGCAGCGGGCTCCTTCGACCGTCCGGGGTTCCCTCACGGACGGACCGGCCGCCGCCGAGCACGGCTCCCTGTCGGGGGTCCGCAGTAAACTCGGACAGTGCCCCTCAACGAGATCATCTCGGCGCTTTCGCGCGCCTCCACGTTCGACGACGCACTGGCGTACGCGGTGCGCGATGCCGACTTCTCCCTGACCGACGGACTCCGCGTGCCCCTGCTCGCGGGCCTGCTCGAGCGCCGTGCCGAGGCGGGCCGCCCCCAGGCCGCCCTCGTCGTCACCGCCACCGGCCGCGACTCCGAGAACGTCCGCGCCTCGCTCAGCTGCATGCTGCCGGGCGCCGACGTCGTCGAGTTCCCCGCGTGGGAGACGCTGCCGCACGAGCGGCTGAGCCCGAGCGCCGAGATCGTGGGGCGCCGCCTCGACGCCCTGCGCCGCATGAAGACGTGGAGCGCCGAGAAGCCGCTGGTCGTCGTCGCGTCCGTGCGCGCCGCCCTTCAGCCCGTCGCCGACAACCTCGCCGACATCGCGCCGATCCGCCTCGAGAAGGGCGGGCGCGGCTACGACCTCGGCCGCATCGCCGCCGAGCTGGTCGACCTCGCCTACGCGCGCGTGGACATGGTCACCCGCCGCGGCGAGTTCGCGGTCCGCGGCGGCATCCTCGACGTCTTCCCGGCCGTCGCCGAGCACCCCAGCCGCGTCGACTTCTTCGGCGACGAGGTCGACTCGATCCGCGCGTTCTCGGTCGCCGACCAGCGCTCGCTCCCCGGAGAGTCCGACTCGGTCGTCATGCCGCCCAGCCGCGAGCTGCTGCTGGTCCCGGCCGTCCGCCAGCGTGCCCGCGAGATGCTGCACGAGTTCCCGAGCCTGTCGGGGATGCTCGCGAAGATCGCCGAGGGCATCCCGGTCGAGGGCATGGAGTCCCTGGCGCCGGCGCTGCTCGAGCGCCTCGTGCCGATCTCGCACTACCTCCCCGCGGGAGCGGCGGTCGCCGTCCTCGCCCCCGAGCGGGTCGCCACCCGCGCGATCAGCCTCGCCGAGACCAACCGCGAGTTCCTGCAGGCCGCGTGGAGCGCCGCCACGGCCGGGGCGGAGGCGCCGATCGACCTCGCGTCGGGCGAGTTCATCTCCCTCGGCGCGCTGCGCGACTCCGTGAAGTTCAGCGCCCCCGGTGCCGCCGCTCCCGACCACCCGTGGTGGACCATGAGCACCTTCCGCCAGGGCCCGGCCGCGGGCGAGGCGGAGGTGCTCCCCGAGGACCTCGGGATCGACGAGATCCTCGCCGTGCGCGTCGAGGGCGAGCCCGTCCCCGGGTTCGGGGCGAACGTCGAGGGCGCGCTCGCGCACGTTCGCTCGCGCCTCGCCGACGGCTGGACCGTCGTCCTCACCGCGCCCGGCACGGGCACTGTCGAGCGCACCGATCAGGTCCTCGCCGAGCACGAGCTCGCCGCGCGGATCGTGCCCGACCTGCCCGAGAGCGTCGAGCCCGGTCTCGCCTACGTGCTGCAGGCGTCCGTCGACCACGGCTTCGAGGTGCCGGAGGCGAAGCTCGCGCTGCTCACGGACACCGAGTTCTACGGGCGCACCGTCGGCTACGACTCCCGCGCCGTGAAGAAGCTCGCGTCGCGCCGCAAGAACGTCGTCGATCCGCTGCAGCTCACTCCGGGCGATCACGTCGTGCACGCCACGCACGGCATCGGCCGGTTCGTCGAGCTCTCGCAGCGCGAGGTCTCCAGCGGCGGGCGCAACGCGGTGAAGACCAAGCGCGAGTACCTCGTGCTCGAGTACGCGCCCAGCAAGCGCGGCTTCCCGGGCGACAAGCTCCTGGTGCCCACCGACCAGCTCGACCTCCTCTCGCGCTACGTCGGAGGAGAGGCGCCCGCCCTGAGCAAGATGGGCGGCAGCGACTGGGCGCAGGCCAAGAGCAAGGCGCGCCGCGCGGTCCGCGACATCGCGGTGGAGCTCGTGAAGCTCTACTCCGCCCGCATGGCGTCGCCCGGCCACGCCTTCCCGCCGGACACCCCCTGGCAGCGCGAGCTCGAGGAGGCGTTCCCCTTCGCCGAGACGCCCGATCAGCTGACCGTCATCGACGAGGTGAAGGCCGACATGGAGCGGCCGATCCCGATGGACCGCCTGCTCTCGGGCGACGTCGGCTTCGGCAAGACCGAGGTCGCCGTGCGCGCCGCGTTCAAGGCGATCCAGGACGGCAAGCAGGTCGCGATGCTCGTCCCGACGACGCTGCTCGTGCGCCAGCACCTCGAGACCTTCCAGGAGCGCTTCGCCGGGTTCCCCGTGCACCTGCGCGCCCTGAGCCGCTTCCAGAGCGCGAAGGAGTCGAAGGAGACGATCGACGGCCTCGCCGACGGCACGGTCGACATGGTCATCGCGACCCACCGGCTCCTCTCGGACAACATCGCCTTCAAGGACCTCGGCCTCCTCGTGATCGACGAGGAGCAGCGCTTCGGCGTCGAGCACAAGGAGAAGCTGAAGGCGCTGAAGAAGAACGTCGACATCCTCTCGATGAGCGCGACCCCCATCCCGCGCACGCTCGAGATGGCGGTCACCGGCATCCGCGAGATGTCGACCCTGGCGACCCCGCCCGAGGAGCGGCACCCCATCCTCACCTTCGTCGGGCCGTACTCCGAGAAGCAGGTCGGCGCCGCGATCCGTCGCGAGCTGCTGCGCGAGGGCCAGGTGTTCTTCGTGCACAACCGCGTCTCCACGATCAACCGCGTCGCCTCGCAGCTCGCCGAGCTGGTGCCGGAGGCGCGGATCGCCGTCGCCCACGGCAAGCTGAGCGAGGCGCAGCTCGAGCGCATCATCGTCGACTTCTGGGAGCGCAAGTTCGACGTGCTCGTCTCGACGACCATCGTCGAGACCGGCCTCGACATCCCCAACGCCAACACCCTCATCGTCGACCGCGCCGACAAGTACGGGCTCTCGCAGCTCCACCAGCTGCGCGGACGCGTGGGCCGCGGACGCGAGCGCGCCTACGCCTACCTGCTCTACGACGAGACCACGCCGCTCAGCGAGACGGCGCACGACCGGCTGCAGACGCTCGCGGCCAACACCGACCTCGGTGGCGGCATGCAGATCGCGCTGAAGGACCTCGAGATCCGCGGGGCCGGCAACCTGCTCGGCGGCGAGCAGTCCGGTCACATCCAGGGCGTCGGCTTCGACCTCTACCTGCGGATGATCGGCGAGGCCGTCGACACGTTCCGCGGAGACGTCGCCGAGGGCCAGACCGAGCTGCGGCTCGAGCTGCCCGTCGATGCCCGCATCCCGGAGGAGTACGTCGACAGCGAGCGGCTGCGCCTGGAGGCGTACCAGAAGCTGTCGGCCGCGTCCTCGCCCACCGCGAAGCAGGGCAGCGTCGAGCTGGTCGTCGAGGAGCTCACCGACCGCTACGGCGAGCTGCCCGAGGCGGTCGAGAACCTCATCCTGGTCTCGCGGCTGCGGATGCGCGCTCAGAAGGCCGGGCTCAGCGACGTCGTCGCCATGGGCTCGAACGTCCGCGTCGCGCCGGCGCACCTCGCCGACTCGATCCAGGTCCGGCTGCGCCGCATGTACCCGAGCGCCAAGTACCTCCAGCAGGCGAACGCGGTCGTCGTCCCGATGCCCGTCGTCGACGGCGTGCCGCTGAACGACCGCGCCCTCATCGACTGGGTCGCGAACCTCCTCGAGGCGCTCTTCCCCGAGCCGGTCGCGGTCGCGAGCTGACCGTCCGCCACCCGACCCCGAACGAAGGATCACCGTGACCGCACCCGACGAGCACTCCGTCCCGCCCCGCGTCCCCGCGCCCGACGAGCCCAGCATCCCCGAGCTCGAGGACGACGAGACCGTCGCCCCGCGCCCCGAGGAGGAGGTCGCCGACCTCGCCCGGGCCGAGCCCGACGTGGACGACCACTCCTAGCGAGCCCGCGCGAGATGCCACTCCGGTACGCGACACGCCGTGGGCGGCGTACCGGAGTGGCATCTCGCGGAGCGTGTCAGTGCCCGAAGTGCGCCCGGACCTCCGCCTTCCAGCGGTCGCGGTCGTCCGCGTCGATGAACGCGGCGTCGAACGAGTTCAGCGCGAGCTGCTCGAGCTGCGCGTCGTCCATGCCGAGCTCCTCGACGAGCGCCCGGTAGTTCGCATCGACGTAGCCGCCGAAGTAGGGCGGGTCGTCGCTCGAGACCGTCGCGACGAGGCCCTGCCGGAGCATCTCGGGCAGCGGGTGGTCCTTCATCGTGTCGACCGCCCGCAGAGCGACGTTCGACAGGGGGCAGACGGTCACCGGCACCTTCTGCACTCGGAGCATCGCCACGACCGCCGGGTCCTCCATCGAGCGGATGCCGTGGTCTATCCGCTCCACCTTCAGCAGCTCGAGCGTCGCCGCCACCGTCTCCGGGCCGCCCTCCTCGCCGGCGTGCGCGACGAGCCGCAACCCCTCGGCCGCCGCGCGTGCGTAGACGTCGACGAAGAGCTCCGGTCCGAAGCCGACCTCGTTCGAGTCGAGCCCGACCCCGATGATGTGCTCGCGGTAGGGGAGGATCGCCGTCAGCATCTCGTCGGCGGCCTCCGCGCCGAGGTCGCGCAGGAAGCACATGATCAGGTCCGTCGAGATGCCGTGCGTCTCGACGCTGGGCCCGAGAGCCCGCGTGAGACCGGCCATGACGGTCTCGAGCGCGACCCCGTTGCCGAGGTGCGTCTGCGGGTCGAAGAAGATCTCGGCGCGGCGCACGTTGGCGAGCTTCGCGCGGTCGAGGTAGCCGGTGGCGAGCTCGAAGAAGTCGCGCTCGGTCTTCAGCACGGTGAGGTTCGAGTAGTGCAGGTCGAGGAACGAGCCGAGGTCGGTGAAGGCGTACCGGGCGCGCAGGGCGTCGATGTCCTCGGTCGGCAGGGCGACTCCGTTGCGGCGTGCCATCTCGACGATGTGCTCGGGCTCGATCGTGCCCTCGATGTGGATGTGCAGCTCGGCGCTCGGCGGGGCGCCTCGGTCGAGGGGAGTGGTGTCGGGCACGGTGATCCTGTTCCGGGTCGCCGGGTGCGCCCCGCGGCGACGATAGCCGCGTCGTGTTACGGCCCGATGACCGACGGATGTGGACTCCGCTGACCGGCGGATGCGGAGGCCGCGGGGCGCCGACAGGATGAAGGCATGCCGCTGCTCGCCCGTCGTCGCCGCTCCGCCCCCTCGGCAGCCGGCGTTCCGCTCGTCCGGCTCCGCGACGTCGCCGTGCGGACGGCCGAGGCCGAGCTGCTGGCGCCGCTCTCGCTGGAGGTCGAGGCGGGGGCGGTCGTCGCGGTCACCGGTCCCAACGGCAGCGGCAAGACCACCCTGCTCCGCGTGATCGCCGGGCTCACCCCTCCTACCGCCGGCACCGTCGAGGTCGCGGGCGCTCCGGTGGACGAGCGCTCCCGTGAGCACCGCCGCCGCGTCGCAGCCCTCCTCGGCACACCGCCTGTCGAGCGGGACCTCACCCTCGAGGAGCACCTGGCGATGGTCGCTCTTTCGTGGGGCGCATCGCTGGACCACGCCCGCGCCGAAGCGTCCCGGGGCCTCGACGCCCTCGGACTCTCTCCGCTCGCCCTCCGCTTCCCCCACGAGCTCTCCTCGGGTCAGACCCAGCTCTTCTCGCTCGCCCTCGTCCTCGCGCGCCCGAGCGAGGTGCTGCTGCTCGACGAGCCGGAGCAGCGGCTCGACGTCGACCGCGTGCCGCTCGCCGTGGAGGTGCTCCGCGAGGCCGCGCGCGGGCGTGCTGTGCTCCTCGCGACGCACAGCTCGGTCATGACCGAGGGGCTGGCGACGCGGGTGATCGAGCTGGGCGCCCGATGAGCGCGTCCCGGATCCGCGCCGTCCGCGCGCTGCACCGCTCCCGCTCCGCAGCGGATCACGGCGGCGGCGCCTACGCCGGCTACCTCGCAGCTCTGACCCTCCTCGTCGTGGTGCTGCCGGTGCTGCGGGCCCTCGTGCTGCTGCTCGGCGACCCCGGACCGGCCCTCGCCTCCCTGGATCCGTCCCTGGTCGTCGGAGTCGCGGCGGCGCTCCTCCTGCCCGCCGCGGTCCTCCTGGGCCGGGTCCGCGGCCCCGCGGTGGGGGAGCCGCACACCACGGCCGTGCTGCTCGCGACCGAGCTGCCCCGACGCCTCGTCCTCCGCCGGCCCGTGGCTGTCTCGGGTGCCGTCGTCGTCCTGGCGGGCGTCGCCGCCGCGCTCCTGGCCGCCCTCGTGACCGGGTCCTCCTGGGCGCTCGCCGCGGCAGCCGGCGCCGCACTCGGCGTCCTCGCCACCGTCGCCTGGCTCGCCGGGCAGTGCCTGGCGCCGCGATCCTCCGCGGCACTGGCCGCCGTCTCGGTCGTCGCAGGCGCGGTCCTCGGCGCGCTGGTCGCCGGCGCGGTCGCGGGGACCGGGCCGCTGCAGGGGCGCACCCTCGCGGTGCTCCTCGCCCTGGCTGTGCTCGCGCTCGCCGCCGTTCCGCGCCTTCTCGACACGGTGCGTGGCCCGGTCGTGGTGGCGCAGTCGCGCCAGTGGCGCGCGGCCCGGGGCAGGGGAGCGATCGGCGAGCTCGCCGATGCGCTCGAGGGCTACCGGCCCCGGCCCGCCCGGCTCCGCCGCGTCGCCGCGGTGCGCCTCGCACCGTTCGTCCTCGCGGTGCCGATCCGGGACGCCGTCGGGGCCCTGCGCACTCCGGCGCGCTCCGCCGCGGGAGCAGCCGCCCTCGCCGGCGCCGGCGTCGCTCTGGCCGCCGCGACCGTCGCACCGCCCTCGCTGATGGCGGTCCCGGCGGTGCTCGCCGGGATCCTCGCCTACTGCGGTGCAGGAGTGTGGAGCGACGGATTCCGGCACGCCGCCGCGACGGCCGGGCAGCCCGCGCTGCTCGCCCCGGCTCCGTTCGATCTGCTCTTGCTGCACGGGATCCTGCCGCTGATCCTCGTCACGGCCCTGGTCCTGGGCGCCGCGGTCGTCGCCTCCGGACCCGCGGCCCCGGCCGTCGCCGTCGCGGTCGTGGCGGTCGCCGCCCGCGCGATGGACGCCACGCGCGGGTCTCTGCCCCCGGCGCTCCTGGCTCCTGTGCCGCTGCCGATCGGCGACGGCGCCGGAGCGATGGTGCTGCTCTGGAACCTGGCCGGCGTGCTCGTGACGGGCGCCGCCGCCGTCGGAGTCGCGACCGCCCCCGGTCTCGCCGTCGCGGTGCCGCTCGCGGTGCCGGCATGCCTGCTCACCGCGCGGCACCGCCTCGCCCACGCCTGAGGAGCGCCGTCGGCCGCGGATGCGAGGATGGCCGGGTGACCGCGCATCCCCGGCTCGACGAGCTCATCCGCACCGTCCACGTCCTCCGCGCTCCGGGCGGCTGCCCGTGGGACGCCGAGCAGACCCACGAGTCGCTCGTGCGCTACCTCATCGAGGAGTCGCACGAGCTCGTCGACGCGATCGAGGCGGGCGACCGCGCCGATCTGATCGAGGAGCTCGGCGACGTGCTCTACCAGGTGCTCTTCCACGCCGATCTCGCCGCCGACGGCTCCGAGCCGTTCACCATCGAGGACGTCGCCGCGCACATGAACGCGAAGATGATCGGCCGCCACCCGCACGTCTTCGGCGACGCCACGGCCGAGACGGCCGACGACGTCATCGCGGTCTGGGACGAGCTGAAGAGGACCGAGAAGCCGCACCGCACCAGTGTCCTCGACGGCATCCCGCAGGGCATGCCCGCGCTGGCCCTGGCCGACAAGGTGATCGGCAAGGCGACGACCCTCGGCATCGTCGACGCGGGGGAGGGGCCGCTGCCGATCGAGTCCGAGGACGACCTCGGACCCCTGCTGCTCGCGATCGTCGCCTCCGCTCGGGCGCAGGGCCTGGACGCCGAGCGCGCCCTCCGCACCGCGACCCGCGACCTGCAGGACGAGATCCGGGCCGTCGAGCGCGAGCGCGCCGCCGACTAGCCGCGGTCAGGCGACGCGGCGCCCCTTCGGCAGCCGTGCGGCCGGCGTCGCCGTGCGCCGGATCGCTCCGAGCACCAGTCCGACCGCGAGCACCAGCTGCAGAGCGAGGCCGACGAACCACGACGGCACCGTCTCGGCGAACGTCTCCGCGGGCCCGCGGTACTCCTGCTCCGACGTCCCGGTGCAGTCGATCTCGACCTCCAGCTCCGGCGGGATCTGCGCCTGGCGGACCCCGAGCGCGATGCTCCCGAACAGGTCCGAGGGCTGCCCGTAGTCATCGAGTCGCGGAGGCACCGCGTCGGCGAGGACGACGAACGGGTTGAGCGCCAGCAGCCCCCAGTAGTAGTCGTAGCGCGGAGCGACGCTGTCGTACCCCGAGCCGCACGAGGGATCGGGGTTCCCCTCGCCGTCGACGAAGACGGTCCGCGTCTCGGACGTCGTCACCGTCGTGAGGAGGCCGAACGCGATCAGCGATCCGACGCTCAGCGCCGCGACCACGAGGTAGGTGGTGACCACCGACATGAGCGGCCGATCGAGGATCCCGCTGAGCCCCACTCCGATCGCCGCGACCACTCCGAGCTGCACGGCGAGCACGAGCACCGAGACGAGCGCCGAGACCGCCGAGACGCCCCCCACCAGCACCGCCACGAGCAGGAACGGCAGCGTGCTGACCAGGAACGCGAGGGCGACCAGCCAGGCCGAGGCGAGCTTGCCGAGCACCAGCTGCGGAGTGGTCAGGAGCGTCACCTGCATCGTGGCCAGCGTTCCCGCGTCGCGTTCTCCGTTGATCGCGGCACCGGACAGCGCGGGCGTGACCAGGCTGCCCAGCAGCAGCACGAAGTAGACGAGGACGGAGTAGATCCAGCCGCCGATCTGGGCGCCGCTGCCCGACAGGACGCCGCTCGCGACGACGAGGAGCCCTGTGACGGCTCCCACGAGCAGGAAGAACAGTCCGAGCAGCACGAAGGACGAGACGCCGCGGACGCGCTGAGCGAGCTCGAGCCGGACGACGAGGCCCACGCCCCGGAGGAACGGAAGGGCGCGGACGGGCTCGGGAGCGGTCGTCGTGGTCATCGTGCGGACTCCTCGGTGCTCGCCGTGCCCGTTCGCCGCAGGTCGGCGAAGGTGTGCTCGAGCTCCCCGACGGCCGGGGCGAAGCGGCTGACCGCGACCCCCGAGCCGACCAGTGCCGCGAGGAGTGCCGCGGCGGCCGCGTCATCGGCGACGGCCACGAGCACCGCGTCGCGATCCTCCCGGGCGGCGGCGCCGGTCACCCGCGCGACGAGGCCGGCGAGCTCGCGCCCGCCGATCGACACCGCCTCGATGCGCCAGGTGCGGAGCGATCCCGCCGCGTGCGAGACCGCCTCCTGCGACGCCGTGGTGCCGGCGTCGAGGAACACGGCCGCGTCGGCCATCTCGTCGAGCTCGGCGAGCACGTGGCTGGAGACGAGCACCGTCCGTCCCTCGCCCGCGAGCCGCAGGACGAGGTCGCGCAGGGCGATCCGCGCCCCGGGATCCAGGCCCGAGGCGGGCTCGTCGAGCACGAGGACGGCGGGGTCGTGCACGAGCGCCCGCGCGAGGCTCAGGCGCTGCTTCTGCCCGCGCGAGAGCACGCGGGTGGGCCGGTCGGCGAGCTCGACGAGGTCGACCAGGCCGAGCAGCTCGTCGGCGCGCGCCTCGGCGTCGGCGCGGGGCAGTCCGTAGAGCATGCCGGTGGTGCGCAGCGTCGCCCGCGAGGTCAGTGCCGCCCAGGAGCCGAGCACGTCGGGCATCCAGCCGAGCGACGCCCGCACGGCGGCCGGCTCGGCGACCGGGTCGTGCCCGGCCACGAGCAGTCGGCCCGCGTCGGGCCGGAGGAGCGTGGCGAGCAGGAGCATGAGCGTGGTCTTGCCCGCTCCGTTGGGGCCGACCAGCGCTGTCACCTCGCCGGGGCGCGCCTCGAACGTCGCGTCCCGCACGGCGTGCACGGACCCGAAGGAGCGCGAGACGCCCTCGGCGACGATGCCGCCGATCCCGGATCCGGAGCGGAAGCCGCGGGGCACCGCTTCGGGCACGTCGTCGTAGCGGGCGAACCCGTCCTGGTCGAACCCGTCCTGGTCGAAGTCGTGCTGGTCCGCGTGCATCCGGTCCCCGTCCGTCGCCGCCCGGGGGTCCCCTCGACCGTCCGGGCGCGGCGAGCCTAGCCGACGCCCGTGTCGGACGGCTCGGCGGCGCCGGACGCGTGGTCGGGGGTCTGGGACAATCGAGCCCATGGCCTCCTCGATCACCCCGCCCCGCGGCATGCGCGACTTCCTCCCGGCCGACAAGGCGAAGCGCGAGCACGCGCTCGCCGTCATCCGCCGCGTCTACGCGTCGCACGGCTTCGACGAGATCGAGACCCCCGTCGTCGAGGACTTCGAGCGACTGCACTCGGGCCTCGGCGGCGACAACGAGAAGCTCGCCTTCAGCGTGCTGCGCCGCGGCCTCTCCCACGACGACCTCGCCGCGGCCGCCGAGTCCGACGACCCGTCGGCGCTCGCCGATCTGGGGCTCCGCTTCGACCTCACCGTCCCGCTCGCCCGTTTCTACGCCACGCACCGGGCCGAGCTCCCCACCGTCTTCCGCTCGGTGCAGATCGCTCCGGTCTGGCGCGCCGAGCGCCCGCAGAAGGGCCGCTACCGCCAGTTCGTGCAGTGCGACATCGACATCATCGGCGAGCCCGGCCAGTTGGCCGAGGTCGAGCTGATCACCGCGACCGCATCGGCGCTCGACACCCTGGGGCTGCGCGACTGCACGATCCGGATCAACGACCGACGGCTCCTGCTGGGCATCCTCGAGCACTGCGGATTCGCGCCCGAGCGCTTCGGGCCGGCCCTGATCTCGATCGACAAGCTCGACAAGATCGGCGCCGCGGGCGTCGTCGCCGAGCTCGAGGCCGACGGAGCGGACGCCGCGGCGGTCCTCGGCGGCTACCTCGCGCGCATCGAGGAGGCGGTCAGCGGCGGGGGAGTGCCCATGGAGGAGTCCGCGATCCTCGGGATCCTGCCCGAGGGCGTCGACCCCGAGGCGGTGCTCGCCCTCGAGGCCCTGGCGCGCGCGCTGCGCTCCCTGCCGGCGGGCGTCTCGCTGCGCTTCGACCCCACCCTCGTGCGCGGCATGGGCTACTACACCGGCACGATCTTCGAGATCGCGCACCCGTCCTCCGGCTCCTCCGTGGGCGGAGGAGGACGCTACGACGGCATGATCGGCCGGTTCCTCGGCCAGGACGTGCCGGCGTGCGGCTTCTCGATCGGCTTCGAGCGCATCGTCGAGCTGATCGACGTGCCCGTCGACGACCGCCCGGATGCGGTCGTGCTCGTGCACGAGCGCGACGCGGCACCCGAGACGCTGCTCGCGCTCAAGCAGGAGCTGATCGCGCGCGGCTCCCGGGTGCGGCTGGAGCGCCGCAGCAAGAACCTCACTCCGCTCCTGGACCGGGCCGCTGCGGCGGGCTTCACCCGCTTCGCCCTCGTTCCGCGCGACGGCGCGGACGTCGACTCCCTGACGTTCAAGCCGCTGGGCTGATCGAGCGGACTCGGGAGGGGCTCCACCCGATCCGCCGGACGGGTTCGCCTGAGTGGCGCATTCGTTGGCGGATCCGTGAGAGCCTTAATACCCGCGAAATCTGCGGACACACCCGAGAAATCTCCCGAGGATAGCGTCGAGGCACCCGATCGGCGCGACTTGGCGCGCCTGGACGGGCACCCGTCGCCACCCGCGCACCACAGCAGCAGCATCACCGCGGCCGCTCCCAGCAGCCCCGACGATCTCGACCCGAGGAGTCCCCCTTGACCCTGTCGCCCTTCCGCACCCCGGCCTTCGACCGCCGCAGCCTCCTCCGCATGGCGGGCGTGGCCGGCCTCGCCCTCGGCGGCGCCTCCGTCCTCGCCTCCTGCTCCTCCGACGCCTCCGGCTCGACCGGCGGCGCCGGCGAGGGCGGCGACCTCGGCACCCTGAAGGTCCAGCTCTCCTGGATCAAGAACGAGGAGTTCTCGGGCGAGTTCTTCGCCGACTCGAAGGGCTACTACACCGAGGCGGGCCTCTCGGGCGTCACCCTCACCGCGGGGCCTTCGACCGGCACCGCGGAGCTGCTCTCGGGCTCCGCCGACGTCGCGCTCAGCGACGCCGTCTCGGTCGGCACCGTGATCGCCCAGCAGGAGGCTCCGCTGAAGATCATCGGCGCGACCTACCAGAAGAACCCCTTCACGGTCCTCTCGATCGCGACCGCGGGCAACATCGCCACCCCGGCCGACATGGCCGGCAAGAAGATCGGCGTCCAGGCGTCGAACACGTCGCTGTTCCAGGCGCTCCTCGCCGCGAACGGCCTCTCGGAGTCCGACCTCACCGTCGTGCCGGTCGAGTACGACCCCTCCGTCCTCATCAACGGCACCGTCGACGGCTTCATCGCCTACCTGACCAACGAGTCGATCACCGTCGCGAACGAGGGCTACGAGGTCGTCAACCTGCCCTTCGCCGACAACGGACTGCCGTTCGTCGCCGAGACCTTCACGGTCACCGAGCAGGCCATCGCCGAGAAGCGCGACGCGCTGAAGGCGTTCCTGGTCGCCGAGATCAAGGGCTGGACCGACGCCGTGCAGGACCCGGAGGCGGGCGCGATGCTCGCCGTCGAGGAGTACGGCAAGGACCTGGGTCTGGACGAGGCCTCCTCGAAGGAGGGCGCGACGATCCAGGCCGAGCAGCTCGTGGTCTCGGACGACACCGCGTCGAACGGCCTCTTCACGATCTCGGACGAGCTGCAGAGCGAGACCATCGCCTCGCTCGCGGGCGCCGGCATCGACATCGCCGCCGACGACCTCTTCGACATGAGCCTCCTCGCCGAGGTCTACGAGGAGAACCCCGAGCTCGTCGACTACGCCGCCTGATCCCGGCGCCGATCCACCTCCACGAAGGGCACCACCCGTGACCGACACGACCGACGCCGGCCTCCTGCGCGAGCAGGACGCCGGCGGCACCGGCATCCAGATCCACGGCCTGTCGAAGACGTTCCGGATGGGCGCCCGCAGCGTCACGGCGCTGCAGGACACCGATCTGCACACCGATCAGGGCAGCTTCCTCGCGCTGCTGGGCCCCTCGGGGTGCGGCAAGTCGACGATCCTCCGCATCCTCGCGGGGCTGGAGGAGCCGACGTCCGGCTCCATCCGGGTCGACGGCCGCACCCCGAAGGAGCTGCGCCGGGACAACAAGCTCGGCATCGCCTTCCAGGACCACGCGCTCCTGCCGTGGCGCAGCGTCATGTCGAACATCCGCCTCCCGTTCGAGATCGCGGGCAAGAAGGTCGACCAGTCCTACATCGACGAGCTCATCGACCTGGTGGGCCTGCGCGGCTTCGAGAAGGCCAAGCCCGCTCAGCTCTCGGGCGGCATGCGCCAGCGCGTCTCGATCGCGCGGTGCCTCATCCTCAAGCCCGAGGTGCTCCTGCTCGACGAGCCGTTCGGCGCGCTCGACGACATGACGCGGCAGAAGCTCAACCTCGAGCTGCTGCGCATCTGGACCGAGAAGCCCGCCACCACGCTGCTCGTCACGCACGGCATCTCGGAGGCGATCTTCCTGTCGGACCGCGTGGCCGTGATGAGCCCGCGCCCAGGCCGGGTCAAGGAGATCATCGACATCGACCTGCCCCGTCCGCGCACGCCCGAGATGCAGCGCACCCCCGAGTTCCACGCGTACGTCGACCAGGCCTCCGAGCTGCTGTTCGGCGACGGCGGCGCGGCCGCCGACGAGCACTAGGACGCGCACCGTGGCCACGGCTTCCCCCTCTCCGGCGCTCGAGCGGCGCTCCTTCTCCCTCCCGCCCTGGGCGTCCGGACTCCTCGGGGTCGTCGGCATCGTGGCCGTCTGGTGGGCCATCGCGCTCGTCAGCGCACCCACCGGCTCCTCGACCTACGCCGTCGTACCCACGCCCGTGCAGGTCGTGCAGGTCGCGATCGACGACGGCTTCGGCTTCTACTGGCGCAACTTCTCCGTCACGATCGGCGAGGCGGCCGTGGGCTACTTCTGGGGCAATCTCATCGCCCTGGTGCTCTCGGCCCTCGTCCTCGTCGTGCCGTGGCTGGAGGGGATCGTCTCGCAGCTCGCGGTCGTCACGTACTGCGTCCCGATCGTCGCGATCGGCACCCTCGTCCTCCTGATCATGGGCGGCGCCGAGGCTCCCGGCCTCCCGAGCGCCACCGCGGTGTTCCTCGCCGGCCTCTCGGTCTTCTTCACCACTGTCGTGGGCAGCCTCCTCGGGCTCAAGGCGGCCGACAAGGCCTCGCTCGACGTGGTCACGGTCTACGGAGGCACGAGGCTCACGCAGCTGCGCAAGGTGCGCATCATCGCGGCCCTGCCCAACATCCTCTCGGCGCTGCAGATCGCGGTCCCCGCGGCCTTCCTCGGCGCGATCCTGGGGGAGTACTTCGGCAAGATCGAGACCGGAGTCGGCCCGATCCTGGTCGCCGCGCAGGTCTCGCTCAACTCGCCGCGCGTCTGGGCGCTCTTCCTGCTCTGCGCGGGAGTGGCGCTCCTGGGCTACGGCATCGTCGGACTGATCGGCCGCCTCGTCGCGCCCTGGTCCTCCGGAAAGCAGGCGCGCTCATGACCCTCACCCGCGGCAGGACCGAGCAGTCGACCGACACGTCGATCCTCGCGGTCGACGAGCTCCGCCGTCAGCTGCGCTCGGCGGCGCTGGGCGCAACGCTCAAGAGCCTGCGCAAGAGCGCCCTGATCGCGCTCTCGACGATCGTGATCGTGCTCGCGATCTGGATCGGCGTCATCCTCTTCAGCGGCGTCTCGCCCTACGTGATCAAGGGGCCGTGGGACGTCTGGGACCACCTGGTCACCGGCGAGAGCGCCGCCGAGCACCGCGCCGAGCTGGGCGCGCTCTTCGCGGTCACCCTGTGGGACTCCTTCATCGGCTTCGCCGCCGGTCTCGCGGTCGCGATCGTCGTGGCGATCCTGTTCCGGCTCTCGAAGGGCGTCGAGCACGCCCTGATGCCCTTCGCGCTCCTGCTGCGCTCGGTGCCGCTCATCGCGATGGCGCCGCTGATCATCCTGGTGTTCGGCCAGGGCACGGTCGCGTCCGTCGCGGTCGTCGGCGGCATCGTGGTGCTCTTCCCCGCCCTGGTCACGATCGCGTTCGGACTGAACAACGCCTCGCCGCAGATGCTCGACGTCGTCTCGGTCTACGGAGGATCGACCCTCACCGCGATCCGCAAGGTCGCGATCCCCGGCGCGCTGCCGTCGCTGTTCGCGGCGATCCGCGTGTCGGTGCCGGGAGCCATCACGGGCGCCCTGCTGGCCGAGTGGCTCTCGACCGGCAACGGCATCGGCGGCTCGATCTCCGGCTGGTCGGCGCAGGCGCGCTTCGACGACGTCTGGTCGGCGGTCGTGCTCGTCACGGGCGTCTCGCTCGTGCTCTACACGGTCGTGCAGGTCATCGAGACCTTCGTGCTCTCGCGGATGTCGCTCTCGCTCAACTGAGCGCGCGTCGGCCCCGGGGCGACGCGCCCGGGCGCCGACGCCTCAGACGGTGACGAGCGCGTCGACGCGGCTGCCGGCGAGCAGCTCGCGGCCGCCGAGACCGTCGAGCTCCATGACGACGGCGATGCCCTCGAGGCTCCAGCCGGCCCGCTCGATCAGCTTCCGGCTCGCATCGAGCGTGCCGCCCGTGGCGAGCACGTCGTCGACGAGGAGGAGCCGCGCGCCCTTCGGCACTGCGTCCTCGTGCACCTCGAGCGTGGTCGTGCCGTACTCCAGCGTCGCGTCCTCGCGCAGCACCGCCCGAGGGAGCTTGCCGGGCTTGCGGATGGTGACGACGCCGAGCCCCGCCGAGTAGGCGGCGGCCGCCGCGAGCAGGAAGCCGCGCGCCTCCACTCCGGCGATCGCGTCGATCCGGCCGCGGTAGGGCTCCAGCAGCGCGTCGGCCACCGCCCGCAGCGCCTCGCCGTCGCCGAAGACGGGGGTGAGGTCGCGGAACAGGATCCCGGGCTCGGGGAAGTCGGGGACGACCTCGGTGAGGCGCTCGACGAGGGCGGCGGCGGTCGTGGTCACGGGATCCTCCGGATCGGCTCGCGCGCGGGCGCGCTGCTGTGTTCAGGGCCCTGGAAGTCTACGCACGCCCTGCGTTCCCCTGCCGTTCGGGGGCGGTCAGTAGACTCCTTCCCGACCGCTCCCACCCTCCGGGGGCGCACCCGTCAAGAGGAGATAGTTGTGGCCCTTATCGAGGCAGTCGTCGCCCGAGAAATTCTGGACTCCCGTGGCAACCCCACGGTCGAGGTCGAGGTCCTGCTCGAGGACGGCGCGTCCTCGCGAGCGGCCGTGCCCTCCGGCGCGTCCACCGGTGCCTTCGAGGCGTACGAGCTGCGCGACGGCGACTCCGAGCGCTACCTCGGCAAGGGCGTGCAGAAGGCGGTCGACGCCGTCATCGACGAGATCGGCCCGGCCATCGAGGGCTTCGACGCCACCGACCAGCGCCTCGTCGACGCCGAGCTGATCGAGCTCGACGGCACCGAGAACAAGTCGCGCCTGGGCGCCAACGCGATCCTCGGCGTCAGCCTCGCGGTCGCGAAGGCCGCCGCGCAGTCGGCCGACCTCGACCTCTTCCGCTACGTCGGCGGCCCGAACGCCCACACGCTGCCCGTCCCGCTGATGAACATCATCAACGGCGGCGCGCACGCCGACACCGGCGTCGACATCCAGGAGTTCATGGCGGTCCCGCTGGGCGCCGAGTCCTTCTCGGAGGGCCTGCGCTGGGGCGTCGAGATCTACCACGCGCTCAAGGCGCAGCTGAAGAAGGCCGGCTTCGCCACGGGCCTGGGCGACGAGGGCGGCTTCGCCCCCGACCTGCCCACCAACCGCGAGGCGCTCGACTTCATCCTCAAGGCCGTCGAGGCCGCCGGCTTCACCCCCGGCAAGGACATCGGACTGGCGCTCGACGTGGCCTCCTCCGAGTTCTACAACGACGGCGCCTACACCTTCGAGGGCAAGAAGCTGACCGCGGAGGAGCTCTCCGCGTACTACGCCGACCTCGTCGCCAACTACCCGCTGGTCTCGATCGAGGACCCGCTGGACGAGGACGACTGGGCCGGCTGGACCCACCTCACCGCCGAGATCGGCGACAAGGTGCAGCTCGTCGGAGACGACCTCTACGTCACCAACCCGGTGCGCCTCGCGCGCGGCATCGCCGAGAAGGCGGGCAACTCGATCCTGGTCAAGGTGAACCAGATCGGCACGCTCACCGAGACGCTCGACGCGGTGGCCCTCGCCCAGCGCAGCGGCATGACCGCGATCCTCTCGCACCGCTCCGGCGAGACCGAGGACACCACCATCGCCGACCTCGCGGTCGCGGTGGACGGCGGCCAGATCAAGACGGGCGCCCCCGCCCGCTCGGACCGCGTCGCGAAGTACAACCAGCTGCTGCGCATCGAGGAGATCCTGGGAGGTGCGGCCACCTACGCGGGTCGCTCCGCCTTCCCGCGCTTCTCGGCGTAGCCTCGCCCAGCGGCCCCGGTCGTCCCGCACCTCGGTGCGGGCACCGGGGCCGCTCCCGTTCCCCCAGCACCGCCGAGGAGGCCTCCGCCATGGCTCGACCGCCCCGCCGTCCCTCCGCTCCCGGCAGCGCCCCGCGTCGGCAGGAGTCGGAGGCTCCGACCGCGTCCTCGGGTGCCGCCGCGTCCGGTGCGGCGTCGTCGGCCGGTGCGGCGAAGAAGTCCGGAGCGGCGAAGAGGCCGGGCGCGGCGTCGAAGCCCGCCTCGGGGACGAGGAGCGCAGCGGCGTCCGGCTCGACGCGCAGCCGCCCCGCCGGCGCGCCGGGCCGCTCCGGTGCGTCCCGTCCCGCCCGCCCGAAGCAGCCGCCCGCCGCGCCGTCGTCCGCGTGGATCGCCGGCGTCCGCGGCTCCGGCTTCACCCTCCTCGTGATGGGGATCATGATCATGGCCGTCGTGGTGCTCGCCCCGAGCGTGAAGACCTTCGTCGAGCAGCGCGCCGAGATCGCCGAGCTCCAGCGCACGGTCGACGCCGCCAAGACCCAGGCTCAGAACCTCGACGAGGAGCGCACGCGCTGGTCGGATCCCGCGTTCATCCGTGCGCAGGCCCGCGAGCGCCTCTACTTCGTCATGCCGGGCGAGGTCAGCTACCTGGTGCTCGACGACATCGCCGTGGCGCAGCAGGCGGAGCAGCCGGCGAGCGACTCCGTGCAGGAGACGCCCGTCGACTGGGCGGGCTCGCTGCTGTCCTCGATCGCGGTGGCCGGCCTCGGGGAGCCGACGACCGAGGAGCTCGCGCCCGCCGAGCCGGCTCCGCCCGCCCCGTGAGCGCCCCGGCGTAGACTGGACCGTTCCGTCCGGTCGACGTCCCCCTGGAGCCCTCGTGACCACGCCCCCCTTCGATCCGCCCAGCGAGCGCGACGTCGCCGTCGTCTCCGCCCAGCTGGGGCGCCCCGCCCGCGACGTGGTCGGCATCAGCGCCCGCTGCGTCTGCGGCAACCCCACCGTGGTCTCGACGAGCCCCCGTCTGGCGGACGGCACGCCGTTCCCCACCTTCTACTACCTCACGCACCCCGCCGCGACTGCCGCGATCTCCCAGCTCGAGGCCACCCAGGTGATGGCGGAGTACAACGACCTCCTCGCCGAGGACGAGCAGCTGCGGGAGGCGTACGCCGCCGCGCACCGCGCGTTCCTCGCGGACCGCGAGAGCGTCGGCTCCGTCGCCGAGATCGCGGGCATCTCCTCCGGGGGCATGCCCTCCCGCGTGAAGTGCCTGCACGCAGTGGCCGCCCACTCGCTCGCCGCGGGTCCGGGAGTGAACCCGATCGGCGACCTCGCCCTCGCGCGCGCCGACTGGTCGCCCGAGCGCTGCGTCTGCCGTCCGTTCGACGACTCCGCCGCCTCCTAGGGGGGAGGGAGGGCGGGCCGCCTCGATCGGCCCGCACTTCGCTAGACTTCGGATTCGTCGGGGTCAGTGCTGCCACCCGCCGTCGAGAGCGGGCACTTCGCGAGTAGTAGGGTGTTCGCACAGTCCATCCCTCTGGAGAGTTCACCGTGCCCAAAATCCTCATCGTCGGTGGCGGCTACGCCGGTTTCTACACCGCGTGGAAGCTCGAGAAGTACCTGCGCCCCGGCGAGGCCGAGGTGACGATCGCCGATCCGCTGCCGTACATGGCGTACCTGCCCTTCCTCCCGGAGGTGGCCGCCGGTTCGATCGAGCCCCGCCACGCCATCGTGTCGCTCCGCCGCCACCTGAAGAAGACCGCGATCCTCGCCGCGAAGGTCACCAAGATCGACCACGCCGCGAAGACCGCCACGATCACCCCCACGGTGGGCGAGCCCTACGAGTTCGAGTACGACCAGATCGTCGTCACGGCCGGGTCCGTCTCGCGCACCTTCCCGATCCCGGGCGTCGCCGACAACGCGATCGGTCTCAAGACGATCGAGGAGGCGACCGCGATCCGCGACCGCATCCTCACCAACTTCGACAAGGCGGCCACGCTGCCCGCCGGTCCCGAGCGCTCGCGCCTGCTGACCGTCACCGTCGTCGGCGGAGGCTTCGCCGGCATCGAGGTCTTCGCCGAGCTCCGCTCCTTCGCGAGCGCGCTGCTCAAGCGCTACCCCGAGATCGACTTCGAGGAGACGCAGTTCCACCTCGTCGAGGCCATGGGGCGCATCATGCCCGAGGTCGCGCTCGAGACCAGCCACTGGGTGCTGAAGAACCTCGACCAGCGCGGAGCGACGGTCCACCTCGACACGCAGCTGAAGTCGGCCCAGGACGGCGTCATCGAGCTGTCGACCGGTCAGACCTTCGAGTCCGACCTCATCATCTGGACCGCGGGCGTCATGGCGAACCCGTCGATCAAGAACTCCGACCTCCCCATCGAGGAGCGCGGACGTCTGCGCGTGCGCCCCGACCTGCGCGTCGGCCACGACGACGTCCTCGTCGAGGGTGCCTGGGGCGCCGGCGACGCGACCGCCGTCCCCGACCTCACGGGCGGCGGAGTGGGCGGCTACTGCGTCCCGAACGCCCAGCACGCGGTGCGCCAGGGCAAGCTCATGGCGAAGAACATCGTCGCGGTGCTCCGCGGCGAGAAGCCGAAGGACTACTTCCACAAGAACATCGGAGCCGTCGCCGGTCTCGGCATCGGCATCGGCGTCTTCCAGTCCGGCAAGATCGCGATCAAGGGCTTCCCCGCCTGGGTGATGCACCGCGGCTACCACGGCCTGGCCATGCCCTCGTGGGAGCGCAAGTTCCGCGTGGTGTGGGGCTGGTGGAACAACCTCTGGCTCGGCCGCGACATCGTGTCGATCGAGGCGCGCGAGTACCCGCGCGGCTCCTTCGAGACCTACGCGTCCCGACCGAAGGCCGCTCCGGCCGCCGCTCCTGCCGCTCCCGCGGCGGGCACCCCCGGTCCCGCCGGTGCGCCCGTGACCGTCGGCGGAGAGCCCGCCAAGTCCTGACCCCCGCTCCCGCCGGGCGTGACTGATCGCGCCCCGCGGAAGCCGCCCCCATAGCCCAATCGGCAGAGGCAGACGACTTAAAATCGTCTCAGTCTGGGTTCGAGTCCCAGTGGGGGCACTCCAGGGATCGTCGCCCGAGCGGGTGGAGATCGCATCCGTCCTGACGCTTCTCCGTCCGACTCCGCGGCGGCGGACGTTCCGGCGCACGTCGGATCGCACCCCGGGCCGCGACCCGCGTCGTCTCGAGGATGGCTCGCCGAAGCGTCGCAGAACGGGCCGCGACCTCACGTCGGGCCCCGATCCTTGTCGTCTCGGGGACGGCGCGTAGACCGAAGGGGCTCGGAACGGGCTGCGACCTCACGACGGGCCCCGATCCGTGACGTCTCGAAGACGTCCCGTTGCCCGAAGCGACTCGGGGCGGGCCCTGACCGGACCTCGTACCCCCGTCCGTGTCGTCTCAGGAGTGCTCCGAAGACCGAAGGGACTCGGAATGGGCCTCGACCGGATGTCCGGCCCCGGTTCACATCGTCTCGGCGGGGGCGAGCACCGGTCCACCCGAAGGTCGACGTACCGCAGGTGCCCGGGCGGCCGGGAGCCCGCACCGATGCGCGCTCAGGCGGCTCGCGCGTGCTCGCTCCGCAGTCCGGGTGACCCGGCCAGGAGCGCCGCCGCGAGCACCTCGGTGATCTCGCCGGGGGCGCAGTCGGCGCAGAGGACCACCAGGTCCTCGGGGGAGGACTCGTCCGCTCCGGAGCGGTCGAGGACGACGGCATCGGTTCCACAGCTCGTGCATTCGATCATGCGGGTACCGTACGTCCGACCACCGACATCGCCGGGGCGCCGCTCGGCGGGTCCGGGGATCCGGGGCCGGCGTGCAGATGCGGCTACCCGTCAGGACGCCGCCCGTCAACACCGGATCCGCCCCGTGCCTCTCGAATAGAGTCGTGGCCGGGCGGTTCCACGCCCGTGATCGCGCGTGCGCACTCACTCGGGGAGCCGGGATCGCCCGTATCATCGGAGGGCGAGGCCGTACGGCTCCGTCCTCTTCTCGTGCCGCAGGGCACCGTACCGCACCGCCCGGAGACGGGCGGCAGGAGACCTCCATGGGGAAGCTGCTCTACGGCGCCTCGGGCGTCGAGATCGAATTCGACGACCGCACGCTCACGCACGTCCAGATCGTCATCGCCAACAAGCTGCGCCGCCGCGAGAGCTTCTTCTTCTCGTGGCGCGACGACCCGGCGGTCGGCGACGGGCGCTCGAGCATCTGGCTCGATCCCTCCGTGCCGCTCTACTTCAAGTACTTCGGCGGCCGGGTGCCCTCGATCAACCGCACGTGGATCGATCTGCTGACGGTCTCGGCGAACTCCTCCGGCGGACTCCAGCTCGTGCAGGAGCCCGACGCGGCTCCGACCCCGCCCCCCAAGGGCGAGCAGAGCCCCTAGGCCCCGGCCTCGCTCGAGAGACCTGCACCGTCCTGCACCGTCCACTCCATCAGCCGGGAAGAGCGACCATGAAGCGCGACGTCACCGCCCACCTCACCCTCGACGTGGCGCGACCCGCGTCGCTCGTCCTCTCGATCGCGGTGGCCGACGCCTACGCGGCCGAGGAGTCGCTCACCGTCTCGCTCGACGGTCGGCCCCTGCGCCCCCGCGAGGTGCTCGACCAGCACGGCACCCGGCTGCACGTGCTCGAACCCGGGGTCGGCGAGCTCGTCATCGACTACTCCGCCCGCATCCTCGGCCGCCTCGAGCCGATCGCGGGCGAGGAGGTGGACCGCCTGCGCTACCTCCGCCCGAGCCGCTACGCCGAGTCGGACGTGCTGTGGGCGACCGCGCGGGCCGAGTTCGCCGGCCTCGCCGGGGCCGACCTCCTCGCCGCGGTGAGCTCCTGGGTCGGCACGCGCCTGGCGTACGTCACCGGGTCGAGCCTGCCCACCG
>NZ_JADILJ010000001.1 GCF_017355185.1 Rathayibacter sp. SD072 | reverse complement strand
CATGGGTCAGCGCCCCGCGGGCTTCGGCCAGCGTCCGGGCGGTCCCGGCGGAGGAGCCGGTCGTCCCGGTGGAGCCGGTCGCCCCGCAGGCGGCGGCTTCCAGCGTCCCGGCGGCGGCGCCCCCGGTGCCGGCGGCGGCTTCGCCCCGCGTCCCGGTGGCGGCGGCGGTCGTGGCCGCGGACCCGGCGGCGGCACCGCAGGTGCCTTCGGCCGCGGTGGCGGCAAGAGCAAGGCCCGGAAGTCCAAGCGCACGAAGCGTCAGGAGTTCGAGCTCAGGGAGGCCCCGTCGCTCGGCGGCGTCAGCGTCCCCCGCGGCGACGGCAAGACGGTCATCCGTCTGCGCCGCGGCGCGTCGATCTCGGACTTCGCCGACAAGATCGAGGCGATGACCGGCGTGCCGGTGCCCCCCGGCAACCTGGTCACCGTCCTCTTCGCCCTCGGCGAGATGGCGACGGCGACCGAGTCGCTCGACGAGGCCACCTTCGAGGTGCTCGGCGGGGAGCTCGGCTTCAAGATCCAGGTCGTCTCGCCCGAGGACGAGGACAAGGAGCTCCTCGAGGGCTTCGGTCTCGACCTCGAGCAGGAGCTCGACGACGAGACGGACGAGGACCTCGAGATCCGTCCCCCCGTCGTCACCGTCATGGGTCACGTCGACCACGGAAAGACGCGCCTGCTCGACGCGATCCGCAACGCCAACGTCGTCGCCGGCGAGGCGGGCGGCATCACGCAGCACATCGGTGCGTACCAGGTCGTCGCGGAGCACGAGGGCATCGAGCGCCCGATCACCTTCATCGACACCCCGGGTCACGAGGCGTTCACCGCCATGCGAGCCCGCGGTGCCCAGGTCACGGACATCGCGATCCTCGTGGTCGCGGCGGACGACGGCATCATGCCGCAGACCATCGAGGCGCTGAACCACGCCCAGGCGGCCAACGTGCCGATCGTGGTCGCGGTCAACAAGGTGGACAAGCCCGACGCCAACCCGGCCAAGGTGCGCCAGCAGCTCACCGAGTTCGGACTGGTCGCGGAGGAGTACGGCGGAGACGTCATGTTCGTCGACGTGTCGGCTCGTGCCGGCACCGGCATCCAGGACCTCCTGGACGCCGTGCTGCTCACCGCGGACGCCGGTCTCGACCTGCGCGCCAACCCCAACAAGGAGGCACGCGGCGTCGCCATCGAGGCGAAGCTCGACAAGGGACGCGGCGCGGTCGCGACCGTGCTCATCCAGTCGGGAACGCTGCGCGTCGGAGACGCGATCGTCGCCGGAACGGCCTACGGCCGCGTCCGTGCGATGGCGGACGAGAACGGCAACGCCGTCCTCGAGGCCGTGCCGTCGCGTCCGGTCCAGGTGCAGGGACTCTCGTCCGTGCCCCGGGCCGGTGACACCTTCCTCGTCACCGAGGAGGACCGCACCGCGCGCCAGATCGCCGAGAAGCGCGAAGCCGCTCAGCGCAACGCCCTGCTGGCCAAGGCCCGCAAGCGCATCTCGCTCGAGGACTTCACCCGTGCTCTCGAAGAGGGCAAGGTCGAGTCGCTCAACCTCATCATCAAGGGCGACGTGTCCGGTGCCGTCGAGGCGCTGGAGGAGTCGCTCGTCAAGATCGAGGTCGACGACTCGGTGCAGCTGCGCATCATCCACCGCGGTGTCGGTGCGATCACGGAGTCGGACGTCAACCTCGCGACGATCGACAACGCGATCATCGTGGGCTTCAACGTCCGCCCCGACCCGAAGGCCCGCGAGCGCGCTGCTCGAGAGGGAGTGGACATCCGCTTCTACTCGGTCATCTACAACGCGATCGAAGAGGTCGAGAACTCGCTCAAGGGCATGCTCAAGCCCGAGTTCGAAGAGGTCCAGTCGGGTGTCGCCGAGATCCGCGAGGTGTTCCGCTCCTCGAAGTTCGGCAACATCGCGGGTGTCATCGTCCGCTCCGGCACGATCACCCGCAACTCGAAGGCGCGCGTCATCCGCGACGGCGTCGTGGTGGGCGACAACCTCGCCATCGAGTCGCTGCGTCGCTTCAAGGACGACGTCACGGAGGTCCGTACGGACTTCGAGGCCGGTATCGGTCTCGGCAAGTACAACGACATCCAGATCGGCGACGAGATCGAGACGATCGAGATGAAGGAGAAGCCGCGAGGCTGATCCGACACGCAGAGGAGGTCCGGGGTTCGCCCCGGGCCTCCTCCGTCGTTGAAGGGGGTCCTTCCGGTCGGCCTCGGGCCCGGTCGGGACGGCGGCATCCTCTTCGCGCGCTCTTCCCGCGCCCTGAGGGCGCCCGCCAGACCCGAGCCGGGCACGCGAAGAGGACGCCGTCGCCCCTCCACTCCGGTGGGTGCACTCCTCCAGGTCGGTCGGCTCCGGGTCGAGCGGTCGTGCGAGGCGGTGCACCCACTCCGAACGGAGGAGCGGGCGGAACGCCTCGTCGCGCCTCCCGGCTCGGGTCTGGCGGGCGCACCGCAGGTGCGCGGGAAGGGAGGTGCGGCGAGGCGTTCCGTCTGCGACGTCCCCCTCGAACCCCGCTCCGGGCAGTCAAGCCTGGGGCGCGTCCCGGAGGCGGGAGAATAATCAGAGGACGGGCCCGACGGCCCGTCGAGAGAGAGGTGGGACCAGCTATGGCAGATCCGGCACGGGCGAGGAAGCTCGCCGACAGGATCAAGGTGATCGTCGCCAAGCGGCTCGAGCGCGGCATCCGCGACCCGCGGCTCGGCTTCGTCACCATCACGGACGTCCAGGTGACGGGCGACCTCCAGCACGCGTCGGTGTTCTACACCGTCTACGGCACCGATGAGGAGCGCACCGACTCGGCCGCCGCTCTGAAAGCGGCGACCGGCATGCTGCGGACGGAGGTGGGCAAGAACATCACGTCGCGCCTGACCCCGTCGCTCGAGTTCATCCTCGACGCGGTCCCCGAGAACGCGAAGCACATCGAGGACCTGCTCGTCGCAGCGCGCACACAGGACTCGCAGGTGCAGACGCTTGCGGCCGGCGCGAGTTACGCCGGCGACGAGGACCCCTACGTCAAGCCTCGTGAGGACGACGACGAGGACTGATCCAGAGCACGGAAGACCGCGGAGCCCGTGGCGACCTCGACCGATTCCAGGACGACGTCGACACGGGCTCCCGGCGTGAGCGGGGCCTGCACGTCGACGGTGACCTCGGGCTCGAGGAGCTGCACCGACGAGCGCGTCCGGCTGGTCGAGACGACGACGCCCGAGAAGACCGAGCCCTCGAGGCCGCGGAGGACCGCCGCCTCGACGACGGCGGTCGCCGCTCGGTTCACCGCTCCGGAGCGGCGGTCGCCGGCGGCCATGAGCGCCGGGATCCCCGGCAGTGCCTCACGGAGCCACTGCGGCGGCTCCTCGCCGCGGCTGACGGCGAGGCAGACGGCCAGGCCGAACCGGTCGACGAGGCGGCGCAACGGCGCGGTGACGTGGGCGTACGGGGCGGCGAGAGCGGCCTGCTCCGGCTGCTCCGGTGGGCTGCCGTCGAAGGCGGTGTAGCCGGCGCCGCGGAACAGCGACGCGGCGGAGTGCATGACGGCCAGCTGGGCGGGATCGCCCGTGTCGAGGCGGCGCAGGTAGTCGCCGTAGGACTCGCCGGCGTGCCACGGGGCTCCGAGGAGCTCGGTGCGGGCGCGGAAGGCGGCGAGCGTCTCGGCGTCCGCGGGCGGCATCGTGCGGAGGATCCCCACTCCGGCGTCGAGCATCATCGTCGCGGCGGCCATGCCCGTCAGGAGCGACACCTGCGCGTTCCAGTCCTCGGACTCGAGGGGTGCGCGGCGCTCGACGCGGTAGCGGCCGTCGTCGGCGACGATCTCCTCCTCGGGCAGCGTCAGGCTCGCGCCGCCCCGCTCCGACTCGCGTGCCCGGCGCTCGCGGCCGAACCAGGGCAGCAGGGCGATCGAGGGATGCAGGGCGCCGTTCCCGGCGTCGCGCTGCACCCCCGCGTAGTCCAGGCGCGCGACGCTGGCGACCAGGGCGCGCTCGACGCGGACGGAGCGAGGCTCGGCGTCCGATCCGAGCTCGAGGGTCCAGACCAGGGCGCGGCGCCGCTGCTCGGGGAGCAGGGACGCGGCTCCCTCCGAGAGCACGTCGGGATGCAGGGGGATCCTGCCGTCGGGCAGGTAGTAGGTCTGCGTGCGGCGGCGCGTCTCGGCGTCGAGGGCGCCCCCGGGCCGGACGACGGCGGGGACGTCGGCGATCGCGTAGCGGAGGACGGCGCCGCCGGGGGACTCCTCGAGGTGGAGCGCCTGATCGAGGTCGAGGGAGCCGGGCGGGTCGATCGTGACGAACGGGATCGCCGTGAGATCGATCCGGCCGTCGTCGTCGGCCGTGCGGTCGGCCGCCGCGGCTTCCGCCAGGGCGTCCGCGGGGAAATCGCCCGGCAGGTCGTTCTCGGCTCGGACGGCGGCCAGCGCGCGATCGACGTCGGAGTCGGGGCGGGGGAGGCGGAGACGGCGGCGGGTCACGGCGCCACGCTACCCGTGTCCTCCGACGCCCGCCCTCGGCTCACGCGTGCGGGAGGAGGTAGCCGTCCTCGGGAGTGCCCGTCGCCAGACCGTCGGCGAGGAGCCCGGCGAGAGCCCGGTCGAGCTGCTCGGCGTCCGGCCAGAGCGAGCGCACCTCCGCCTCGGTGACGGGACCGTGCGACGCCCTGAGCTCCGCGAGCACCAGGCCGCGGACCTGCCGGTCCGACCCCTCGAACCTCTTCTGGCGCGCCTTCACGGGCCCGTCGTAGGCCGGGTAGCCCTCCGCGCGCCAGCGGCAGGAGTCGCGGATCGGGCAGACGTCGCAGCGCGGGGAGCGTGCGGTGCAGACGATCGCGCCGAGCTCCATCATCCCGGCGTTGAAGACGGCCGACTCGGTGACGTCGTCGGGCAGCAGCGCCTCCATGGCCGCGAGATCCGGGTTGGTGCGCGGCGGACCGGGCTCGCCGGATCCGGCGACGGCCCGGGCGATCACCCGCCTCACGTTCGTGTCCACGACGGGATGGCGACGGCCGTAGGCGAAGACGGCGACGGCGCGCGCGGTGTAGTCGCCGACCCCGGGGAGGGCGAGGAGCGCGTCGACGTCCTTGGGCACGACGTTGCCGTGCTCGTCGGCGATCGCGACGGCGCACGCGTGCAGTCGGAGGGCGCGGCGCGGGTAGCCGAGCGACTGCCAGGCGCGGACGGCCTCGCCAGAGGGCACGGCCGCGAGGTCGGCGGGCGTCGGCCACCGGCGGAGCCATTCGTCCAGGCGGGGGATCACGCGGACGACCGGCGTCTGCTGGAGCATGAACTCGCTGACGAGGGTCCCCCAGGCGGGGAAGCCCTCCCGGCGCCACGGCAGGTCGCGGGCGTCGCGGCGGAACCACTCGACGATCGCGGGGGCGAATGCGGCGGGCATCCGACCAGCGTAGGCGCTGCCGCGTATCGTGGACGGATGACGAAGTGGGCTCCGCAGAAGGTCGATGTGCTCGACGCGCTCGCGGCGGAGGTGCTGCACAACTACGCCAGGGGTCGCGTCGCCGTCGCGATCGACAGCGACGATCCCGTGGTCTCGGCGTCCTTCGCGGACGACCTCGCGGCGGCTCTCGCCCGGGCGGGCCACGGTGCGTTCGTCGCGCACCTGAGCGACTTCCAGCGGGCGCGGGCGGAGCGGGAGGACGCCTCCGTGCCGGAGGAGGAGCGCGCCTACCGCCTGCGCTACGACTACGAGCTCCTGCGGCGCGTGCTGCTCGACCCGTTCAAGCTCGGCGGCAGCACCGGCTTCGTGCTCGCGGCCTTCGACTCCGTGCGGGACGAGCCGAGGCAGCCGCGCTGGCGCACGGCGGGCCGCGACGCGGTGCTCCTCGTCGACGGCGAGTTTGCGTTGCGCCCGGAGCTGCGCGGAGCGTGGAACCTCGGCATCCGGCTCGACACCCAGGAGCCGCCGGTCGACCCCGCCTACCGGGCGAGCACGGATCCGCGCCGGCTCGCGCCGGTGCTGATCGACGTCCGCGATCCGGAGCACCCGCGCCGCGTCTTCGCCGACTCCTGCTGAGCCGGCCCGACGTCAGACGGCCGAGGCCCGCCGGGCCACCTCGTCGGGAGCGAGGAACGCGCCCGAGCGCTCCACCTCGTGCACGAGCTCGACGAGGAGCTGGTTGACCGGGGCCTCCCGGCCGAGCCGGTGCGCGGTGCGCACGACGGCCCCCGCGAGGTGGTCGATCTCGCTGGGCACGCCGCGGCGGATGCTCTGGAGCGTGGACCCGGGGTTCGGCACGTCGCCCATGCCCTTCGCCATCCGCCGGGGCAGGAGCTCGACCACCGGGAGGGGAGCGGCCGCGAGAGCGCGGACCGCGGTGTCCGAGAGTCCCTGCAGAGCGCCGAAGCGGACCCCGGAGGCGAGGCCGGTGCGGGCCGCCTCCTTCATCGCGCGGGCGAGCAGTCGGCGCAGACGCGGCTCGGCGATCGTCTCCTGCACCGAGAGCCCGGTGATCGCGGGCAGGGCGTTGACCTCGTTGATGAGGAGCTTGGTCCACTGAGCGCCGAGGAAGTCGTCGGTGACCGCGACGGGTACCGCCTCGCCGAGGACGGCGGCGGCGCGCCGCACCTCGTCGTCGGCCGGTCTGCCGGGGACTCCGAGTGTCGTCGTCGCGGGTGCGGTGACGGTGACGCGCCCCGGCTCGAGGTGGCTGGCGGCGAAGAGGGCGAGTGCTCCCACGAGGGAGGCGTCGCGCACCTGGCGGGCGGCGGCCTGCAGCCCGTCGAGGCCGTTCTGCACGACCACGATCAGCGCGCCGTCGACCGTGCGGCGATTCGCGCGCAGCGCGTCCTCGGCGTCCTGGGCCTTCGTGCAGAGGAAGGCGACGTCCGGGACCAGGTCGAGCGTCTCGCCCGTCCTGACCCACGCGGCGTGCTCGCCCCACGCCCCGTCGAGGCGGATGCCGGAGCGCCGGATCGCGGTGAGGTGCGCTCCTCGGGCGGTCGCCTCGACGTCGTGCCCGGCCCGGTCGAGGAGGGCGGCGATCGTTCCGCCGACGGCGCCCGTCCCGAGTACTGCGATCCTCATCCGACCAGCCTAGGACGGCGCGGTCGCCGCCTGCTCCCGCGGCTCGCTCCCGACCGGCGCGTGTATCCTCGCACCCGTGTTCGCGACCCCCACTCCTCCGGTGACGGCCCCGAACGGGATCCTCCTGCTGGACAAGCCCGGTGGCATCACCAGCCACGACCTCGTCTCGCGGACCCGGCGCCGCGCCGGCACGCGCAAGGTGGGTCACGCCGGCACGCTCGACCCGATGGCGACCGGCCTGATGATCCTGGGCCTGGGTCCGTCGACCCGACTGCTCACGTACCTCGTGGGCCTCGACAAGGAGTACGAGGCGACGATCCGCCTCGGCGCCTCCACCACGACGGACGACCGCGAGGGCGACGTGCTCGAGAGCGCGCCGCCCGCCGCGGTCGCCGCGATCGGCGAGAAGGCCGTCGACGCCGGGATCGCGGGGCTCACGGGCGCGATCGAGCAGGTCCCGAGCTCGGTCAGCGCGATCAAGATCGACGGGCGCCGCGCCTACGCCCGCGCCCGCGACGGCGAGGAGGTCGTGATCCCCGCGCGTCCCGTCACCGTGAGCGCCTTCGACGTCCTCGCCCGCCGCGAGGTCGACGGCTTCCTCGACCTCGACGTCCGGGTCACCTGCTCGTCCGGCACGTACATCCGCGCCCTCGCCCGCGACCTCGGCGCCGTGCTCGGAGTCGGGGGGCACCTCACCGCGCTGCGCCGCACGGCCGTCGGCCCGTTCGGGGTCGCCGCGGCCGGCGAGATCGACGAGCTGGACGTCCCGACCGCTCTGCTCACGCCGACCTCGGTGGCGGCCGAGCTCTTCCCGCTGCTGCGGCTGGACGCGCAGTCCTCCGCGGACCTGGCGAACGGCAAGCGGATCGCGGTCCCGGAGGAGCTGCGCGACTCCACGGGACTGCTGGCCGCCGTCGCCCCGGGGGAGAGGCTCATCGGGCTCGCCGAGCGCCGCGGCTCGGTGCTCAAGAGCGTCGTCAACTTCCCGACGGAGGACGTGCGGGCGGTCGCGCCGTGATCGAGTGGTTCACCATCGTACAGGTGGCGGTCGCCGTCGCGGCGGGACTGCTCTGCCTGATCCTCGGGCTCCTGAACCGCCGCCCGTCCGACGTGTCGGTCGGCGCGACCGCGATCGTCGAGCTCCTGCTGATCGTGCAGCTGGCCGTCGCGATCGTCTCGCCGCTGATCGGCAACAACCCCTCCGGCAGTCTGCCGGAGTACTACATCTACCTGATCTCGGCGCTCCTGCTGCCGCTCGCGGCCGGCTTCTGGGCCCTGATCGAGCGCACCCGGTGGAGCACGGTGATCCTCGGAGCAGCCTGCCTCTCGATCGCGGTCATGGTGTACCGCATGCACCAGATCTGGTTCGTCCAGGTCGCGTGAGCAGTCCGGGCCGACGCCCGGCTCCGAGCGCCTAGCATTGACTCTGCGATGTCCACACACTCCAGCGAGGCCGAGGATCGGGGCGCCTCCACCCCGAACCGGCCGTCCCGACCCGTCCGCTCCACCCGCTCGAGGGGGGTCGGCAGCCTGCTCGTCACGGTCTACGGGATCCTCGCTCTGGCCGCGACCGGCCGCTCGGTCTTCCAGATCATCGACCGCTTCGACGAGGCCCCGCTCGCGTTCTCGCTCTCGGCCCTCTCGGCCCTCGTCTACATCGTCGCGACCGTGGCGCTCGTCGCGCGCGGGGCGTTCTGGCAGCGGGTGGCGTGGGTCACCATCACCTTCGAGCTCGTCGGCGTCCTCGTCGTCGGAGCGATCAGCGTCCTCGCACCCGAGCTGCTCGGCCTGACGAGCGTCGACCCCTTCGGCCGCCAGTCGACCGTGTGGTCGGCGTTCGGAGCGGGCTACCTGCTGATCCCGCTCGTCCTCCCGGTCCTGGGTCTCTGGTGGCTCCGCGTGCAGGGCCGCAGGAGCGCCCTCTGATGCGCGTCGAGACGCGAGCGCAGGACCTCGCGGGGATCGGCCCCTCCGCGGTGACGATCGGCAAGTTCGACGGGGTCCACTCCGGGCACCGCGCCGTGATCGGCACGCTGCACGAACGAGCGCGCGAGCGCGGACTCGCCGCCGTCGTCGTGACCTTCGACCGCAACCCGCTGAGCGTGATCGCCCCCGAGAAGTGCCCGCCCGCGCTCGTCGGCAACGAGCAGAAGCTGGAGCTGCTCGCCGGCACGGGCGTGGACGCGACGCTGCTGCTCACCTTCGACGAGGAGTTCCGCTCGCTCTCGCCCGAGGAGTTCGTGCAGCAGATCCTGGTCGACGCGCTCGAGGCGCGCGTCGTGCTCGTCGGCTCCGACTTCCGGTTCGGGGCCCGGGGTGCCGGCGGCATCGACCTGCTCCGGGCGCTCGGCGCCGAGCACGGCTTCGAGGTCGAGCTCATCGACGACGTGCGGCCCGAGCACGGCCGCCGCGTCTCCTCCACCTGGATCCGCGACCTGCTCGCCGAAGGCGACGTGGAGCACGCCACCCGCCTGCTCGGTCACGAGCCGGTCGTCCGCGGCGTCGTCGTGCACGGGGCCAAGCGAGGGCGGGAGCTGGGCTTCCCGACGGCGAACCTGTCGCCGGAGTCGCAGGGCCTGATCCCCGCCGACGGCGTCTACGCCGGGCGCCTGAGCGTCGAGGGGCGCACCTACCCCGCCGCGATCTCCGTGGGGAGCAACCCCACCTTCATCGGGGTCCCGCCCAAGCAGGTCGAGGCGTTCGTGCTCGATCAGACGCTCGACCTCTACGACCGGATCGTCGATGTCGCCTTCGTCTCGCGGATCCGCGGCATGGTCGCGTACGAGGGCGTCGAGCCGCTCATCCGGCAGATGAACGACGACGTGAGCCGCGTCCGCACGGTCCTCGGCGAGTCCTAGCAGCGCAGGACCGCCCGCACCAGCGGGGGAGGCGCCCAGGGCATCGGCGTACGGTGGCCGACATGAGCGAATCCTCCTCCGATCCGTCGCGCCCGCTGGCGCTCGTCACCGGTGCGACCGGCTACATCGGCGGCCGGCTCACCCCGCGCCTGCTGGAAGCGGGCTTCCGCGTGCGGGTCCTCGTCCGGGATCCGCGCAAGCTCGCCGAGGTGCCGTGGTCCGAGCAGGTCGAGGTCGCCCAGGGCGATCTGGGCGATGCGGAGTCGCTGACCGCCGCGTTCGAGGGCGTCTCGGTCCTCTACTACCTCGTCCACTCGATGGGCTCGGGAGCCGACCACGCCAAGTTCGAGGAGATCGAGAGCAGGGCGGCGACGAACGTCGCCGAGGCCGCCCTCGCCGCCGGCGTCGACCGCATCGTCTACCTCGGCGGTCTGCACCCCGAGGGCCAGGAGCTGTCGAAGCACCTGCGCTCGCGGGCCGAGGTCGGCCGGATCCTGATGGAGTCGGGCGTGCCGACCATCGCGCTCCAGGCCGGTGTGATCATCGGCTCCGGCTCGACGTCCTTCGAGATGGTGCGCCATCTGACGGACATCCTCCCCTACATGCCCGCCCCGCAGTGGGTGCGCAACTTCATCCAGCCGATCGCCGTGCGTGACGTGCTGCACTACCTCATCGGCTCGGCCTCGCTCGAGGACCGCACGCTCAACCGCACCTTCGACATCGGCGGTCCGGACGTGCTCCGCTACGGGCAGATGATGAACGGCTACGCGGTCGAGGCGGGGCTGCCGCAGCGGCCGATCGCCTCCCTCCCCGTCTTCACCCCGTGGCTCGCGTCGCAGTGGGTCAACCTCGTGACGCCGATCCCGCGCTCGCTGGCGGTGCCGATCATCGCCTCCCTGCAGTACGACTGCATCGTGCGGGAGCAGGACATCCGCTCGCTCATCCCCGATCCCGAGGGCGGGCTCACGCCCTACCGGCGCTCGGTGCGGCTGGCGCTGGGCAAGATGCAGGCCGGCGAGATCGAGACGAGCTGGCAGAACGCCGAGGTCTCGGGCGCCCCGAGCGATCCGCTGCCGAGCGACCCCGAGTGGGCCGGGCACACCGTCTACGTCGACCGCAAGGAGCGCCGCACCGACGCCGACCCGGCGAAGCTGTGGCGGGTCATCGAGGGCATCGGCGGCACCAACGGCTGGTACTCCTTCCCGCTCGCCTGGGCGATCCGCGGGTGGATGGACAAGCTCGTCGGGGGAGTGGGGCTCCAGCGCGGGCGCCGCGACTCCGAGCGCCTGCACGCGGGCGACGCGCTCGACTTCTGGCGGGTCGAGGCGATCGAGCGGCCCACGCTGCTCCGCCTCCGCGCCGAGATGAAGGTGCCGGGCGGAGCGTGGCTCGAGATGCGCGCGGAGCCCGCGGAGGGCGGCGGGTCGCTCTACACGCAGCGCGCAGTGTTCTTCCCGCAGGGCCTCGCGGGGCGCCTCTACTGGTTCGCCGTCCTGCCCTTCCACGGCATCGTCTTCAACGGCATGGCGAACCGGATCACCGCCACAGCGCTCGATCTGCCGGACTCCGGTGACGAGCGGTCCCCTGGCGGGCGCGGGGCGCAGCGGTGACAATGGAGACTCCGGAGAGCAGCGACACCGCCTCCGGACCGAACGAGAGGAGCACGATGAGCGAGCCGTCGGACACGGACGCGGGGCGCGATCTCCAGCTGGGGAAGGTCCTCTTCGTCGGGGACAGCATCATCCAGGCCGGGGCCTGGGACGAGTGGCTCACTTCGTCGACGGTCGTCGACGAGGGCCACGGAGGGGCGACCACCGCGGACATCGTGGCGCGTCTGCCCGAACTGGTCGAGCAGGCCCCCGAGACGGTGGTGCTGCTCATCGGCACCAACGATCTCGCCTGGCACCGCACCACCGAGCACATCGTCCGGAACATCGAGACGATCGTCGCCACTCTGCGCCGGGACCTCCCGGACGTGCGGCTCCTGGTCAACTCGGTCCTGCCGCGCGGGCACGAGTTCGCGCCGCAGATCCGGGACGTGAACCGCCACCTCTGGCAGTTCGCCCCCACGGCGCACGCCGCCTACCTCGACCTCTGGCCGGTCTTCGCCACGGAGGACGGGGCGATGGACGACCGGTACAGCCCGGATCGCCTGCACCTGAACGAGGACGGCTACGCCGCCTGGCGCGGGGCGCTCGGGCCGGCGCTCGACGCGCTGCTGCGGATGCCGCCGCGCACCCGCCCGATCACGCTGCCGTTCGACGAGTTCGCGCGGCCCAAGACGGCCTAGCCCTCACGCGCCTGCCGGATCCCCGAGGGGCTCGGCGGCGCTGACTCCCGTCCCGCTCCCTCCTCCGGGTGCGGGACGAGAGGACGCAGCTCGGGGTTCCGATGCGACCGGTGATCAGGCGAGCGCGCGGGTGAACTCCGCGAGCGCCTCGTCCGAGAAGAGCACGAAGCGCACCTCGACGATCGGATCGTCGTCGGTCGTCGCCGCTCGGACGGACTCGACCGCGACCCTCGCCGCGTCGTCCATCGGCCAGCCGTAGACCCCGGCCGAGATCGCCGGGAACGCGACGGTCCGCGCGCCGAGGCCCCGGGCCACTGCGATCGACTCGGCGTACGCGGAGACGAGCACGGCGGTGCGGTCCTCGCTCCGCGAGTGGACGGGGCCGACGGTGTGCACCACCCAGCGCGCGGGCAGGCGCCCGGCGGTCGTGGCGACCGCGGACCCGGCCGGCAGGCCGTCGCGCAGCGTGCTCGCGCGCAGACGGCGGCACTCCTCGAGGACCTCCGGCCCGCCCGCGCGGTGGATCGCTCCGTCCACCCCTCCTCCGCCGAGGAGGGAGGAGTTCGCGGCGTTGACGACCACGTCGACGTCCTCGCGGGTGATGTCGCCGCGGAGGGCGACGAGGCGGGTCATGAGCGGTTGTTGGAGAGCTCGAAGATCTTCACGAGCTCGGCGATCGCCGCCTCGCGCGCCTCACCGCCCTCGTCGAACATCGTCGTCACGTGCGTGCGCAGGTGGTTCTCGACGATGAGCTTGTTGAGCGAACCCAGCGACTTCTGGATCGCGAGGGACTGCGTGACGATGTCGACGCAGTAGTCCTCGTTCTCGATCATCTTCGCGAGGCCGCGCATCTGCCCCTCGAGGATGCGCGCGCGGTGGAGGGACCGTTTCTTCAGATCGTCGATCACCCGGCCAGCCTACGCCGACGACCGCATACCCGGCGGGGGTATGGGCTCGGAGCGCCGCGTACGATCGAGGAGTGAACGCAGCTCCCACGTCCCGCGGCCCCGCCGGCCGCTATCCGTCCCGCGGCACCGCGAGGATGGCGCTGGCCCCGGGAGTGCTCGCCGCGATCGTGCTGCTCGCCGGGCTCGCCCTCGTCGGCGGCGACGCCTACGACTTCGTGCGGTACCCGGTCGCGATCCTCGCGGCGGTGATCGGCTGGTTCGCGATCCAGGCGCGCTCCCTCCTCTGGCTCGTCGGACTCGTGCCGATCCTCGTGCTGTGGAACCCGGTCCTGCCCTTCGACTTCCCCGACCAGGTCTGGGCCTCCCTCCACCTCGCCGCGGTGGGCGTCGTGGTCGCCGCCGGTCTGATCATCAAGGTCCCCGTCGCGGAGTAGGCCCGGCGCCTGCTCGGGGTAGGATGGGGTCGCACCCGCGCGCCGGGGATGCTGCGACCGGGTCTCAGATCCGTTGCTCGGAGCTCCCGACGGCCATCGGATGCACTGACGCCGTCCGCCTCCTCGGAGGCCGGGTGGCCAGCGCAAGACACTTTCAGTGCAATGCCGACGGTAGAGCCCGGGAACCCCTCCTGCGCCCCCGTCGAACGTCGAGGAGGAGCATGGCTCGCAGCGGCCAGCGTCAGTCCGGTGGTCAGACGCGTCGTACGAACGCGGCCGGGAGCAGGCCGCGGTCGCGGCCCCGCGGAGGCGACAACGCCGGGATCATCCCGATCCTCGCGCGACGCGTCCGCGAGGTGGAGGCGAAGGCGCAGACCGGCAAGGTCGGCCCGACCAATCGCACGAAGTTCCTCGTCATCGCCCTGCTCATGCGCGAGGAGCGCAAGCGCGTCAAGGTCGACACCGAGCTGAGCGACTCGCAGCGCGCCGAGGAGATGAAGCGCCTGGACGGAATCGCGACCATCCTCGCGAAGACCGCCGCCCGCGACACGAGCCTCATCAGCCTCCTCGAGTCCGAGGCCGGATACACCCCCGCCGCGCAGAAGCTCCGCCGCGACTGGCTGCTCGAGGCCGGTGCCGAGCTGAGCCCCGACGAGCTGCTGATCGTGACCGAGCCGGAGCCCAAGCCGGAGGCGCCGGTCAACCAGGTCGTCCCGCCGTCGGTGCGGGCGCGCCAGCTGGCCAACCCGTTCCTGCCGCCGGACTTCTCGATCGCCGCCGCCCCGGCTCCCACCCGACGTCGCCTCGACGACTGGGAGCTGCTCGGTCCGCTCTTCAAGGCGTTCGAGTACGGAGCGGGCGGCCGCGCCGCGAGCATGGAGCTGCCGGAGCCGCCCGCGATCGACCGGGTCTCGCCCCGCGGCCGCGAGCTCATGGCCCACCAGGCGCGCTTCATCGAGAGTGCGCGCGAGGGCCACCGCAGCTTCCTGCTCGCCGACGAGCCGGGTCTGGGCAAGACCGCGCAGAGCCTGCTCGCCGCCTCGGTCACCGGGTCCTATCCGCTGCTCGCCGTCGTGCCCAACGTCGTCAAGATGAACTGGGCCCGCGAGGTCGAGCACTGGACCCCGCACCGCCGCGCCACCGTCATCCACGGCGACGGCACCACGCTCGACGCGTTCGCCGACGTCGTCATCGTCAACTACGACATCCTCGACCGCCACCTGGGCTGGCTCGGGAGCCTCGGCTTCCGCGGCATGGTCGTCGACGAGGCGCACTTCATCAAGAACCTGCGCTCGCAGCGGTCGCAGAGCGTGCTCGCGCTCGCGTCGAAGATCCGCGAGACGACCCCCGGCCACGACCCGCTGATGATCGCCCTCACGGGAACGCCGCTCATCAACGACGTGGACGACTTCCGCGCGATCTGGCGCTTCCTGGGCTGGATCGACGAGACCAAGCCCGGGCCCGACCTGATGCGCAGCCTCGAGGAGACCGGTCTGACCCCGGCCGACACCGGCTTCTACCCCGAGGCGCGCGAGGCGGTCATCGACCTCGGCATCGTGCGGCGGAAGAAGATCGACGTCGCCGCCGACCTGCCCTCGAAGCGGATCGTCGACCTGCCCGTCGAGCTCGACGACGACCTCGGCCGCTCCATCCAGAAGGCCGAGCGCGAGCTCGGCGCCCGGATGCTGCAGCGGTACAAGGCCGTCACCGCCTCGATCACGCACGAGCTCGACTCGGACGAGAGCGAGCGGTTCATCCGCATCGTCGCGCAGAGCGAGCTCGAGGAGTCGAAGTCGGCGAAGACCGGCGAGAACGTCTTCACCATGGTGCGCCGCATCGGCCAGGCCAAGGCCGCGCTGGCCGCGGACTACGCCTCGCAGCTGGCCCGCTCGGTCGGCAAGGTCGTGTTCTTCGCCAAGCACATCGACGTGATGGACCAGGCCGAGGAGACCTTCGAGAAGCGCGAGCTCGCGTCCGTCTCGATCCGCGGCGACCAGACGGCGACGTTCCGGCAGTCGCAGATCGACGCCTTCAACACCGACCCCGACGTCTCGGTCGCGGTCTGCTCGCTGACGGCGGCCGGAGTCGGTGTCAACCTGCAGGCGTCCTCGAACGTGGTCCTCGCGGAGCTGTCGTGGACCTCGGCCGAGCAGACGCAGGCCATCGACCGCGTGCACCGCATCGGTCAGGAGGAGCCGGTCACGGCCTGGCGCATCATCGCGGCGCACACGATCGACGCGAAGATCGCCGAGCTGATCGACGCCAAGGCGGGCCTCGCCGCCCGCGCGCTCGACGGCGCGGACGCCGAGACCGCCTCGGCCGACACGGTTCAGCTGGACGCGCTCATGCACGTCCTCCGCGAGGCGATCGGCTGAGCGGAGCCGCGAAGAAGTCGCGCTCGAAGCGGCTGGAGCGCAGGAACGCGTCGCGCATGGCGGCGCGCTCCGTCGCTCCGGCCCGTGCGGCTGCGGCCTCGGTGACGGCGATCGCCCTCGCGGTCGCGGCGGCGAATCCGGGGTCGGCGTAGGTCGAGAGCCAGTCCTCGTAGGGGTGCCCCGGCCGGTTCGCCGCCGCCAGTCGCTCGCCGATGTCGGCGTAGAGCTGGAAGCACGGCAGCAGTGCGGCGACGAGCTCGCCGTAGCCGCCCCTCGCTCCGACGGCCGCCAGATGGTCGACGTAGCCCCGGGTGGTGTCGGAGGGCTCGTCCCATCGGCTGCCGAGCCGATCGCGGTGCAGCTGCGCCTCCGTCGCTATCGCCTGCGCAGAGCTCTCGGCCCAGAAGACCTGCTCCTCGGCGCTCGGCGCCCGCTGGGCGGCCACGGCGAGCACGCGGGCGTACTCCGAGAGGTAGAGCGCGTCCTGCGCGAGGTACCACTCGAAGTCGTCGCGCTCGAGCGTGCCGTCGCCGAGGGCGGTGACGAAGGGCAGGGCGTCGATCTCGCGGCGCAGCGGCTCGGTCTCGGTCCACACCGCCTCGCAGAAGGCGGGCGTGCGGAGCCGGTGGAAGTGGTCGATCGGCCCGTTGCCGGTGCCGACCTCGAGGGCGTCGGCGCCGCGGAGTGCGCCGGTCAGCCACTCCTTCGCCTCGGTGAGCGCTGCCGCGAGGTCGTCGACGGCACCCGTCCGGCCGACGAGGAGCACGGCCATGGCGGAGGAGAGCGAGCAGCCGGTGCCGTGCGTGTTCGAGGTGGGGACGCGCTCGCCCGGGGTCTCGCGGGTCTCGCCGGAGGGCGTGACGATCGCGTCCGGAGTCGACGGGCCGTCGAGATGCCCGCCCTTCACCAGCACGGCGGTGCCGAGCGTGCGGGCGACGTCCGCGCCCTGCCGGAGCGCCTCGGCCCAGTCCCCGGCCTCCTCGGCGCCGGCCAGCACGGCGAGCTCCGGGAGGTTGGGGGTGACGAGATGCGCCCGGCGGACGAGCTCGCGGACGCTCTCCTCGGCCTCGGGGTCGAGCAGACGATGACCGCTCGTGGCGATCATGACCGGATCGACGACCACGAGCGGCGGACGGACCGCGTCGAGCCAGTCCGCTATCCCCGTGCCGATCGCGGCGGTCGCGATCATGCCGATCTTCACGGCGTCGATCGCGACGTCGTCGCTCACCGCGTCGAGCTGCTCGCGGAGGAACGTCACCGGCGGCAGGTGCACGGAGCGGACCCCGTGCGTGTTCTGCGCGACGAGCGCGGTGACCACCGCCATCCCGTAGCCGCCGAGCGCGCCGATCGACTTGAGGTCGGCCTGAATGCCCGCACCGCCCGTCGGATCGGTGCCCGCGATGCTGAGCACGCGCGGGATGCGCACGGTCACCGGTCCCACTCCGCTCGGAGGGCCGCAGCGGCGGCTGCGGGATCCTCCGCCGTGCAGATCGCCGAGACGACAGCGAGGCCGGCGGCCCCCGCGGCGCGCAGGGCCGCCGCATCGTGCAGGCCCACGCCGCCGATGGCGACGCAGGGGAGCGGAGTCGCGGCCGCGAGATCCGCGAACCCGTCGATCCCGAGCGGTACCGGGTGGTCGGGCTTCGTCGCGGTCGGCCGGATCACTCCGACGCCCAGGTAGTCGACGGTACCCGCGGGCAGGGCGTGCACGGCCTCGAGGTGCGCGGGCGTGTTCGCCGTCAGTCCGAGGACGGCGTCCGGGCCCAGGAGCTGCCGGGCGGCGAGGACGGGCAGGTCTGACTGCCCGAGGTGGACCCCGTGCACCCGCGCTCCGGCCAGGCGGGCGGCGAGGGCGACGTCGACGCGATCGTCCACCACGAGGGTCGTGCGCTCGTCGAGCACGTCGGCGACGGCGAGGACGAGGGCGAGCAGCTCGGCGGCCGAGGCGTCGTGGTCGCGGATCTGGACAGTGCGGACGCCACCCAGGACCGCGGCGGACACGACGGCCGGCACGCCGCGCGCTCCGCACTGCCGCGTGTCGGTGACGAGGTAAAGGGAGAGGTCGAGGGCGCTCACGCGATCCTCGCCCCCTGCGCGACGACGGACGCGTCGAGGGAGGAGACCTCGTCGAGGAGGGCCACGGCGAACGAGCCGGGACCGGCCGCGGTGCGCGCCGCGCGCTCGGCGGCCATCCCCCAGACGACCGAGCCCGCGACGGCGGCGCGGAGGGCGGCTCCGGGGGCGGGGTCGGCGGCGCCGAGGAAGGCGGCCATCACGGCGCCGAGGGCGCAGCCTCCGCCCGTGACGCGGGTCAGCAGCGGGTGCCCGCCGGTGACACGGACGACCGCGACTCCGTCGGTGACGACGTCGACGGGGCCGGAGACAGCGACGGCGGCTCCCGTGCGCCGGGCGAGTTCCTTCGCGGCGTCGAGCGCATCCTCGGCCCCGTCGACGGCGTCGACACCCCGACCGCCGGCACCGAGACCGGCGAGGGCGAGGATCTCGGAGGCGTTGCCGCGGATGATCGAGGGCCCCTGGTCGAGGATCTCGGCGGCGAAGGCGGTGCGGACCGGCAGTGGCCCGACGGCGACCGGATCGAGCACCCAGAGCGGCCCGGTCGCGATCGCCTCCCGCGCCCCGGAGCGCTGCTCTGACCCGGGCGTCCCGAGATTCACGAGCGTCGCCGACGCGAGCCCGGCGAAGACGCCCGCCTCGCCCGGGAGATCGGCCATGGCGGGGCTCGCCCCCAGGGCGAGGAGGCTGTTGGCGGTGAATCCGGTCACCACCGCGTTGGTGATGCACTGGACGAGTGGCGCCCTGCGGCGCAGCTCCTCGAGATCGCGGCCGACGGCGGCCCCGTCGAGGTCGTGGAGGGTCGGGTGGGCAGGCGTGCGAATGCTCATTCGCGACATCCCTTCGCTAGTACGAACTAGATCAGGTTCAACGGGTCTTCTCTCAGCCCAGGCGGGCACCCCGTGTCACTGCGCACGACCCTAGTGCCTGGCGACCACGATCTCGCGTGCTCCGCTCGGCCTGATCGCACGATCTGCGGCGTCGGAGGCCTCAGCCGATGCCCGCATCGGCCTCCGGTCTCCTCCGTGCAGCTCGCACGATCAGGCCGTGCTCGCGACGGCGATCCGTGATCACCAGGCACTAGCAGCGGGTCCGAGTCTCCCGAGCGGTGAGCAGCACCGCCGGAGCGAGCGGTGCGAGCTCGATCTCGCGCGCCCCGCAGGCGCACTGCAGGTAGCTGAGGACCCCCTCGCTGGTCGGGTGGCGGGAGAGTCGTGTCCATCGGTGCTCGTGCATGCGCCGATCCTCACGTAATGAATCGAACACGTTCAACCATTACAGTCGGTCGATGAGCTTCGACCACCGCCATCAGGTCGGCCCGCGTCTCGCGGCCGCGCTCGTGAACGCGGCGCCCGACGACGCGATCGAGCCGCTGCTGCGCGAGCAGGGCGTCCGCGAGCCCGCGCTCGCTCCCTCCGAGACGCTCGCGCTGCGCACCTGGGGGAGGCGGATGCGGGCGGTCTTCGCCGCGACCTCCGTTCAGGCCCGCTGCGACGCGGTGAACGCCCTGCTCGCCGAGGTCGCCGGGTCGCTGTTCGTCGCGACCCACGACGGCATGCCGCCGCACCTGCACCTCGTGCCCGACGACAGCGACGTCGTCACCCGCGTCCGCTCGGTGACGGCGGGCGGCCTCGCGTTCTTCGTGTCCTCCTCCGCCGGGCTCCGGATGGGAGTCTGCACGCGCGAGGGCTGCGACCGGGTCTTCGTCGACGAGTCCCGGGCCGGTCGGCAGCGCTACTGCTCCGCGCGCTGCGGGAACACGGACGCGGTCGCGCGGCACCGCCGCTCGGCGCGGTAGCGCTCAGTCCGTGCGGAGCGTGCTGTCGCCGCGATCGCCGACCACGACGCGGAGCCCGATCGGCAGCCGCTCGCGCATCGCGTCGACGTGGCTGATGAGCCCGATCGTGCGACCGCCGGACCGCAGCGCGTCGAGCGTGCCCAGCGCGGTCTCGAGGGTCTCGGCGTCGAGCGAGCCGAAGCCCTCGTCGATGAACATCGTCTCGAGCGTGATGCCGCCCGACTGGGCCGTGACGACGTCGGCGAGACCGAGGGCGAGCGCGAGTGACGCGAGGAACGTCTCGCCTCCCGAGAGCGAGGCGGGCTGGCGGCGCACGCCCGTGAACGCGTCGAGCACCTCGATCCCGAGGCCGGAGGAGGCGTTGCGGTAGGCGAGGGAGTCGTCGTGGAGCAGCGAGTAGCGGCCGCTCGTCATCGCGCCGAGGCGGAGGTTCGCCGCGCCCACGATCTCCTCGAGGCGGCCCGCGAGCGCGAACGCCTCGAGATCCATGCGACGCGTGTTCTGCCCGCGCCCGTCGATCGTCTCGGCGAGCGCGCTCAGCTCCTCGTGCCGACGGAGCCGGCCCTCGAGCGAGAGCAGCCTGCTCTCGGCAAGGGCGGCCAGCTCGGCCAGTCGTGCGGCGCGGTGCTCGAGCACCGAGAGCCGCGAGCGCGCCTCGTCGCGGCGTACGGAGGCGAGCCGGGCCGCTTCCTCGGCGCCGGCGAGGTCGACGGGGGTCGTGGGCAGCTCCTGCAGCTCGGGCTCCGCGAGCACCGCGTCGACGGCGGCCCTGCGCCGTTCGTGCTCGGCGACGACGGCCTCGGCCCGCGCGCGTTCGCCCGCGGTGAGCGCCGCCGCCTCGGCGGAGGCCGCGCTCTCGAAGCCGCGCTCGGCGAGCACCGACTCGAGGTGCTCCTGCGCCTCGTCGACGGCACGGGTGCGCACGACCAGGAGGTCCTCCGCCGCCACGAGGGCATCGGCGACGCGGCGCCGCTCGGTCAGCTCGGCGACGCGGGAGGCGATGCTGTCGGCGCCGTCGCGCTGCGCCTCGACCCTCTCGAGGAGGGTCCGCAGCGCCTCGGCCGCGATCGTCGCCTCCCGGGTCAGGCGGTCGTCGTCGGTGCGGGCGCTCTCGCGGAGCGCGGTCAGCTCGTCGAGCCGGCGGCGCAGCGTGCCGCGCTCGCTCCGCAGAGCTTCGCAGCGCGACGCGGCGGCGCGGGCGGCGGCCAGCCGCTGGCGCCCCTCGATCAGCGCGAGGTCGAGAGAGGCCGGGGTGTCCACTCCCGCCCGCTCCTCGAGTGCGGCGAGCGCGAGCGCCGCGGTGCCCTCGCGATCACGGGCGCGGTCCATGGTCCGAGCGGCCGCGTCGACCGCCGCCCTGGCCCGGTCGAGGTCCTCGGTCGAGACCGGGGCGAGGTCGCCGTGCTCGGCCGGACGCGGGTGCTCGTGAGCACCGCAGACGGGGCAGGGCTCCCCGGGGACCAGGGCCGTGGCGAGCTCCCCGGCGAAGCCGGCGAACCGGCGGGAGACGAGGGCCGAGTGCTCGGCCGCGAGGTCGCCGTGCCGGCGTCCGGCCTCGGCGTAGGCCGTTCGGAGAGACGCGAGCGACGATGCGGCGGCCTCGCGCTCGGCGGCGGCCGCAATCCGTCGCTCCAGCGCGGCGAGCTCCTCGGTGCGGGAGGGGACGGTCGCCGCCTGGGGAGTGAGCGACTCCTCCTCCGCGGCGAGGGCGTCGAGCCGGACCGGCAGCCCCTTCAGCTCGTCATCGAGCCGCTCGAGCGAGGCGAGAGCCTTCGCACGAGCGCGCTCGGCCCGCTCCACCGCCTTCTCGGCATCGGGGATCCGGCGCTCCTCGGCGAGGGCCTCCGTCAGTGCTCCCAAGCGGCGCCCGAGAGCCTCCGACCGGTCGGCGGCCCCGGCTCGCTCGGCGGGCTCCGCGAGCACGGCGCCGAACAGCTCGGCCGCGCCGTCTCGCTCGGCGGCCGCCCTCTCGGCCGCGGTGCGGGCGGACGCCGCCGACCGGAGCACCGGGAGCACTCCGTCGGCCCGACGTGCGAGCTCGACGCGCTCGCGCTGGGCGACGACGACGGCCTCGGCGACCGCGAGCTCCTCGCTCTCGCGCAGGGCTCGGGAGCGGCGATCCTGGGCGCGACGGAGGAGCGACGCGGCGTCGAGGGCCGCCCGCGCCTCGATCTGCGCGTCGTCGGCCCGATCGACCTCCGACCGCGCCTCGAGGAGCGCCGGCTCGAGGGAGGCGACGAGACCCGCGAACCACGCCGCATCGATCACCTCGCCCTCCTCCGTCCCGCCCAGACGGCGCGCCTCGTCGGCGAGGGCCGCGACGGCCGACCTCTCCTCCTCGAGGGCGGCGGCACTCTCCTGCCGCTGATCGAGCAGGCGCCGCCGGAGCAGCTCGTAGCGCTCGGTGGCGAAGAGCGTGCGCAGCAGCTTCTGCCGCTCGTCGTTCTTGGCGAGGAGGAACTCGTGGAAGCGGTTCTGCGCCAGCAGGATCACCTGCAGGAACTGGTCCTTCGTCAGCCCGACGATGCGGCCGATCTCGATCCCCGTCTCCTTCGCGCTGGAGGAGACGCCGCTCCAGGAGCCGCCCACGCACTCCAGGAGCGAGACCTTCGCCGCCTGTCGCGTCGTGCCGCCCCCGCGCTTGGCCGGGCGCTCGTACTCGGGCGAGCGCCGGATCCGGTAGAGCCGCCCCGCGGCCTCGAAGTCGAGTTCGGCGAACGTCTCGTCCTCGGGCGCGCTGTGATCGCTCCGGAGTCGTGCCGACGTGCCGTCGAAGCGGGGCACGGAGCCGTAGAGGGCGAAGCTGATCGCGTCGAGGATCGTCGACTTGCCCGCGCCGGTGCGGCCCGCGATGAGGTAGATGCCGACGTCCTCGAGTCGGTCGAAGTCGATCTCCTGAGGGTCGCGGAACGGTCCGAGTCCGGCGAAGGCGAGGCGCCGGATCCTCACCGCAGGGCCTCGGCGTCGACCGCCGCGAGAGCGTCGAGGACGATCCCGCGCTCGGCGTCGGAGGCGCCGCGGCCGCGCACGTGGGCGAGGAAGTCGTCGACGATCTCGACGTCGCTGCGCCCGCGGATCCGCTCGGCGTAGGCGGTCGGCTCGCCGGCGGGCGCGCTCGGCGGCCGGTGCTCCAGGGTCACGCAGCCGGGGAATCGGGACTGCAGACGCGCCATCGCGTCGAGGGGGCGCACCTCGTCGGTCAGCACGGCCGAGACCCAGTCCTGCTCCTCCTGCGCGAGCGTCGGATCGGCCAGCAGCTCGTCGAGCCGCCCCTCGATCACGCTGAGCCTGCGGGGCACGGGAAGCGGCGACCAGCGGACGTCCTGCAGCCCGTCGGCGCCGAGCTCCACGATCCAGCCGCCGCGGGGCTTCGCCGCCTCGCCGAAGGAGTAGTGCAGGGGCGCACCGGAGTAGCGGACGTTCGGCAGCAGCTCGGCCCGGCCGTGGATGTGCCCGAGAGCGGCGTAGTCGGCGTCGGCGAAGTGGTCGACCGAGACGTAGTCGATGCCCCCGGCGGTGATGTCGCGCTCGACGGTGCCGGCGGGCGCGCCGACGGCGAAGCAGTGCGAGAGGACGACCCAGCGTCGCCCGGCGGCCCCGGCCGAGGAGCGGATCCGCCGCATCGCGAAGGCGAGGACGTCCTCGTGCCGGCGGAGCGACTCCTCGGGGTGCCGGTGGCGGTAGAGCGCCGGCTCGAGGTAGGGGATGCCGTAGACGCCGACCTCCCCGTGCTCGTCGCGGAGCACGACCGGCTCGGCGTACGCCTCGGGATCGGTGAGCACGTGGACGCCGGAGGTGCGCAGGAGCCCGGCCTGGAAGCCCAGCCGCGCGGGGGAGTCGTGGTTGCCGCTGGTCAGGACGACCTCGGCGCCGGCGCCGCGGAGCTCCTCGAGCGTGCGGGTGAGCAGGGCGTAGTGCTCGCCGGCCGGCACCGCCGAGTCGAAGACGTCGCCCGCCACGAGCACCACGTCGACGGCCTCCTCGCGCACGGTCGCGACGAGCGCCTCGAGCACCCGGCGCAGCGCGGGCACGCTCGAATGACCGTGGAAGGTGCGGCCGATGTGCCAGTCGGAGGTGTGGAGCAGCTTCACCGACGTCGTCCCTCCTGGCGTGCGGGGTGGCCCCCTTCTCGTTCCTCCAGGCTACTGAGAGCCTCCGACACCCGAGGACCGGCCGACGGCGCGGGGGCGGATCCGCCCCGGACACCCGCTGTTCACCGGGAGGTGCACAATGGGTCGTCGGCGAAGGCGAGAGGAGTCGACCGTGAAGCTTCCCCGCGTCCCCTCCCTCGGTCTCGGCTCGCGTACGCGCGCGGCCGCCGAGGACACCGCCCCGATCGAGCGGCTGCGCCCCGTCGAGGCTCCGCCGCGCACCAGCACCGTCGACAACGCGATCTACCAGGACGGCCGCCGGATCGTCTCGCCCGGGAGCATCCCGGAGGCGCTCTCCGCGCTGCAGCGGCTCCCCGACGCCATGGCCTGGATCGGGCTCTACCGCCCGACCGAGGGCGAGCTCGCGGCTCTCGAGGACGAGTTCTCGATGCACCCCCTCGCGATCGAGGACGCGATCAGCGCCCACCAGCGGCCGAAGCTCGAGCGCTACGGCAGCGACATGTTCGTGGTCCTGCGGGCCGCGAGCTACGCCGATCAGCGCGAGGAGGTCGACTTCGGCGAGCTGCACCTCTTCGTCGGCCCGAACTTCGTGGTGACCGTCCGGCACTCCGAGAAGCCGGACCTCTCCCTCGTGCGGCGCCGGATGGAGGCCGACCCGGAGCTCCTGCGCAAGGGCCCGGTGGCGGTCCTCTACGCGATCCTGGACGCCGTGGTCGACCAGTACTCGCCGGTCGTCGCCGGCCTCGAGAACGACATCGACGAGATCGAGGCCCAGGTCTTCGAGGGGGACCCCGCGGTGTCGCGGCGCATCTACGAGCTGAGCCAGGAGGTGCTCGACTTCCAGCGCGCCACGCGGCCGCTCACGGGCATGCTCGGACGCCTCGTCACCGACTTCGAGGTGTTCCGCGAGGACGTCGAGCTGCGCCGCTACCTCCGCGACGTCGCCGATCACGTCGCCGTCGTCGACGAGCGCGTCGAGGGCTTCCGGACGACCCTCCGCGAGATCCTCGCGGTGAACGCGACCCTCGTCGCCCAACGGCAGAACGAGGACATGAAGCGGCTGGCGGAGGCGGGCAACCAGCAGAACGACGAGGTCAAGCGCATCTCGGCCTGGGCGGCCATCTTCTTCGCGCCGACCATGATCTCGAGCGTCTACGGCATGAACTTCGACGTGATGCCGGAGCTGCACGTGGCGTGGGGCTACCCGGCCGCGCTGGGGCTGATGGTCGCGTCGAGCGTGATCCTGCACCGCCTGTTCAAGCGCTGGGGCTGGCTCTGACACGGTGAGCGGCAGCGGGTCCGGTCGGAGCGGCGCCCGCGCTCTCCCGGAACGAGGGCGGGAGGAGCCGCCGGTGATCCGGCTGCCCCTCCCGAGGTCCTACTTCCGGTCGTCCGCGGAGCCCGGCTCCGCGACCTCGGCACCGTCGGCCCCCGAGGCGTCGCCGTCGGTGTGCAGATCGGTGTCGCCCGGGATGCTGAAGTCGCTCAGCGGGTCCAGGGGCTTCTCATCGGACTTCTCGTCGCGTTCGCTCATACCTGCACCCTACGAGCGTCCGACGAGCCGCTGCACCGCGGTGACCGGGATCGACAGCCACTGGGGGCGGTTGCGGGCCTCGTAGATCGCCTCGTAGACGGCCTTGTCGAGCTCGAACGCGTCGAGCACGGCGCGGTGCGCCTCGACGGCGTCGCCCGCGCGCTCGGAGTACCCCTCGAGGAACGCGGCGCGGCTCGCCGCGGCCCACTCGGCGCGACGGGAGCCGGGGGAGCTCTGCTCGTGCGCTCCGGCGGCGTAGTCGAAGGAGCGCAGCATGCCCGCGACGTCGCGCAGGGCCACGTCGGGCATCCGCCGCTCGTTCATCGGACGCAAGGGCTCGCCCTCGAAGTCGAGCAGGACCCAGCCGCGTCCGGGGACGAGGAGCACCTGCCCCAGGTGGTAGTCGCCGTGGATGCGCTGCAGCCGGGGCCAGGGCGCGGCCGCGGCCGCCCGGAAGACGGCGTCGATCGCGTCGGAGTCCTCGGCGATGACCGGCACCTCCGATGAGGCGATCCGCAGGCGACGGCGCATGGTGGCGACGATCCGCTCGACGACCTCGGGGGTCGCCTCCTCCGTCTCGAGGACGTCGGCGAGCGTGGCGTGCACCGCGGCGGTCGCCGAGCCCAGCTCGCGGGCGGGGCCGGTGAAGTCGGAGTCGGCGCCGACCGCCTCGAGGGCGACCCGCCACGCGTCCTGGACACCGGGCAGGAACTCCTGGGCGAAAGCGAGATGCCCGAAGGCGCGCCCGCTCGGCTCGCCCTCGTCGTCCCATTCGCCCGTGACGTTGCCGATGACGGGCGGGACCAGAGCGCTGCCGGCCGCGTTGAGCGCCGACTGCACCGTCACATCCGGGTTGTCGCCGTGGTGCAGCGCTCGGAAGACCTTCACGATCACGGGGGTGCCGGCGGAGCCGTCCTCGGCCGTGGTCGACACGATGACGGAGGTGTTCGACTGCTCGCCGCTGAGCACCTTCGACGACGCGAACGCGCCGATCACAGCACCGGGCTGCCGGTGCCCCTCGGCCCGGGCGCCGCCCTCGGCGCCGTCCTCGTCGGAGCGGACGCCCTCGGCAATCATGCCGAGCAGGGCGCGCGCGAAGAAGGGGTCGCGCGGGGCGTCGTAGACCCAGCGCTCGCCGTCGGAGTAGACGAGCGCGTCCTCGAGGCCGGCGACGGGGGCCGGGTGCACGGACACGGGCACCTGGTAGAGCACCGGCGATGTCCCCGCCCGGTCGATGAAGAGGTGGTCCACCACCTCACCGCCCTCGGGGTGCAGCGACCACGCGCCGCGGACCTCGAGCTCGGGGCGCCGCCCCTTGCTCGCGTACCACCGCTGATCCGCCACCCATGCGGCGATCCGGTCGATCGACAGGCCTGCGCTCATGCTCTTCCCTTCGTCGGCACCCCGAACCCTACGCGTCGGCGGTGACACGCGGGTGGGGCTTGCGGCGGGGCCGCCGGATCCGGAGCGGGACGCTCAGGGGGCTCCGAGCACGTCCAGCATCCACGCGTACTCGAAGGCCACCTCGCGCCAGCGCTCGTAGCGGCCGCTCACCCCGCCGTGCCCGGCCGTCATCTCGATCTTGAGGAGCGCCGGCGCCCCGGCCTCGCGGAGCCGCGCGACCCACTTCGCCGGCTCCACGTACAGCACCCGCGTGTCGTTGAGGCTGGTCGTCGCGAGGATCCGCGGGTACCGCACTCCGTCCCGCACGTTCTCGTAGGGCGAGTACGACTTCATGTAGGCGTAGACCTCGGCGTCGTGCAGCGGGTCGCCCCACTCGTCCCACTCGATGACCGTCAGCGGCAGCGACGGATCCAGGATCGAGGTCAGCGCGTCGACGAACGGGACCTGGGCGAGGACGCCCGCGAACAGCTCCGGAGCGAGGTTCGCGACCGCGCCCACCAGCAGACCGCCGGCCGAGCCGCCCTGGGCGACGAGCCGCTCCGGAGTCGTGAACCCCTGCTCGACGAGGTGGCGAGCGGAGTCGACGAAGTCGGTGAAGGTGGACTTCTTCGTCAGCGTCTTGCCGTTCTCGTACCAGGAGCGCCCCATCTCGCCGCCGCCGCGCACGTGCGCGATCGCGAAGACGACTCCGCGGTCGAGCAGCGAGAGCCGGGGGATCGAGAAGCCGGGATCGATGCTCGCCTCGTAGGAGCCGTAGCCGTAGAGGATCAGCGGAGCAGGGGCAGCGTCGGGATCGGCGGCGTCGCGGCGCCAGACCAGGGAGAGCGGGATCCGCGTGCCGTCCTCCGCCGTCGCCCACTCCCGGCGCTGCACGTAGCGCTCGGGGTCGTAGTCGCCGAGCACGGGCTGCTGCTTCAGCACGGTGCGCCCACCGGTCGCGACGTCGAGCGAGAGCACCGTCGAGGGGGTGACGAACGAGGTGTACGCGAGGCGGAGGGACGTCTGCTCCCACTCCGGATTGCCGGCGAGCCCCGCATCGTAGAGCGGCTCGTCGAAGACGATCTCGTCGAGCGCGGCGTCGCCGTCCCCCTCCCGGAGCAGGCCCAGGCGCGTCGCACCCTCCGACCGGTAGGAGACGACCACGTGCCGGGCGAAGGCGTCGACGCCCTCGATGCGGCGCCCCGCGAGGTGGGGCACCACGACGCGCCGCTGCTGCGCGCGCTCCTCGGCACTCAGGGAGAGATCGGCCGGCTCCTCCACGATCTCGAAGTTGAGCGCCGCGTCGTTGTGCACGATGAGGAGGCGGTCGCGCCCGTCGAGGACGGCGTGCTCGACCTCGTACTCCACTCCCTCGCGCCGCGGCCACACCGAGCGGAACTCGCCGGTGGGGTCCTGCGCGTCGAGCAGGAGGCACTCGCTGGTGATCTTGCTGCCGATCTCGATGACCAAAAAGCGGCGGCTGCGGGTGAGGCCGACGCCGATCCAGTAGCGCTCGTCGGGCTCGGTGAAGACGACCACGTCGGCGGCGGCGTCGGTGCCGACCTCGTGGCGCATGATCGTGTCCGGCCGCCACGACTCGTCGACGGTCGGGTAGAAGACGTGGCGGGCGTCGGCGCCGAACGTCGCTCCGCCGCCGGTCTGCTCGACGACGTCGGGCAGGTCCTCGCCGGTCGCGAGGTCGCGGATGCGGAGCGTGTAGCGCTCGTCGCCCTCGACGTCCGTGCCGAAGAGGAGGTAGCGGCCGTCGGCGCTGACGTCGAAGCTGCCGAGGGAGAAGAACTCGTGCCCCTCCGCCTCGGCGTTGCCGTCGAGGACGATCTGCTCGCCGGGGAGCTCGCCGCCCTCTCCGAGGGCGGGCGGGGTCCAGTCGTCGGGCCCGCTGATCGGGGCCCGGCAGTGCACCGCGTACTGGCGGCCCTCGAAGGAGCGCGAGAAGTACCACCAGGCGCCCTCGCGGACGGGAACCGAGAGGTCGGTCTCCTTCGTCCGCGAGCGGATCTCCTCGAAGAGCCGCTCCCGCAGCGGGGCCAGCGGCTCGAGGACCGCATCGGTGTAGGCGTTCTCGGCCTCGAGATGAGCGAGGACCCCGGGGTCCTCCTTCTCGCGGAGCCACTCGTACTGATCGACCACCGTGTCGCCGTGATGACGGCGCTCCAGGGGGACGCGGCGGGCGACGGGCGGGACGGGCGCAGTCATCCCCTCAGCCTAGGCCGGAGCGGCACCCGGGCGCCCCGGGGTGCGCCGCACGCGTCCGCCGTGCGCAGAATGGACCATGCCGAGTGCGAAGAAGTCGAAGAAGCCCGCCGCGACCGGGGGTCGCACCGCGCACACGCAGACCGAGATCGAGCGCAAGTACGACGTCGGCGCCGAGACCGAGCTGCCCGATCTCGCGGGAGCCGGACCGGTGGCGTCCACGGAGCGCCAGGCCCCGGTCGCTCTGCGGGCCGAGTACTTCGACACCTCGGGGCGCGCCCTCTCGCGCGGCCGCATCACCCTGCGGCGCCGGGCGGGCGGAGCGGACGAGGGCTGGCACGTCAAGCTTCCCGGCTCCGCGGGGCGCACCGAGATCCACGCGCCGCTCACCGAGTCCAGCACGGTGCCGGCGGTCATCCGCTCGGCGGTGCTCGGCCACGTCGGCCGCTCGCGGCTCGAGCCCCTCGCCCTGCTCGAGACGTCGCGGGGGATCACCCGCGTGCTCGCCGCCGACGGGCGCCAGCTCGCCGAGGTGGCCGACGACCTCGTCGTCGCCCGCGACGAGCGCACCGGAGTCGAGCGGCGCTGGCGGGAGTGGGAGGTCGAGCTCGTCGATGCTCCCGGGGACGAGGGGGAGGCGGTGCTCGAGGCGGTGGAGCGGCGGCTGCTCGCGAGCGGCGCGCGGCCGGCCGAGAGCGCCTCGAAGCTCGCCCGCGCGACCGGGGGGCCGATCGACGTGCAGCGCCCCGCCTCGCGCGACGGGGGAGAGGCGGCGCTCGCCGCGATCGTCGAGCTGCTGGCCGAGCTCCGCGCCGTCGACCCCTTCGTGCGCCTCGAGGCCGAGAACGCACTGCACCGGATGCGGACGCTCTGCCGGCGGCTGCGCAGCGTGCTCGCCGCCTCCCGCTCGGTCCTGGACCGCAGCGCCACCGATCCGATCCGCGACGAGCTGCGCTGGCTGGGCGGAGTCCTCGGCGCCGCGCGGGACGAGGAGGTGCTGGGGGCCCGGCTGCGCGCCGGTCTCGCCGCCGCCGCCGAGCAGCTGCCCGCGGCCGCCGTGTCGGAGTCGAGCATCCTGGTCGACATCGAGGGCCGGCACGGTGTCGCGCTCCGTCGCGTCGCCCGCACTCTGCGCGGCGGCCGGTACCTCGACCTGCTGGCGTCGCTCGACGAGCTGATCGGAGACCCGCCGAGGACCGCGAAGGCGGGCTCGAGCGCTCGGAAGCTGGTGAAGCGGTCGCTGAAGAAGGAGCTGTCGCGTCTGGAGACAGCGCGCAGCGGACCGGATCGGCACGAGGTCCGCAAGGCGGCGAAGCGGCTGCGCTACGTCGTCGAGGCGTGGCGCTCGGTCGTCCCCTCCGCGGTCGGCCCGCGCGTGCACCGGAGGGGGAGCGTCGCGGAGGACATCGCGGACGCGCTGGGGGAGCAGCGCGACGCGCTCGCCGCACGCCGCGCACTGGGCGAGCACTCCGCTCGCGCCGCCCGGCTCGGCGAGCCGGCCTCGGCCCTCGGCGTCGCGTTCGCCGAGGAGGGGCACCGGGCCCGGGATGCGCAGAGCGCCGCCGACGAGGCCTTCGCGCGATTCGACTCGCTGTCAAGCTGATCCGGCGGTAACGCACGGGAAACAGGCGGCGGATAATGTGAATCATGCCTTCCGTCCGTGCTCTCCCGTCCCCGCTCCTGCGTCCCCGCCATTTCGACCGGGACGACGTCGTCGTCCACGCCGGTCTGTTCTCGCTGGTGAACTCGAGTACGACGCCGAAAGCAGCCTGGACCGAGGACCTGATCGCGATCGGCGAGGTGCTCGACGAGGCGGAGTTCCCCTACCGGCTGATCCGCGGCACCGACGGCGCTCCGTTCCTCGCGGTCGACCGCTCGCTCGGCACCGAGCTCGCGACCCTGCTGGCCCGCGCCTTCGCGACCGAGCCCTTCTACGTGAAGACCCTCGACAAGCGCGGCACGCCGCCGCACCTGATCGCCGAGGGCATGATCGCGCCCTACCCGCGCGCCCACGTCTTCTCGCTCTTCCGCCCCCGCGTCTCCTCCACCGGCTCGCTCCGCTACGGCGCCCGCAGTGGAGTGCGTCTCGAGCTGTGGAAGGTGGGCGAGGAGGAGATCATCACTCCTGCCGAGAACGCGCTCATGCGCAACAGCCTCCCGGTGACCGAGGCCATCGACGCGCACGTCGAGGCCTACGGCCGCACCTGGCCGACCTTCGAGGGCATGTTCGAGCCGCTCGTGAGCGACATCCGCTTCGAGGTCGACATCGTCTTCTCGTGGGTCGACGGCACCGATCTCGAGTTCCAGCGCGCCCGCGCCGCCCGGATGGCCAGCTACGTGGTCGGCGAGGGCGACGACGCCCCCGCCCGCTTCCGCCAGATCGACGAGCTCAAGTACGCGCTGCGCAGCGTCTACATGTACGCGCCCTGGATCCGGCACATCTACATCGTCACCGACTCGCCGCGTCCCCGCTGGCTCGACGAGCACCCCGACGTCACGCTCGTGCGCAGCGAGGACCACTTCCGCGATCTCTCGGTGCTGCCGACCCACAACTCGCACGCCGTCGAGAGCCAGCTGCACCGCATCCCCGGGCTCGCCGAGCACTTCCTCTACTCCAACGACGACATGTTCTTCGGGCGCCCGGTCGATCCGTCGATCTTCTTCTCGCCCGGAGGCATCACCAAGTTCATCGAGGCGACGACCCGCATCGGCATGGGCGACTCCAACGCCTCCCGGAGCGGCTTCGAGAACGCCGCGCGCGTCAACCGGCGCTTGCTGCGCGAGCGCTTCGGTGCGATGACCACCCGTCACCTCGAGCACGCGGCGACTCCGCTGCGAAAGAGCGTCATGGCCGAGCTCGAGACCGAGTTCGAGCCCGAGTTCACAGCGACCGCCGCGAGCCGCTTCCGCTCCTCGAGCGACGTCTCGGTCACCAATTCGCTCTACCACTACTACGCGCTGATGACCGGGCGCGCGGTCGTGCAGGAGAACGCCAAGGTGAAGTACGTCGACACGACGATGCACCAGGGCCTGAAGGACATGAAGAAGCTGCTGAAGAACCGCGGCGTCGACTTCTTCTGCCTCAACGACGGCAGCTTCCCCGAGATCTCGGCCGAGGCGCGCACCAAGGCCGTCATCGGCTTCCTGGAGGAGTACTACCCGATCGCGGCCCCGTGGGAGCGCGAGGACTGACCGTGCTCTGGAGCGTCGGCGGCGCGGTCGTCGGACTTCTGCTGGGGATCGCGAGCTCGCTCGTGTTCCCCGGCATCGGCGTGGGAGCGGGGACAGGCGTCGGGCTCGCCCTCGCGGCCGCGCTGGCCTTCGCCGGGCACCTGTTCGGCCGCGACCGCGCGCGGAACCGACCACGGCGCTGACGCGCCTGCGGCCGATTCCGCCGGTCGGCTAGGCGCTCACGCCCACGCGCTCCTCGAGCGGCGGGTAGAGCGCCTCGTCGCGCGAGACCGGTGCCGCGGTGGCCGGGGCGATCTCGACGCCGGCGGCCGCGAGGATCCGCTCGGTCTCGTTCGCCGAGACGTACGAGACCTCGGTCGAGGTGCCGATCGGCACGACCGAGTGCAGCACCGTGCCGTCGTAGACGTGGATGAGGTTGAACGCCTGGGCGCCGTTCCGCGCGCGGGTGCCGCCGACCGGGACGTTGAGGTCCTGGGTGTAGCAGGTGGCCGAGGCGACCGATACGGGGATCCCCGCGAAGGTGGCGGTGGAGGAGTAGTGCAGGTGGCCCGCGATGATGCTGCGGACGTCGGACCCCTCGAGGACCTCGGCCAGGGCCGGCTGGTCGCGCAGCTCCACGAGCACCGAGAGGTCGAGCACGGACGGCACCGGCGGGTGGTGCAGCGCCAGGATCGTGCCGTGGGGTGCCGGGCTCGCCAGCTCCTCGGCGAGCCAGTCGAGCTGCGCGTCCGAGATCTCGCCGTAGTGGGCGCCGGGCACGGTCGAGTCGAGCGCGATGATGCGCAGACCGTTCACGTCGTGCACGCGGTCGACGGGCTGCGTGGTCGGGAGCTGGTCGAGCAGCTCCGAGCGGAACGCACCGCGGTCGTCGTGGTTGCCCATGACCCAGATCACCTCGGCGCCGAGGCGGGCGGCCGCCGGCTCGACGACCGCGCGGAGCTTGGCGTACGCCTCCGGCTCGCCCTTGTCGGCGAGGTCGCCGGTGATGACGATCGCCTCCGGCCGTCCGCCGGACTCCTCGAGCTCGTCGAAGAGCCGGCGGAGCTGCGCCTCGCTGTCGACGTCGGAGCCGTAGAGGCCCCCGTCGCCCGCGATGAAGTGGGTGTCGCTGAGATGAAGGATGAAGTGGTTGGGCCGCGGGTACTCGGCCTGACGGACAGTCATGATCCTCGGGTTTCACGATCGGCGGGAGCTGAATCGGTTGTTCCAGCATCGGCACTGGCGAAGGTACGACGCGGGATCCAGGACTGCACCCGCTGACGCCAGTCCATCATCGCGGGGTGAACGAGGGGCCAACACGGCGCGGCGCGTCATCGAACGCTTTTCCCAGGAAGCGGCGCGAACCGGAGGAACGAGGGCGGATCGGCTCAGAGCCGGTGCAGCAGCCGCTCGTAGAACTCGATCGCGCGCTCGAACTGGTCGACCTCGACCGACTCGTCGGCTCCGTGGATGCCGAGCTGCTGCTGCGGGCTGATCTCGAAGGGGATGAAGCGGTAGACGCCGTCGCTGATCGCGTGGAAGTGGCGGGCGTCGCTGCCGCCGGTCTGCACGTACGGCGCGACGATCGCCTCGGGGAAGACCTCGTGGATCACGGATCGCAGCACGTCGTAGGGTCCGCCGTCGCCCCGCTCGCCGGTCGAGGAGACCGGGGAGGGCTCGTGCGCCACCCGGACCTCGACCTCGACCTGCGGGTCGTCGATGACGTCGCGGATCCGGGCGACCACTCCCGCGACGGTGCCGCCCGGGTTGATCCGCACGTTCGCGACCGCGCTGGCGGTCGACGCGAGGACGTTCGCGCCGGTGCTGCCGCGGAGCTGGGTGACGGCGACGGTGGTGCGCAGCATCGCGGCCGAGCGGTTGGAGTGCGCGGCGAGGGCGCCGATCACCGCGTCCGGGTGCTCGTGCGGGCGGGCGTACCAGACGGCGTGCGCCGCATCGGCGTGCGGAGAGGCCGCCTGCACGAGCTCGGCGATCGGCTCGGGCAGCGTGGACGGGAACGGGTTCTCGGTCAGCCGGTGGATGGCCCGCGCGAGCCGCTGCGTGGCGAGGAGCCCCGGGAAGGGCGGGGGAGCGGAGGCGTGGCCGCCGGCGTCGCGGCAGGTCAGCTCGAGGTTCATGATGCCGCGCTCGGTCACTCCGACGACGGCGATCGGAGTGGTGACGCCGGGCAGGATGCCGCGGCGGACGTTGCCGCCCTCGTCCAGCACGAAGCGGGGCCGCACGCCGCGCGCGGCGAGCAGGGCGACGACCGAGGGCGCGCCGTCGCCGGCCGTCTCCTCGTTGTGCGTCGAGAGGAGGTAGACGTCGCGCTCGGGACGCTCGCCGCGCAGCACCGCGGCCTCGACCGCTTCGAGCAGGGCCACGAGCGAGCCCTTGTCGTCGAGGGCGCCGCGGCCGATCACCGAGGTGCGCCCGTCGGGCCGCAGGACGGTGTCGGCGGCGAACGGCGAGCTCGACCAGTCCTCCGGGGTGACGCTGACGACGTCGTAGTGGGCCATCAGCACCGCGGGATCGCCGTCGACCGTGCCGCGCCAGCGCCAGAGCAGGGAGTGCCCGGCGACGATCTCGCGCTCCAGCGCGCCGTGCAGGGCCGGGTAGAACTGCTCGAGCAGCTCGACGAAGACCTCGAAGCGCGACCAGTCGGTCGCGGATTCGTCGGAGTGCGACACCGTGTCGACCCGCAGCAGGGCCTGGAAGCGCTCGAGCGCGGAGGTGGTCGTCACCGGGCTAGCCTACGACGGCGGTCACCGGCCTCCGGCCCGCGCGAGAGCGGAGGTGCGCGGTGACTCCACTGCCCGAGGTGTGCGTGGTCTACGTCCTTCGCGAGCGCGCGGGAGGCGCCGAGGTGCTGCTCGGCGAGAAGCGCCGGGGTCTGGGGCGGGGCCGCGTCGTCGCTCCGGGCGGGAAGCTCGAGCCGGGGGAGTCGCCGGTCGAGGCCGCCGTGCGGGAGCTCGCCGAGGAGGTCGGGCTGCACGCCGAGCCGCGTGATCTCGTCGCGCACGGGATCCTGGACTACCGCTTCCCGCACCGGCCCGAGTGGAGCCAGCGGTCGCACGTCTTCCTCTGCCGCCGGTTCTCGGGTGAGGTGACGGAGTCGAGCGAGCTCGCCGCATCCTTCGTCGCGGTGGACGACGTCCCGTTCGAGCGGATGTGGGACGACGCGAGGTTCTGGGCCCCCGGCGTCCTGCGGAACGGGGACAGCGCGCGCTGGCGTTTCGACTTCGCAGCGGACCTCGCGAGCGTCGCCGACTCGGACGCTCCCGGCTGGCCGGGCGCTCGCTGAGCTCAGACCTCGAGCACGTCCCCGGGCTCCAGTGCGTGGTACTCGCCGCCGCCCTCGCGGGTCGCCCAGCCGAGTCGGTCGTGGCCCATGCTCCGGCCCGGCGCGGACAGCACCCCCTCGTGCGTCGCGAAGGCGTGCCGCGGTGCGAGGGCGAGCACGTGGTCCATCGACTCGGCGATCTTCATCCAGGGAGCACCGGAGGGCGCGGCCAGGATCTCCACGTCGACTCCGTCGGGCCGGGTGAAGGAGTCGCCCGCGTAGTAGAAGCGCCCGTTCACCAGCACCGCGACGTTGTCGATCACGGGGATCGAGCTGTGGATGACCGCGTGCCGCGAGCCGAAGAACCGCAGCTCGAAGGGACCGGCCTCGACGGTGTCGCCGTCGGCGACGGTCTCGACCGCGAAGCCCTCCGCGGCCGCCGCGACGCCCGCCGGTCCGAAGAAGCGGATCGACGGGTTCGCCGAGCGCAGGCGCTCGAGCTGCTCGGGCGTCCAGTGGTCCGGGTGCTCGTGGGTGAGGACCACGGCCACGGTCCCGGGGGTTCCCTCGACGGGACGCGTGAATCCTCCGGGATCGATCACGAGGCGGGATCCGGCCTCCTCGACGAGGACGGCGGCGTGCTCGAGCTTGGTGAGTCGCATGCCTCCGAGCTAACCGCCCTCGTCGCCCGGTCGCAAGGCGGTGCCGTCAGGCCCGGCGGGCGGCGAGGGCGCCGGCGAACGCGGCGGCGGAGGACGGCGAGCTGTCGATCCGCCAGTCCACCTCCTTGTCGTGGTGGAACCACACCAGGCCGACCACGTCCTGCTGGACGTTCAGGTACCCGACCAGGTCGCTGATCCAGGCCGCCTTCGAGCCGCCGGCCTCGGCGGACGCCGTCTCGCCGATCAGGATCGGGAGCCCGGGGGCCAGCGACCGCACCTGGTCCAGCCCCGGGGCGAAGAGCGCGCCGGCGGACGTCCAGGAGCTCCAGGTCGTCGCCGTGCCCCAGTTGTAGCCGTCCAGCGCGAGGACGTCGACGGAGTCGGAACCCGGGAAGAGCGTGTCGAGCGGGACCGATCCGTCGTAGGGCACGTTCGGGCTCCACACCCACTGCACGTTGGTCGCGCCCTGCGCCTGGAAGATCGCGTGCACGTGGTTCCAGGCGGCCGCGTAGGAGCCCGGGGCGTTCCCGTTCACGCCGTCCGACCAGGGGTACCAGTCGCCGTTCATCTCGTGCGCGTAGCGGAGCAGGACGGGCGAGCCCCAGGCGGCGAGGTCCCGCGCCCAGCTCGTGAGATAGGCGTCGTGGTCGCCGGCGAGGATGCGCGCGGAGGAGTAGGCGGGCTGGTCGACGCCGCCGCCCCAGCGCCAGGGCTCCCAGGTGATCAGGCTCGTCGCCCCGCGGGCGGCGACGCTGCGCAGGTCCGCGAGCGGAGCCGGCTGTCCGAAGTCCTGGTACGAGACGATAATCGACGGGCTCTCGCCGGCCAGCGTCGCGACGGCGTCGAGCTCGGCGTTCGCGGACGCTCCGCCGGGGGTCGTGACCCCGAAGCGGAGTCGCGCGCTGCTGATCACGGGCGCGGCCGGAGGGGCGGTGACGGTGAAGACCGCCGTCGCCGTCGCCGAGCCGGCTCGCGCCGAGACGGTCGCCGGGCCGGCAGGCGCGGCGGGGATCGTGATCGACGCCGTGAACGCGCCCGAGCCGTTGGTCGTGAAGGCGGCGGAGCGCCCGAGCACCGAGAGCGATCCCGCGGAGCGCTTCGGGAAGGCTGCCCCGGTGACGACGACGTTCGTCCCGACCGGGCCGGACGCCGGGGAGAGGGCGATCGACGCGGGGGCGACCGCAGCGGCCGCCGTCGGGGCGGCGACGAGGGCGGCGGCGGCGACTCCGAGGGCCAGGACGGCGGCGAGGAGTCGGGATCGGGGGTGCTGGCGGATCGGCATCTGTCGGCTCCTCAGGGTGGTGCGCCCGCTGAGCGGGTGGGGGACTCGGGGGTCGTCCGCCCGCCGGGGAGCGGATGGGGGGACCTCGAGCGTAGGAGCCGGGCGCCCCTCGCGGTCGGCCCCGGAGGGGGGCTGTCAGAGCGGAGGATTGCACCGCGGTTCCGCGCCTCAGGAGGGGGACGCCCCTCGCTCGGCCGTCTCGATTTGCATCGATGCGGATCCGTGTGCAACACTCTTCGAGTTGCAAAAACGCGGCCCCATCGTTTAGCGGCCTAGGACGTCGCCCTCTCACGGCGGTAACGCGGGTTCAAATCCCGCTGGGGTCACCACGGCAACACCAGAAGAACCCCCGGCTCAGGCCGGGGGTTCTTCTGCGTTAACGGCACGGACGTCGACCGCGACGGAGAGCCCTCGAGAGCTCCTCCTGCGCGCGGTCTCGTTCACCGCGGCCCGGCCTCCGCCTCGACGTCCTCGCCCCCTCCCGCCGCACCGACGGTAGGATCGCATCCGCGAAGGGGAGCACTCCGGCCTTCCCGCTCCCTCCGATCACGCCGCACCGCGCGCTCCGGGAGGGGCGGGCTCCGGGCCGTCCCCGCGAGGACCGCCCGTCGGATCCGCTCCGCCGCACCCACTCCTCCCGAAAGGCCCCCATGCTCGATCTGCCCGTCTGGTTCGTCGTCGGCTCCTTCATCGGCCTGACGCTGATCCTCGCCGCCGACCTGCTGATCGTCTACAAGCGGCCGCACGTGCCGAGCCTGAAGGAGTCGAGCCTCTGGGTCGCCTTCTACGTCAGCCTCGCGCTGATCTTCGCGCTGCTGATGCTGATCCTCGGCGACGGCGAGCACGCGGGGCAGTTCCTCGCGGGCTGGCTGACCGAGTACAGCCTCTCGATCGACAACCTCTTCGTCTTCGTCATCATCATGGGCCGCTTCGCGGTGCCGCCGAAGTACCAGCAGGAGGTGCTGATGGTGGGCATCATCATCGCCCTGATCCTGCGGGGGATCTTCATCCTGCTCGGCGCGCAGCTGATCGAGAGCTTCAGCTGGATCTTCTACCTCTTCGGCGCGTTCCTCGTCTACACCGCCTACAACCAGGCGTTCGGCAAGGAGGACGAGAACGAGGGCACCGACAACCTGCTCATCCGCCTGCTCCGCCGCCGCGTCAACATCTCGGACACGTTCGACGGCTCGAAGGTCCGCACGGTCATCGACGGCAAGAAGTACTTCACCCCGATGCTGATCGTCTTCCTCGCGATCGGATCGACCGACCTGCTGTTCGCGCTCGACTCGATCCCCGCGATCTTCGGCATCACGCAGAGCCCGTTCATCGTGTTCACTGCGAACATCTTCGCCCTGATGGGGCTCCGCCAGCTCTACTTCCTGCTGGGCGGCCTCATCGACAAGCTCGAGTACCTCAAGTACGGCATCGCGTTCATCCTCGCCTTCATCGGCGTGAAGCTCGTGCTGCACGCCCTGCACGAGAACGAGCTCCCCTTCATCAACGGCGGAGAGCCCGTGCCGGTCTGGGACATCGACACCTGGACGTCCCTCGCGGTGATCATCGTGAGCATGGCGGTCGCGACCCTCGCGAGCCTCGTGAAGATGCGCCGCGAGCACTCGCACATCGAGCTGCACGACGGGCACCCCGAGGTCGTGCACGACCCGGAGGCGACGCGTCCCTCCGACGAGAAGTGACCCGCGGATGACGCCCCTCGAGGTCGAGCTGCCGCAGGGCGTGCTCCACCTGAGCGTGACCAGCAGCACCGACGTCGGGAACGTGCGCCGCGTCAACGAGGACGCCCTGCTCGCCGACGACCTCGTCCTCGCGGTCGCCGACGGCATGGGCGGTCACGCCCGCGGCGACCTCGCCAGTGCGACCGCGGTCGACGCGCTCCGGGCGAACGCCCCCTCCGCCCTCGGACCGGTGGACGCGGTCTTCGATCTCGTCGAGGCGGCGAACGCGGCGGTCCGCGGCCTCGACGTCGGAGGAGAGGTCTGCGGCACGACCCTCACCGGGCTCACCCTCGTGCTGCCCGGCGCGACGGGACCGGCGCGCTGGGCGCTCTTCAACGTCGGCGACTCCCGGGCCTACCGCTGGGACGGCGCCGGTCTCGAGCAGCTCACGGTCGACCACTCGGCGGTGCAGGAGCTGGTCGCAGCGGGTCTGCTGACGCGAGAGCTCGCAGAGACGCACCCGGACCGCAACATCGTCACCCGCGCCCTGGGGGCCGACGACGAGGTCGAGACCGATGTCTGGACGCTGCCGGTCCTGCCGCGCTCGAGCTATCTGCTGTGCTCCGACGGACTGACCAAGGAGCTCTCCGACGAGGCCATCGCGGCGCTGTTCGCCGAGCGCGACTCCGGCGCGGTCGGCTCCGCGGATCTCGCCCGCCGGCTCGTGCGCGCCGCCGTCCAGGCCGGCGGGCGCGACAACGTGACGGTCGTCGTCGTCGACGCGGTCCTCGACCCGCGTCGCTGAGCGCGACGCCCCCGCCGTGACCCTCCAACAGGTGTGGTGCTCGGGAGGGGTGCGAGGCGCCGCCCCCGCCGCCTCGTTGGCATACTGGAGGGATGGATACCGCCGAAGCCCTCGATCGCGCGAAGACGCGCTTCGCCGAGGGTGACGTCAGGGGAGCCGTGTCGCTCCTCGAGCGCTGCGTCGAAGCCGATCCCTCGTGGCTCGATCCCCGGGTCCTCCTCTCGGAGCTCTACCGCCGCTCCGGGGACCTGATCGAGGCCGGGCGCTGGGGCTACCTCATCGAGCAGGGGGCGTCGCCCGAGGAGCTTCAGGCCTTCGAGCGGGCTCTCGTCCGCACCGACGACGATCCGTTCGAGCTGGCCGAGCGCGCTCTCGTGGAGCCGTGGGAGCTGGCGAGCGAGTCGTCGCACGCCGCACGGATGCTCGCCGAGCTGCCCGCGAAGCTCCTCGAGGCCTCCCGGCACGAGTCCGACTCGGCGAACGAGGACTCCGCCGAGTGGTTCGAGCACGACGCCCTCCCCGCGCGCAAGCGCGGCGGCATCGTGGGCATGCTGGGCGCCGCCGTGGCGGCCGTCTTCGTCGTCGGGGGAGTGGTCGTGGGCACCGCTGCGCTGCTCGTCGTGCCGGCCGTCCTCATCGCCATGCTCGTCACCTCCTAGCGCGTCGCGCACCCGGGAACGGCGCCGGCGCGGTGGTAGTGTCTGGGGATGCTGTTCGGCCGGCTCCTCCTTCTCCGCCGCGACGAGACCTCGATCTGACAGGCCTCCCTCGTCGCGGTGTCCCCGTGGGCTGACCACCTTTCCCGAGGAAGAGAAACCCGTCATGAACGACAGTTCCATCGAGTCCGCGAACCCGATCGCAGGCGCGGTCCGGCCGCGCACGCTGGCCGAGAAGGTCTGGGACGACCACCTCGTCGCCAAGGGCGAGGACGGCACGCCCGACCTCATCTACATCGACCTGCACCTGGTGCACGAGGTCACGAGCCCGCAGGCCTTCGACGGTCTGCGGATGGCCGGGCGACCGGTGCGCCGTCCCGATCTCACCATCGCGACCGAGGACCACAACACCCCGACGCTGGGCATCGACAAGCCCATCGCCGATCTGACCAGCCGCACCCAGATCGAGACGCTGCGCCGGAACGCCGAGGAGTTCGGCGTCCGCCTGCACTCGCTCGGCGACATCGAGCAGGGCATCGTGCACGTCGTCGGACCGCAGCTCGGTCTCACCATGCCGGGCATCACCGTCGTCTGCGGCGACTCTCACACCTCGACCCACGGGGCCTTCGGCGCGATGGCGTTCGGCATCGGCACGAGCGAGGTCGAGCACGTCATGGCGACGCAGACCCTGCCGCTCAAGCCGTTCAAGACCATGGCGATCACGGTCGAGGGCGAGCTGCGCGAGGGCGTGACCGCGAAGGACATCATCCTCGCCGTGATCGCGAAGATCGGCACGGGCGGCGGTCAGGGCTACGTGCTCGAGTACCGCGGCTCCGCCATCCGCTCGCTCTCGATGGAGGGCCGGATGACGATCTGCAACATGTCGATCGAGGCCGGAGCCCGCGCGGGCATGGTCGCCCCGGACGAGACGACCTTCGCGTACCTGAAGGGGCGCCCGCACGCGCCCGCCGGTCAGGACTGGGACGACGCGGTCGCCTACTGGCGCACCCTGCCCAGCGACGAGGGCGCCGCTTACGACGCCGAGGTCGTGCTCGACGCCGACTCCCTCGAGCCGTTCGTGACCTGGGGCACCAACCCCGGGCAGGGCGTCTCGCTCTCGCAGTCCGTGCCCGACCCGGACGCGATCGAGGACCCGAACGAGCGCTCGAACGCGCGCCGCGCCCTCGAGTACATGGATCTCGAGGCGGGCACGCCGATGAAGGAGATCCCGGTGGACGCGGTCTTCATGGGCTCCTGCACCAACTCCCGGATCGAGGACCTGCGGGCCTTCGCGTCCGTCATCAAGGGCCGCACGAAGGCCGAGGGCGTCCGCGTCATGGTCGTCCCCGGCTCCGCCCGCGTGCGCATCGAGGCCGAGGCGGAGGGGCTGGACCGCGTCTTCACCGACTTCGGCGCCGAGTGGCGCTTCGCCGGCTGCTCGATGTGCCTCGGCATGAACCCCGACCAGCTCGCCCCCGGTGAGCGCTGCGCGTCGACCTCGAACCGCAACTTCGAGGGCCGCCAGGGCAAGGGCGGGCGCACCCACCTCGTGTCCCCGCTCGTGGCCGCGGCGACGGCCGTCCGGGGCACGCTGTCGAGCCCGTCCGACCTGGAGCCCGCTCGCGAACTGGTGGAGGCCTGATCATGGAGAAGTTCGAGACCGTCACGGGCATCGCCGCGCCCCTGAAGCGCAGCAACGTCGACACCGACCAGATCATCCCGGCGGTGTTCCTCAAGCGGGTCACCAAGACCGGCTTCGAGGACGCGCTGTTCCACGGCTGGCGCCAGCAGGAGGACTTCGTCCTCAACCAGCCGCAGTTCCAGGGCGCGCAGATCCTGGTCGCAGGTCCCGACTTCGGCACCGGCTCCAGCCGCGAGCACGCGGTCTGGGCGCTGCGCGACTTCGGTTTCCGCGTCATCCTCTCCTCCCGCTTCGGCGACATCTTCCGGGGCAACTCCGGCAAGCAGGGCCTGCTGGCCGCGGTCGTCTCCGAGGAGGCGATCGAGCGCCTGTGGGAGCTCATCGACGAGCAGCCGGGAATAGAACCGACCGTCGATCTGGTTGCGCGTACGGTCACCGCCGGTGGCGAGTCCTTCCCCTTCGAGGTCGACGACTACACTCGTTGGCGCCTGATCGAAGGGCTGGACGACATCGGCCTGACCCTGCGCGACGAAGCGCGTATTTCCGAATTCGAGACCCGTCGCGAGAGCTGGCGGCCCAAGACATTGCCGGTGAAATAGCGTGAACACACTTCTGCAGGATGCGAAGGCCCTCCAGGACGCCAAGGCGTCCGGAGCGCGGGTGGGGATGATGACCGAGCGCATCACGATCAACGGCGGCCGTCCGCTGAAGGGCAGGATCGAGCTCAAGGGCGCGAAGAACCTCGTCACCAAGGCGATGGTCGCCGCGCTGCTCGGCGAGACCGCCTCGACGCTGCGCGACGTGCCGGACATCAGCGACGTCCGCGTCGTGAAGGGCCTCCTCCAGGTGCACGGCGTCAAGGTCGAGCAGGGCCCCGAGGTGGGCGAGCTCATCCTCGACCCCTCGAACGTCGAGTCGGCCCACTTCGCCGACATCGACGCCCACGCCGGCTCGAGCCGCATCCCGATCCTCTTCTGCGGACCGCTGCTGCACCGCCTGGGCGAGGCCTTCATCCCCGACCTCGGCGGCTGCCGCATCGGCGACCGCCCGATCGACTACCACCTCGAGGTGCTCCGCAACTTCGGCGCGATCGTCGAGAAGCTGCCCTCCGGCATCCGGATGTCGGCACCCGAGGGCCTGCACGGCGCGAAGGTGTCGCTGCCCTACCCCAGCGTCGGCGCCACCGAGCAGGTCCTGCTCACCGCCGTCCGCGCCTCGGGCATCACCGAGCTCTCGGGAGCGGCCATCGAGCCCGAGATCATGGACCTCATCAACATCCTGCAGAAGATGGGCGCCATCATCTCGGTCGACACCGACCGCGTGATCCGCATCGAGGGTGTCGACCGCCTCGAGGGCTACACCCACCGCGCTCTGTTCGACCGCAACGAGGCCGCCTCCTGGGCCGCCGCGGCGCTCGCGACCGACGGTGACATCTTCGTGGGCGGCGCCCGTCAGCAGGAGATGACGACGTTCCTGAACGTCTTCCGCAAGGTCGGCGGCGCGTTCGAGATCGCCGAGGACGGCATCCGCTTCTACCACCCCGGCGGCGAGCTGAAGCCGGTCATCATCGAGACCGACGTGCACCCCGGCTTCATGACCGACTGGCAGCAGCCGCTCGTCGTGGCGCTGACCAAGGCCAAGGGCGTCTCGATCGTGCACGAGACGGTCTACGAGCAGCGCTTCGGCTTCGTCGACGCGCTGGTCGAGATGGGCGCGACTATCCAGATCCACCGCGAGTGCCTCGGCGGCCAGGCGTGCCGCTTCGGCCAGCGCAACTTCATGCACTCGGCCGTCATCTCGGGCCCGTCGAAGCTGCACGGTGCCGACATCGTGGTGCCGGATCTGCGCGGCGGGTTCTCGCACCTGATCGCGGCGCTCTCGGCCGAGGGCACCTCGACCGTCTCGAACGTGGGCATCATCAGCCGCGGCTACGAGAACTTCCTGACGAAGCTCGAGCTGCTCGGAGCCGACTTCTCGCTCGACGCGTAGTCGCCGCACCGCCTCGGCCACCCGAGGAGCACGACCCGGAGGAGCCCGCATCGTCGGGCTCCTCCGTCGTTCCCGGCCGAGTCGCCCGGGCGGTCTTGTCCTGGGCAGGAGTCCGGGCGTACGGTGTGCGCATTCTCAGGCGGGGCGGCCCGCTGGAGCCGCCGCGGTCGAGGAGCGATGATGGACGATCCCGCGATCCTGACCGAGGGCCTGGTCAAGACCTTCGGAGCGACGAGGGCGATCGACGGCGTCGACCTCGCCATCCCGCGCGGCGGCGTGCACGGCTTCCTCGGGCCCAACGGAGCGGGGAAGACGACGACGATCCGCGTGCTCGCGACCCTCCTGCGCCCGGACGCCGGTCGAGCCCTGGTCCTCGGCCACGACGTCGTCGGCGAGGCCAAGGAGGTCAGGCGTCTGGTCAGCCTGACCGGCCAGTTCGCCTCCGTCGACGAGGACCTGACCGGCCGCGAGAACCTGAGGCTGATCGGGCGCCTCTTCGGGTACACGGGCTCCCGCGCCTCGCGGCGGGCCGACGACCTGCTCGACGCGTTCAACCTCCGCGACGCCGCCGACCGCCAGGTCAAGAAGTTCTCCGGAGGCATGCGACGCCGCATCGACATCGCGGCGAGCATCGTGGTCACACCCGAGCTGCTGTTCCTCGACGAGCCGACCACGGGGCTGGACCCGCGCAGCCGCAACGAGGTGTGGGACATCGTGCGCGCGATGGTGTCCAGCGGGACGACGGTGCTCCTCACCACGCAGTACCTGGACGAGGCCGACCGCCTCGCCGACCGCATCAGCGTCATCGACAGCGGCAGGGTGATCGCGGAGGGCACGCCGGGGGAGCTGAAGGCGTCGGTCGGCTCCGGCTCGCTGCACGTCCGCGTGCTCGACCCCGCCGACCGCTCCGAGGCGCGGCGGCTCCTGGAGGCCGTGCTCGGCGTCGAGGTGCGGGAGGAGGCCGACCCGGCGGCGCTGGCGGCGCGGGTGGACGGCTCCGCCCGGGACGTCACCCGCGGCCTCGCCGCGCTCGAGGGGGCCGGCATCGACCTCGCGCAGTTCTCGCTCGGACAGCCCTCGCTCGACGAGGTCTTCCTGGCGCTCACCGGCCGACCACAGGACGCGACGGGCGAGGAGGCCGCGGCATGAGCACTCGGACGAGCGAGGCGACGGCGCCCGATCGGGAGGCGCTGCTCTCGGTGCTGGTGCAGGGTGATCGGCCCGCGCCGCCCGGTCCGCTCTCGACGTCGCTCACCTTCGGCTGGCGCGCGCTGCTGAAGATCAAGCACGTGCCGGAGCAGCTGTTCGACGTGACGGTGTTCCCCGTCATGTTCACCCTGCTCTTCACCTTCCTCTTCGGCGGCGCGCTCGCGGGCAGCACGGTCGACTACATCCAGTTCCTGCTGCCGGGGATCCTGGTGCAGGGCGTGATCATGATCACGATGTACACGGGCACGACCCTGCGCACCGACCTGGACCGCGGCGTCTTCGACCGGTTCCGGTCGCTGCCGATCTGGCGCCCCTCCGCGCTCGTCGGCATGCTGCTGGGGGACGCGGTGCGCTTCACGATCTCGGCCGTCATCACCGTGTGCCTCGGCCTGCTGCTCGGCTTCCGGCCCGGAGGAGGCGCCGTCGGCGTCGTGCTGGGCGTCCTGCTGCTGCTGGTCTTCGCCTTCGCGCTCGGCTGGATCTGGACCTTCCTCAGCCTGGTGCTGCGCACCTCCGGCTCCGTGATGGGCGTGAGCATGCTGGTGATCACCCCGATCACCTTCGGCAGCAACATCTTCGTCGACCCCTCGACCATGCCGGGCTGGCTGCAGGCCTTCGTCGAGGTGAACCCCGTCTCGCACCTGGTGACCGCCGTCCGCGCGCTGATGGCCGGCGCGGATCCCGGAGCGGACCTCGTGCTGACGCTCGTCTGGGCGGCGGGACTGGTGGCGGTCTTCGGCACCCTGACGATGTGGCGCTACCGCGACGCTCGCTGAGGGGCGATCGGTCCCTCGTCGGGCGGGCGTGGCCGGACGCCTCCGGCGGGCCTCGATGAGAGGATGGGCGGGTGTCTGAACGCAGTCGTCCGTCCATCTTCTGGTTCCTCGCGGCCGCGGTGATCCCCGTGATGACCGCCTCGGTCGATCTGCGGATCCGCGACGCCCACAAGATCCCCTCGACCGGCGCGTTCGTCTTCGCGCCGAACCACTACAGCGAGATCGACCCGATCATCACGGGCTGGACCCTCTGGAAGGGCGGTCGCGCTCCGCGGTTCCTCGCCAAGGCGTCCCTCTTCACGGTCCCGGTCGTCGGAGCGATCCTGCGCGCCTCGGGTCAGATCCCGGTCGAGCGCGCGGGATCGGTGCGCGGCAGCGAGCCCTTGAAGGCCGCGAAGGCGCTCGTCGACGAGCAGCGCTCGGTGATCATCTACCCCGAGGGCACCCTCACCCGCGACCCGGACCTCTGGCCCATGCGGGGCAAGACCGGAGCCGTCCGGATGGCCCTGCAGTACGACCTCCCCGTGATCCCCGCGGCGCACTGGGGCACCCAGCAGCTGATGGGGCGCTACTCCAAGAAGATCACCCTCTTCCGCCGCAAGCGCGTCGACGTGCTGATCGGCGATCCGGTCGACCTCTCCGCGTTCCGCGGGCGCAGCCTCGACTCCGCGACGCTCAACGAGGCCTCTGCGGTCGTCATGGCCGCGATCACGGCGCTGCTCGAGGAGCTGCGCGGCGAGAGCGCTCCGGCGACCCGCTGGAACCCGTCCGAGCACAACCAGAAGGGGACGGGACGCTTTGACTCCCAGCAGTAGGAGATCCGCACCGATCCCGGTGGCCCGTCGGGTCGCGGTCCTGGGAGCCGGCAGCTGGGGGACGACCTTCGCGAAGATCCTCGCCGACGGCGGCTCGGACGTCGTCATGTGGGCGCGCCGGAGCGAGCTGGCGCGCGAGATCACCGAGGCCAAGCGCAACAGCGACTACCTCCCGGGCATCAACCTGCCGCGCAACATCCGCGCCACTCCGCGCATCGAGGAGGCTCTGGAGGGGGCGGACCACGTGTACCTCTCGATCCCGTCCCAGTCGCTCCGCGGGAACCTCGAGGCGATCACGCCGCACCTGACCGAGCGCACGATCCTGGTCAGCCTGATGAAGGGCGTGGAGAAGGGCACGGGTCAGCGGATGAGCGAGGTGATCGCGCAGATGCTGCCGATCGATCCGAGCCGCATCGCGGTCGCCTCCGGACCCAACCTCGCTCTCGAGATCGCGAAGGAGCAGCCCACGGCGGCCGTCATCGCCTCCGAGAGCCTGGTCACCGCGCAGGAGGTGGCCCTCGCGGCCACCAACCGCTATTTCCGCTCCTACGTCAACACCGATGTGATCGGCACGGAGTTCGGCGGAGTGCTGAAGAACCTGATCGCGGTCGCGATCGGCATCGTCGACGGAGTGGGCTACGGCGAGAACACGAAGGCGTCGATCATCACGCGCGGTCTCGCCGAGATGACCGACTTCGCGGTCGCCTACGGGGCCCGCCCCGAGACGATGTCCGGGCTCGCGGGCCTGGGCGATCTCATCGCCACGTCGAGCTCGTCGCTCTCGCGGAACAACACGGCCGGGCGGCTGCTGGGCCAGGGCTACAGCTTCACCGACGTCGTCAAGTCGATGCAGCAGACGGCCGAGGGGCTCGCCTCCGTCGCGCCCGTCCTCGAGCTGGCGCGGGCCCGAGGAGTCGACATGCCCATCGTCCAGCAGGTGTCGCAGGTGCTCGCCGGTACTCTCGACCCGAAGGACATCGCGCCGCACCTGACCACGGATTCGGACGAGCCACAGGGTGAGAGGAACCTCGATGACCAGCAAGCTCCGCGTAGCCGTTCTGTTCGGGGGGCGCTCCAGCGAGCACTCGATCAGCTGCGCCACGGCGGCAGGGGTGCTGACGGCGATCGACCGTGACCGCTTCGAGGTGATCCCGGTGGGGATCACCTCCGACGGCGCGTTCGTGCTCGAGGAGGACCGCCCCGGGAAGTTCGCGCTCGACGCCGCTGCCCTGCCGCAGGTGCAGGACGACGGCAGCCGCGTGCACTGGCCGGAGTCGGCGCTCTCGCGCGAGCTGACCGTCACCCGGGCCGACGGCACCGTCGAGTCGCTCGGCGACGTCGACGTCGTGTTCCCGATCCTGCACGGACCGTGGGGCGAGGACGGCACGGTCCAGGGGCTCCTCGAGCTCGTGGGCCTGCCCTACGTGGGCTCGGGCGTGCTCGCCTCCGCCCTCGGCATGGACAAGCACTTCACCAAGACGGTGCTGCGGGCCGCCGGCATCGCCGTTGCGCCCTGGTACACCGTGGCCGAGGCCCAGTGGCGCAGCGCACCCGGCGACGCGGAGGCGGCGCTGGACGAGCTGGGCCTCCCGGCGTTCGTGAAGCCCGCGCGGGCGGGCTCGAGCGTGGGCGTGAGCAAGATCGAGGCGCGCTCCCAGCTCGCCGCGGCACTCGACGAGGCCTTCTCGCACGACGACCGGGTGCTGGTCGAGTCCGCGATCGTCGGCCGCGAGGTCGAGATCGGCGTGCTCGGGGGTCGCCGCGGCGAGCCGGCGCGCTCCTCCGTCGCGGGCGAGATCGTGGTCTCGGGCCGCGGCTTCTACGACTTCGAGGCGAAGTACCTGGGCGCCGCGGGCATCGAGCTCGTCTGCCCGGCGGACCTCACCGACGCCGAGCTCGACGAGATGCGCGAGCTGGCGGTGCGCGGCTTCGACGCCATCGGTGCCGAGGGCCTCGCGCGGGTCGACTTCTTCCTCACCGCCGACGGGTTCGTCGTCAACGAGATCAACACGATGCCGGGCTTCACCCCGATCTCGATGTTCCCGCGGATGTGGGGCGCGAGCGGTGTCGACTACCCCGACCTCATCAGCGAGCTGATCGAGCTCGCGCTCGAGCGCCGTCCGGTCGCGGTCGCGTGAGCGACGCGGCCCTCGGGCTGCGGATCGAGCCGGGCGCACGGGCGCCGTTCGAGCAGATCCGCGACGGGATCGCGGAGCGCATCGCGGCGGGGGAGCTGCTGGTGGGCTCGCGCCTGCCGCCCGTGCGCGCCCTCGCCGAGGCGCTCGGCACCGCTCCCGGCACGGTCGCGCGCGCCTACAAGGAGCTCGAGGCGGCGGGAGTGGTCGAGACGCGCGGTCGCGCGGGCACGGTCGTCGCAGGGGGAATCGAGGGCGCTGAGCACGAGGCGCAGCTCGCCGCGGTCGCGTTCGCGGCGCGCATCCGGGCGCTCGGAGTCGCCCCGGACGAGGCGCTGCGGACGGTGCGGACCGCGCTCGGCCTCTAGACTTCGGCCCCCGAGAGCTGCTGATCCACGCTCGTGCGGTCGGCGCTCAGCCGATCCGAGCTCTGCCGGTCGGGCTCAGCCCGTCGGCGTGCCGCTCGGATCGAGCGTGTCGGTCTCGGAGACGTTCGTGCACTCCCCGACCTTCGGCAAATACGAGACGGCGTCGGCGAGATCGACCACGGCCGAGGTGCCGGAGGCGCGGTCCTGGTCGACGGTGATCTCGACGGCCGGATCGCGACCGTAGGTGGTCAGCGTGTAGACGTCCTCGTCCGCGCGGCTCTCGTCGATGATCCAGTCCACACCGCTGACCGAGACGCAGAGGTCCGTCGTCGGCCCGGGCACCGCGACTCCGCAGTGCAGGATGACCGCGGCGGGCGTGCCCCAGGCGCCCGTGCCCTGCGCGTTCGTCTCGCGCTCGGGCTGGTCGGCGACCACGTCGGGCAGCCGCACCGAGACCTCGGCGCAGTCGGCGCTCGTCGCGTCATCGGCCGGCTCGAGCGCGACCGGGGCGGAGCAGCCGGCGAGCAGGAGCACGGTGGAGAGGGCTGCGAGGGGGCTGGCGAGGCGGCGGAGGGACATCGCGAGCCAGGCTAGCGTGTGAACCATGGCACCGGATCAGAGTCCCACCCTGGCTGAGCTGAGCGAGGGGGAGGTGCTCGCGAGGGTCCTCTCCCGGCTGGCGGCGGGCGCGCCGGACGGCGGCTCCGAGACGCTGGTCGGCCCGGGCGACGACTGCGCGGTGCTCCGCGCACCGGACGGCCGCTTCGTGGTGACGACCGACATGATGGTGCACGGTCCGGACTTCCGGCTCGCCTGGTCGACGCCGTTCGATCTGGGCTGGAAGGCGGCGGCGTCGAACCTCTCGGACGTCGCGGCCATGGGCGCGCGGCCGACGGCGCTCGTCGTGGCGATCGCGGCCCCGCAGGACCTCGGCGTCGACGTGCTGGAGGGCATCGCCGATGGCCTCGCCGCCGGCTGCGCGGCGATGGCGCCGGGCTGCGCGGTGGTCGGAGGCGACCTCTCCGCCTCCGCGACGCTGACGCTCGCGATCACCGCCTTCGGGTCACTCGACGGGCGGGCACCGGTGCTGCGCAGCGGAGCGCGCCCGGGCGACGTCCTCGCCGTGGCCGGTGCGCTCGGGGAGGCGGGGCTCGCGCTGCGCCTCCTCTTCGAGCGCGCGCAGGAGGACGGGGCGCCCTCGGTCCGGCCGGCCCGCCTCCTCCGGGAGCGGCACCCGCGACTGCTCGACGCCCAGCTGCGGCCGACGTCCCCCCTCGCAGCAGGGATCGCCGCAGGAGGATCGGCCACGGCGATGATGGACGTCTCGGACGGCGTGGTGTTGGACGCCCGGAGGATGGCGCGCGCGAGCGGAGTCGTCCTCGACCTGGACCCGTCCGCGGTCGACGCTCACGCCGCCGCGCTCGACGTGGTCGACGGCGTGGACCCGGCACTGGCCCGGGCACTCGTCCTGGGCGGGGGAGAGGACCACGCGATGCTCGCGTGCTTCCCGCCGGACGTGGCGCTGCCGGCCGGCTTCACTCCGCTGGGACGGGTGCGCGAGGGCGCGCCCGAGGTCCGGCTGGGCGGGGTGCCGCTGGAGGACCGGGGAGGCTGGGACCCCTACGCGGGCTGGGACGGCGCGTCGGGCTGAGCGCTCAGTCGGCGTCGGGCCGGGAGGCGTACCAGACGGCCGTGTCGCCGTAGTCCTTCCGGCGCTCGCGCTCGAGACCGTCCGGCCAGGCGGGCTCCGGGCTGCGGGTGCTGCGCTCGACGACCACGACGGCGTCCTCGCGCAGCAGCGGCAGCACTGCTCGGAGGTCGGCGGCCAGATCGTCCTCGCTCAGGTCGTACGGCGGATCGACGAGCACCGTGTCGACGAGGAGTCCGGCCGAGCGGTCGAGGAACGAGCGGACCGACGACGTCACCACCTCGATCCGCGGCTTCGGCAGCCGATTGGCGGTCGCCGCGGCAGCGAGGGCGCGGGCGTTGCCGTCGATGACGCGGGCGGACGACGCGTCCCGCTCGACCAGCACGACGTAGGAGGCGCCGCGGCTGGCCGACTCGAGGCCGAGCGCGCCGGAGCCGGCGTAGAGGTCGAGGACGGTCGCTCCGTCGAGTGCATCGCGGGCCTCGAGCGCCGAGAAGACGGCCTCGCGGACGCGGTCGCTGGTGGGACGGGTGCCCGCGCGCGGGACCTTCAGGGTGAGCGATCCGGCGAATCCGGAGATGATCCTGGTCACCGTTCCGAGCATAGGCGGCGGCTCCTGGCTGGGAGACCGCTCGGACCGACCGCCCGTCGCCCGTTCGAGACTGAGAGAATCGAGGATCATGACGTCCCTCGATGACACCCTCGCCGCTGTCGGCGCTCCTGCCGGTCCGAGCGCGGCAGCGACGCCGATGTCGCGCGAGGAGTTCACCGCCCACTGCCGTGCGATCCTCCGGAATCTCACCAGCGTCATCGACGGCAAGGACGCCGAGGTGTCGATGGCGCTGACCGTCTTCCTCGCCGGCGGCCACCTGCTGATGGAGGACGTGCCGGGCACCGGCAAGACGGTCCTCGCCAAGTCGCTCGCCGCGTCCGTCGGGGGCAGCGTGGCGCGCATCCAGTTCACCCCCGATCTGCTCCCCTCGGACGTCACCGGCGTCTCGGTCTACAACCAGGCGACGCGGGACTTCGAGTTCAAGCCCGGACCGGTCTTCGCGAACATCCTCATCGGCGACGAGATCAACCGCGCCTCGCCCAAGACGCAGTCCGCGCTGCTGGAGTGCATGGAGGAGCGCCAGGTCTCGGTCGACGGCATCACCCACCTGCTGCCGCGCCCGTTCGCCGTCGTCGCGACGCAGAACCCGGTCGAGATGGAGGGCACCTACAGCCTCCCGGAGGCGCAGCGCGACCGCTTCATGGCGCGGCTGTCGCTCGGCTACCCGGACGAGCGGGCCGAGCTCGAGATGATCCGCACGCGCGACGCCGCGAGCCCGCTCGATGCCCTGCGCGCGGTGATCAGCCGCGACGAGCTCGAGCGGATGATCGACTACGTCCAGACGGTCTACGTCGCGCCGCCCGTGCAGGAGTACGTGGTCGCGATCATGCAGGCCACCCGCATCGACCCCGAGCTGCGGCTGGGCGGGAGCCCGCGCGCCACCCTCCAGCTGATCGCCGCCGCGAAGGCGCTGGCCGCCATCAGCGATCGCGACTTCGTGGTCCCGGACGACATCGACGCCCTCGCCGTCCCCGTGCTCGGGCACCGGCTGCTCCCGGCGACGCGCCTGCCGGGTCGCTCGGGGACGAGCGCCTCCCACTCGGTCACCGAGATCGTCCAGCGGATCCTGGCGTCGACACCGGTGCCCTTCAGCGGCCGTGGCGACTGAGCGGCGCGGCCAGGACGGCCCCTCCTCGCGGATCGGCTCCCTCCCCGCGCTCGGCGGCGTCGCGCTGACCCTGCGCGGGTGGACCTTCGCGGTGCTGGGCACCGCGGCGATCGTCGCGGCACCGCTGGTCGAGTTCCGCGAGCTCCTCTTCCTCGGCCTCGTGCTGCTCGGGCTGCCGTTCGGAGCGGTCCTCTCCCTGGCCCTGAAGACACCGCGGCTCCAGGTCCAGCGCCGCTTCGCCCCGCGCGTCGTGGCGGTCGGCGACGTCGTCGACGTCGACGTCGTGATCGAGAACCGGGGCGCGCCGCTGCGCTCGCCCGCCCGCGCCGAGGACAGGCTGACCCGCCTCGAGCACGGCGCCTCCTCGGACAGCGCCGCCGCGCGGGGAGGCTTCGGCGTCCCTCCGATCGCCGGTGCGGGTCAGCGGACGAGCCGGGTGCGGGCCCGCTACCGCCTGCCCGCCGGGCGACGCGGCATCCACCGGCTCGGCCCGCTCCGGCTCGTGCGGAGCGAGGCGCTCGGGATGGCGCTGCGCGAGAGCGTCGTCGGGTCGGCGCAGCCGTTCGTCGTCACTCCGCGCGCCGTGCCGCTCGAGAGCGACGTGCTCGACGCGTTCGGCGCCGGCGGATCCAGTCCCGTCGCCCATGCGACGGCGGGCTCCGGCACCGACGACGTGATCCCGCGCGACTACCGGCCGGGCGACGCGATGCGCCGTGTCCACTGGCGTGCCAGTGCGCGCTCGGGCGAGCTGATGGTGCGCCAGGACGAGCAGAACACGGATCCGCACGCGTGGATCCTGCTGGAGTCGCGGGCGAGCCGGGTGCTCGGCGCCACCGGACGGGCGGGCGCGCGCGGCGGGGACGACCGGCTCGAGTGGGCGGTCTCCATGACGGCGTCGATCGCCGTGCACCTGCTCGATCGCGGTTTCGAGACCCACCTCGTCGAGACCGGCGCCGGTCCCGGCATCGAGCACTCCGAGGACGAGCGCGAGGTCGCGCACGACGTGCTCCTGAGACTCGCCGAGCTGGCACCGGCGCCCGACTCCGGCGACGCCGTCCCGCGCATCACGGCCGAGATGCGCGAGGCCGGGGGAGCGCGCCCCGTCTTCGCCGTGCTGACGCGGCTGCAGGAGGAGGACCTCGACGCCCTCGCCTCGCTCGCCTCGCACGCCCGACCCGCCGTCGCGTTCCTCGTCGGGGGCACGGAGCAGGAGGCGGCTGCACTGGCATCGCTGGGCTGGTACCCCGTGGCGACCACCGCGGGCACGAGCGTCGAGGAGGCCTGGTCCCAGGCGCTCGCTCTGCGGGCGATCGCATGAGCCGCCGCACCGAGAGCGATCCGCGGGCCGGCTCCGCGCTGCTCTCACTCCTGCTCTGGGCCTCGCTGGTCGCCGCCGCCTCCGGTGTGGGACGGCTCCTGGAAGGCGTGGGCTGGCTCGTCCAGCTCGCTCTCGCGGTCGCCGTGGTGCTCGCCGTGCCGGCCGGAGCACGGGCTCTGCGCGCGCACCCGGTCGTCCCGCCCGTGCTCGGGACGCTGACCGCGGTCGTGGTGCTGACGGCGATGTTCGTCCCCGCCCGCGCGCTCCTCTTCCTCGTTCCCACGCCCGCGGCGATCGCCGACGCGCAGGATCTCGCGCAGGCGGGCTTCACGTCGATCGCTCAGCAGGGGCTGCCGGCGGTGGCCGACAGCGGCATCGCGTTCCTGCTCGTGGGCGGGGTCGTCGTCCTCGCCTGGGCCGCCGACCTCTTCGCGTTCTCGGTGCGGCTGCCCGCGCTCTCGGGGCTGTTCCTGCTCGCGCTGGTCGCGGTCCCCGCGATCATCGATCCGAGCGGGGTGTCGTGGCCGAGCCTCGTGCTCACCGCGCTCGCCTACGCGGGCGTCCTCGTCGCGGGGTCGCGCCCCGAGCGCCGGGCGCCCGCCCGACGGCTCTCGCTCGCCGCGGCCCTCCCGGCGGTGGCCGTGGTCGGCACGGTCGTCGTCGCGGCGGGAGTCCTCGCGGGCTCGGCGACCGGGTACGTCCGCGCGCCGTCCTCCTCCGGGGTCTCGGGCACGCTGTTCAACGGTTCGATCGACCCGGTCGTGGCCCTCGGCGACGATCTGCGGCGGCCCAACCCGGTCACCGTGCTCCGCTACGCGACAGACTCCGATCTGCCGGTGTACCTCCGCGTGCTCACGGTCTCGGACTTCCAGGGCGAGAACTGGGCGCCGAGCGGCACGGAGGAGACCGCGCCGATCGAGGCCCCCATCGCACCGGAGGGACTCGCCGAGAGCGTGCCCCGCGAGACCGAGGAGGTCGAGGTCTCGGTCGAGACGCTGCGCAGCGAGTGGCTACCGGTGCCGTATCCGGTGGCGGCACTCGAGGGCATCGGCGACGGCTGGCTGCAGGACGTGCAGGACGGGTCGATCCGCGGCGACGCGACGACCCGGGCCGGCGACGAGTACGCCGTCGAGGCCCTCCGCCTCGATCCGGATCCGCAGCAGCTGCTCGCCGCGCCCGCCGCGGGCCAGGGTCTCGAGCGGTACCTGGAGCTGCCCGACGACGTCCCGGCGGTGGTCGGCACGACGGCGGCCGAGGTGACCGCGGAGGCCGGCAGCGCCTACGACCAGGCGAGGGAGCTGCAGTCATTCTTCCGCTCCTCCGCCTTCACCTACTCGGAGGACACTCCCGCCGAGGAGGGCTACGACGGCGACGGCGTCGGTGTCCTCGAGTCGTTCCTCGAGGTGCGCGAGGGCTACTGCGTCCACTTCGCCTCCGCGATGGCCGTCATGGCCCGCGAGCTCGGGATCCCCTCGCGGCTCGCCATCGGCTACCAGCCCGGATCCGTGGTGCCGTCGGCCGACAGCGACCTGACGAGCTACCGGCTGCTGTCCTCCGACCTGCACGCGTGGCCGGAGCTCTACTTCGAGGGCGTCGGCTGGCTGCCCTTCGAGCCCACGCCCAGCCGCGGCGCCCCCGCCTCGTACACCCTGCCGAGCGCGACGTCGTCGACCGGTTCGACCCCGGGCGCCTCGTCGAGCGCGGCGCCGGAGGAGGAGAGCGAGGAGGAGGCGACCCCGACTCCCACCGCGTCGACGGCCACCGCGACTCCGGGAGCCGCCGGAACCGTCGTCGGCCCCTCGGCTCCGGCGGTCACCGCCTGGGTCCTCCTCCTGCTCCTGCTGCTCGTGCCCTGGCTTTTGCGCGTGGTGCAGCGCTCGCTGCGGCGACGCGCTGCGGGGGCGGGCTCCGCGGAGGCGGCCTGGGCAGAGGTGCTCGCGAGTGCCCGGGATCTCGGCGTGCCGGTGGAGGAGACCGACTCGCCCCGTGCTCAGGAGGCTCTGATCGGGGGCTCGCTCGGCGACGACTCCGACGCTCGTCGGGCGCTGGGCGGACTCCGAGACACCGTCGAGCGCGCCCGGTACGCCCCGGTGCCCGCGGCCGAGGCCTCCGGCTGGACCGCGGGCGCACGGGTGGTGCGGGCGCTGCGCGCCGCGGCGGGCACCCCGCGCCGCACCTTCGCCGCGGTGCTCCCGCGCTCGGCGCTCGGGGCGTTCTCCCGCGTCCGACGTCCGAGGGTCGACCTATGATCGCTAGGTGATCCCGGACCCCCTCGACGCCTCGCTCGCGCCGGTCGTCGGCCCGCGCACCGCCGCGGCCGTCGAGAAGGCCTTCGGCTACCGCACGGTCGGCGAGCTGCTGGGCCACTACCCCCGTCGGTACGCCCAGCGCGGCGAGCTGACGGAGCTCTCCCGGCTCCCCGTCGGCGAGAGCGTGACGATCGTGGCGGAGGTGCGCGAGGTCCGGGAGCGGCCGATGCGCAACCGCCGCGGCTCACTGCTCGAGGTCATCATCTCGGACGGCACCGGCACGCTGTCCCTGACCTTCTTCGGGCAGCCGTGGCGGGCGGCGAAGCTGCGGAGGGGAGTGCGGGGGATCTTCGCCGGGACCGTGTCGATGTTCCGCGAGACCGTGCAGCTCACGCACCCCGATTACCGGCTCTTCGAGGACGAGGAGGCCGCGACGGCCGAGGCCGACAAGGGCTCCGCGCTCGCGAAGGACTGGGCCGAGCGCCCGATCCCGATCTACCCCGCGACGAGCGCGATCTCGAGCTGGCAGCTGCAGGCCGCCATCGGCGTGATCCTCGACGGGCTGCGCGACGTCCCCGATCCGATGCCGGAGTCGGTCCGGGCAGGCCGCTCGCTGATGCCGCTGGGCCGGGCGCTCGAGCTGATCCACCGGCCGGCGCGCGAGGGCGAGGAGTCGCAGGCGCGCGAGACGCTGCGCTTCCACGAAGCGTTCCTCCTGCAGCTCGCGCTGCTCGAGCGCCGTGCCGCCGCCCGGGCGACTCCTGCGACCCCCCGGGTGCCGGCCCCCGGCGGCTGGCTCGAGCGCTTCGACGCCGCTCTCCCGTTCGCCCTGACGGGCGATCAGCGCTCCGTCGGCGCCGAGATCGCGGACGACCTCGCGGGGGAGAGTCCGATGTCTCGCCTGGTGCAGGGCGAGGTGGGGTCGGGCAAGACGCTCGTCGCGCTGCGCGCCATGCTGGCCGCGGCCGAGAGCGGCGGCCAGGCCGCTCTGCTCGCGCCGACCGAGGTGCTCGCGGGCCAGCATCTGCGCTCCATCGTGAGGACCCTCGGTCCGGAGCTGTCGACGGCCCTCGTCCCGACGCTCCTCACGGGCGGGCTGGGAGCGGCCGAGCGGCGCGCGGCGCTGCTGCGCATCGTCTCGGGCACGGCCAAGATCGTCGTCGGCACGCACGCGCTGCTCGGCGACAAGGTGACCTTCTACGACCTGGCACTCGTCGTCATCGACGAGCAGCACCGGTTCGGGGTCGACCAGCGCGACGCGCTCCGGCGCAAGGGCGCCGTGCCGCCGCACGTGCTCGTGCTCACCGCGACGCCGATCCCGCGCACGGTCGCGATGACGGTGTTCGGCGACCTCGACACGTCCACGATCCGCGAGCTGCCCGCCGGTCGTCCCGGCATCACGAGCCACGTCGTGTCCCTCACCGACACCCCCGGCCTGATCGCGAGGGCGTGGGAGCGGGCGGAGGAGGAGATCCGCAAGGGCCACCAGATCTACCTCGTCTGCCCGGCCATCGAGCCCGGCGAGGCGGCGGAGGGGGCGGCGGCGACCGCGCCGGAGGAGGCGGCCACGCCGCTGTCGACCGTGGCGCAGACGCTCGAGGGCGTCCGCTCGCACGCGCTTCTGAAGCACCGCCGCTCGGCCGCACTGCACGGCCGCATGACGACGGAGGAGAAGGACGCCGTCATGCGCTCCTTCGCTGCGGGGGAGATCGACGTCCTCGTGTCGACGACGGTGATCGAGGTCGGCGTGGACGTCCCCAACGCCTCGATGATGATCGTCCTGGACGCCGAGCGCTTCGGCGTCTCGCAGCTGCACCAGCTGCGGGGCCGGATCGGCCGCGGCGGCGTGCCCGGGGTCTGCCTCTTCGTCACGGCTGCGGAGGCGGGCACCATCGCGCGCGAGCGGGTGGAGGCCGTGGCCGCGACGCTCGACGGCTTCGCACTCGCGGAGGTCGATCTCGAGCTGCGCCGCGAGGGCGACGTGCTCGGCGATTCCCAGTCGGGCGGACGCTCCTCCCTGCGCCTGCTGCGGGTCGTGCAGGACGCCCACCTCATCGTCGAGGCGCGCGCGCTGGCCGAGCGCCTGCTCGAGGAGGATCCCTCCCTCGCCGCCCACGACCGGCTCCGCGCGGCCCTCGAGCGCCGAGTGCAGGACCGCGACCGGGAGTTCCTCGCGAAGAGCTGATCGCCCCTGACGGGTGACGCCGACGCCCGGAGGGGCGGGGGACCGGCCGGTACGCTGTCGGCATGGCCCGCATCGCCGTCGTCCCCGGCTCGTTCGACCCCGTCACCCTCGGTCACCTCGACGTCATCGAGCGTGCCGCGCGCCTCGTCGACGAGCTGCACGTGGTGGTCGTGCACAACCCCGCGAAGACGGCGCTTCTGCCGATCTCGCAGCGGGTCGCCCTGATCGAGCAGTCGATCGCGGAGGCGGGCATCGAGGGCTCGATCGTCGTCGCGTCCTGGAGCATGGGCCTGCTGGTCGACTACTGCGTCGACGTGGGCGCGACCATCCTGGTGAAGGGCATCCGCTCGCAGGTCGACGTGGCGTACGAGACCCCGATGGCCATCGTGAACCGCAACCTCGCGCACGTCGAGACGGTCTTCCTGCTCCCCGACCCCGCGCACGCGCACGTCTCGTCGTCGCTCGTGCGTCAGGTCTCGAGCCTCGGCGGCGACGTGGCGCCCTACGTGCCGCCGGCGGTCGCCGCGTACCTCACCGCCTGAACACCGCCGCGTCGGCCGGGCGGCGCGCCGAGGAGGAGAATGGACGGGTGAGTGCGACACGCGTCCAGGCCTGGGCCCTCGACGGGATCCCCGAGGTCTCGCCCGGGGACGACCTGCTCGAGCTGATCCTCGCGGCCGTCGCGGCGGCCGCCGACGAGGACCGCCCCGTCGACGGGGACGTGCTGGTCGTCACGAGCAAGATCGTCTCGAAGGCCGAGGGCCGCGTCGTCGCGGCGGTCGACCGCGAGGACGCGATCACCGCCGAGACCGTGCGGGTCGTCGCGACCCGCGCCCACGCCCACGGCGTCACCCGCATCGTCGAGAACCGCCTCGGCATCGTCCAGGCGGCCGCGGGAGTCGACGCGAGCAACGTGGCAGAGGGCACCGTGCTCCTGCTCCCCGAGGATCCCGACGCGTCCGCCCGCGCCCTCTGCGCCGGTCTCCGTGAGCGCCTCGGCGCCCGGGTCGGCGTGGTGGTGAGCGACACCCTCGGCCGCGCCTGGCGGGTCGGCCAGACGGACGCCGCCATCGGAGCGGCGGGGCTGCACGTCGTCGACGACCTGCGCGGAGCCGTCGACGCGCTGGGGCGCACCCTCGGTGTCACCATGCCGGCCGTGGCCGACGAGATTGCGGCGCTGGGCGACCTGGTCAAGGGCAAGTCGAGCGGGCGCCCTGTCGCCGTCGTCCGTGGGCTCGGACGGTTCGTGACCGGCCTCGACGCCCCGGGCGCGCGCACCCTGACGCGCACCGGACCCGAGGACATGTTCCGGCTCGGCGCCGACGAGGCGTACGCGGAGGGCTGGGCGGCGGCCGTCGCGGCCCGGGGCGAGGCGTCGGAGTGAGCACTCGCTGGAGCGCGGTCGTCGTCTTCAAGGGCCGGGGTGCGTCGAAGACCCGCCTCGAGCACGAGGGCCGGTCCGCCCTTGCCGAGGCGTTCCTGCTCGACACGCTCGCGGCGGTGGGAGCGGCGACCGGTGTCGACCTGCTCGTGCTGGTGACGTCCGACGCGGCCGCCGCCGCGCGAGCCGTCGGGCGGCATCCCGCCCTCGTGCTCGTGGAGGACCCGGGATCTCTGAACTCCGCCGTGACCGCGGGCGTCGACGCGGCGCTCCGCCTCGCCCCCGCTGCTCCCGTGATCGCCCTGACCGGCGACCTGCCCGCACTCGCCGCGGCCGATCTCGACGGCGCACTGACCCTCGCGACGGCGCTCCCGGCCGTCGTCGCCGACCGAGCGGGGACGGGCACCACAGCCCTCCTCGTCGCGGCGGCCGCGCGCGTCGCGCCCGCGTTCGGCCCCGACTCGCTCCGCCGCCACCGCGACGCGGGCTGCCGCGTGCTCGACGTGCCGCGCGACTCGACGCTGCGCCTGGACGTGGACACCGTGGACGACCTGCGCGACGCCGAGGCGGCGGGAGTCGGGCCCTGCACCGCCAGGGAGCTCGCGCAGGCGGCCTGAGGGTCAGCCCGCGAGCAGCCCCTGCTCGAAGGCGTCGGTGAGCTCGCGATCCACACGGAGCGGGGCGCCGTCGACCGAGCGGACCGGAACGGCGCGCCGCGTGCTCGAGACGAGCCACGCCGCGTCCGCGCCGCTCAGCGCCTCGACCGCCAGCTCCCGCCGATCGGTCGCGAGTCCCTGCTGCGCGGCCAGCTCCAGCACGCGGGCGACGGTCGTGCCGTCGAGGATCCCGTTGCCGACGGCGGACGGCGTCAGCAGCGCGCCTCCCGAGAGCAGGACCAGGCTGGAGGTGGCGCCCTCGAGCAGCTGCCCGTCGCTCGTGCGCCAGACCACGTCGTCCGCTCCGCGGCGACGCGCCTCCCGCAGGGCCGCGCGGGTGACCGCGCCCGAGGTCGACTTGACGCCGCCGAGGAGCCAGGGGGCCGCCTCCTGCGCCCCGCGGGCGTAGCCCCGGTCGAGCACGACGACGGCGACGCCGTCGCGCCGCAGGGCGCTCGCGTCGGCCGTGGGCTCCGCGCGCACGGTGCACCGGGCCGCCGGCTCCGCGTGACTCGCGACCAGCCGCACGGACAGATCGTGGACGCCGTCGTGCTCGGCCACGGCGAGGGCGACCGCCGCCTCCCAGGTGGATCGTGCGGGAAGGACGAGGTCGACGGCCGCGGCGGAGGCCTCGAGCCGGGCGAGGTGCTCGTCGAGACCGTGCGCGCGGCCGCGGATCACCGCGAGCGTCTCGAAGACGCCGTCGCCGCGGAGGTAGCCGGGTTCGTCGACCGCGACGAGTCCGGCCGAGGGATCACGCAGAACGGGCGTAGCGGAGGCGTCGATCTCGACGAGGACGGGGGATGACATGACCCCATCCTGGACCGGGCGGGCCGTCAGTGCTCGGCGAGTCCCGCGCGGACGTCGTCGGCGTCGGCGAGCTCGCGCCGCAGAGGTCCGGGGCGCGCTCCGGCCGCGACGAGCACGTCGGCCGCGGCGAGCGAGGAGACGTCGAGGCCGGTGACCTCGCCGATCTCGACGACCGGCACCTGGAAGGTGCGGAAGGCGCCCGGGCCGGGGGCGGCGGCCTCGCGGATCGGCTCGACGAGGTCGGACTGGTCGAGGAGGTACGCGCTGGCGGCGAGGGTGTCGCCGTCCGGGCTCCACGCCGCGATCTTCCAGAAGCGGCGGGGCACGCCGACCCCGCGGTAGACCGGATCGCCCTCGGCCAGAACGGGGCCGGTGAAGACGCTCAGGCGCGTGCGCCAGGTCTGCGCGTACTGGAGGACGAGGTCCTCCAGGCCCAGCCACAGCTCCTTCGACTGGTTGAAGCCGCTCGCCTGCGGAGCCGCGTTGGTGTAGCAGAAGCTGTCGTGGTTGGCCGCGCGCGCCTCGGCCGGCTCGCCCCACACCGGGTCGCGACGGCGCACGAGATGGCCGCGGTCGAGGTCGTTGCGGGAGTACACCTCGGGACCGGTCTGCTCGGAGGCGGGCACCCGGTCGTCCAGGTGCCAGTCGTCGCCGCGACCGAGGTCCAGGAGCGATGCCCCGTCGATGTTCACCGCGGTCGACAGCGCGAGCCGGCGCCGGGGATCCAGCAGCACCTCGAAGTGCGTGTAGGGGAGTCGCCGCACGACCCGGTCGGCCTGCGGCGCCGGCGCGATCAGCGCGGCGCCCAGGAAGGCGGGGTCGAACCCGGTGCTCACTCCGTCACGTCCGCGGTGGGCGTGGCCGTGGGAGCGGCGGTGGGAGTCGCGGTCGGCGCCGCGGGCTCGACCGGCTCGGTGGGAGCCGGAGCGGGCGCCGTCTCGGTCGGGGCCGGCGCAGGAGCCTGGGTCTCGGGAGCCGCGGCGGGCACCTGGGAGCCGTTGCTGATCAGCAGCGTGATGCTCGAGTAGCGCGCGATGGCCGTGCCGGCGCCGGGATCGGTTCCCGCCACGGTGCCCGCGGGGGCGGCGGAGTCGACGGTGCCCCCCTCCTCGACGTCGAACCCGAGGTCCTCGAGCACGTCCGTCGCGGAGTCGACCGAGCGGCCGGTCACGTTCGGGATCGTGACCTGGCGGCCGTTCAAGAGGGCGGCGCTGGGGTCGGCGAAGTCCTCCCCGCCGTACTTCTCGTCGGCGCGGGTCATCACCGCGTTCCAGATGTAGTGGCGGACGTTCGAGGCGTAGGCCCGCGTCCCGGTCTCGGCGTTGCGCACCCGGACGTTGCGCATGGACGCGTCCCCGGTGATGTTGCCCACCCAGACGACGGTCGCGACCTCGGTCGAGGCCCCGTCCATCCAGGTGTGCACCGCGTCGTCGGTGGTGCCGGTCTTGCCGATGTGCTCGATGCCGTCGTCCGGGTCGGAGGCGGCGGCGGTGCCGCCGGTGACGACGTCCTGCAGCGCGTCGGTCGCCACGGCGGTCAGCTCGGGGGAGAGGGCCTGGTTGCAGGTCGACACGGGCGGCTGCACCGGGTTCCCGGCGGCGTCCGTGATGGAGTCGATCGCGATCGCGCTGCACGCGGTGCCGTTGTTGGCGAAGCCGGCGAAGGCGGTCGCCATCGACAGCGGCGCGATCTGGTCGGCCGAGCCGAGGATCGCCGAGGGGAGGTACTGGAGCTCGGCGCCGGACGCGGTCTTCACGCCGAACGCGGCCGCCTGGTCGCGGATCGCGCAGAGGTCGAGCTGCTGGGCCATGGCGACGTAGACGGTGTTGATCGAGCGCATCGTGCCCTGGAGCACGCTGAAGGTGCCGGTCTCGTCGTCGTCGTTGCCGACGGGGAAGTCGCCGAACCACTCGCCGTCCGGTGCGCAGGAGGCCGGGAAGTCCTCGAAGGTGCGCTCGCGGCCGTTCACCGTCTCGTAGATGGTGTGCCCGTTGGCGATCCACTGCGCCAGGGTGAAGACCTTGTAGGTCGATCCGACCTGGAAGCCGTTGGACCCGCCGTAGGCGGTGTCGGTGTTGAAGTTGATGGCCGAGAAGTTCTCGCCGTTGACCGAGCCGGCCGCGTCGTAGTCCTTGTTCTGCACCATCGCGAGGATCCGGCCCGTGCCGACCTCCATCGAGACGGTCGAGCTGCCGATGTTGACCTCCTCGATGGGGGTCTTGGGCACCCACTGGTTCGTGGCGGCCGTGGCGACGGCCTGCAGGTCGCGGTCCAGCGTGGTGTAGATCTTGTAGCCGCCGCGCTGGAAGTTCGCGAGGCGAGTGGCCTCGTCGGCGCCGAACGCGGGGTCGTTCTGCACGACGCGCGTGACGTAGTCGCAGAAGAAGGCGGCGTCCTGGGCGGTCTGGCAGCCGGTCGGGGTCTGCGTGATGGCCGGCACGACCTCCTCGGCGGCGGCGGCGTCGTGGTCGGCCTGCGAGATCTTCCCCTCGTCGAGCATGCGGCCCAGGACGTAGTCGCGGCGCTCCTTGTTCGCGGCGATGTTCTCGGGCAGGTCGATGCGGAGCCCGTTGGGGTTGTTGACGGTGGCGATCAGGCTGGCGGCCTGCGCGAGCGTCAGAGCGGAGGCGGTGGTCGAGAAGTAGTACTCGGCCGCGGCCTGGATGCCGTAGACCTGCCCGCCGAAGCCGGCGATGTTGAGGTAGCCCAGCAGGATGTCGTCCTTGCTGTACTTCTTCTCGAGGTCGACGGCGAGCTTCATCTCCTTGAGCTTGCGCGCAGGAGTGGTCGCGGTGGCCTCGTCGTACGCGGCCTGGGAGGCGACGGGATCGCTCAGCGCCTCGGCCTGCTGGATGAGCACGTTCTTGACGTACTGCTGCGTGATCGAGGAGCCGCCCTGCAGGTCGCCGCCGATCACGTTGCTCACCACGGCGCGGATGGTGCCCTGCAGGTCCACTCCGCCGTGCTCGTAGAACCGCGGGTCCTCGGTCGCGAGGGTGGCGTCCTTGACCGACTGGGCCACCTGGTCGAACGTCACCTCCTCGCGGTTCTGCGCGTAGAAGGAGGCGAGCAGGCCGTCGGTGCCGTCGGCGTTCTTCGCGTAGATCTCGGTCTTCTGGGCCAGCTGCCCGAGCTCGAGGTACTCGGGGACGGTCTCGAACAGCCCGATCGGGTTGTTCGAGGCGAGGCCGGTGACGGCGAGAGCGGGGGTGACGCCGACCGTGATCAGCAGACCCCCGGCGACACTCGCCCCGACGATCCCCAGAACGCGGGCGAGCACGCCGCCGCGGGCGGTTCCTTGCGCAGACATGGCTACGAGAGTAGGCGACGCGTCCGACAAGCGCGCACCGGCGGAGCCGGGAGTACCGTGAGCGGATGAGCCGGAACCGAATGTGAGCGCCTCCGATCCCACCGTCGACGAGGGGGAGCGGCGTCGCCGGGCGGTCCTGGTCGTCGCGATCCTCGCCTCCTTCGTCGCCTTCCTCGACGGCACCGTCGTCAACGTCGCGCTGCCCGCGATCACCGACGAGCTCGGCGGCGGCCTGGCGGTTCAGCAGTGGGTGGTGGACGGCTACCTGATCACCCTCGGGGCGCTGATCCTCGTCGCGGGGTCGTTCGCCGACCGCATCGGACGCGCGCGCAGCATGATGATCGGCCTCGTCGGCTTCGGCGTCACCTCGCTGCTCTGCGCCGTCGCCCCCACGGCCGAGGTGCTCATCGTCGCGCGCATGCTGCAGGGCGCCGCGGGAGCGATCCTCGTGCCGAGCTCGCTCGCCCTCATCGTGTCGACGGTGCGCGGAGCGGCGCAGGCGAGGACGATCGGCGCGTGGACCGCGTGGACGGGCACCGCGACCATCGCCGGACCGGTGCTCGGCGGGCTGCTCGTGGACGCGGGCTCCTGGCGCTACGTCTTCGCGCTGAACGTGCTGCCGATCCTCGTCACGATCGTGCTGCTGCGCCGCCTCGGCCACGTGGACGCGGGCACGCGCGTGCCGATCGACGGCGTCGGAGCCGTGCTCGGCGTCGTCGGACTCGGCGGCCCGGTCTTCGCGCTGATCGAGCAGGAGCGGCTGGGCATCGCTCATCCCCTCGTACTGACGGCGCTGATCGTGGGGGTGGCGGCGCTGGTGGCCTTCGTCGTCTGGGAGCGGCGGGCGCCGCATCCGATGCTGCCGCTCTCGCTCTTCGCGTCGCGCAACTTCACGGTCGGGAACATCGCGACCGCCTTCGTCTACGGCGCCCTGTCGTTCGGCTTCTTCGCGCTGGGGCTCTTCCTGCAGCAGAGCCTGGGCTTCTCGGCGACGCTCGCGGGGCTCGCGACCCTGCCTCCGACGATCCTGCTGCTGCTCGTCTCGCAGTACGCGGGCTCCCTCTCGGCCCGGTTCGGTCCGCGGCTGTTCATGGGATTCGGGCCGATCCTCGCCGGAGGCGGCTTCCTCCTCATGGTGGGCGTGCGCGAGCCGGCCGACTACCTGACGCAGCTGCTCCCGGGGATCCTGCTGTTCGGACTGGGGCTCGCCCTGACGGTCGCCCCGCTGACCTCGACGATCCTGGGCGCCGTGGGGAGCGAGCACAGCGGAGTCGGCTCCGCCGTGAACAACGCGGTGTCGCGCATCGCGGGCCTGGTCGCCATCGCGGCCACGACGCTGGTCGTCGGCGGCACGCTGGACGACGGCGGCTTCTCGCGAGCGGCACTCGCGACCGCCGTCCTGCTGATCCTCGGCGGTCTCGTCTCGCTGGTCGGGATCCGGAACCCGGCGACCGACTCCAGGACCGCGACACGCCAGAAATAGTTGTAGCTACATGGAATAGTCGGATCCTCGATACGCTTGCATGTATCGGACGGGGAGGTGCTCCCCGCGACGACCGTTCTCTCGAGGAGTAATCATGACCGACACGCTTTCCATCCCCGGTTACAAGGCCGGCTCCTGGGTCATCGACCCCACCCACAGCGAGGTCGCCTTCAGCGTCCGCCACCTGATGATCAGCAAGGTCAAGGGCAAGTTCGAGCGCTTCACCGCGACGTTCACCACCGGTGAGAACCCGCTCGACTCGACCGTCGAGGCCACCGCCGAGGTCGCCTCCATCAACACCAACGAGCCCAACCGCGACGGCCACCTCCGCACCGGCGACTTCTTCGAGGCCGAGACGTACCCCGAGATCCACTTCGCGTCGACCGGCGTGCGCGCGAACGGCGACGACTTCCTCGTCGACGGGAACCTCACCATCAAGGGCGTCACCAAGCCCGTCACCTTCGAGGTCGAGTTCGGCGGCTTCGGCACCGACCCGTACGGCAACTACAAGGCCGGACTGACCGCGAAGACCACCATCGACCGCACCGACTTCGGTCTCACCTACAACGCCGCGCTCGAGACCGGCGGCGTCCTCATCGGCGAGAAGGTCACCATCACGCTCGACCTGCAGGCCGCTCACCAGGCGTGATCGTCTGAGAACGGCAGAGGCCGCCGCCCCCTCGGGGACGGCGGCCTCTCGCGTTCCGGCGGCCTCTAGAGCAGGCCGAGCTCGGTGAGCTGCTCCGAGATGCCCGCACCGTCGGGCGCGTAGACCCACGGCGTCCCACTGGTCTCGGAGCGGTCGGCGGCTTTCGAGCGCCCACCCGCCAGCACCGCCTCTCCGGTCGAGAGCTGCCGGATGGCGATCGCGGCGACCCTGTCGGGGTGCTCGCGGGCGAAGTCCGAGTAGATCTCCTCGTCGTGCTGTCCGTCGTCGCCGACGAGCAGCCAGCGCATGTCGGGGAACTCGGCGACCAGGCGGCGCAGGTTCTGCTCCTTGTGCTGCTTGCCGCTGCGGAACCAGCGGTCGTGCGTGGGGCCCCAGTCGGTGAGCAGCAGGGCGCCGGAGGGGTAGAGGTGGCGCGAGAGGAAGCGCGTGAGCGCCGGCGCGACGTTCCAGGCTCCGGTCGAGAGGTAGATGACGGGGGAGCCCTCGTTCCGGCGGGCGAAGCGGTCGAGGAAGACCGCCATGCCGGGAGTGGGCATCCGCGCGTGCTCGTTCAGCACGAACGTGTTCCACGCGGCGATGAAGGGCCGGGGGAGCGCCGTCACCATGACCGTGTCGTCGATGTCGGAGACCATGCCGATCCGGGCCTCGGGATCCACGATGAAGACCGGGGCCTCGACCGGTGCGGCGTCGGCCGTCGTGAAGGTGATCGTGTGCCAGCCCGGCTCCAGCGTGATCGGGATGTCGGAGTCGACGACACCGCCGCGGTCGGCGACGATGTCGTGCCGCTGCCCGTCCACCTCGACCGAGACCACCGCGCCGCTCACGAACACGCTCGTGAAGCTGCGCCAGCCGCGCACGCCCTCGACGGGCGACTCCTCCGCGGCGCCGGGCGGAGTGGGACGGGTGTAGAGCACGCGCGCCAGGACCCGGAGCTGTCCGGTGGAGCCGTAGCCGGTGTACGGGATCACCCGGGCGACGTAGCCCCGGCGCTTCACCCGCCTCATCCGGAACCGGTGGATCGCGTCCTCGAGGCGTGCGGCGCGGTGCATGACCTCCGCCGCCCCGGCGCTCATGGGCTTGCTTGCGGGCGTCAGCGGCATCCGCCCAGTGTGGCAGACGGCGCCCCGGGCCGCAGAGCCCTCTAGACCGGTCGGATGAGCTCCGGCCCGCTGCTGGAGACCGAGCCCACGGCGTCGCCGACCCGCTGGACCTCGAGCTCCTCGGCGAGCTCCGCGGCACCGTCCGACGCCGCGCGCAGGAGCGAGCCGTCCGGCTCCGCGAGCGGGTCGAGCCAGTCCTCGATCAGCTCGGGCTGCAGGAGGACCGGCATCCGCTCGTGCACGTCCGCGAGCACCCCGGCCGACGGGCGGGTGAGGATCGTCGCCGAGAGCAGCCAGGGCGCGCCCGGCTCCGCGGACCGCCACCACTCGTACAGGCCCGCGAACAGCACGACGGAGTCCCCGCCCGGCGAGACGAAGAGGGGCGACTTCGCGCCGTCGGCGCCCGTGCGCCACTCGTACCAGCCGGAGGCGGGCAGGATCGCGCGGCGGGCGGCGTATGCCTCCCGGAACGAGGGCTTCTCGGCGACGGTCTCGATCCGCGCGTTGATCAGCGGCGCACCGGCCGAGGGGTCGGCGGCGGAGCGGGGCACGAGGCCCCAGCGGGCACCCGCGAGACGGCGGCGGGGCGGGCTGCCCTCCTCGACCCCCTTCATCGACTCGGCGACGATCGGCACGCGCTGCGTCGGCGCGATGTTCCAGGACGGCTCGGGCAGATCCGCGCCGACGTCGTCGATGTCGAAGAGGGCGACGAGGTCGGCCGTGGTCTGCGAGAGGACGAAGCGTCCGCACATGGGGTCCTCCTGATGAGGGCGGTTCGTCCTGCGGCCGTCGCCCATCGGGGGGCGTGGAACACGAGGGACATTCGGCGAAGTGACGCGGACGGCGTGTGCGCGTGCGTACGATTGTAGGAACCGTCAGCGAAGGAGCCCGCCGTGCCTCTAGGAAATCTCGTGGATCGACCCTTCGGCGAATCCCCTCAGGTCCGCAACGAGCCCGTGCAGGTGCGCAGTGCCGCGCGACTCGCCTCGCTGCTGGACGCCGCGGCCGCCGTCGTCGACGAGGTCGGATTCGACCGCCTCACCACCGCCATGGTCGCCGAGCGCGCGGGTGCCGCCATCGGCACCGTGTACCGCTACTTCCCCGACCGCATCGCCGTGCTCCAGGCGCTGCGCGAGCGGGCGCTCGAGCGCTTCCGCAAGAAGGTCATCTCCGAGATCCGGGACACGAAGCCCGCGACGTGGTGGGGTGCCGTCGACTGCGCGGTGGACGCGTTCTGCGACATGCACCGCACCGAGGCGGGCTTCCGCTCGATCCGGTTCGTCGACACGGTCCACGCCCCCGAGGTCGCGGGCGAGGCGTTCGAGGCCGGCTTCTTCGCCCGCCGGTTCGCCGAGATCCTCTCGTCCGAGTACGGCCTGCCGGGCGGCGCGCAGCTGTCCTTCCGCCTGGAGGTCGTCGTCGAGGTCGCCGACTCGCTGCTCACCCGCGCGTTCCTGATCGACCCGAACGGCGACCAGCGCTTCATCGACGAGAGCCGGGCGCTGCTGCGCAACTACCTCTCGATGCACTACGGCCCGGTGGGGGACAGCGCTTAGTCGTCCTGGCCGCCGCGCGCAACACTCCGCCATCCGGTTGGCGGGCGTCTCCGAATGATGTTTTGCTGACAGCCGGGTTCGCGAGGTTCCCGACCCGGGACAGGCCCGGTACGGCGGAGCGAGAGCAGGCACAGGCGTGATCGAATTCCGTGGAGTGAGCAAGCGGTACCCGGACGGCACCCGTGCCGTCGACGACTTCTCGCTCGTGCTGCCGTCGCGGCGCACCACCGTCTTCGTCGGCTCCTCCGGCTGCGGGAAGACGACGATCCTGCGGATGATCAACCGCATGATCGAGCCCACGGGCGGCACGATCGAGATCGACGGCGAGGACATCTCGACGCTCCCGGCCGTGGCGCTGCGCCGCCGCATCGGCTACGTCATGCAGAACTCGGGCCTGCTGCCGCACCGCAGGGTCGTGGACAACATCGCCACGGTGCCGCGGCTGAACGGAGTCGCGAAGAAGGCCGCTCACGAGCGCGCGCTCGAGTTGATGGACACGGTCGGCCTCGACCGCTCCCTCGCCACCCGGTACCCGAGCCAGCTGTCGGGCGGGCAGCAGCAGCGCGTCGGAGTGGCGCGCGGCCTGGCCGTCGACCCCAACATCCTGCTGATGGACGAGCCCTTCGGCGCCGTCGACCCGCTCGTGCGCGCCGATCTGCAGCGCGAGACCCTGCGGCTGCAGCGCGAGCTCGACAAGACCGTGGTCTTCGTCACCCACGACATCGACGAGGCCTTCCTGCTCGGCGACCAGGTCGTGATCCTCGAGAAGGGCGGCCGGATCGCGCAGAAGGGCTCGCCGGCCGAGATCCTCGCGGCCCCCGCCAGCGACTTCGTCGCCGGCTTCATCGGCGCCGACCGGGGCAAGCGCACGCTCATCATCGAGGAGCGCGACGGGGTGCGCCTGGTGATCGACGGCGACGGGCGCCCCACGGGAGTGCTCCGCGGCCGGGACGGCGTCGATTCGTGAACTGGGTCGTCAACAACGTCGACTCGATCGTCGCGAACCTGCTCGCGCACCTCGCCCTCTCGGTGCCGCCGATCCTGCTCTCGTTCGTGCTCTCGGTGCCGTTCGGCTGGTTCGCCAACCGGTACCGCTGGAGTCGCGGCACGCTGCTCACCGCCCTCGGGGTGCTCTACGCGATCCCCTCGCTGGCGATGTTCATCCTGCTCCCGGCCGTGCTCGGCATCCCGCTGCGCTCGACCGCCAACGTCGTCATCGGCCTGACGCTGTACGGCATCGCGCTCATGGTGCGCACGACCGCCGACGCGCTGTCGGCGGTGTCGGACGACGTCATCCAGTCCGCGACGGCGATGGGCTACTCCAGCTGGGCGCGCTTCTGGAGGGTCGAGTTCCCCCTCGCCGGCCCCGTCCTGCTCTCGGGGCTCAGGGTGGTCACGGTCAGCACCGTCAGCCTGGTCACGGTCGGCGCCGTGCTCGGCATCCAGAGCCTCGGCCTGCTCTTCACCGACGGCTTCCAGCGCGGGATCACCGGCGAGATCGTCACCGGCATCGTGCTCACGATCGCGCTGGCCCTCGCCCTGGACGGCCTGCTGGTCCTGCTCGGACGCCTGCTGATGCCGTGGACCGCGGCGGACCGCGTCCGCTCCGACCGCAGAGCCTCCGCGCCCCGGAAGGCGGTCACGTCGTGAACCTCATCCTCGAGGCCTTCGCCTGGATCGGCGACGCGGAGCACTGGACCGGGATCTACGGCATCCCCACCCGGGTCGCCCAGCACCTGGGCATCAGCCTCCTCGTCCTCGTGATCGCCGCGGCGATCGCGATCCCGATCGGCTACGCGATCGGGCACACCGGCAAGGGCAAGGGCGTCGCGGTGCCCGTCGCCGGCGGTCTGCGCGCGCTCCCCACGCTCGGCGTGCTGGTGCTCGCCGCCATGAGCCTGGGCCTGGGCCTGGGCGCACCGCTCATCGGGCTGGTGATCCTCGCCGTCCCGTCGATCCTCGCCGGCGCCTACTCCGGTCTCGAGGCCGTCGACCGTCGCACAGTCGACGCCGCGCGCTCGGTCGGCATGACGGAGTGGCAGATCCTCACGAAGGTCGAGATCCCGCTCGGGCTCCCGCTGCTGATGGGCGGCCTCCGCTCGGCGACGCTCCAGATCATCGCCACCGCCACGCTCGCCGACTTCATCGGCGCCGGGGGGCTCGGCCGTTACATCTTCCAGGGCGTGAAGGCGGGGGACTACCCGCAGATGCTCGCCGGGTCGATCATCGTCATCGTGCTCACTCTGATCAGCGAGGTGGTCTACGCCGTCCTCCAGCGGGTCGCCGTCCCGCGCGGAGTGGTCCTCGGTCTCGCCGGCAGCGCCGCCGGCCGTTCGAACATCCGCGCCTCGTCGCCCCGACGACGCGCGGTGGTGGGGATCCCCACCGAAGAGAGGAAATAGCAATGTTCACAGCACACTTCACGAAGGGCCGTGTCGCGCTGGGCGCACTCGCGGTCGGTGCCGTCGTGGCACTGGCAGGGTGTTCCTCGAGCGATCCGCTGGACGAGGGATCGGGTGCCGCCGAGGGCGGCGACACGATCGTCGTCGGCTCGCAGGACTACTACTCGAACGAGATCATCGCCGAGATCTACGCGCAGGCGCTGGAGGACGGCGGTTTCACCGTGCAGCGCGACTTCCGCATCGGACAGCGCGAGATCTACCTCCCCGAGATCGAGAGCGGCTCGATCGACGTCTTCCCCGAGTACGGCGGAAGCCTCCTCCAGGCTCTCGAGCCCGACACCACCGCGACCTCCGCCGACGACGTGTACTCGGCGCTGACCGAGGCGCTGCCCGAGGGCCTGCGCGCCCTGGACGCGGCGGACGCCAGCGACCAGAACTCGTACACGGTCACCCAGGCCTTCGCGGACCAGTGGGGCCTCACCGACATCGCCTCGCTCTCGAAGGTCACCGACCCGATCGTGCTCGGCGGCAACTCCGAGCTGCAGACCCGCCCCTACGGGCCGGACGCGCTGCAGGAGAAGTACGGCGTCGCCACCACGTTCCAGGCGATCGAGGACAGCGGCGGATCGACGACCGTCGACGCGCTGACCAGCGACCAGATCCAGCTGGCGAACATCTACACCGCCGACCCCAACATCGAGTCGAACTCGCTGCTGCCCCTCGAGGACCCCGACGGCCTGTTCGTCGCGGACAACGTGGTGCCGATCGTCTCCGAGAAGGTCGACGAGGAGGCCGCGGACGTGCTGAACGCGGTCAGCGCCGAGCTGAGCGCCGAGGACCTCGTCTCGCTCAACTCCGAGAGCGTCAACGAGCAGAAGTCGGCCGCGGCCATCGCGACCGAGTGGCTCACCTCGGCCGGCCTGATCGGCTGACCGGGTCGGCTCCGGCCGACCGCACTGCGCAGGGGCGCGTCACTCGTCGAGGTGACGCGCCTCTGCTCGTGAGAGCAGCTTCTTGCCGCCGAGCACGAGCAGCACGAACAGCACGATGACCCCGACGAAGAGGTACCCCGCCCAGTGCAGGGTGTCCGAGAGCTCCCGGTAGCCGCCCGCGACCGCCGTGCCGACTCCGACGTAGGCGAAGGACCAGATGACGCAGGCGGGCGTCGTCCACGCCATGAACGTGCGGTAGCCCATCCCGCTCATCCCGACCGTGAGCGGGATGAGCGAGTGGAGCACGGGGAGGAAGCGCGAGAGGAAGACGGCGATCCCGCCGCGGCGCGCGAGGTAGCGCTCGGCGCGGAGCCAGTTCCTCTCGCCGAGCCGGCGCCCGAGGCGTGAGCCGCGGATCCGGGGCCCGAAGAAGCGGCCCAGTGCGAATCCGACGGACTCGCCGCCGAGCGCTCCCACGATCACCGTGAGGGCGAGGGCGAAGAACTGCAGGGGAGTGGTGACCCCCGTCGCGCTGACGATCACCACCGTGTCGCCCGGCACGATCAGTCCGGCGAGGATCGTCGTCTCGAGGAAGATCGCGAGCCCGGCGAGCAGGGTGCGCCACACGGGCGGCACGGAGACGACGACGTCCAGGATCGCGGTGAGAGCGTCGTTCACGTCGGACCCGTCGCCTCAGTGCACGCGCTTGAGCAGCGCCCAGAAGGTCTCGACGATCGAGCCCATGTCGACCTCGTCGTCGAGGAGCCACTGGATCTGCAGGCCGTCGGAGAGGGCCGTAATCATGCGCGCCGCGATCTCGGGATCGACGTCCGCCGCGATGAGCCCCTCGCGCTGGTCCTCGCGGACCCGCGACGCCAGGAGCTCGATGACCATGCCGTAGCGCTCGACGAAGAACGGGTGCGCGGGATGCGACCGGTCGGTCCCGTCGGCGGACAGCGTGGCGTAGAGGTGAACGAGCCCGGGCACGTCGCTGTTGTGCCGGATGAGGCGCACGAGCTCCTCGATCGCGGCGTCGCCCGACTGGTCGAGGTCGTAGGCCGTCCGGTCGAGGTCGTCGCGCTTGCGGAGGACCTCGGCGAAGAGCTCCTCCTTCGAATCGAAGTAGTGCAGCAGGCCCGCCTGCGTCAGTCCGACCGCCTCCGAGATCTCGCGCAGTGAGGCCTTGCGGTACCCCTGGCGCGAGAACACCTCGAGCGCGGTCTGCAGGATCTCCTCGCGCTTGGCGACACCCTTGGCGTAGCTCCCCTTGCTCGGCATGGATCGATCGTACGGGGCGCGGCCGGGCGTGCGGTGCATGCGCGGTCACCCGCGGTCACCCGCGCTGGACGGACGTTCAACACGCCGGTGCGATCCGTTCATCCTGAGAGGAAGCCGGGAACCGGGGCGTCGGATCCTCAGCTTCTGCGCGCTGCGGGAATCGCTCGTCCTCGAGACGTCCGCGGCAGCGCCTCTGCCGATCCCGAGTCCTTCTCGACCGTCCTCAGGCGGAGGTGTTCCTCGACGTCGAGACACTCCCCCTCGACGTCGACAGACCTTCTGCGCGCGGCCCTCCGGAGGCGGTCGAGAGCGGCCCGTGCAAGGGTGTCGCAGGAGGAGTCGGAAGGGGCGCACATCCGCCCCAGTACTGGGATCGGAAGCCATCGGCGGCCCGACGCGGACCTAGGCTCGGGGCCGTGAACGAACTCCTGGATCCGCTCCTGCTGTCGAGGTGGCAGTTCGGTCTGACGACGATCTACCACTTCCTCTTCGTGCCGCTGACGATCGGGATGGCCCTGACTGTCGCGATCTTCCAGACCGCCTGGGTGCGGACCTCGAAGATCCACTACCTGCAGCTCACGAAGTTCTTCGGGAAGCTCTTCCTGATCAACTTCGCGATGGGCGTCGTCACCGGCATCGTCCAGGAGTTCCAGTTCGGCATGAACTGGAGCGACTACTCCCGATTCGTCGGCGACGTCTTCGGCGCGCCGCTCGCGTTCGAGGGGCTCCTCGCCTTCTTCCTCGAGGCGACCTTCATCGGCCTCTGGATCTTCGGCTGGGACAAGCTCCCCGAGAAGCTGCACCTCGCCACCATCTGGCTGACCTCGCTGGGCACGACGCTCTCGGCGTACTTCATCATCGCCGCGAACGCCTTCATGCAGAACCCGGTCGGCTTCCGGATCAACGAGGCGAAGGGCCGGGCCGAGCTCACCGACATCTGGGCCCTGCTGACCAACAAGGTGGCGCTCGCGGCGTTCCCGCACACGGTCTTCGCCTGCTTCATGGTCTCGGCCGCGGTCATCATCAGCGTCGCCGCGTACCACCTCTCGCGCAGCCAGCACCTCGAGACCATGCGCCCGGCGCTCACGTTCGGCGCCTGGATGATGATCATCAGCGGCGGTCTCACCCTTCTGACCGGCGACCAGCTCGGCCTCGCGATGGTGGACACCCAGCCGATGAAGATGGCGGCGGCCGAGGCGCTGTACCGCACCTCGACCGGCGTGGACGCCTCGTTCTCGGTCTTCACCTGGGGCACGCCCGACGGCTCGAGCGAGCTGTTCTCGATCCGCATCCCCTACCTTCTGTCGTTCCTCTCGACGCACACGTTCACCGGCACGGTCGAGGGCATCAACGACCTGCAGGCGCAGTACGAGCAGGTCTACGGCCCCGGCGACTACACGCCGATCATCTGGGTCACCTACTGGTCGTTCCGCTGGATGATGGCGCTCGGCGTCCTCGCGATCGGCGTCGCCGCCGCCGGCCTCTGGTTCACCCGCAAGGGCCGCGAGCCGAAGCAGTGGATGTGGCGGATCGCGATCTGGGCCGCTCCGCTGCCCCTGCTCGCGATGATCGTGGGCTGGATCTTCACCGAGATGGGCCGCCAGCCGTGGCTGGTCTTCGGCCTGCTGAAGACCGCCGACGGCGTCTCTCCCGGCGTCAGCGGAGTCGAGGTGCTGATCTCGCTCCTCGCGTTCACCGCGATCTACGGCACCCTCGCGGTCGTCGAGTTCCGGCTCATCAAGCGGGCGGCCCAGGCCGGACCGGACGACGCCCCCGAGATCGACGAGGAGAGCGGTCGCCCGCAGCTCGTCGGCACCGTCTACTAGGAGGCACCACCATGGATCTGCCCACCCTCTGGTTCTGGATCGTCGCCGCGTTCTTCATCGGCTACTTCGTCCTCGACGGCTTCGACTTCGGCGTCGGCATGTCGCTCCCGTTCCTCGGTCGCGACGACACCGACCGCCGGGTCCTCATCAACACCATCGGCCCGGTGTGGGACCTCAACGAGACCTGGGTCATCGTGGCGGGGGCGGCGATGTTCGCGGCGTTCCCCGAGTGGTACGCGACGCTCTTCAGCGGCTTCTACCTGCCGCTGCTGGTGATCCTGCTCGCGCTGATCGCGCGCGGCGTCTCGTTCGAGTACCGCCACCAGCGCCCGGAGGCGGCCTGGAAGACCCGGTTCGACCGCATGATCGTGGTGGGCTCGGCGCTGCCGGCGTTCCTCTGGGGCGTCGCCTTCGCGAACATCGTGCAGGGCGTGCCGCTGGACGCCGACCACAACTACACCGGCACCGTCTTCGACCTGCTGAACCCCTATGCGCTCCTGGGCGGTCTGACGACCCTCCTGCTGTTCTTCACGCACGGAGTGGTCTTCGTGTCGCTCAAGACGGACGGGGAGATCCGTGAGAGGGCGCGCCGGCTGGCGACGAAGGCGGGGCTGCTCACGATCGTGGTCGCGGCGGTGTTCCTGGCCTGGACGAACCTGCAGTCGGGCACCGGCCCCTCGTGGCTGCTCTCGCTCGCCGCTGCCGGGGCACTGATCCTGGCCTGGGTGGCGAACCTCCGAGGTCGGGAGGGCCGCGCCTTCGGCCTCCTCGCCGGCACGATCGCCCTCGCGGTCCTCGCGCTGTTCACGACGCTGTTCCCCGCGGTGATGCCCGCGTCGAACGACGCGGCGAACAGCCTCACGATCGAGAACGCCTCGAGCACGCCCTATACGCTGACGGTCATGAGCTGGACGGCGCTGGTGTTCGTCCCGCTGATCGTGGGGTACCAGGCCTGGACCTACTGGATCTTCCGCAAGCGCATCACCCGCACGCAGATCCCGGTGGACGCCCACTGACGTGACGCCCGCGACCGGAAGCCCCCTCTGACGTGAAGCCCCTCGACCCCCGTCTGCTCCGCTACGCCCGGGCGGCGCGTGCGTTCCTCGTGCTCGGCGGCGCTCTCGCGCTCGCCCGCACCCTGGGAGCGATCGCGTTCGCCTGGCTGGTCGCGCAGCTCGTCGCCGGAGCGGTCGACGGCCGATCGGCGTCGGCGCTCGGTCCGCTGCTGGGCGGGCTGCTCGTGGTGGTGGCGGTGCGCTCGGCGCTGGCCTGGGCGACCGAGGTCACCGCGGTCCGGGGCGGAGTGGGGGCGAAGGCGCAGCTGCGCGCCGCGGTCCTCGAGGCCGTCGTCGCGCTCGGGCCGTCCGGGCGCTCCGGAAGCGGCTCCGGCGGCGACGTCGCGCTGCTGGGCGGCGGGCTCGACGCGCTCGACGGCTACTTCGCCCGCTACCTGCCGCAGCTGATCGCGACGGCGGTCACGACTCCGATCCTCGTCGGCGTAGTCCTGCTCGCCGATCCGCTCAGTGCGCTCTTCCTGATCGTGACGCTCCCGCTGATCCCGGTCTTCATGATCCTGATCGGCTGGGCGACGCAGGCCGTGCAGAAGCGGCAGTGGGACCGGCTGCAGGCGCTCGCCTCCGGCTTCGTCGACACGGTCGGCGGGCTCGCGACGCTCAAGATCTTCGGGCGGGCGGAGCGCCAGAGCGCGCGGATCCGCGCTCTGACCGAGGAGTACCGCGCGCACACCATGAAGGTGCTGCGCGTGACATTCGTGAGCGGGTTCGTGCTCGAGCTCGCAGGGTCGCTGTCGGTCGCGCTCGTCGCGGTCTCGATCGGGCTGCGACTGGTCGACGGGTCCCTCGCGCTGGCGGTGGGCCTGTTCGTCCTCGTGCTGGCGCCCGACGTGTTCCTGCCCGTCCGGCAGGTCGGCGCCGAGTTCCACGCGGCGGCCGACGGTGTGCAGGCCGCCGACGCGGCCTTCTCGGTGATCGAGCGCGCGGCGCTCCTGCCGGCGGCGTCCCCTGCTCCCCGAGCACGCGGCGCCCTCGAGCTGCGGGAGGTCGCGGTCGACGACGGAGCGGGACGCGTCCTCGCTCCCGTCGACGCGACCTTCGCCCCGGGCACGATCACGGCGGTGGTCGGAGCGAGCGGATCCGGCAAGTCCACCCTGCTCGGCGTCCTCGCGGGCTTCGTGCCCTCCTCCGGAGCCGTCCTCCTCGGCGGGGAGCCGGTCTCGACGCGGTCCGGCCGCGAGTGGCTGGCCTGGGCGGGGCAGCGCGCCGATCTGCTTCCCGGCACGGTGGCCTCGAACGCCGCCCTCGGTGCGAGGTCGGTGGACGCGGACCGCCTCGAGCGGGCCCTGCGGCTCGCAGCGGTGGACGTCGATCCGTCGCGCGGCGTGGACGCGGAGGGGACGGGCCTCTCGGGCGGGCAGAGCGCCAGGGTGGCCGTCGCGCGCGCCGTGCACCGCCTGCTCGAGCGGGACGCCGCCGTGCTGGCGCTCGACGAGCCGACCGCGGCGCTCGACGACGAGTCGGAGCGTCGGCTGCTCGCCGGACTGCGCAGCCTGGCCGACGACGGGGCGATCGTGATCGTCGCGACGCACCGACCGGCGACGATCGCCGCCGCCGATGCCGTCCTCGCGCTGTCTCCGGCCGGGGCGGTGCTCCGATGAAGCGCGCCGACGTCCTGCGCGCGGCGATGCCGCCCGCGCGGCGCTTCCTGCCCGGCCTCTCCTTCGGCCTGCTCTCCTCCGCCTCCGTCGTCGCCCTGCTGGCCTGCTCGGCGTGGCTGATCGTCCGCGCGGCGGAGCAGCCGCCGATCCTCTTCCTCTCGATGGCGGTCGTCGGGGTCCGCGCCTTCGCCCTCGCCCGGGCCTTCTTCCGCTACCTCGAGCGGCTGAGCGGTCACGACGCCGCCTTCCGGGCTCTCGCGGACCTGCGGGCCGGCGTCTACGACCGGCTCGTCCCGGTCGCGCCCGACGGGCTCGGCCGGGTGCGCCGCGGCGACCTCGTCTCGCGCGTGGTCGCCGACGTCGACGCTCAGCAGGACGTGCCGCTGCGGATCGTGCAGCCGCTGGTGGTGGCGCTGACCGTGTCGACGCTCGCCGTCGTGGGCGTCTGGCTCCTGCTCCCCGCCGCGGGAGCGGTGCTGCTCGCGCTCCTGCTCGTGGCCTTCGTCGCGGGGGCGCTGGGCTCCGGGCTCGTCTCGGCCCGCGCCGACCGCGAGCTGGCGCCGTTGCGCGGAGAGCTCGCGGAGCGGCTGAACCTGCTGATCACCCGTCTCGACGTCCTGATCGCCTTCGACGCGGCGGAGGGAGCGCTGGCCGACGTCGCCGAGGCGGAGGCGGCCCTCACCCGCGCGGCCCGGCGCCGCGCGATGTCGACGGGACTCGCCGCGGCGATCCTGGCGCTCTGCTCCGGCGGCGCGGTCTGGGCGTCGCTGGCGCTCGGCATCCCCTCGGTGGAGTCGCTCGGGGGTCCCGCCCTGGGGGTGCTCGCGCTGGTGCCGCTGGCCGTCTTCGAGGTCGTGGCGGTCGCTCCGGCGGCGGTGCAGTCCGCGCGGACCGCCCTGTCGAGCGCGCAGCGTCTCGCCGATCTCGACCGCGAGGCCGCGTCGCCCGCCCTGGCGACCGACGCCGACGTCGATCCGCTCGCACCGGCGCCGCAGGGTGCCGATCTCGTGCTCCGCGACGTGTCGGTGTCGTGGCCGGGTGCCTCCGCTCCGGCGCTGGCGAACGTGACCCTCGATCTGCCCGCGGGCGAGCGGGTCCTCGTGACCGGCGGCAGCGGATCCGGCAAGACCACGCTCGCCCACGCGCTCGTGCGCTTCCTCGACCACTCGGGCTCGTACCTCGTCGGGGGAGTGGAGGCGCGCCTGCTGCCGCAGGCCGACGTGCGCCGCGTGGTCGGCCTCGTCGAGCAGCAGCCCTACCTCTTCGACGACACCGTCCGGCAGAACCTGCTCTTCGCGCGACCCTCCGCGTCGGTCGAGGAGCTCGAGGCCGTGCTCGACCGGGTCGGTCTCGCGGGCTGGACCGCGTCCCGCGGCGGGCTGGACGCCCGCGTGGGGGAGCGCGGCTCCCTCGTCTCGGGCGGGCAGGCGCAGCGCCTCGCCCTGGCGCGCGCCCTGCTGGCCGACTTCGCGGTGCTCGTCCTCGACGAGCCCACCGCCTCGGTCGACGCCCCGGTCGCCGACGCGCTGCTCGCCGATCTGCTGGACGCCGCGGGCGGCCGCACGGTGATCCTGATCGCGCACCGCGTGGATCCGTCGCTCTCCTTCGACCGCCGGGTCGTCGTCTCGGGAGGGACCGCCGTCAGCGTGTGACGAGCGCGGCGGCCCGTGCGGGCATCCCGCCCTCGGACGCCCAGCGGTCCAGGACCGCGTCCATCCGTGCGCGAGCGCGCCCGTCGAGTGCATCGCGCAGGGGTCGCACCACGTCCCGGGCGAGCGGGTCCACGAGCTCGGCCACCCGGCCGTCGCGCACGAAGCCCTCCAATCGGGTCAGATCGGAGGCGCGCAGCAGAGCGACGCGGGACTGCAGCAGCACCACCGCGGCGAGCCGGTGCTCGAAGACGGGGGGCTGCCAGAGCTCCGAGGCGAGCGCGGTCACGCCGTCGTGGTCCAGCCCGCGGAACTTGTTCAGCGCGTCCCGGACGCTCCCGCGCACCGCTCCGACCGACGCCCCGGTCGAGTCCAGGTCGTTCCCCAGCCGCTCGCGCACGTCCTGAGCGCGCCACTCGTCGCCCTCGTAGGCGAGGACGGCGCGCAGGAAGTCACCGGCCTCGCTCATACCGCCACTGCGCGAGAGGCGCACGGGCGCCGTCGGAGGCGAGGAGGATCGCGAGCTCCTCGCGCTCGAGCGACGCGACCGGAGCGTGGTCGGCCATCGCGAGGAAGGCGCCGTCGGACGCTTCGTAGCTGCCGGCACCGCCACCGAGGGTGCCCGGGCGCTCGCCCTCGCCGAGGAAGAGGAGGTAGTCCTCGCCGGGGACGAGGAGGGGCTGTTGCGCGCTGGTGGTCAGCACGCCGTCGAGGACGCCGCCCCACTGCGTGATCACGAGGCGGTCCGGGCTCTCGCCCTTGTGCACGCCGGTCACGTCGAGCACGACCTCGGTGGTGGCGTGGGCGCCTTCGCTGCTCGCCGCCTCCCGCTCCTCCTCGGACGCCTCGGAGAGAGGGTTCAGGTACGGGTCGTCCCCCTCGAAGACCGGGTACGCGACGACGTCCGACGTCGAGACGACGGTGCCCTCGACGATCCGGTCGGCGTCCGCTACCAGTTCCTCGAGCTCGTAGTACGGGTAGTCCATGAGCGCCTGCGCGGTGCTCGTGACCGCGGGCGCGGCGGGAGCGGTCGCGCATCCTGCGACGAAGAGGGCCGGGAGCAGGAGCACCGCCGGGGCGACGGCACGGGTCGGAGGAGAGGGAGGCACCCCTCCATCCTGCAGGATCGGCAGAGCGCCGTCAGGGCAGGGGGCGTCGGAGCGCGTCCAGGCGGCGCCGCCACGCGTCGAGCCGGCCGGGCTCGGCGGCGAGCGCCGGTCCGCCGACCCAGGAGGTCGCCACCCGCGCCCCGTGCAGGGCGTTGACCACCCACACCTCCCGGCCGTCGAGCGACTCCGGCTCCGAGGGAGCCTCGAGGACATCGACGCCCAGGGCGCCGGCGAGCACCGAGATCGTGCGCGCCGTGACGCTGCGCACGCGCGGGCTGGTGGGCGGAGGGACGACGAGGGTGTCGCCGAGCCACCAGAGCACCGCGCTCGTCGCGCCGTCGAGGATCGCGCCGTCGGCGTCGAGGATCACGGCCTCGTCGGCGCCGTTCGCGATCGCCCTCGCCCGCAGGAGCGCGAGCCGGGCGATGTCCGGACCCTTCCACTCCGGGACGCGCCGCGGGTCGACGGGGCTGGTCCAGAGGACGACCGAGCGGGTGCGGGGCGGGGCGGGGCGCAGCCGCAGGCGCAGTCCGCCGGAGTCGAGCTCGACGCGGGGGAAGAGGTCGCCGGTGCGGGGGAGGGCGGTGACGGCCGCGTCGAAGAAGGCGCCGGCGTCGGCCGGGCCCCGGGCCGCCGAGACCGCACCGAGGAAGCGCTCGCGGTGCAGGTCGAGTCCGCGCACGCGGCCCTCGGAGACGAGCCACGAGTCGGCGGCGAGGAGAGGGGGGCTCGACGGCGCGCGCGGGGCGCCGAGCTCCCGCCCGTCCCAGTCCCGCACCTGCTCGTCGTCCACGACGGCCTACGCTAGCCCAGTGGTCGGCGCCCCGCTCTTCGAGGACCTGCACGAGGTGGTCCTGCCGTGGGTGGACCCCGAGCGGGCGTTCCTCGCCCTGTACCGCGACTGCGAGGCCGCCTTCTGGCTCGACTCCGCGACCGGCGCGGGCCGCTCCTTCCTGGGCTCCTGCGCGCCGTCCGAGGCGATCGTCGTTGAGGCCGGCGGCGACGTGCCGGAGGCGCTCGCCCGCGTCGATGCGGAGTCGACGGGCGGCGACCGCGCGCTCGGCCGCTACGGCTGGCTCTCGTACGAGGCGGGCGCGCCCTTCGTCGCGCTGCCCGTCCACGAGGCGTCCGCCGACGCGCCTCCGGCCCTCGTGCTCCTGCGCGGCGACCCCGTGCTCGAGTTCGACCACGCCGCGCAGTCGCTCCGGATCGTGTCCTCCCCGCCCCGGCGGACGGAGGCGGACCGCCTCGCCGCGGTGCTCACGGCGCTCGCCGAGGAGCCCCTCGCGGATCCCGCTCCCGCCGAGCCCGTGGCCGAAGTCCGCTGGCGGCACGGGCGCGATGCCTATCTCGAGCTGATCCGCCTCTGCCAGGCGGCGATCCGCGCCGGCGACGCCTATCAGCTCTGCCTCACCAACGAGGTCGTCGTCGAGGGCTCCTTCGACGCCGTCGAGTGCTACCGGCGGCTGCGCCGCTCGAGTCCGAGCCACCACGGCGGTCTGATCCGCTTCGGCGGGCGCTCCCTCGTCAGCGCCTCGCCCGAGCGCTTCCTGACGCGCGAGGCGGGCGGACGCGCGGCGACGCATCCGATCAAGGGCACCCGCCCCCGCGGTCGCGACGCCGCCGAGGACGAGGCTCTGCGCGAGGAGCTGCTCTCCAGCGTCAAGGAGCGCGCCGAGAACGTCATGATCGTCGACCTCGTCCGCAACGATCTGGCCCGCATCGCGAGTCCCGCGACAGTGCGCGTGGACCGCCTCCTCGAGGTCGAGACCTACCTGCACGTGCACCAGCTGGTCAGCGAGGTGTCGGCGCTGCCGGCCGAGGGAGTGGGACCCGCCGCGCTGATCGCCGCGACCTTCCCCGCCGGCTCGATGACGGGAGCGCCCAAGCGCCGCGCCGTCGAGCTGCTGCGTGAGTGGGAGCGGGGGCCGCGCGGCGTCTACTCCGGCGCGTTCGGGAGGATCGGCTCCGACGGCTCGCTGGATCTGGCGATGACCATCCGGAGCCTCGTGATCGAGCCGGATCGGGCACGGCTGGGCACCGGCGGCGGCATCACGGTCCTCTCGGTGCCCGAGGAGGAGGTCGAGGAGACGCGGCTGAAGGCGCGCGCGCTGCTCGCCGCGCTCGGAGTGCCCCCGGAGGTCGCGGAGGATTCGTCGCCCGGTCGCTAGGGGCCAGTAGGGTGGTTCGTCGGACGCCGCCCCCGGGGGCCGTGCGCGTCCTCCCCACCCTGATGAAGTAGGACACACCTGTGGCAGACGAGACCTCCCAGCACACCGGCGCGAACGACGAGGACCGCTACGACTTCCGCGCGCTTCAAGAGAAGTGGCTCCCGATCTGGGAGGAGACCCGCCCGTTCTCGACGGACCTCCCCGACGACAAGCGCCCCCGCAAGTACGTGCTCGACATGTTCCCGTACCCCTCGGGCGACCTGCACATGGGCCACGCCGAGGCGTACGCGCTCGGCGACGTGATCGCGCGCTACTGGCGTCAGCAGGGCTTTAACGTGCTCCACCCGATCGGCTGGGACAGCTTCGGCCTGCCCGCCGAGAACGCGGCCATCAAGCGCGGCCTGAACCCCCGCACCTGGACCTACGACAACATCGAGCAGCAGAAGCGCTCGATGAAGCGCTACGCCGCCTCCTTCGACTGGGACCGCGTCATCCACACGTCCGACCCGGACTACTACAAGTGGAACCAGTGGCTGTTCCTGAAGATGTACGAGAAGGGCCTGGCCTACCGCAAGGACAGCTGGGTCAACTGGGACCCGGTGGACCAGACGGTCCTCGCCAACGAGCAGGTCCTCGCCGACGGCACGTCCGAGCGCTCGGGCGCCGTCGTGGTCAAGAAGAAGCTCACCCAGTGGTACTTCAAGATCACCGACTACGCCGACCGCCTGCTGGACGACCTCAACCAGCTCGAGGGCTCCTGGCCGTCGAAGGTCATCGCGATGCAGCGCAACTGGATCGGCCGCTCCATCGGTGCCGACGTCGAGTTCGAGATCGAGGGCCGCGACGAGCGCGTCACCGTCTTCACGACGCGCCCCGACACGCTCTACGGCGCGACCTTCATGGTCGTCGCCCCCGACTCCGACCTCGCGACCGAGCTGGTCGAGGGCGCGGAGCCGGAGCTCCGGGAGGCGTTCCGGTCGTACCTCGAGAAGGTGCAGAAGTCGAGCGAGATCGAGCGTCTCACCGCCGACCGCCCCAAGACCGGCGTGTTCCTCGGCCGCTACGCGGTCAACCCGGTGAACGGCGAGCGGCTGCCGATCTGGGCGGCCGACTACGTGCTGTCCGACTACGGTCACGGCGCGGTCATGGCCGTGCCCGCGCACGACCAGCGCGACCTCGACTTCGCCCGCGCCTTCGACCTGCCGGTGCGCGTCGTCGTCGACACCTCCGCGCCCGTCACCGGCGCGATCCCCGTGATCCCCGAGGACCCGGAGGAGCTCGCCGCACTCGAGGCGCGCTACTCCGCCGATCCCGCGGTCACCGGCGAGGCGTTGACCGGCGACGGACGCCTGATGAACTCGGGCCCGCTCGACGGACTCTCCAAGCGCACCGCGATCGAGCGCGTGATCAAGCTGCTCGAGGAGCGCGGCCGCGGCCGCTCGGCGAAGAACTACCGCCTCCGCGACTGGCTCATCTCGCGCCAGCGCTACTGGGGCACGCCCATCCCGATCATCCACGGCGAGAACGGCGAGCTGATCCCCGTGCCCGAGGACCAGCTGCCGGTGGTGCTCCCGCCGACCGAGGGCCTCGACCTGCAGCCCAAGGGCTCGTCGCCGCTCGGTGCGGCGCAGGACTGGGTGAACGTGCCGAACCCGATCGACGGCACCCCCGCGCGCCGCGACCCGGACACGATGGACACGTTCGTCGACTCCTCCTGGTACTTCCTCCGCTTCCTGTCGCCCAAGGACGACACGCAGGCGTTCGATCCGAAGCTCGCCGAGAAGTGGGCGCCCGTCGACCAGTACGTCGGAGGCGTGACCCACGCGATCCTGCACCTGCTGTATGCGCGGTTCATCACCAAGGTGCTCTTCGACCTCGGCTACGTGTCCTTCACCGAGCCGTTCACGGCGCTGCTCAACCAGGGCATGGTGCAGATGGACGGCGCCGCGATGTCGAAGTCCAAGGGCAACATCGTGCGCCTGTCGGAGCAGCTCGACGAGTACGGCGTCGACGCCGTGCGCCTGACCATGGCGTTCGCCGGCCCGCCCGAGGACGACATCGACTGGGCCGACGTCTCGCCGTCCGGCAGTGCGAAGTTCCTCGCGCGCGCCTGGCGCCTGGCGAAGGACGTCACCTCGAAGCCCGACATCGAGTGGAAGAACGGCGACGCGGCTCTGCGCCGCCAGACGCACCGGTTCCTCGCCGAGTCGCCGTCGCTCATCGAGGCGTTCAAGTTCAACGTCGTCGTCGCCCGCCTGATGGAGCTCGTCAACGCGACCCGCAAGACGATCGACTCGGGAGCCGGAGGCGGCGACGCCGCGGTGCGCGAGGCCACCGAGGTCATCGCGATGGCGCTCAACCTGTTCGCGCCGTACACGGCCGAGGACATGTGGAACCGGCTGGGCTACCAGGGTCCCGTCGCGCACGTCGTCTGGCGCAAGGCCGACGCGACGCTGCTCGTCGAGGAGAAGGTCACCGCGATCCTGCAGGTCGACGGCAAGGTGCGCGACCGCCTCGAGGTGTCGCCCAAGATCTCGTCCGACGAGCTCGAGGAGAAGGCGCGGGCCACGGCCGGCGTCGCACGGGCTCTGCAGGGCCGCGAGGTCGTCAAGGCGATCGTGCGAGCGCCGCGCCTGGTGAACCTGGTGACGAAGGCCGTCTAGCTCTCCGTCTCGAGGGCGCGACTCCGCGTCCGGCCGCAGGGGCTCCTCCACATCGGAGGGGCCCCTGCGTCGTCCACGGATGAGTGCTGCCGGTCCGCTCGGCCGATCGCTGCGCTCCTACCGTTCTCGGATGCAGCAGAGCGACGGGACGGAGGAACTGGCGCTCCTCCTGCGCCCGCGGCGGCCCCGGGCCCGCTGGCGGATCGGGACGGGGGCCGCCGTCGTGCTGGTGCTCGCCGCGGCGGTGATCGCCGTACTGCTCGCCGGGGCGCAGGCGAGCGGCCGGACGAGAGTGCTGCCGGCGGTCGCCGCGGCGCAGAGCGGAGCACCGTCCGCAGCGCCCTCCTCCGCGGCGTCCTCGACGCTCTACGTGCACGTCGCGGGAGAGGTCGTGTCGCCCGGGCTCTACCTGCTGACGGACGGTGCGCGCGTCGCGGACGCTCTCGCGGCCGCGGGCGGGGCGACGGAGTCGGCCGATCCGGACGCCGTCAACCTCGCTCGCCGCGTGGTCGACGGGGAGCAGCTGCTGGTGCCCGCGGTCGGCGCGGTTCCGGCGGCGGGTGCCGCGCCGGGAGCGGCGGCCGCCTCCGACCCGGTCAGCCTCAGCACCGCCACAGCCGCGCAGCTCGAGGAGCTGCCCGAGGTGGGGCCCGCGACGGCGGCGAAGATTGTCGCCTACCGCGAGGCCAACGGGCCTTTCAGCTCCGTCGATCAGCTGCTCGAGGTGCCGGGGATCGGCGAGAAGACCCTCGAGGCCTTCCGCGACCGGGTGGGACCGTGAGGGCGGCCGACCTCCGGCTCGCGCCGATCGCCCTCGCGACGTGGACCGCCTCGGCCTCGTGCGGACTGCTCCCGATCTCCGTCGTCCTCGGCAGCGGCGCCGGGATCGTCACGACGGCCTGGGTCCTCGTGGTCGTCGGACTGCTCGTGGCGGTGCGGACGCGCAGAGCGGTCCTCGCGGTCGTCGCCGTCTCGCTCGCCGGAGCCGCCCTGGCGGTCACCGCGGTCGTCCTCTCGGCTCCGGGACGGCATCCGGAGCCGCTCGTGCGGGCGGCCGAGGAGCGGACGCGGATCGAGCTGGAGGTCGGGGTCGAGACCGCGGCCCGGCCTCTCGCCACGGGCGGCGTCTGGTTCGATGCGGTCGCGCTCTCGGTCCGAGGCGCCGCGACCGCCGCACCCGTCCGCGTGTTCCTGGCCGATCCCGGCGGACGGGTCCCCGTCGGCTCCGAGCTGCTGCTCGAGGTGAGGGCGGACGGCGGAGGGGACGATCCCGTGGGGGAGCGCACCCTCGTCACCGCATCGGCGGTCCTGGGCAGGCGACCGCCTGCGGGAGTCGCCGGTGCCGCCGAGGTCCTGCGGTCCCGCTTCCTCGCCCGGACCGCGGTGCTCGGCGGAGACGTCGCCGGGCTGCTGCCCGGGCTCGCGACCGGCGACACGACCGCCCTGCCGGCCGATCTCGAGGAGGACATGCGGACCGCGTCGCTCACCCACCTCACGGCCGTGTCCGGAGCGAACTGCGCCGTGGTCGTCGTCGCGGGCTGGACGCTCGCCTCCCTCCTCGGAGCGAGCCGGTTGCTCCGGACGCTCGCGGCCCTCGCCGCGCTGGCCGCTTTCGTGGTCCTCGTCACGCCGGAGCCGAGTGTGGTGCGCGCCGCGGCGATGGCGACCGTGGTCCTCCTGGCCCGCCTGAGTCGGCGATCAGGAGCGGCCGTGCCGGCGCTGCTGCTGAGCGTCGTCGTGCTCGTGGTCGCCGATCCGAGCATCGCGGGGAAGCTCGGCTTCGTGCTGTCAGTCCTCGCCACGGCCGGTCTGCTGCTGCTCGCCGAGCCGCTGATGCGCCGGCTCGCCGAGATCCTGCCGCGTCCCCTCGCCCTCGTCCTCGCCGTGCCGACGGCCGCACAGCTCGCCTGCCAGCCCGTCGTGCTGCTCGTCGACCCGTCCGTCCCCGTCTACGGGATCCTCGCGAACCTGCTCGCCGAGCCCGCCGCTCCGCTCGCCACCGGGCTCGGGCTGGTCGGCTGCCTGCTCGCGCCCTGGTGGCCGTCCGCGGCCGACGTCGCGATCCGCCTGGCCGCGGTGCCCACCTGGTGGATCGCGTCGATCGCCCGCGCCGTGTCGGAATGGCCGTCACCGCGGCTCGCCTGGTGGCCGGGGCTCGTCGGGGTGCTCGCGCTGACCGTGCTGACCGTGCTGGCGCTGCTCCTGCTGACGCGCTCGCGCCGATGGGCGGCGGCACGACGAGTGATCGCCGCCGGTCTGGCCGCTCTGCTCGTCGCCGGAGCGGCCTCCACTCTCGCGACTCCACTCCTGCGCTCCGCGTCGGTGCCCGAGGACTGGCGCGTGGCCATGTGCGACGTGGGTCAGGGCGACGCGATCCTGCTCCGGGGAGACGCGGGCGTGCTGCTCGTGGACGCCGGCCCGCTGCCGGAGCGGCTCGACGCCTGTCTCGACCTCCTCGGCGTCGAGCGCGTCGCGCTGCTCGTGCTCACCCACTACGACCTCGACCACGTCGGAGGGCTGGAGGCGGTGGTCGGTCGGGCGGACGCCGCGCTCGTCGGCCCCGCCGCCGAGGTCGAGGACGAGCGCGACCGGTGGGCGCTCCGGGAGGGAGGTGCGGAGGTGCGCGAGACGGCACGGGGCGAGGAGGGGGCACTCGGGTCCCTCCGCTGGCGCGTGCTGTGGCCTGGGCAGGGGAGCGCGCTGAGCGGCAACGCCGCGAGCGTCACCCTCCGCGTCGACATCGGACCGGACTCGATCGGCGGTCCGCTGTCGATCGCGCTGCTGGGCGATCTGGGGGCGGAGGAGCAGGGCAGGCTCGCGCGCCTGGCACCGGAGCGGGTGGACGTGGTCAAGGTCGCCCACCACGGATCGTCCGACCAGGGTCCCGCGCTGTACGACGCCCTCGACGCGCGCCTCGGTCTGGTCTCGGTCGGTGCGGACAACGACTACGGGCATCCCGCTCCGTCGCTGCTCTCGCTCCTCGCCGAGCGCGGGGTCGAGGCAGTGAGGTCGGATGTCGAGGGTACGGTCGTCCTGGCGTCGCGGCCCGACGGGATCGCGGTGTGGGCGAGCGGCGCGGCGGTGGTCCCGGCGGCCGCGGGCGGGCACGGGCAGACCGTAGGGTGGATGGCGCTCGAACGGGCGGGCGACGGCGATCGCAGGACGGAAGGACGACGGCATGGCAGGCAGAGCCCCCTCGCGCGCGAAGGCGGCGCCCTCGAAGGCGGCGATCCCGCAGCTCGCGTGGAACGAGACGAGGCCCGCTCCCGTCGTGCTCATCACCGGCCCCGAGCAGTTCCTCGCCGATCGCGCCCTGCGCTTCCTCCGCGAGTTCCTCCGAGCAGAGGATCCCAGCCTCGAGGTCAGCGACATCGACGCCGGCGGCTACGCGCCCGGCGAGCTGCTGACGCTCGCGAGCCCGTCCCTGTTCGACGAGCCGCGCCTCATCCGCGTCTCGAACGTCGAGAAGTGCACCGACGCGTTCCTCATCGAGGCGGTCGAGTACCTCGCGGCGCCCGCCGACGGAGCGACCGTGGTGCTGCGGCACGGCGGCGGCAACCGCGGCAAGAAGCTCCTCGACGCCATCCGCTCGGGCAGTGGAGGCGGCATCGAGATCGTCTGCGCCGAGCTCAAGCGCGAGAGCGACAAGGTCGACTTCGCCGTCGCCGAGTTCCGCACCGCCGGCCGCACCGCGACGACCGGCGCCGTCCGCGCTCTGGTGTCGGCGTTCTCGGACGACCTCGACGAGCTCGCGTCCGCCTGCCAGCAGCTCATCTCGGACGCCTCGGGAGAGATCACCGAGGCGACCGTCGCGAAGTACTACGGCGGCCGGGTCGAGACGACCGCGTTCACCGTCGCCGACTCCGCGATCGCCGGCCGTCACGGAGAGGCGCTGCTGGGCCTTCGGCACGCACTCGCCTCCGGAGCCGATCCCGTCCCGATCGTCGCCGCCTTCGCCAGCAAGCTCCGCACGATGGCGAAGGTCGCCGGCTCCCGCGAGGGCTCCGGCCAGATCGCCTCGCGCCTGGGCCTCGCCCCCTGGCAGGTCGACCGAGCGCGCCGCGACCTCCAGGGCTGGACCGGCGACGGCCTGGGCACCGCGATCGAGACCGTCGCCGACGCCGACGCGAACGTCAAGGGGGGCGGCCGCGACCCCGTCTACGCCCTCGAGCGCATGGTCTCCGTCATCTCCGCCCGCGGCCTGCACCTCTGAGGAGGTGTGGGAAGCGCGGGGGCGCGGGGTCTCGGGGTCTCTTGGTCTCGGTACGCCCCTGCGAGGCTGCTCGACCACCAGTACACCGGTCCACCCCGCGTGACAGACGACCCGCGTTCCGCAGCCGGACTCGACCCGCGCAGCGGGAGCCCTCCTCGACCAGCCGCGCACCCTGCAGGGTCACCGACGATCCGCGTGCCAGCGGATCGCCGTACCCGGAACGCACCACGCTCCTCCCACCGCGACCCCCTCCGCGAGCCGACCGCGCGACGGACGACGAGGAACGAGGAGTCCGTCGACCGCGAAGCGGAAACGACGAAGGGCCCGGCCATCGGCCGGACCCTTCGTCGTTGCAGCGCAGCGCAGAGTTACAGCGCAGCGACCTGCTTCGCGATGGCCGACTTGCGGTTCGCGGCCTGGTTCTTGTGGATGACGCCCTTGCTGGCGGCCTTGTCGAGCTTCTTGGCGGCGAACGCGAGGGCGGTCGCGGCCTGGGCGGCGTCGCCGGCGGCGATGGCGGTGTGGACCGAGCGGACGGCGGTCTTGAGCTGGCTCTTGACCGCCTTGTTGCGGTCGTTCGCCTTCTTGTTCGTGAGGTTGCGCTTGATCTGCGACTTGATGTTTGCCACGTGGATTACCTTCTTCTCGGATGTGCGTGTGTGCAGCCGGCTACTCGTCGGAGTGCCCCTTCCGGGCGGCGCGGGCCGTCCCGGTGCGACTGGAGGTCGCCGGCTTCTGATCACTCCACGTACGCCGGGGGTGCCGGTGGTGGAGCGCAAGCCAACAAGGAACTTTAGCGCACCCGTCGTCCCGCTTCAACCGCGGCCCGCCGACGAGTCGGCCCCTCGGGCGGTACGGTGATCAGCGATGCCACGTCTCGCCGATCACCTCCCCGCGGTGCCGCCGTCCGGCATCCGCCGTCTGTTCGAGATCGCCCTCCGTCTCGAGGGCGTCACCTTCCTCTGCGTCGGTGAGCCCGACGTGCCGACCGCGCCGCACATCATCGAGGCCGCGCGCGCGGCGTGGGCCGCGGACGACACGGACTACGGGCCCAACGGCGGCCTCCCCGAGCTCCGCCGCGCGATCGTCGAGAAGCTCGCCCGCGACAACGGCATCCGCGCCGATGTCGAGCAGGTCTGGCTCACGGTCGGCGGCACTCAGGCGCTCTACCAGGCGATGACGCTGACGCTGCGCACCGGGGACGAGGTGCTGGTGCCCGATCCCGGGTACACCACGTTCACCATGAACGCCCGGATGATCGAGGCCGTCCCGGTGCCCTACACGCTCCGTCCCGAGAACGGCTTCCTCCCCGATCTCGACGAGCTCGAGCGCATCGTCACCGACCGCACCCGGGTGATCATCGTGAACAGCCCGTCGAACCCGCTCGGGATCGTCTTCCCGCGCCCGGTCCTGGAGCGGCTCCTCGAGTTCGCCCGCCGGCACGACCTGTGGATCATCAGCGACGAGGTCTACGAGTACTTCACCTACGGGCGCCCGCACGTCAGCCTCGCGAGCATCGCGCAGGAGCTCGGGCACGACGACGACCGCGTGTTCAGCGTGTTCTCCTTCTCGAAGACCTACGCCATGACCGGCGTCCGCGTCGGCTACCTCGTCACCCCTCCCGGCCTGACGACGACCATGGTCACCGTGCAGGAAGCGGCGATCAGCTGCGTCGCCTCGCCCGACCAGCGCGCGGCCCTCGCGGCGCTGACCGGCCCGCAGGAGGCGGTGGCCGACGCCGCCGCGCACTACCTGTCGAACCTGCGTCTGGCGACGTCGATCCTCGACGAGCGGGGGATCCGCTACCGCGAGCCCGAGGGCGCCTTCTACCTGTGGATCGACCTGTCGCACGCGACCGGTGGCGACGTCGCGTCCTGGGTCGAGGCGTTCCTCCTCGAGACGCTCGTCGCCGTCGCCCCGGGCAGCGCGTTCGGGCGCACGGGCGAGGGCTGGATCCGGATCTGCCTCGCGGCGGACCCCGCCGACATCGAGCACGGCCTGCGCACGCTGCCCGCTCCGGCGCGCCCGTGAGCGCGGACGGGATCCTCGTCCGCCGCGTGCGCGAGGACGAGCACGCCGAGGTGTCGCGCCTGCGTCTGGCCGCGTACGCGCACGACTACGAACTGGGGGAGGAGTACGCGGCCGACGTCGCGGACGTGTCCCGGCACGACCGCGAGGGCGAGGTGTGGGTGGCCGAGGACGCCGACGGCCGGATCCTCGCGACGGTGACCACCGCCGCTCCGAGCACGAACCTCTACTCCCTCGGCCGCCCGGGCGAGCTCGACTGGCGGCTGCTCGCCGTCGCTCCCGAGGCGCGCGGCCGGGGCCTGGGCCGCCTGCTCACCGAGTTCGTCGTGATGCTCGCGGTCGAGCGGGGCCTCGACCGCGTCGTCATGAACAGCGGGACCGACATGGTCGCCGCGCACGCGCTCTACGAGAGCATGGGCTTCGTCCGCCTTCCCGAGCGCGAGAACCCGCCCGGAGTCGAGCCGACGCGCACCTACGGCCTCGACCTGTAGCGCAGAGCGGCGCACGCTCGCGGAGGGGGCGTCCCGGCCGACAGCGCCCGATCCCTCTTCTCCGCTCAGGTTCTGCACCGGATACCACCCGCCGCGCACCGACGTCACCGGCCCTCCAGGCCCTCCGCCCGCCGACGCACCCCGACCGTGGGACAATGGCCCCACGATGTCTCCACGTGCACACCTCGGGCTCGAGCCCGCCGCGACCGATCCGGCGTCCATCCGCAACTTCTGCATCATCGCCCACATCGATCACGGCAAGTCCACACTCGCCGATCGCATGCTCGGCATCACGGGCGTGGTCGAGGACCGCGCGATGCGCGCGCAGTACCTCGATCGCATGGACATCGAGCGCGAGCGCGGCATCACGATCAAGTCGCAGGCCGTGCGCATGCCGTGGGAGCACGAGGGGAAGACCTTCGCCCTCAACATGATCGACACCCCCGGTCACGTCGACTTCTCGTACGAGGTCAGCCGCTCGCTCGCCGCGTGCGAGGGCGCGATCCTCCTGGTCGACGCCGCGCAGGGCATCGAGGCGCAGACCCTCGCGAACCTCTACCTGGCGCTCGAGAACGACCTCACGATCATCCCGGTCCTGAACAAGATCGACCTCCCCGCCGCCGACCCCGACAAGTACGCGAAGGAGCTCGCGAGCCTCATCGGCGGCGATCCCGACGACGTGCTCCGCGTCTCGGGGAAGACGGGCATGGGCGTCGAGGCCCTGCTCGATCGCGTGACGCAGCTCATCCCGCCGCCCGTCGGCGACGCCGACGCCCCCGCGCGCGCCATGATCTTCGACTCGGTCTACGACGCCTACCGCGGAGTCGTCACCTACGTCCGCATGATCGACGGCAAGCTCTCGCCGCGCGAGAAGATCCAGATGATGTCGACGCGGGCCACTCACGAGATCCTCGAGATCGGCGTCTCGAGCCCGGAGCCGGTCGCCACCCAGGGTCTCGCCGTCGGCGAGGTGGGCTACCTGATCACCGGCGTGAAGGACGTCCGCCAGTCGAAGGTCGGCGACACCGTCACCACGGCGTCCAAGCCCGCGACGCAGGCGCTGCCGGGCTACACCGAGCCGCTGCCGATGGTCTTCTCGGGCCTCTACCCGATCGACGGCAGCGACTACCCCGACCTCCGCGAGGCGCTCGACAAGCTCAAGCTCTCGGACGCCGCGCTCGTCTACGAGCCCGAGACCTCGGTCGCGCTGGGCTTCGGCTTCCGCTGCGGCTTCCTGGGCCTCCTCCACCTCGAGATCGTGACCGAGCGCCTGGACCGCGAGTTCGGCCTCGACCTCATCACCACCGCTCCCTCCGTCATCTACGAGGTGACCACGGAGGACAAGAAGACCGTCACCGTGACGAACCCGAGCGAGTTCCCGGGCGGCAAGATCGCCTCGGTCACCGAGCCGATCGTGAAGGCCGCGATCCTCGCGCCCAAGGACTACGTCGGCACGATCATGGAGCTCTGCCAGAGCCGCCGCGGCACGCTGATCGGCATGGAGTACCTCGGCGAGGACCGGGTCGAGATCCGGTACCACATGCCCCTCGGCGAGATCGTCTTCGACTTCTTCGACAACCTCAAGTCCAAGACCGCCGGCTACGCGTCGCTCGACTACGAGCCGGCGGGCGACCAGGAGGCCGACCTCGTGAAGGTCGACATCCTGCTCCAGGGCGAGCAGGTCGACGCGTTCAGCGCGATCGTGCACCGCGAGAAGGCCTACGCCTACGGCGTGCTGATGACGGGGCGCCTGCGCAAGCTCATCCCTCGGCAGCAGTTCGAGGTCCCCATCCAGGCCGCGATCGGCGCCCGCATCATCGCGCGCGAGTCCATCAGCGCGATGCGCAAGGACGTCCTGGCCAAGTGCTATGGCGGTGACATCACCCGCAAGCGCAAACTGCTCGAGAAGCAGAAGGAGGGCAAGAAGCGCATGAAGATGGTGGGCCGGGTCGAAGTGCCGCAGGAGGCGTTCATCGCCGCGCTCTCCGGCGACGTCGAGACGAAGGACAAGAAGTGAGCATCCGGCGCTCGAGCTTCGAGGGGCAGCCGCAGGTCACCTACGCGGCCGTCGGCGGCACCCTCGCACCCGATCTCCTCGAGTACCCGCCGGACGGCTTCACCGCCGAGCGCTTCGAGGCGAGGCTGGGCTCGGGAGCCGAGCGCTTCGCGATCACGACGGCGTCGCTCATGACCTGGGGCGTGCAGCGCGGCAGCGGCATCCGCGTCGAGGACATCACGAGCGGCAGCGGCGTGCAGTACACGGGCGTCAACTTCGACTCCGCCGGAACTCCGATCGATCTCACGAGCCGCCCCACGGAGGAGCGGTTCGGCCCCGACGGCACTCCCTACATCACCGCCGGCGTCACCGCGGTGCTCAAGGTCGACCTGCTGGGCCGCACCTTCGACGCTCCAGTGCGCGTGGTCTACGTCGTCGACGAGCCCGACCAGGTCGGCTTCGCCTACGGCACGCTCGAGGGCCACCCCGAGAGCGGCGAGGAGTCGTTCGTCGTCGAGAAGCGCGCCGACGACTCCGTCTGGCTGGTCATCCGCGTCTTCTCGCGCCCCTCCACCCGCCTCTACCGCCTCGGCTCCCCGGTGCTGCGCGCGGTGCAGAAGAAGCAGGTCAAGAAGTACCTGCGCGCGCTGCTGCCGGCGCGCGTCAGCTGACGTGGGCAGCGCCCTCCCACTGGCCGACCCGGCCCCGCTCGACGGGCTCCTGCCCGGTTCCGCCGCCGACGGCGCCCAGCAGCGCGACCTCGGACTGTACGTGCACGTGCCGTTCTGCCGGGTGCGCTGCGGCTACTGCGACTTCAACACCTACACGGCGACCGAGCTGCGGGGCGCGAAGCAGTCCGACTACGCCGAGCAGGCCGTCGCCGAGATGACCCTCGGCGCCGAGGTGCTGCGCCGTGCGGGACTGCCCGAGCGGCCCGCCGCGACGGTGTTCTTCGGCGGAGGCACGCCCACGCTGCTCCCGGCGGAGGACCTCGTCCGCATGCTCGACGGTCTGCGCTCGCGCTTCGGCATCGCCGACGGCGCCGAGATCACGACCGAGGCGAATCCCGACTCCGTCGACGCCGCGTATCTGCGCGCCCTCGCCGACGCCGGGTTCACCCGCGTCAGCTTCGGGATGCAGTCGGCAGTGCCGCACGTGCTCGCGACCCTCGAGCGCACCCACGACCCCGAGCGCGTCCCGCTGGTGGTCGAGTGGGCGCGGGAGGCGGGCCTGCAGGTCAGCCTCGACCTCATCTACGGAACGCCGGGGGAGTCGCTCGCCGACTGGGAGCGGTCGCTCGACTCCGCTCTCGCGAACCGCCCCGACCACCTCTCGGCTTACGCGCTGATCGTCGAGGACGGCACGAAGCTCGCCCGGCAGATCCGCCGCGGCGAGGTCGCGACACCCGACGACGACCTCACGGCCGACATGTACGAGCTGGCGGACGAGCGCCTCGCGGCCGCCGGCTACTCCTGGTACGAGGTCAGCAACTGGGCGATCGACGACGCCCACCGCTCGCGCCACAACCTGTCCTACTGGCTCGGCCACGACTGGTGGGGCGTCGGACCGGGTGCGCACAGCCACGTCGGAGGCGTGCGCTGGTGGAACGTGAAGCATCCGGCGGCGTACGCGGACCGGCTGCGGGCCGGATCGAGTCCTGCCGCCGGTCGCGAGACCCTCGATGCCGCGACGAGGGGCGTCGAGGACGTGCTGCTGCGCTCGCGCCTCTCGGACGGCCTGCCCGTCGAGGCGATCGACCCGGAGCGCCGGCGCGAGGTCGCCGGGCTCATCGCCGACGGGCTGATCGACGGCCGGGCGGCTCTGCAGGGCCGCGTGGTGCTGACGCTGCGCGGCCGGCTGCTGGCCGACGCGGTGGTGCGCCGCCTGGCCGACGGCTGACGGGATTCAGCCCCCCCCGCTGGTCGAGTAGCCCGCGAAGCGGGCGTATCGAGACCGACCCCTGCAGAGGACGTGGGTCTCGATACGCCGCCTGCGGTGGCTGCTCGACCAGCCGAGGTCGCCTGCGGCTGCTCGACCAGCAGGGGGACGGGCCGCCCGACCGGCGGCAGCCGCCCTACTTGAAGAACGGGATGCTCAGCGGGTACGTGTAGTACTCGCCGGCGCTCGCGCGCACCGAGGCGATGATCGCGAACACGATCACGAGGATCGGCACGACGAGGAAGACGATGAACCCGACGAGGACGAACGTCAGGATCGTGCCCGCCACGTAGGCGATCAGCGTCGTCAGGTGGAAGTTCAGCGCGGTCTTCGCGTGCGCCTCCAGGAACGGGCCCCGGCCCTTGAACACGAGGTACACGATCAGCGACGGCAGGAAGCTGAAGAAGATGCCCAGGACGTGGGTCACGATCGCCCAGGTCTTCTCGTCGGCCGGGTTCAGCGGGGGCGCCGGCGTGCTGTACGCGGGGGGCGGGGGAGGGGGAGGCGTGGTCGACATGAGGTCTCCTGTTCCGGGCGTCATCGCGACGGGCGACCCCCGTGCGCTCGGCGTCCATCGTGGCACGTCGTGTGGCGCACCGCGCGGGCCGCGCAGCAGCACCGGAGGAGGAGTCCCCTCCGCACCACGCCGATCCCGCGCGATCCTCCGTCCGGCCCCCCGCTCGCGGGTATGATTGGCACTCGAAGTTGCGGAGTGCCAAGCTCCGTGCGGCGCGTCGGCGCCGCGGTGGTTCGTGCCGAGAGGCACCCGGAGCCCGGCGGGAGGTCGGTCGTATGGTGACGGAGCGCGGTCTCCAGGTCCTGCGCGTGATCGTGCAGGACTACGTGGCCCACCGCGAGCCCGTGGGCTCGAAGTCGATCGTCGAGCGGCACTCGTTCGGCGTCTCGGCGGCGACGATCCGCAACGAGATGGCGCAGCTCGAGGAGGAGGAGCTGATAGCGGCTCCGCACACCTCCTCGGGGCGCGTTCCCACCGACAAGGGCTACCGCCTCTTCGTCGATCAGCTCACCGACCTGCGCCCGCTCACCGCCGCGCAGCGCCAGGCCATCGAGACCTTCCTCGGCCAGAGCCCCGACCTCGACGAGGTGCTGGTCAAGACCGTGCGGCTGCTCTCGCAGCTCACCAACAGCGTCGCGCTCGTGCAGTACCCGTCGTTCGGAGCCGCCCGCATCCGCCACGTGGAGCTCGTCGCCCTCGCGCCGCGCCGCCTGCTCTCGGTGCTCATCACCGACACCGGCCGGGTCGATCAGCGCGTCCTCGAGACCCCGACCGACGTCGACGCCGAGTTCCTCGGCGAGATCCGCGCCAAGCTCAACACGGCCGTGATCGGCCTCGGGCTCCAGGCCGCCGCCGAGACGCTCCAGGCGGCCGCCGAGCGGTTCACGCCGGAGCGCCGCGACGTGCTCGCGCCGATCCTCCAGACGCTCCTCGAGCAGGTCGGCGCGAATCGGCAGGACCGCCTCGTCATGGCCGGCGCCGCCAACCTCGTCCGCACCGAGGAGGACTTCTCGGGAAGCATCTACCCGGTGCTGGAGGCGATCGAGGAGCAGGTGGAGCTGCTCCGGCTGTTCGCCGAGATGGTGCCGGACCCCCGCGGCATCTCGGTGCGGATCGGCCGCGAGAACGCGCCCTTTGGCCTGCAGGAGACCTCGGTGCTGACGAGCGGCTACAACACCGCCGGCGGCCAGGTCTCGCGCCTGGGCGTCCTCGGACCGATCAGGATGGACTACTCCGGCAACATCGCCGCGGTGCGCGCCGTCGCCCGCTACCTCTCCCGCCTCCTCGGCGAGGACTGACCCCCACTTCCCCGACTCGCCGGTCGCCCCGGCTCCCACCCGGTCCGCCGTACCCGGTGCACCGACCCACGAACGAAGGACGAAGCCACCTGTGGCCGATCACTACGAAGTGCTGGGCGTCGCCCGCGACGCCTCCGCCGACGAGATCAAGAAGGCGTACCGCCGACTCGCCCGCGAGCTGCACCCCGACGTCAATCCGAGCGCCGACGCCTCCGAGCGGTTCAAGCTCGTCACGCACGCCTACGACGTCCTGAGCGACGCCCAGCAGCGCCAGCAGTACGACCGCGGGCCCCAGGAGGGCTTCCCCGGCGGCGGTCAGGGCTTCGGCGGCTTCGGCGACATCTTCGAGACGTTCTTCGGCCAGGGCGCCCAGGGCTCCTCCCGCGGGCCGCGCTCCCGCCGTGAGCGCGGGCAGGACGCGCTCCTGCGCGTCGAGGTCTCGCTCGACGAGGTCATCTTCGGCACGCACCGCGATCTCGAGGTCGACACGGCCGTGCTCTGCGAGACCTGCCAGGGCTCCTGCTGCCAGCCCGGCACCTCGCCGGTCACCTGCGACATCTGCCACGGCTCCGGCCAGATCCAGCGCACCGTCCGCTCGCTCCTGGGCAACGTCATGACGGCGAGCCCCTGCGGCACCTGCCGCGGCTACGGCACCGTCATCGCCACTCCGTGCTCGACCTGCCAGGGCCAGGGCCGCGTCCGCGCGCGCCGCACGATCCCCGTCGACGTCCCCGCGGGCGTCGACACCGGGCTCCGCCTCCAGATGCCGGGCAGCGGCGAGGTCGGCCCCGCCGGCGGACCGAACGGCGATCTCTACCTCGAGATCAAGGTCAAGCACCACGACGTCTTCAGCCGCAACGGCGACGACCTGCTCTGCACCCTCGAGGTGCAGATGACGGATGCGATCCTCGGGTCCACCACGACGCTCGCCGCCCTCGACGGCGACATCGAGATCGAGGTCAAGCCGGGCACCCAGAGCACCGAGATCGTCACGATCAAGGGCCGCGGAGTCACGAAGCTGCGCGGCAACGGCCGCGGAGATCTGCGCGTGGGCATCCAGGTCGTCACCCCGACCAAGCTCGGCCACCGCGAGCGCGAGCTCGTGCAGGAGTTCGCGAAGCACTACAAGCCGCAGAAGCCCGCGCTCACCCACTTCCAGCAGGGCCTCTTCTCGAAGCTCCGCGACCGCTTCCTCGGCTGATCGGCGCACGGCGGTGGCGCACCACTACATCGACGAGTCCCTCGACTCCGGCGACTTCGTCGCGGGCGGGCGTCTCGCCCTGACCGGTGCCGAGGCGCGTCACGCCGCGACGGTGAGCCGGATCCGCGCGGGCGAGACGATCCGGGTGGGCGACGGCCGGGGTCTCGTGGCGATGGCCGTCGTCGAGAGCGCCGAGCCGTCCCGCGTCGCCCTGGTCGTCGAATCGGTGGAGGAGTCGGCCGCTCCGGCGCCGCGCCTCGTGCTCGCCCAGGCGCTCGCGAAGGGCGACCGGGACGAGCTGGCCGTGCAGGCGGCCACCGAGCTCGGGATCGACGAGGTCGTCCCGTGGCAGGCCGCCCGGTCGATCTCGCGCTGGAGCGGACCCAAGGAGGAGAAGGGCCGCGAGCGCTGGCGCAGCATCGTGCGCGAGGCGAGCAAGCAGTCGCTCCGCGCCCGGGTGCCCGAGGTCTCGGCCGTCGCCTCGACGCGCCTGCTCGCCGACCGCGCGGCGACCGAGCGCGTCCTCGTGCTCGAGCCGTCCGCCGAGGTCCGTCTCTCCTCCCTCGAGCCCGACGGCCGCGACATCGTCCTGGTGGTCGGCCCGGAGGGCGGTGTCGCTCCGGAGGAGCTGGCGCTGCTCGCGGCGGCGGGCGCCGAGGCCGTCGCGTTGGGCGACACCGTGCTCCGCACCTCGACCGCTGGCCCGGCGGCCATCGCCGTGCTCTCGGCCCGTCTGGGCCGCTGGTAGCCGCGACGCGCGCCCTGGGCGAACGGGGCCCCCTCGCCGGCTCCCCGGCGTTTAAGATGGACCCATGAGCGAACCCACCGTCTTCACGCGCATCGTCCGGGGCGAGATCCCCGCCGACGTGGTGTTCGAGAACGAGCGGGTTCTCGCCATCACCGACATCGCGCCGAAAGCGCCGGTCCACCTGCTGGTCTTCCCCAAGACGCAGGAGTACGCGACCGTCGCCGAGCTCGGCGCCGCCGACCCGGCCCTGCTCGCCGAGATCGTCCAGGTCGCGCAGACCCTGGCCGACGCCCACTGCGGCGGGCAGTTCCGCCTCGTCTTCAACTCGGGCGAAGCGGCCGGGCAGACCGTGTTCCACGTCCACGCCCACGTGATGGGCGGACACCTGACGGAAGGCTCCCTTGCCACCGGTTGACCACGCGGGCGACAGCCCCGAAGCACCGACCCCCGCCGAGTCGACCCCGACCGGCACGACCCCCGGCACGACGCGACGCGTCATCGCCGTCGACGGAGTCGCCATGGTGCGCCTCCTCGGACCCCAGGACCGCCTCATCAAGGCGGTCGAGACACGATTCCCCGACGTCCAGGTGCACGTGCGCGGCAACGAGGTGACGCTCGAGGGCGAGCCCTCTCCCGTCTCCGCGGCGGCGCGCCTGGTGGAAGAACTGGTGACCATGACCGCAGGCGGCCACGACCTCGACCCCGAAGGGGTCCGCGAGTCCGCTCGCATCCTCCAGAACGGCGGATCCGTCAGCCCGGCGGAGGCATTCGGGCAGGCGATCCTGACGGCGCGCGGCAAGAGCATCCGCCCCAAGACCCTCGGTCAGCGCGAGTACGTCGACGCCGTCGATCACAGCACGATCGTGTTCGGCATCGGCCCGGCCGGAACCGGCAAGACCTACCTGGCGATGGCGAAGGCCGTGCAGGCGCTGCAGCGCAAGGAGGTCGAGCGGATCATCCTGACCCGTCCGGCCGTCGAGGCGGGGGAGCGGCTGGGATACCTGCCGGGCTCCCTCACCGACAAGATCGACCCCTACCTCCGTCCGCTCTACGACGCGCTCAACGAGATGATGGATCCGGAGATCGTCCCCAAGCTGCTCGCCGCGGGCACCATCGAGGTCGCTCCGCTCGCGTACATGCGCGGGCGCACCCTCAACAACTCGTTCGTCGTGCTCGACGAGGCGCAGAACACCACGCCGGAGCAGATGAAGATGTTCCTCACCCGGCTCGGCTTCGGCTCCAAGATGGTCATCACCGGTGACATCACGCAGGTCGACCTGCCGACCGGGGCCAGCGGCCTCCGGCTCGTCACCCGGGTGCTCGACGGCATCGACGACATCCACTTCTCGAGGCTGACCAGCGAGGACGTGGTGCGCCACAGCCTCGTGGGCCGGATCGTGGACGCCTACACCGAGTACGACCAGCAGAAGCAGGCGCAGCACTACGAGCGCGAGCAGGCCCGCGAGTTCGCGAACCGCGCCGAGCGGCGCGCCGGCTCCCCGCGCGCCTCCGGCGATGCGCAGCCCAAGCGCCCGCGCGGCTGAACCGCCGACCCGATCATCCCGACGAAGAGGAACACCGCCCCCGTGAGCATCGAGATCAACAACGAGTCGAGCGTCCCCGTCGACGAGGCGGCGCTGCTGCGCCTCGCCGGCTACGCGCTCGACACGATGCACGTGCACCCCGACGCCGAGCTGGCGATCGTGCTCGTCGACGAGGGCGCGATGGAGCAGCTGCACGTGCAGTGGATGGACGAGCCGGGCCCGACCGACGTGCTCAGCTTCCCGATGGACGAGCTGCGACCCGGCACCGAGGACGAGCAGACCCCGGCCGGTCTGCTCGGCGACATCGTGCTCTGCCCGCAGGTCGCTCAGACGCAGGCCGAGGCCGCGGGCCACTCGGTCCTCGACGAGCTCCTGCTGCTGACGGCCCACGGGCTCCTGCACCTGCTCGGCTTCGATCACGCGGAGCCCGACGAGGAGCGCGAGATGTTCGGCATCCAGCGCGACATCCTCGTCGGCTTCCACATCAGCGAGCGACGCCGCTAGGCCTCGCCGTGCTCACCCTCCAGCTCCTCATCGCCGCCCTCGTCCTCGTCGCGGTCGGCGGATGGTTCGCCGCGACCGACGCGGCCCTCGGCGTGCTCTCGCGCAGCGACGTGCTCGAGATGGCGAACCACTCGCGCAGCGCTCGCGCCCTGCGCGCCATCGCCGGCGACATGAGCGCGCACGTGAACGTCGTCAACTTCTCCCGGATCGCCGCCGAGACGACGGCCGCGGTCTTCGTCACGACGGTCCTCGTGGTCGTCGTCGACCAGCTCTGGCTCGCGCTGCTGCTGGCGATCCTGATCATGGCCGCCGTCTCCTTCGTGCTCGTCGGCTCGAGCCCCCGCAGCGTCGGCCGGGCGCACGCGCGCGCCGTGCTGGGCACGAGCGCCTCCCTGATCCACGTGCTGCGCGTGGCCCTCGGGCCCGTGGCGCACGGCCTCGTCGCTCTCGGCAACCGGGTGACCCCCGGCACCGGCCGCTCCGCCGGCTTCTCCTCCGAGGAGCAGCTGCTGAGCATGGTGGACGAGGCCACGGAGCAGGACGTCCTCGAGCAGGACGACCGCGAGCTCATCCACTCGATCTTCGAGTTCAACGACACCCTCGTGCGCGAGGTGATGGTCCCGCGCACCGACATGGTGACGATCGAGGCGACGGCGTCGATCGGAGCGGGCATGGGACTCCTGCTCAGCCGCGGCATCTCGCGGCTCCCCGTCATCGGCGAGGGCGTGGACGACGTCCTCGGCGTGCTCTACCTCCGCGACGTCGCCCGCCACACCTACGAGCGGCCCGACGACGACGACGTCGTCGCCGACCTCGCTCGACCGGCGCTCTTCGTGCCGGAGTCGAAGATGGCGGACGAGCTGCTTCGCCAGATGCAGCTGGAGTCGAACCACCTCGCCATGGTGGTCGACGAGTACGGCGGCATCGCCGGCCTCGTGACCCTCGAGGACCTCATCGAGGAGCTCGTCGGCGACATCTCGGACGAGTACGACCGCGAGGTCGATCTCTTCGAGGAGATCGAGCCCGGCGTCTACCGGGTCTCGGCGCGGCTCCCGGTCGACGAGCTCGGCGAGCTGTTCGAGATCGATCTCGAGGACGACGACGTCGACTCGGTCGGCGGACTGCTCACCAAGGCCTACGGCCGCCTCCCGGATCGCGGTGCCAGCGCCCGGATCGACGGCGTGATCCTCGAGGCCGAGCAGGCGGACGCGCGCCGCGGCACCATCTCGACCGTGCTGGTCCGCCGCGATCACGACTACGACCCGAGCGGCGAGACCGGCGACGGTTCCGCTCCGATCGGGGGCGACGACGGCGAGGCCGACGCCGATGAGGGCCCGACCGGGGATACTCGGAGCCGGGACGCACGCGCCCGGGACCCGCGCGCCGCTCCGACCCGGACGGCCCCGTCGCGGGCGTCGCAGACCCGAGCGGCGAACGCCCGGGCCGCGAAGGACCGCGAGACGCGGAGCCGAGCAGCCGACGGCCGATCAGCGGGCGCCCCCGCCGACGACAGACAGAACGAGGACGCACGATGACCGACTCCAGCCCGCCCACGACGCCCTTCCGCGCGGGATTCGTGTCGTTCGTCGGCCGCCCCAACGTCGGCAAGTCGACCCTGACGAACGCCCTGGTCGGCGAGAAGATCGCCATCACGAGCTCCAAGCCGCAGACCACGCGCCGCGCGATCCGCGGCATCGTCCACCGGCCCGACGGCCAGCTCATCGTCGTCGACACCCCGGGCATCCACCGCCCGCGCACGCTCCTCGGCGAGCGCCTGAACTCGCTCGTCACCTCGACGCTGGGCGATGTGGACGTCATCGGGATGCTCTTCCCCGCCGACGAGCCGATCGGCCCCGGCGACCGCTTCATCAACGAGCAGCTCGACGCGTTCCCGCGTGCCCGCAAGGTCGCGATCGTGTCGAAGGTCGACCTCTCCTCGAAGAAGTCGGTCGCCAAGCAGCTGCTCGCCGTCTCCGAGCTCCGCGAGTGGGACACGATCGTGCCGATCTCGGCGGTCACCGACGAGCAGCTCGACGTGCTCGCCGTGGAGCTGCTCCGTCTGATGCCGGTGTCGCCCGCCCTCTACCCCGAGGAGGCCGTGACCGACGAGGACCTCGGCTCGCGCATCGCGGAGTTCATCCGCGAAGCCGCTCTCGAGGGCGTCTCGGACGAGCTGCCGCACTCCCTCGCCGTGACCCTCGACGACATGGCCGAGCGCGAGGACGGCTCCTTCATCGACATCTACGCCAACGTCTTCGTCGAGCGCGACAGCCAGAAGGGCATCATCATCGGCAAGGGCGGGCAGCGCCTGCGCGAGGTCGGCGCGGTCTCGCGCGAGCAGATCGAGCGCCTGCTGGGACGCCGGGTGTTCCTCTCGATCCGGGTGAAGGTCGCCAAGGAATGGCAGCGCGACCCGAAGCTGCTGGGGCGCCTGGGCTTCTGATCCGCTCGGCGCACGTCGATCAGCCGTCGGGACGACGACTCCGCGGCGCTCGACGTCTAGCGTGAGAGGCATGCGCGTGCTCCTGGACCGACCGGCGACGCTCCCGATCGCCGGCGCCCTGCTCGCCGTCGCGCACCTGCTGGCGCTCGCGAGCGGCGTGTCGAGCGCCTCGCCGTCCGCGGGCCTGCTCCTCGGGCTCGCCCTCGCGCTGGCGGGCCTGCTCCCGGCGCTCGCCCCCACCCTGGCCGCCGCGGGGATCCTCCTCGGCGGAGCGGTGCCGGTCGTCGGCCTGCCGCTGGACGGCGTCGTCGTCGGAGCGGTCGTGCTCTGGTCGACGGCGCGCCGACTCGGGCCGTGGACCCGATCGCTCGCGCTGGTCGGCGCCCTCCTGCTCTGCGGGCTCGGCGGCGTCGTCCTGTCGGCGTCGCTCCGCCCGTCGCTCGACTCGCCCGAACCGCCCCCGAGCATCCGCTTCCTCGTCCTGGTCGCGGTCGCGGTCCTCGTCGCCGCCGTCCTGGCGGCGATCGCGGTGCTGTCCTTCGTCCGCGGGCTGCGGAACCCGGTCGGTCCGGAGGATCGGATCGAGCGCCTCCTCGAGCGCGTCGCCGGACCGCAGGACGCGTTCGCGGCCGGATCGGCCGGTGCCCAGGCGCTCGTGCTGCTCGTGATCTCGGTCGTGCCGTACTCCGTGGGCGAGGACTCGCTGCACCCCTTCGTCGCCGGAGTGCTGGCCGTCGCGCTGGTGCTGCACCGCCGCTCGCCCGGGCTCGCGCTCGGCATCGCTTGGATCGGCGCCGCCCTGCAGATGGGCGTCCGGCTGGAGCCCGCTCCGTCCGACCTGGCGATCCTCGTCGTGCTCTTCGGGGCCGGCGCCGCCGACTCGAAGCGGGTGCGCACGGCGGGTGCGGTGTCGGCGGTCGTCGGCACGGTCGTCGCGGTGGCGTACCTCTCGATCGCCTTCGGCCTGGCCCAGGACTCGCCGAGCAGTCTGATCACCGTCGGCGCATCCTCCGGCGGCATCCTCGCCACGCTCGGCCTGTCCTGGACCATCGGCCTCCTCTCCCGCGCGGCCCGCCGCGCCCGCGTGGGCCAGTCCGAGCGCGACGAGGCCGAGCGCGAGCGCGCGCGAGCCCAGCGCGAGCTCGACACCGTCGAGGAGCGCAACCGCATCGCCCGCGACATGCACGACGTCGTCGCGCACTCGCTCGCGGTCGTGATCGCCCAGGCCGACGGTGCCCGCTACCTCGGCTCCGCCAGTCCCGAGCAGACCGACGCGGCCCTCCTGACGATCTCGGGCGTGGCGCGGGACGCCCTCGGCGACGTGCGACAGCTCCTCGCGCAGCTGCGCCACAGTCAGATGGACGGCCCGCAGCCCGAGGCGCGCGATCTGCCCGCGCTGCTCGAGAGCGTCAGCGGCACGGGCGCTCCCGTCCGCTCCGAACTGGGTCTCGACCTCGAGTCCGTCCCGCGGGCCACCGGACTGGCGCTCTACCGGATCGCGCAGGAGGCGACGACCAACGCCCTCCGCCACGGCCGGCCCGGCGCGCCCCTCGACATCGCGCTGCGCCGCGAGGGCGGCGATGTCGTGCTGACGGTGCGCAATTCCCGGTGCGAGGACGCGCTCGACACTCCGGGGGAGGGCCACGGCCTGATCGGCATGCGCGAGCGCGCGGTCCTCGCGGGCGGCACGCTGCTCGCCGGTCCCGACGGCGACCACTTCGTGGTCGACGCCCGGCTCCCCGCTCCACCCGTGCCCCCGCGCACCTCGCCCGTCACCCTCGTCCCGCCGCTCGCCTCCGGAGGCATCCCGTCATGACCGACCCCATCCGCATCGTCCTCGTCGACGACCAGGCGCTGTTCCGCGCCGGCATCCGCATGCTGCTCAGCTCGCAGCCCGACCTCGAGGTGGTCGGCGAGGCGTCCGACGGCGCCGAGGGCGCGGAGGTCGTCGCCCGGGTCGCACCGGACGTCGTGCTGATGGACATCCGGATGCCCGGTGTCGACGGCATCGAGTCGACGCGGCGGATCCTCGCCCGCGCCGCCGAGACGGGGACGCCCGCCCCGCGCATCCTCGTGCTGACGACCTTCGACCTGGACGAGGCCGCGGCCCGGGCGATCCGCGCCGGGGCGAGCGGCTTCCTCCTCAAGGACACCGAGCCCGGTTTCCTCCTCGCCTCGGTGCGGACGGTCCACGCGGGCACGGCCGTGGTCGCGGCCTCCGCCACGCGCGAGCTCTTCGAGCACTTCGGCGCGCCGGGCAGCGGTCGGGAGACCCCCGTCGCGTTCTCGACGCTCACCGACCGCGAGCGCGAGATCTTCCACCACGCGGCGCGAGGACTGAGCAACACCGAGATCGCGACCGCCGAGTTCCTCAGCGAGGCGACCGTCAAGACCCACATCAGCCGCACGCTGGGCAAGCTGGGCCTGCGCGACCGCGTCCAGCTGGTCGTCTACGCGTACGAGAACGGCCTCGTCGCCTGAGCGCGCCCGGGTGACCTGGGCGCGGGGGCAGTGCTAGCCTGGCCCCGTGCGCTTCGGTCTGCTCCTTCTTAGCTGCCGCGACGAGTCCTAACCCCCAGGCCTCCCTCGTCGCGGAGTCCGTCGACGCCTGATCGCAGTTCCCTCCGCGAGGTCGCATCCGATTCCCGGATCCCCGCGAGACCGACACGGGCGCGCATCCGCGCCAGGAGACCCTCATGAAGAACACGCAGAAGCCCTCGACCATGCCGATCCACAAGTACCGGCCGTACCACGAGCAGATCACGGTCGATCTGCCCGACCGCACGTGGCCGACCAAGCGCATCACGACCGCGCCGCGCTGGTGCGCCGTCGACCTCCGCGACGGCAACCAGGCGCTGATCGACCCGATGAGCCCCGAGCGCAAGCGGATCATGTTCGATCTGCTGGTCTCGATGGGCTACAAGGAGATCGAGGTCGGCTTCCCGAGCGCGAGCCAGACCGACTTCGACTTCGTCCGCAGCCTCATCGAGGAGGGAGCGATCCCCGAGGACGTCACCATCCAGGTGCTGACGCAGGCGCGGGACCACCTGATCGAGCGCACGTACGAGTCGATCCGGGGCGCCCGGCAGGCGATCGTGCACCTGTACAACTCCACCAGCGTGCTGCAGCGCGAGGTCGTGTTCCGCAAGGACCGCCAGGGGATCATCGACATCGCCCTGGCCGGTGCCCGCAAGTGCCGCGAGATGGAGGAGTCGGTCCCCGGCACCACCGTCTACTACGAGTACTCGCCCGAGAGCTACACGGGCACCGAGCTCGAGTTCGCCCGCGAGATCTGCGACCGCGTGGTCGAGGTCTTCGAGCCGACCCCGGACCGCAAGGTGATCCTCAACCTGCCCGCGACCGTCGAGATGGCCACGCCGAACGTCTACGCCGACTCGATCGAGTGGATGAGCCGCAACCTGGCGCAGCGCGAGAACATCATCCTGTCGCTGCACCCCCACAACGACCGCGGCACGGCCGTCGCCGCCGCCGAGCTGGGCTACCTGGCCGGCGCCGACCGCATTGAGGGCTGCCTCTTCGGCAACGGCGAGCGCACCGGCAACGTCGACCTCGTCGCGCTGGGCGTCAACCTGTTCACGCAGGGCATCGACCCGCAGATCGACTTCGGCGACATGGACGGCATCAAGCGCACCGCCGAGTACTGCAACCAGCTCGCCGTGCCCGAGCGCAGCCCCTGGGCGGGCGACCTCGTCTTCACCGCGTTCAGCGGTTCGCACCAGGACGCGATCAAGAAGGGCTTCGAGGCCATGGAGGCCGAGGCCGAGCGCACCGGTCGCGGCGTCGACGAGCTCACCTGGGCCGTTCCCTACCTGCCGGTCGACCCGAAGGACCTGGGGCGCTCCTACGAGGCGGTCATCCGCGTCAACTCGCAGTCGGGCAAGGGCGGAGTCGCGTACCTGCTGAAGACCGACCACGCGCTGGACCTCCCGCGCCGCCTCCAGATCGAGTTCTCGGGCGTCGTGCAGGCCAAGACCGACGCCGAGGGCGGCGAGGTCACGAGCGAGCAGATCTGGACGATCTTCCAGGACGAGTACCTGCCCGCTCCCGCGCACCGCGCCGACGAGAAGTGGGGCCGGTTCGAGCTGACCCGCACCAGCACGTCGAGCGACCTGGGCGGCACCATCGCCCTGAACGCGGTGCTGCGCGTCGGCGACGAGATCATCGAGGCGAACGCCTCGGGCAACGGCCCGGTCAACGCCTTCGAGTCCGTGCTGAGCCAGCACGGCGTCGAGGTGCGGGTGCTGGACTACGTCGAGCACGCTCTCAGCGCCGGCGGCGACGCGCTGGCCGCCTCGTACGTCGAGTGCTCGGTCAACGGCCGCACCCTGTGGGGCGTGGGCGTCGACGCCGACATCTCGACCGCCTCGCTGAAGGCGATCGTCTCGGCCGTGAACCGCGCCCTGCGCGAGGAGGCTCCCGACCGCGAGCTGGCGTCCGCCTCCGTGTGACGCGCCGTCCTCCGGCCCCGCCGAGGGAACCCCGCACCGTCCAGGGAGCCTGCACCAGCGGGTTCCCTGGGCGGGTCGGGGTTCCCTCGGTGCGGGGGACGGGGCTAGGCGCGGCGGCGCCAGCGGAGGCGCGGCACGCCGCTGAGGGCGCGCTGCTCGGGCAGGCTCCAGCCGTAGCGCACGGCGAGCAGACGGATCAGCGTGGTGACGCCCACGGCGAGCGGCGCGGCGAAGTCGATGAGCATCCCGAAGCGCAGGCCGGTGACGAGGACGGCCGTGCCCGCGGTCGCGGCGACGGCGTAGAGCGAGCCGACGTGCATCAGCGCGATCGGCCGGTTCAGCAGGATGTCGCGGATGACCGAGCCGCCCACCGCCGACACCGTGCCGACGAAGACGGCCGGCACCTCCGGGACTCCGAGCGCCAGCGCCTTCGTGGTGCCGATCGCGCCGAAGAGGCCCAGGGTCAGGGCGTCGAGGGCGGTGATCGTGCCGTCGGCCCGGTTGAGCACATGCTGGAGCAGCATCCCGACGAGCGAGGCCGTCACCGCGACGATCAGGTACGCGTTGGTGTGCAGGGCCACGAGCGGCGTCTGCAGCAGCAGATCGCGCAGCACACCGCCTCCCAGGCCCGTGGCCGTGCCGATGATCGTCACGCCGAGCAGATCGATGCGGCGGTCGCGGAACTCGCCCGCGAACATCGCGCCCTGGAGGCAGCCGATGGCGATCGCCAGGAGGTCGGCCCAGGCGGGGATCACGAAGAGGGTGTCGGCCACCGGCCCATCGTTCCACGGGGGGAGACCGGCCCGTCGGCCCGGCGGCCGGGAGGTTGTCGGTGGCGGGGAGGATAATCGAGGGCATGCCCACCTATCGTGACGAAGCCGTGGTGCTCCGCACGCACAAGCTGGGCGAGGCCGACCGCATCGTGACCCTGCTCTCCCGCGGGCACGGCAAGATCCGCGCCGTCGCCAAGGGCGTCCGCAAGACCGGTTCCAAGTTCGGCTCGCGGCTCGAGCCGTTCATGGTCGCCGACCTGCAGCTCTACGAGGGCCGCAGCCTCGACATCGTCACGCAGGCCGAGTCGATCGGCGCGTACGGCGCTCTCATCGCGGCCGACTACGACTGCTACACCGCGGCGAACGCGATGGTCGAGACGGCCGACCGGCTGACCGACTCCGACGCGTCCCTCCAGCAGTACCTGCTCCTCGTCGGCGCCCTGCGCTCGCTCTCGCGCCGCGAGCACGAGGCGGTGCTCACCCTCGACTCCTACCTCCTGCGCGCACTGTCGATCGCGGGATGGGCGCCGAGCTTCGAGGACTGCGCCCGGTGCGGCGCGCCCGGCCCGCACGGCGCCGTCGTCGTGCAGATGGGCGGCGTGGTCTGCCAGGACTGCACCCCGCCCGGTGCTCCGCGCGTCGCCCCGGAGGTCGTCGTCCTTCTCGGAGCGCTCCTCACCGGAGACTGGGCGCACGCCGAGACGACCGAGCCCTCGACGCGGTCGCGGGCGAGCGGAGTCGTCGCCGCCTACACGCAGTTCCACCTCGAACGCGGACTGAGATCACTGGAGCACGTCACCCGATGAAGCCCTTCACGCACAAGGACGCCGAGCCCTACCGCGAGCTCGACTGGACCGGCGTCCATCCGCCCGAGATCCCCCGGAAGGCCGTGCCGGGTCACGTCGCGATCGTGATGGACGGGAACGGCCGCTGGGCGAACGGCCGCGGACTCACGCGCGTCGAGGGGCACAAGCGCGGCGAGGCGGCGCTGCTCGACGTGGTGGCGGGAGCGATCCAGATCGGCGTCAAGCACCTCAGCGTCTACGCGTTCTCGACCGAGAACTGGAAGCGCTCGCCCGAGGAGGTGCGCTTCCTGATGGGCTTCAACCGCGACGTCCTGCACCGCCGCCGCGACCAGCTCAACGAGTGGGGCGTGCGCATCCGCTGGGCCGGTCGCAAGCCCCGGCTCTGGGCCTCGGTCATCAACGAGCTCCAGTTCGCCGAGAAGCTGACCGAGGGCAACGACGTCCTCACGCTCACGATGTGCGTGAACTACGGCGGGCGCACCGAGATCGCGGACGCCGTGCAGCGTCTCGCGGGCGAGGTCGCGGCGGGCAGGCTGAAGCCGTCCGGCATCACCGAGAAGACCATCGCGAAGGCGCTCTACGTGCCCGAGATGCCCGACGTCGACCTCTTCGTCCGCTCCTCCGGCGAGCAGCGGACGAGCAACTTCCTGCTCTGGCAGAGCGCCTACGCCGAGATGGTGTTCCTCGACCGGCTCTGGCCGGACTTCTCGCGCACGGATCTCTGGGAGGCGATCGAGCACTACTCCGGACGCTCCCGCCGATTCGGCGGTGCCGTCGACGTGCCGGGGGCGTCGAGGTGATCCGTGTCGGCGTCGTCGGCTACGGACTGGCCGGCAGCGTCTTCCACGCGCCGTTCCTGGCGGCCGATCCGGCCTTCGGGATCGTCGCGATCGCGACGTCGAACGCCGAGCGCGCGGCGTCGGCGGCCGCCTCTCATCCGGGTGCGCGCATCGTGCCCGACCTCGAGGCGGTGCTCGAGGAGCGTCCGGAGCTCGTGGTGCTCGCCTCCCCGCCGTCGGTGCACCGCGAGCAGGCCGTGGCCGTGCTCGAGGCGGGCGTCGCCGTGGTCGTCGACAAGCCGTTCGCGCCGAGCGTCGCCGACGCCGAGGCGATCATCGCGGCGTCCGAGGCGAGCAGAGCGCCGGTGCTCGTCTTCCAGAACCGCCGCTGGGACGCCGACCTCCTGACTCTGCAGCGGCTCCTCGGCGAGGGTGCGCTCGGCGACGTCCTCCGCTTCGAGTCGACCTTCGAGCGCTGGAGTGCTCCGAAGACCGGCCGCTGGCAGGGCGAGATCGGCCCCGAGCAGGGCGGCGGGATCCTGTTCGATCTCGGCAGCCACCTCGTCGACCAGGCGCTGGTCCTGTTCGGGCCGGCCGTGGTCACCGCGGCTGAGACGCGCATCGTGCACCCGGGCGGTGCGAGCGAGGACGACGCGTTCCTCTCGCTGCTGCACGAGAGCGGCGTGCGCTCGCACCTCGCGATGAGCCGCGTCGCCCGCGCCTCCGGTCCGCGGTTCCGCGTGCTCGGCACGACGGCGGCCTTCTCGGTCGACGGCCTGGATCCGCAGGAGAACGCGCTGCGTCACGCGGGCGCCCGCCCCGACGACGCGGACTTCGGCGAGGTCCCGCGCCGAGCGTGGGGGCTGCTGACCGACGACGCCGGATCGCGCGCAGTGCCGAGCGAACGGGGGCGCTACTCCTCCTTCTACGACGGAGTCGCCCGCACCCTGCTCGAGGGAGCGCCGCCGCCCGTCGATGTGCGCGAGGCGCTGGCGGTCGTCGCCGTGATCGAGCAGGCGCACCGCCTCGCCGCCCGCTGAGCGCCGACGCGCCCGGCGAGGGTGCGGTCTTGGCGATCGGGCGGGGGAGGGGGATCCTCGAAGGGTGAGTACTCCGGGACCGTCCATGACCGCTCTGCGCGAGCGGTTCTCCGGGGCGCGCGGCTATCACAACGCCTGCACCCTCGGCCTGCCGCCGCGCGAGAGCGTCGAGGCGCTGCGGGTCGACCTCGACCGCTGGTCGGCGGGGGAGAGCACTGCGGCCGGCTACGGAGTGGTCGCCGAGAGCGCCCGCTCCTCGTTCGCGGGACTCGTCGGCGTGCCGGTGGATCGTGTGGCGATCGGCTCGCAGACATCGGTGATGGCGTCGGTCCTCGCGGGATCGCTGCCCGACGGCGCCCGGGTGCTGTGCGTAGACGGCGACTTCTCCTCCATCGTCTTCCCGTTCCTCGCGCAGGCGCACCGGGGGATCGAGGTCCGCTCGGTGCCGCTGGAGGCGCTGGCCGACTCCGTCGAGCCGGCGGACGACCTCGTCGTGTTCTCGGCCGTGCAGTCGAGCAGCGGCGCGATCGCCGACCTCGACTCCGTGATCGAGGCGGCGGCCCGGTGCGGTGCCCGCACGGCGTGCGACCTGACGCAGGCGGCGGGGGTGCTGCCCGTCGACGCCTCCCGCTTCGACGCGACCCTGACCCACGCCTACAAGTGGCTGTGCTCGCCCCGCGGAGTGGCGTTCCTGACCGTCTCGCCCGAGTACGCGGCCGAGCTCGTCCCGCTGCAGGCCGGCTGGTACTCCGGAGAGGACGTCTGGTCCTCCTGCTACGGACCCGCCATGCATCTCGCCGAGAACGCGCGCCGCTTCGACGTCTCGCCCGCGTGGCAGGCCTTCGTCGGAGCCGAGGCGTCCCTCGCGCTCCTCGGGTCGCTGGACGCCGACGAGGTCTGGCGGCACGCCTCCGGGCTCGGCGATCTGCTCTGCGAGCGGCTCGACCGCGACCCGCAGCACCGAGCGCTCGTCTCGTGGCCCGACGAGGACGGCGCCGATCTCGCCCGCCTGCTGGAGGCGGGCATCCGCGTGTCGGGGCGCGGCGGTCGGCTGCGGGTGGCCTTCCACGTCTGGAACGACGAGTCCGACGTGGACGAGCTGGTCCGGCTGCTGAGGGAATAGCAGTGCCGCGGCGCGGTTGTCCTCCACGTGACTGACGCGCAGCCCCCCATCACCGTCGACATCTGGTCGGACATCGCCTGCCCCTGGTGCTACATCGGCAAGCGGAAGTTCGAGCGCGGGCTGGAGGCGTTCCGCCTCGCCCACCCGGAGGCCCCCGAGGTGTCGCTCGAGTACCGCAGCTTCGAGCTGTCGCCCGACACCCCCGAGGACTACCGCGGCGGGGAGGCGGCGTTCCTGGCCGAGCACAAGGGCATCCCCGAGGCGCAGGCCCAGCAGATGCTGGACGACGTCACCGCGATCGCGGCGAGCGTCGGCCTCGACTACCACTTCGAGACGGTCCGGCACGTCAAGACCGTCACCGCGCACCAGGCCCTGCACCACGCCAAGACCGAGGGGCTCCAGCTCGAGCTGAAGGAGCGCCTGCTGCGCGCCTATTTCGTCGAGGGGCACGACCTCGCGGATCCCGCCGTGATCGCGTCGCTCGCCGCGGAGGTCGGCCTGGACGAGACCGGCACCGCGCAGGCTCTCGCCGAGCAGCGCCACCTCGCCGACGTGCAGTCCGACATCGCCCAGGCACGCGAGTACGGGATCAACGGCGTGCCCTTCTTCGTGCTCGACGGGCGCTTCGGCGTCTCGGGAGCGCAGGAGCCGCAGGCGTTCACCGAGGTGCTCGAGCACGTCCTCGCCGAGCGGGTGAGCGCCGCGTGAGCGGATTCGAGATGCTCGGCGCGGCGGACGTGCCGGTGTGCGAGGACGGCGTCTGCGCCGTCCCCGCCGTCGTCGCTCCGGTCAGCGCGGAGGCTCCTCGACGCTGATGTCGGCCACGGTCGCGCCGTAGGCCGCGATCAGCGCGTCCGCGTCGACGAACGCGCTGCGCCCGCCGGTGCCCGCGCCCATCGCGATCCGCTGCCCGCGGATCCGCTCGTCGGCGAAGACCGGCCACGCGGTGGTGGAGCCGATCGGGGTGATGGTGCCGCGACGGTAGCCGGTGGCCTCGAAGGCCGCCGTCTCGTCGGGGAGGCGCAGCTTGTTCACTCCGACGACGGCGCGGAGCTTCGGCCACGAGATCTGCCGGCCGCCCGGGATCAGCGCGAACAGCAGGGCGCCGTCGTGGCGCTTCACGACGAGCGATTTCACGATCGTGGCGGGGTCGATGCCCAGCAGCCGCGCCGCCTCCGCGAGGCTGCCCGCCTCCGGTCGGTCGACGACCTCCACGTCCAGGCCGCGCGCTCGCGCATCCTCCTCGAACCGGGCCGGTCCGTCCTCCACAGCGTCGATCGTGCTCATCGTCCGGGTCTCCTCTGCTCGTCCCGCCTTCCCCAACACAGGATCTGGGAGAATCATTACCGATGTCCTCCACTCTTCTGGCCCCACCGCCCGCGCGACCCGCGCCGGCGCTGCGCATCGGCCCCCTCGAACTCGACGCGCCGGTCGTCCTCGCTCCCATGGCGGGGATCACCAACACCGCGTTCCGCCGCCTGTGCCGCGAGTTCGGCGCGGGCCTCTACGTGAGCGAGATGATCACCTCCCGCGCGCTCGTCGAGCGCACGCCGGAGTCGATGCGGCTCATCCGCCACCACCCGAGCGAGTCCGTCCGCTCGATCCAGCTCTACGGAGTCGATCCGAAGACGGTCGCCGAGGCCGTCACCATGCTCGTCGCGGAGGACCGCGCCGATCACATCGACCTCAACTTCGGCTGCCCCGTCGCCAAGGTGACCCGCAAGGGCGGGGGAGCGGCGCTGCCGTGGAAGCTGCCCCTGTTCCGCCAGATCGTCGAGGGAGCGGTGAAGGCGGCGGGCGACGTCCCGCTCACCGTCAAGATGCGCAAGGGCATCGACGCCGACCACCTGACCTACCTCGAGGCCGCCCGCGCGGCGGAGGGCGCCGGAGTCGCGTCGATCGCCCTGCACGCGCGCACCGCATCCGAGTTCTACAGCGGTCACGCCGACTGGTCGGCGATCGCGACGCTCAAAGAGGCGATCACGAGCGTGCCCGTGCTCGGCAACGGCGACATCTGGTCGGCCGAGGACGCGCTGCGGATGATGGCCGAGACCGGCTGCGACGGCGTCGTCGTCGGTCGCGGCTGCCTCGGCCGCCCGTGGCTGTTCGGCGATCTCGCCGCGGCCTTCGCCGGGTCCGACGAGCGCTTCCGCCCGACGCTCGGGCAGGTGGCCGCCGCGTTCCGGCGCCACGCCGAGCTCATCTGCGAGTTCTTCGAGAGCGAGGAGCGCGGCTGCCGCGACATCCGCAAGCACGTCGCCTGGTACTTCAAGGGCTACCCCGTCGGCGGCGAGCTGCGCGCGCGCATGGCGTCCGCCGAGACGCTCGCCGAGCTCGACGAGCTGCTCGCGCAGCTCGACCCCGAGGTGCCGTACCCGGGCGAGGCCGCCGAGGGGCAGCGCGGTCGCGCCGGATCCCCGAAGGTCCCGTCGCTGCCCGACCGCTGGCTCGAGTCGCGCGAGCTCGACGCCGGTCAGCGCGCCGACGTGTCCGCCGCCGAAGTCCACCACAGCGGTGGATGACCGCGCGCTCTGGGGGTACTCGCTCGTCGATGTCGAGCGGTTCCTGCCGGAGGACCACTCCACCCGCCGCTCCGACTTCGCCCGCGACCGGGCGCGGCTCTTCCACTCCAGCGCGCTGCGCCGCCTCGCGGCCAAGACGCAGGTCCTGAGCCCCACGGCCGGAGTCGACTTCGCCCGCAACCGCCTCACGCACTCGCTCGAGGTGGCCCAGATCGGCCGGGAGCTCGCCACGAGCCTCGACCTCGACCCCGACGTCGTCGACACCGCCTGCCTCGCCCACGACATCGGGCACCCGCCCTTCGGGCACAACGGCGAGCGCGCCCTCAACGCCTGGACCGACGGCATCGGCGGCTTCGAGGGCAACGCGCAGACGTTCCGCCTGCTCACCCGCCTCGAGCCCAAGGTCTTCGGCGACGACGCGCGGCCGTACGGACTCAACCTGACCCGCGCGAGCCTCGACGCGAGCTGCAAGTACCCCTGGCCCGACACCCGCTCCGTCGCCGACCCGTCCGGGCGGGCCAAGTTCGGCTTCTACGCCGACGACGCGCCGGCCTTCACCTGGATGCGGGAGGGCGCGCCCGAGGGCGTGCGCTGCATCGAGGCGGAGGTCATGGACCTCTCGGACGACATCGCCTACTCGGTCCACGACTTCGAGGACGCCGTCGTCTCGGGCTACATCGACGTCGAAGCGCTCGGCTCCCGGAGCGACCACGACGACCTCGTCGCCTCGATGCACGCCTGGGTGGGCGGCGAGATCGAGCACTCCGAGCTCGTCGCGGCCTTCGACCGTCTCGACTCGCTCGACGTCTGGCTCGACTCCTGGGACGGCTCCCGCCGCGACCAGGCGCGCCTGAAGAACCTCACCAGCCAGCTCATCGGCCGCTTCGCCGCCGCCGCCACCGAGGCGACCCGCGAGGCGTACTCGCACCCCGACCTCGTCCGCTTCGGCGGTCACGTCGTCGTCCCGCGCGAGCAGCAGGCCGAGATCGCCGTGCTCAAGGGCATCGTCGCCACCTTCGTCATGTCGCGGAACACCCGCCAGCCGATCTACGCGCAGCAGCGCGAAGTCCTCACCCGCCTCGCCGACACCCTCCTCGAGCGCGGAGAAGGCGCCCTCGAGCCCGGCTTCGCCGAGGACTGGCGCGCGAGCGACTCCGACGACTCCCGCCGCCGCGTCGTCGTCGACCAGGTCGCCAACCTCACCGACCAGAGCGCCCTGGCGTGGTTCGAGAGGCTGTGCCCATGACGGGGCCGGTCCCCGCCCGGCCCCGCGCGGTCGGCTGTGCTCATGAGGAGCCGGTCCCTGCCCGGCTCCTCGCCGTCGGCCGTCGCGGTCGGTCGCGTTCCGAGGAGCGGGTCGCGTCCGCCTAGGGCGATCCGCTGGCACGCGGATCGCCCGTTCGGCTGTGCCGATACGGGGCCGGTCCCTGCCCGGCTCCGCGCGGTCGGCTTTCGCGGATGGTCGCGTTCCGAGGAGCGGGTCGCGTCCGCCTAGGGTGATCCGCTGGCACGCGGATCGCCCGTTCGGCTGTGCCGATACGGGGCCGGTCCCTGCCCGGCTCCGCGCGGTCGGCTTTCGTGGATGGGCGCGTTCCGCAGAGCGGGGTGCGTCCGCCTAGGGTGATCCGCTGGCACGCGGATCGCCCGTTCGGCTGTGCCGATACGGGGCCGGTCCCTGCCCGGCTCCGCGCGGTCGGCTTTCGTGGATGGTCGCGTTCCGCAGAGCGGGGTGCGTCCGCCTAGGGTGATCCGCTGGCACGCGGATCGCCCGTTCGGCTGTGCCGATACGGGGCCGGTCCCTGCCGGGCCCCGCGCGGTCGGCTTTCGTGGATGGGCGCGTTCCGAGGAGCGGGTCGCGTCCGCCTAGGGTGATCCGCTGGCACGCGGATCGCCCGTTCGGCTGTGCCGGTACGGGGCCGGTCCCTGCCGGGCCCCGCGCGGTCGGCTTTCGTGGATGGGCGCGTTCTGCAGAGCGGGGTGCGTCCGCCTAGGGTGATCCGCTGGCACGCGGATCACCCGTTCGGCTCGGAGAGGGTCGGCGGGTCGTCCGCTCGCCTCTTCGTGATCGAGTAGGGCGCGGAGCGGCCGTATCGGGATCCGCGTCGTCCGGTGGCGGTCTCGATACGCCCCTGCGGGGCTACTCGACCAGCAGAGGAAAGCGAGAGCGTCTCCGGAGCGGCAGCGCGATACGCAACGTCTGCTGACAAGGGGGTCTAGAGCCTGTCAGCGGTTGAACCCCCTCCTCAGCTCATGTTGTGCAGCACAACCCGACCGCAGCGCCCGAGAGCGCGCCGCCGCGGCCCCATCCGAGCGGAACAGGTGATCCGCGTGCCAGCGGATCGCCGTAGGCGGACGGGATCCGCTCTGCGGGACCCTCTCCATCGAGAAGTCGACTGCGCGGTGCCGGGCAGGGACCGGCGTCGACGAGAGCACTTCCGCGTGCCAGCGGATCGCCGTAGGCGGACGGGACCCGCTCTGCGGGACCAGCTCCATCGAGAAGCCGACTGCGCGGCGCCGGGCAGGGACCGGCGTCGACGAGAGCACCTCCGCGTTCCAGCGGATCGCCGGAGGCGGACGGAACCCGCTCCACGGGACTCCGCACGTCGAGAAGCCGACCGCGGGGAGCCGGGCAGGGACCGGCTCCGGATGAGTACTGCCGACTGCGCGACGTCGGGCGGGGACCGGCGCCGACGACGGCACAGCCGAACAGGTGATCCGCGTGTCAGCGGATCGCCGTAGGCGGACGGAGGACGCTCCACGGAACCCGCACCATCGAAAAGCCGACCGCGAGTCGCCGGGCAGGGACCGGCGACTACGATGGACACCGTGCCAGGACGGATTCGACAGCAGGATGTCGAGGAGGTCAAAGCCCGCGTCAACATCGGCGACATCGTCGGCGAGTACGTCACCCTGAAGTCGGCGGGTGTCGGCTCGCTGAAGGGCCTCTGCCCCTTCCACGACGAGCGCAGTCCCAGCTTCCACGTGCGTCCGCAGGCCGGCTTCTACCACTGCTTCGGCTGCCAGGAGTCGGGCGACGTCTACAGCTTCATCATGAAGATGGACCACACGTCGTTCAGCGAGACGGTCGAGCGGCTCGCCGCCCGCGTCGGCATCGTCCTGCAGTACGAGGAGGGCGGCGGTCAGGCCCCCGAGACGGGCGGTCGCGTGCGCCTGCTCGAGGCGAACAGGGCGGCGGAGGAGTTCTTCCGCGAGCAGCTCGCCACTCCGGGAGCCGACGTCGGGCGCCGCTTCCTCGGTGAGCGCGGCTTCGACCGCGCCGCGGCCGATCGCTTCGGCGTCGGCTTCGCGCCCGACGGCTGGGACGGTCTGACGACCGCCCTCAAGCACCGCGGCTTCTCCGAGACCGAGCTCACCGCCGCCGGCCTCGTCAGCAGCAGCAACCGCGGCGGCGTCTACGACCGGTTCCGCGGTCGGGTCGTCTGGCCCATCCGGGACGTGACCGGTCAGACCGTCGGCTTCGGCGCCCGCCGCCTCCTCGAGGAGGACAAGGGGCCGAAGTACCTCAACACCCCCGAGACGCCCGTCTACCACAAGTCCCAGGTCCTCTACGGGCTCGATCTCGCCAAGCGCGACATCTCGCGGGGCCACCGCGTCGTCGTCGTCGAGGGCTACACCGATGTGATGGCCTGCCATCTCGCGGGCGTGACCACCGCGGTCGCCACCTGCGGCACGTCCTTCGGCGTCGACCACATCAAGGTGCTCCGCCGGGTGCTGGGGGACGACAGCGGAGTCGGCGAGGTCGTCTTCACGTTCGACCCCGACGCGGCCGGCCAGAAAGCGGCGATGCGCGCGTTCCAGGAGGAGCACCGCTTCGCCGCGCAGACGTTCGTCGCGGTCGCTCCCGAGGGGCTCGACCCCTGCGACCTACGGCTGAACCGCGGCGACGACGCCGTGCGACGGCTCATCGACGACAAGAAGCCGATGTTCGAGTTCGTGATCCGCCAGCTGCTCGCGCGGTACGACCTCGAGACGGTCGAGGGGCGGATCGCCGCCCTGCGCGCCGCGGCCCCGGTCGTCGCCGAGATCCGCGACCCCGCGCTGCGGCCCGGGTACTCCCGTGAGCTGGCGCGGATGCTCGGCCTCGACATGTCGGAGGTCAACTCGGCCGTCCGCTCGGCCGGCTCCCGCCCCCGCTCCTCCGGATCCCGGGACGAGCGACGCGAGCCCGAGAGCGCGGCGCCCGAGGCGCCCGCCGGCGCGCGCCTCGCCGACCTCCCGGTCGACGTCGTCACGCGCATCGAGCGCGAAGCGCTGATGGCGATGCTCCAGCTCCCGCAGGCCATGGGCACCGAGCTGCTCGCGCGCGCCGCTCACGCCGCCGTGACGAACGAGACCCTGCGCGTCGTCCGCGACGCCGTCGTCGCCAACCTCGAGCGGGCGGAGGACCGCGACTGGGTCGAGCACGTCGCGAACGACGTCCCCGGCCCGTTCGCCTCGCTCGTCCGCCAGCTCGCCGTGGCGCCGATCCCCGCGGCTGACGAGGCGAAGCTCGCCCGGTACGCGCGCGACGTCGCCGTCTCGCTGATCGAGCGCGATCTTCTGCGCGAGATCGCCGAGCTGCGCGGTGCCCTGCAGCGTGCCTCCGCCGATCCCGTGATGTCCCGAGCCGTGCAGGTGCGCCTCGTCGAGCTCGAGCGCGAGAAGCGCGCCCTGCGGAGCGAGTGATCGCCGCCCGCGGCGCGGCCGTCACCCGTCCAGGGGCGTGTTGCAGTCGTGTGAAGTTTCGGACGCGGCGGACCCCGCCTGTCCGGAGAGCGCTTCCACATGTGTTACCCATGAACAACAGCACTGCGGGCGCACGCCTCCGCGCGCCCGTGCGCTCACAGGAGACCTGTGCGCCACGAGACCGCGCCACGAGCGCACCCGCATCGAATCCTTACCAGGAAGAGGTAGACGGACAATGACATCCGCATCCACCCGCAGCGCTCGCGCGCTCTCCGCCGCCGCCGGCTTCGCCGCGGTCGCGATCGTGCTCGCGGGCTGCTCCGCCGGCGGTTCCGATTCGTCCGGCGACAGCGCCGGCGGGGGCACCCTCACCATCGGCACCACCGACAAGATCACGACGCTCGACCCGGCCGGCTCGTACGACAACGGCTCGTTCGCCGTGATGAACCAGGTCTACCCGTTCCTGATGAACACCCCCTACGGCAGCCCGGACGTCGAGCCGGACATCGCCGAGTCGGCCGAGTTCACCGCGCCGACCGAGTACACCGTGACCCTCAAGGAGGGTCTGAAGTGGGCGAACGGCAACGACCTCACCTCCTCCGACGTCAAGTTCACCTTCGACCGCCAGCTCGCGATCGCGGACGCGAACGGCCCGTCGTCGCTCCTCGCGAACCTCGACAGCGTCGCGGCACCGGACGACACCACCGTCGTCTTCACGCTCAAGTCCGAGAACGACCAGACGTTCCCGCAGATCCTCTCGAGCCCCGCGGGCCCGATCGTAGACGAGGACGTCTTCTCGGCCGATGCGCTCACCTCGGACGACGAGATCGTCTCGGGCGAGGCGTTCGCCGGCCAGTACACGATCGCCAACTACGACGTGAACAACCTCATCCAGTACAAGGCGTACGAGGGCTACGAGGGCGTGCTCGGCGCGGCCGAGACCGGCACCGTCAACGTCAAGTACTACGCCGACTCGTCGAACCTCAAGCTGGACATCCAGGAGGGCAACATCGACGTCGCGTTCCGGAGCCTCTCCGCGACCGACGTCGAGGACCTGCGCGGCAACGACGCGGTCAAGGTCGTCGACGGCCCCGGCGGCGAGATCCGCTACATCGTCTTCAACTTCGACACCCAGCCCTTCGGCGCGACGACCCCGGAGGCGGACGCCGCCAAGTCGCTCGCCGTGCGCCAGGCCGTGGCCGACCTGATCGACCGCGAGGAGATCGCCGACCAGGTCTACAAGGGCACCTACACGCCGCTCTACTCCTTCGTCCCCGAGGGACTGACCGGCGCGACCGAGCCCCTCAAGTCGCTCTACGGCGACGGCGAGGGCGGACCGGACGCCGACAAGGCGAAGGCGACCCTCGAGGCCGCCGGTGTCACCGAGCCGGTGAACCTCAGCCTCCAGTACTCGAACGACCACTACGGCCCGTCCTCGGGCGATGAGTACGCGCTGATCAAGGACCAGCTCGAGTCGTCGGGTCTGTTCACCGTCGACCTGCAGACCACGGAGTGGGTCCAGTACTCCAAGGACCGCAGCTCCGACGTCTACCCCGCCTACCAGCTGGGCTGGTTCCCGGACTACTCGGACGCCGACAACTACCTCTCGCCGTTCTTCATCAAGGAGAACTTCCTCGCGAACCACTACGACGACGCCGAGGTCCAGGGGCTGATCGCCGAGCAGGTCTCGACGACCGACGCCGACGCCCGCACCGCGCTCATCGAGCAGATCCAGGAGAAGGTCGCGGCGCAGCTGTCGACCGTCCCCTACCTGCAGGGCTCGCAGGTCGCCGTCGTCGGCAGCGATGTCAGCGGCACCGAGGACACGCTCGACGCGTCCTTCAAGTTCCGCTACGCCGCGCTCAGCAAGGGCTGATCCACCCTCCGGCGGTCGGCGCCTCCCCGCTCGGGAGGCGCCGGCCGCCGTTCTCCACGAAAGGCATCACGTGACGACAGCCACGACGGCTGCGGCGACGGCGCCCACCCGGCGACCGCGCGGCTCCGGGGGCGGACTCGGGCGCTACCTGCTCGTCCGCTTCCTGCTCATCATCCCGACCGTCTTCATCCTCGTGACGATGGTGTTCCTGCTCATGCGCACGACGGGCGACCCGATCACGGCCGCCCTCGGCGGCCGCCTGACCGCCGACCAGCTCGCCGAGCGCGTCGCGGCGGCGGGCTACGACCGCCCGCTGATCGTGCAGTACTTCGAGTACCTCGGCCAGCTGCTCACGGGCGACTTCGGCACCACCCTCAGCGACAACCGCCCCGTCACCGAGGTGCTGCTCACCTACGGAGCGGCGACCGTCGAGCTCGCGTTCTACGCGCTCCTCGTCGCGTTCCTCGTCGGCATCCCGCTGGGCATGCTCGCGGCCTACCACCGCGACCGCACGCCCGACGCGGTGCTGCGCATCTTCGCGATCCTCTGCTACGCCACTCCGGTGTTCTTCGCGGGCCTGCTGCTCAAGCTCGTCTTCGCGGTCTGGCTGAAGTGGTTCCCGGTCGCCGGGCGCGCCTCGACCAGCACCGAGCTGTCGCTGCAGTTCCTCGAGAACAAGACCGGCATCTACCTGATCGACGCCTTCCAGACCGGAGATCCGGCCGCCGTGTCGGACGTGCTCTCGCACGCCGTCCTGCCCGCCGTCGCGCTGGGCCTGCTGACCGCCGGCATCTTCCTCCGGCTCGTGCGCACCAACGTGATCGGCACCCTGGGCACCGACTACGTCGACGCGGCGCGGTCGCGCGGAGTGGGGGAGTTCCGCCTCGTCCGCACGCACGCCTACCGGCCGGCGCTCATCCCGATCATCACGGTGATCGGCCTGCAGATCGCCCTCCTGCTGGGCGGTGCGGTCCTGACCGAGACCACCTTCGAGTGGAAGGGCCTCGGCTTCCAGCTGGCCGAGTACCTCCAGGCCCGCGACTTCGTCGCCGTGCAGGGCATCGTCGCCCTGCTGGCCGTGATCGTGGCGCTGACCAACTTCATCGTCGACGTCATCGCGGCGCTCATCGACCCGCGAGTGAGGTACTGAGCATGAGCACCACCACCGCCTCCGCCGCGCGACCGCGGCGCCGCCTCGTCGACCGCCTGCCCGTCGTGCACCAGCTCCGCCAGAGCGTGGGGCTGCAGCGCGGGATGCTCGTCACGGGCCTCGTCATCACCGGTGCGTTCCTCCTGGTCGCCCTCTTCGCTCCGCTGATCGCGCCCTACGGCTACTCGCAGCTCCGCTCCGACAGCGGATCCTTCGGCGCCCAGCAGCCGCCCAGCGCCGAGCACCTGCTCGGCACGACGGTCGGGGGCTACGACGTCCTCAGCCGCGTGCTCTGGGGAGCGCAGACCGCCTTCCTCGTGATCGTCGTCGCCGTCGTGCTCTCGATCTTCGTCGGCGTCTTCCTCGGCCTCGTCTCGGGCTATCTCGGGGGCTGGCTCGACCGGGTCCTCGTCGTGATCTGCGACGCGATCTACGCCTTCCCGACCCTCCTGCTCGCAATCGTGATGTCGATCGTGATCTCCGGCGGGCAGTCGAACCTGTGGGCCGGCATCTTCGCGGCCGCCGTCTCGATCACGGTCGTCTACATCCCGCAGTACTTCCGCGTGATCCGCGCCGAGACGGTGCGGATCAAGGGCGACGCCTACGTCGAGTCCGCGAAGGTCGTCGGAGCCTCGACGAGCCGCATCATGTTCCGCCACGTGCTGCGGAACGCGACACGGACCCTCCCGCTGATCTTCACCCTCAACTCCTCCGAGGCGATCCTGACCCTCGCAGGCCTGGGCTTCCTCGGCTTCGGCATCGAGCCGACCTCGGCGGCCGAGTGGGGCTACGACCTCAACAAGGCGCTCTCGGACGTGACGAGCGGCATCTGGTGGACCTCCGTCTTCCCGGGCCTCGCCATCGTCCTCGTCGTGCTGGGCATCACGCTCGTCGGCGAGAGCCTGAACGACCTCGCCGACCCGCGCCTGCGCGGTCGGCGCGCGGTGGCCGCCGGTTCCGGCGACGTGGCCGCGACGTCCGTCGTCCCGGGCGGCGTGCTCGCCGCGGACGGCCTGGAGACGCCGGGGCACGACCCCGTCGCCGGAGTGGAGGGGACGCGATGAGCGACCAGCGGCCGATCGTCGACATCAGCGACCTCGAGGTCGCCTTCGCCAGCGACAGGGGCGCCGTGCGCGCCGTCGCCGGGGTGAGCCTCCGGGTCGAGCGCGGCGAGGTGCTCGCCATCGTCGGCGAGTCCGGCAGCGGCAAGACGGTGACGGCGAAGACGATCCTCGGCCTCCTGCCCGAGACGGCGACCGCCTCGGGCGTCGTGCTGCTCTCGAAGAAGGACGGCAGCTCCTCCACCGATGTCGTCTCGGTGCCGAAGGCGCGCCTGCGCGAGATCCGCGGCACCGACGTCGCGATGGTGTTCCAGGAGCCCTCGACGGCGCTCAACCCGGTGTTCACCGTGGGCTGGCAGATCGCCGAGGGGCTGCGCGCCCACGGCAGCGTCTCGAAGAAGGAGGCGCGCGCCCGGGCGATCGATGTGCTGCGCACCGTCGGCATCCCGGAGCCGGAGAAGCGGGTCGACTACTACCCGCACCAGTTCTCGGGCGGGCAGAAGCAGCGCGTCGTCATCGCGATGGCACTCGTGCTCGATCCCGGCCTCATCGTCGCCGACGAGCCGACGACGGCGCTGGACGTCACGGTGCAGGCCGAGATCCTCGATCTCCTCCGCCGCTGCCGCGACGATTTCGGCACCTCCATCGTGCTGATCACCCACAACATGGGCGTGGTCGCCGATCTCGCCGACCGCGTCGCGGTGATGTACCAGGGCGAGCTGGTCGAGGAGGCGCCCGTGGCCGAGCTCTTCGCCTCGCCGAAGGCCGACTACACGAAGAAGCTGCTCGCCGCCGTGCCGCACGTGGGCCAGGGCGTCGCTCGCGCGAAGGACCGCGCCATCGAGCGCGCGAGCCGGCCCCAGGCCGAGGTCCTGGTCGAGGCCGACGACCTGCGGATCCAGTACCCGGGCCGCCTGGGCCGCGCCGGCTTCGTCGCGGTCGACGGCGTCTCGTTCCGCATCCGCGCCGGCGAGGTCCTCGGACTCGTCGGCGAGAGCGGTTCGGGCAAGACGACGATCGGGCGGGCGATCGCCGGCCTGACGACGGTGACCGGCGGATCCCTGCGCGTGCTCGGCAAGGAGATGCGCGGCATCCGCGAGCGCTCCTTCCGCCCGGTGCGGGGTGACATCGGCTTCGTCTTCCAGGACCCGGCGTCGAGCTTCAACCCGCTGCTCACCATCGCCGAGTGCGTCGCCGAGCCGCTCGTCGTGCACCGCAGGTTCCCCGACGCGGGGTCGGCCAGGACCCGCGTCGACGAGCTCCTCGAGGCCGTGCAGCTGCCGAAGTCGTACGGCGACCGGTATCCGCACGAGCTCTCGGGCGGCCAGCGCCAGCGCGCGAGCCTCGCACGGGCGCTGGCGCTGCAGCCCAAGCTGCTGATCGCCGACGAGCCCACCTCGGCGCTCGACGTCTCGGTCCAGGCGCGCGTGCTCGAGCTGTTCTCGGAGCTGCAGCGGGAGTTCGGCTTCGCCTCGCTCTTCATCAGCCATGATCTCGCGGTCGTCGATCTGCTCGCGGACCGGATCGCCGTGCTCTACCGTGGCGAGCTCGTCGAGGAGGGCACGGGCGAGGAGGTCCTCTCGGCGCCGAAGCACCCGTACACGCAGCGCCTGCTCGCCTCGCTGCCCGTTCCGGATCCGGCCGAGCAGGCCGAGCGCCGCGAGCTCCTGCGCAGCATCACGCGGGCGGAGCGCGACGCGTGAGCACCCCGGCCGCGCCGATCGTCGTCGACGATCTCAGCGTCGAGTACCCGCCCCGCGGCATCAGCCGGCGCTGGACGGCCCTGCGCGGCATCAGCCTCCGGGTGGAGCCGGGGGAGGTGCTCGGGATCCTCGGTGGCAGCGGCTCGGGCAAGTCGACGCTCGCCCGCGTGCTGGGCGGCGACGGGCTCGGCAGCGACGGCGACCGCGCGCGCCCGGTCATCACCGGCGGCGACGCGACCGTAGCCGGTCACGGCCTGCGCCACCTGCCCGCCCGCGAGGTCAAGCGCTTCACGTTCGACGTGGCCTACCTGGCGCAGGACGCCGGAGCGACTCTCCGCCCCGAGCTGACCGTGTCCGAGCTGATCGCCGAGCCGATCTACCTCCGCGATCGCCGCTACGACCCCAAGAGCGCCGCGGTGCGCGTGGCCACACTGCTCGATTCGGTGCATCTGCCCCTGTTCCTGCTCGACCGCTTCCCGTACGAGCTCTCGAGCGGGCAGCGGCAGCGCGTCGCGATCGCGCGGGCACTCGTCCTCGGACCCAGGGTGCTCGTCGCCGACGAGCCCACCTCGGGCATCGACGCGACGGTCCGGGAGTCGATCGTCGACCTGCTCGCCGATCTGCGCCGCCAGGAGGACTTCGCGGCGGTCGTGGTGAGCCACGACATCGACGTCCTCAGTCGGGCGACCGACCGCATCGCGGTCCTCGTCGGCGGGGAGGTGGTCGCCTACGGCCGGCTGCTGGAGGTGCTGACCGAGTCGCGCCACCCGTACGTGCAGGAGCTCGGCGCCGCCTTCGCCGAGTACGAGCGCTTCGACGCCACCCGCGCCCAGCGCGTCGCTCCGGCCGAGGAGGTCCTGTGACCGCGCCGCGCGTCGCGGTCCTGCCGCGCTCCAAGGACGTCTTCACCCGCGCGATCCGGGAGGGTGGCGGACGCCTCGTCGACCTGGACGACGCCCCCGACGCGCTCCTCTGGCTCTCGTACGGGCGCACGCAGGAACTCGAGGACGTGCTCGCCGAGCACCCGACGATCCGCTGGGTGCAGCTGCCGTGGGCGGGGGTCGACGCCTTCTCGGAGGTGCTGCAGCGCGCCGCGCGGCCGGGACTCGCCTGGACGAGTGCGAAGGGCGCCTACTCCGAGCCGGTGGCCGAGCACGCCCTCGCGCTGACGCTCGCGCTGCTGCGCTCCCTGCCGGAACGGGCGCGGGCGGAGTCGTGGGGCGCGAAGCACGCCACGACGCTCCACCGGGCCCGGGTCGTCGTCGTCGGAGCGGGCGGCATCGCCACGGAGCTCCTGCGGCTCCTCTCGGTGTTCGACGCCCGCGTGAGCGTCGTGCGACGCAGCCCCGAGCCGATGCCCGGTGCGGAGCGGACCGTGACCGCGGACCGCCTGGCCGAGGTCGCGGCCGAGGCCGACGTGCTGGTGCTCGCCGCCGCCGCCACGACCGGGACGAGGCGTCTCGTCGATGCCGAGCTGCTCTCGCGGCTGCCGGCCCGCGCCGTCCTCGTCAACATCGCCCGGGGCACGCTGGTCGACACCGACGCCCTCGTCGCCGCGCTGGCCGAGGGACGTCTCGCCGGCGCAGCCCTCGACGTGACCGATCCGGAGCCGCTGCCGGACGGGCACCCGCTCTGGACCGAGCCGCGCTGCCTGATCACCCCGCACACCGCCGACACCCCGGAGATGACCGCTCCGCTGCTCGCGGAGCGCGTCCGCGCCAACGTGGCGGCGTTCGCCGCGGGGGAGGACCTGCTGGGATCGGTCGACCCGGAGGCGGGCTACTGACCTCCGCTCCTCTCGATTTGGTCTTCACGCAGAGTTTGCTAAAGTAGACGTGCGCTGATCGCCTCCGGGTGGTCGGATGATCCTCGATAGCTCAATTGGCAGAGCAATCGGCTGTTAACCGGTAGGTTCTTGGTTCGAGTCCAAGTCGGGGAGCGAAGGGCCTGGGACTCCACTCTCAGGTCCTTTCTTTTTGCCCTGGTGGGTCGTCCCGCGCTCCGGCGGCGGGTGTCCCGTCGCCGATCGGAGGCGCGATGCGCGAGGACGTCCTCGGCCTCCTGCGTCGCCGGCCCGACGTCGAGGCGCCGTCCCTCGTCGCCGTCGACGCGACCGACCGGCTCCTCCTCGGGCTCCTGGAGCAGAGCTCGCAGGTCGCCGTCGTGCAGGACGCCTACGGAGCGCTGACGCTCTCCCTGGCCGCCGAGGGGATCGCGGTCCGCAGCGTGCAGGACTCCGTCACCGCCGAGCGGGCGCTCGACGAGAACGCCCGGATCGTCCGCGAGGCCGGCATCGAGCTCGCCCCGTTCACCGTCGTCGACTCGGTCGCCGACGCGGTGCGCGGGAGCGACGCCGTCCTCCTCCGCCTGCCGCGCTCGCTCGACGCGCTCGCGGCGATCGCCGCCGGCACCGCGCTCTCCGCTCCCTCCGCGCCCCTGATCGCAGCGGGCCGCATCAAGCACATGACGCACGGCATGAACGAGGTGCTGCGCACGCGCTACGAGCGGATCGACGTGAGTCTCGCGCGTCAGAAGTCGCGGGCGCTGCTCGCGAGCGCCGCGCACGCCGTGCAGCCGCCCGCTCCTGCAATGCAGCGCCGTCGGCTCGACGAGCTCGACCTGGAGGTCGTCGCCGTCGCCGGAGCATTCGCGGGCGCCCGGCTCGACATCGGCACCCGCGCCCTCCTCGCCGCCCTCGACACCGCGGCCCTCCCGGGAGGCACTGCCGTCGATCTCGGCTGCGGCACCGGCATCCTGGCCTCTGTGCTCGCCCGATCGCGCCCCGACCTCGACGTCGTCGCCACCGACACGTCCCGCGCGGCGACGGAGTCGGCCCGCGCCACCGCCGAGGCGAACGGACTGCGCGTCCGTGTCCTCCGCGACGACAACGCCTCCACGCTCGATGCGGGCTCGGTCGACGTGGTCGTCTGCAATCCGCCGTTCCACTCGGACGGAGCGGTCACCGACCTGGTCGCACGCCGCATGATCCGCGCGGCCGGACGCCTCCTCCGACCGGGCGGCGAGCTCTGGACCGTCTTCAACTCCCATCTCGCCCACCCCGCCGAGCTGCGCCGGTCGGTGGGCGCCACCTCGGTCCTCGCGCGCGACGGCAAGTTCACCGTGACGCGATCGGTCCGGGCGACCGGGCGCTGAGCGCAAGCCCCGTCGCCGGCTCAGCGGGCACCCCCCGCTCGCGGGTACCATCGCTCTCCGGCGTCCCCTGCGCCGATCCCCGTCACCCCGCTCCGGAGGCCGTCGTGCTCGAAGTCGTCCTCGTCCTCGCCCTGATCGCCGCCGTCGGCGCGATCGTCCTGTGGCGCCGCTCCGTCACCGCCGAGAAGGAGCTGCGCGAGCGGCACGCTCGCGAGGCCGAGCGCGTCGTGCGCCTCGAGATGACCGTCGGCGAACAGGAGGCGCGCCTGCGGATCGTGGGCGAGCTCGAGCAGCTCGCGGTGCGCAGTGCCGCCCGCGTCGTCGAGGAGGCCGAGAGCGTGCGCCTGACGATCGAGCGCGACCCCGCGGCGGCCGAGCGCTCGGCGGTCAGGGCCGTGCGCGCGGCGGAGTCCTCGCTCGCCCAGCTGCGCCGGATCGCGAGCGTCGCCGCGGTCGACCCGGTCGAGCTCCCCTCCGCGCACGGCGCGGAGACTCTCGTCTCCCTCGCCCGGGACCGCGGACTCGCGGTCCACGAGGAGACGTTCGGAGAGTCGTTCCCGCTGCAGGACGGAGCGGAGGTGGCGGTGCTCAGGGTCCTCGAGTACGCCTTCGACGAGGCGCTCGCCACCGGTGGCTCCGGGACCGAGGTCCGCATCAGCTCCCGCTGGACGTCCACGGGCCTGCGCGTCGAGGTCGACGACGACCGCGAGCGGCACGGCGCCGCCCAGTCCGACGCGAGCGCCGTCGACGCCGACCTGCACGCGCTGACCGAGCGGATCGACAGCCGGGCGCTCGGAGAGCTCCGTCAGCGCGCCGCGCTCTTCGGCGGCGACGTCGTCGAGAAGCGGACGCCGGGCGTGGGCCGCTCGGTCACCGCCTCCTTCCCCGCGCTGCGCCACCACAACGGCGTGCACGGGGTGGACCTCACCTGAGCGCGATCAGCCCTCGAGGTCGTCGACACCCGGCATCCATGACGTGCCGGGAACGCCCCAGCCCCGCTTGCGGGTGACCTTCGCCACGGGCTTGCGGTAGTCGTGCTCGAGGCGGTCCGTGTAGAGGATGCCGTCGAGGTGGTCGAACTCGTGCTGGAAGACTCGCGCGAACCAGCCCTCCGCCTCGATCTCGAAGGGCGTCCCCTCGAGGTCGACCGCCCGGAGGATCGCCTTGTCGGAGCGGCGCAGCGGGAAGCGCTCGCCCGGGAACGACAGGCACCCCTCCGACTCCGTGTCCTCGTCCGCCTCGCCGAGCGGCACGGGTGAGACGAAGAGCTCGGGATTGATCGCCACTCCGCGGCGCGGGGTGCCGTCGTCGGCGGCGTAGTCGTAGACGAAGAGGCGGAGCGCGACTCCGACCTGGGGGCCGGCGAGGCCGACCCCGGGCGCCGTGTCCATCGTCTCGAACATGTCCGCGACGAGCGTGCGGAGCGAGTCGTCGAAGACGGTGACGGGGGCGGCGGGGGAGTGCAGGACGGGGTCGCCGGCGATGAGGATGGGGAGGACGGCCATGAGCACCAGGGTATCGCGGGGCCCCGCGGGGCCCGTCCGGGTGTCATCCGCTGGTCTTCCGCCCTCACCCGTGCGCCGGACGGCCCGCCGGGGGATTGTGGGTAGGGTCGAGCGCATGTCCACAGATCTGTCCGAGTTGACCGAGCAGTTCACGCTCGACCCGGCACAGTTCATCGGCATCCCGATCGCCCTCGTGGGCGCGGTCTTCCTCTCTCTGGGGGCCCAGTTCCAGCACCGCGGAGTCGTCAAGGTCGAGCGCTTCTCGGGCGGCGCCAAGTCGTCCGGGCTCAACGGCGGTCAGCTGTTCGCCCTGCTGTCCCGGCCCTCCTGGGTCGCGGGCACGCTGATGCTGGCCCTCGCCATCGTCTTCCAGCTCACGAGCCTGGGCTTCTCGCCGCTCATCGTGGTGCAGCCGCTCGGCGCCGTCGCGCTGGTCATCACCGCCGTGGTGAACGCGCGCGTGAGCAAGGTCCGCCTGAACAGGGCGTCCGTCCGTGCGATCGTGCTGTGCGTGGCGGGAGTGGGCACCTTCGTCCTCGTGGCAGCCTTCAATGCGGTCGACAGATCCATCCGGACTCCCCAGCTGGTGACGATCCTCGTGATCCTCGCGATCGTCCTGGTGATCTTCGTCCTCGCCTTCTGGATCTTCCGCCGCAAGGCGCGCGCGATCTTCTACATCCTCGGCGCCGGAGTGGTCTACGGCTTCGTCGCGACCCTCGCGAAGGTCGTCCTCAACCGGATCAAGTTCGGCGAGTTCGACCCGCTGACGGTGGTCTGCATCGTGGCCCTGCTGGCGGCCACCGCACTCGGCGGGTACTTCGTGCAGAACGCCTACTCGTCCGGCCCGCCGGACCTCGTCGTCGCGGGGCTCACCGTGATCGACCCGCTGGTCGCCGTGGCGATCGGCATCGTCGTGCTCGGGGAGGCGCAGTACGCCGCTCCGTGGGCGATCCCGCTGTTCGTGCTCGCCGGAGCCGTCGCCATCTGGGGCGTCCTCCTGCTCGCCAAGCACCACCCCCAGGCCCGCTGAGCCCGGGCGACGCGGGTCGCCAATCCGCGGATCCGCGGGCACCGCTGTCTACAATGAGGGCGCGCCGAGGTGCTCCGAAACCGACCGACCACACGCCGATCGTCTCCTCACCGTCACGACCGGCACGACACCGTTAGGAACCACCCCCGTGTCAGACCCCCGCGACGCGTCACGACCGGAGTCGCCCCGGAGCCGCGAGTCGGCTCCCGCCTCCGACGATCCCTCCCCGTCGCTCCCGGAGCCGACCGGCGACGCAGCGCGGCCGCTCACCGTGGTCATCGGCTGCGACACGTTCGCGCCCAACGTGAACGGAGCGGCGAAGTTCGCCGAGCGCCTCGCCGCCGGACTCGTGCAGCGCGGTCACGTGGTGCACGTCGTCGCACCGTCGGCCGACGGCTGGAGGGGCACGCGCTTCGAGACCCACGAGGGCCAGCGGATGATCGTGCACCGCCTCTACAGCTGGCGCTGGTTCCCGCACGACTGGATGCGCTTCGCCATGCCGTGGCGCATCCGGCAGAACAGCGCACGGATCCTCGACGAGGTGAAGCCCGACGTCGTGCACTTCCAGTCGCACATCATCGTCGGCCGCGGCCTCGGCATCGAGGCGGCCGAGCGCGGCATCCGCATCATCGGCACGAACCACTTCATGCCCGAGAACATGCTCGAGTTCACGCTGCTGCCCAAGGCCGTGCAGGCCAAGGCCGTGCAGATGGCGTGGCGTGCAGCCCGCCGCACCTTCGGCCGCGCCGAGGCGGTCACCACTCCGACCCGCAAGGCTGCGCAGTTCCTCGAGCAGTACACGGGCCTGCGCGGAGTGCACGCCATCTCGTGCGGCATCGACGCCGACAACTACACCCCCGACTTCACCCCGCGCACGGCCAACCGCATCCTCTTCGTCGGCCGGGTGACCGGCGAGAAGCACATCGACGTCCTGCTGCGCGCCGTCTCCCTCCTCGACGAGTCGCTCGACGCGCAGCTCGAGATCGTCGGCGGCGGCGACCAGCTGCGCAACCTGCAGCAGCTGGCCACGAGCCTCGGCATCGCCGACCGCGTCCGCTTCACCGGCTACGTCTCGGACGACGAGCTCAAGCAGGCGTACTCGCGGGCGACCGTCTTCGCCATGCCCTCGATCGCCGAGCTGCAGAGCATCGCGACGATGGAGGCGATGGCCTCGGCCCTCCCCGTGGTCGCCGCCGACGCGATGGCGCTCCCGCACCTCGTGCACGAGGGCGAGAACGGCCACCTCTTCGAGCCCGGCAACGCCCAGGCCCTGGCCGACCGCCTCACCGACGTCCTGTCGTCGAGCCCGGAGCGCCTCGAGGAGATGAAGCGGGCGTCCCTCCGCATCGTCGCCGCGCACGACATCAACCGCACGATCAGCACATTCGAGAGCCTGTATCGTGGGGAGCCGGTGGCCGATCCGACCATCGACGCAGCCTCCGCCACGGCTGGCCGAGCCTGACGGCTCTCCCGCCGGCGGGGTCCGCGGGGCGTTAGCTCAGCCGGTCAGAGCAGCGGACTCATAATCCGTCGGTCACGGGTTCAAGTCCCGTACGCCCTACTGCGGACAGGGACTGCGGCGGTTTTCCCGCCTCAGATCCTCGTCTTCCCATGGTTTGCCCGTCGGAAATGATCGTGCTCGACCTGCTCGAGGATCGACGTGTCGACGTCCTCACGACGCCAGCGTAGGTACTTCTCGACCTTGAAGGCCGGTGGGAGCGCATCCGGGTTACGGTTGCGCAGCTGGTAGAGGGTGCCCTCGCCGATCTGTAGCTCGGCGGCGAGGTCGGCGACGGTCAAGTGGATGAGCATCAGTGGCGACGTCCGCCCCGGCCGCGCATTTTGCCTGCGTTGAGCTCGGAGTAGTACCTGTACCTGCCCGTCTCCAAGTTGGTCATCACCGCGCCGTCTCTCCACGTGAGCAGCCACGGCGCCTCACACCCGTTGTCGCGGTACGCCTCGACGGCGAAGCCGAAGTAGCCGTTGGGGTGGTGCGGGTGGTTCGGGTCGCACTTCGTCACCATCCGCGCATACTGCGGTCGACCACCGACACGTGTCGTGGATATGCTCGCGCCAGAAGTTGCCGTTGTGGACGTCCTAGGAGTTCCGTGAGTACTGACCCGACACCCGATCCGACTGGTGAGGCCGCACAGGTAGAACCGCAGAAGCCGGGGCGCCCGCGAAGCAACCGCCGCACTCTCGTCATCTCGGGGAGCGCCCTACTCGCGATCGTCCTGCTTGTCGTGGGTTCGATCGTCGTCGTCAACACGATCCGGGCTCAGGAGGAAGCGAAGGCGGAAGCGGTGGCTTCCTACACCGCGGTGCAGGTCTCACACGAAGGAGCTCTGTCGAGCCTGCGCAACGCGATCAACAGCGCGGAAACACTGGCTCTCACAACAGGCAGCGACGATGTTGCTGACGCGGCCGTGCTCGCAGACCTGACGGTGGAGGCTGAATCGGCGAAGGCGCAGTTAGAAGCGCTCGAGACAGACGAGATCGAGCCAGACGAGCTGAGCCGCGAGGACGTAATTACAGCAACAGACGATTTGAAAGGGGCTCGCGGTTCGGTGCAGGACGCCACGTCCCGGCTCGACGAAGCGCGGGAGGCTGTAGAGGAGAGCGCATCAATTCAATCGGCTCGTGTGGCGGAGGCAGCGGCAGCGGCAGCGGCAGAGGCGGCGCGAATTGCGGCCGAGAAAAGGGCGGCCGAAACGGCAGCCGCCAAGGCAGGAGCTCAAGCGATCTCGTTCGAGGACCTCTCGCGTGCGGGCAACAGCATCGCAGGGAACTACTACCGCTTCGAGGGCGAAATCATTCAGGATGCCGGCTCGGGAACCTACCGAGTCAACATGACAAAGGACCCGGGCTACTCGACGATTTTTTGGGAGGACACGATCCTCGTTTCGATCGTCGGCACTCCGGGCACGCGTTTGCTTGAAGACGACATCATTTCCTTCGTCGCGGCGTCTGTCGGAGTTCAGACGTACACGACGGTCTTCGGAGCGAGCGTGACGCTGCCGAACGTTCTCGCTGAGGCCGGCGACGTCGCGGTGACAGGGCGTTCCGACTAGCCCTCACGAGACAGCAGCGAAACGCCCCCGGCTCGCTCCATAGCGGAGGATCGTGGGCGTTTCTCTGGCACTTTTGTCGAAGAGGATGCGCGCCGAATCCGGCAGAGTGTTCCCGCCGCCGTCGAGCATCCCGTAACCGTTCACGCAGACGTAGCCCGGCAGCTCCTGGTAGTCGACGTAACGGATCCAGCCGCGTTCAATATTGGGCTGGGCGGATGACCTTAGATCCCGCCACCGACATGCCTTCAATCAGTACAGGTGAAGAACCCCGTCAGAAAACCGGTCCTACGTCGGCGCGGACCGGACCGGCCGATACGGCGCGGTAAACGAGCGGCGTGGGAAGACCGGCTCAGCAGGGGTAGAGATTCGAGGGCGTCAAGACGCTGTCCAGGAGCGCTCCCGGCCACGATAGCGTTCGTCTGCGCGACGTTTGTCCCACTACGCTCAGCACGACCTGCACCTCACCAAGGAGAACCATGAGCGTCCCCGCATCCACAGCAACCCCCGCCACGAAGAGGAGCAACGGTCTCGGCCTGGCTGCCCTCATCGTCGGCGCCGTCGCCTTCCTGTTCGGTGTCATCCCGTTCCTCAGTTTCATCGCCTGGCTTCCCGCCCTTGTGGCGATTGGCCTCGGCATCGCCGGCCTCGTCGTGAAGCACCGCAAGCGCCTGTTCGCATGGATCGGCCTCGCGCTCGGCATCCTTGCGATCATCGTCGGCACCGTCGTATCGATCGCGTCTGTTGCAGGCGTTGCGCAGGGCATCAGCGACGCGATCGAGACATCGACCGCTGCGCCCCTCCCGGAGGCGACCACTCCCGCAGAGACCGCCCCCAGCACCGAGGAGTCCGCACCGGCCGAAGCGGCCGCCGGAACTGTGAAGCTGCAGTACGAAGTCACGTCGGACGCGGCCACGGCAGGCAATATCACCTACCTCACCTACGCGAACGGCCAGTCCGGCCAGGAGTCCGCAACGGAGGCGGCGGTGCCGTTCACGAAAGAGATCGACGTCGAGGCGAACGGTGCGTTCGACTTCTCCAGCTTCTCGCTCGTCGCGCAGGCGTCGCAGGACTCGACGACAATCAGCTGCAAGATCACCTACGACGGTGCGGTGCTCGCGGAGCAGACCTCGACGGGTCCGTTCGCAGTTGTGTCCTGTAACGGTACGCCCCAGTAGCGCTCACGCAGAAGAGGCCCCGGCGCCGCTCCGAAAGGAGTAGCGCGGGGCCTCTGTCGTTGTGTCAGTCGCCAGGCTTCGAGCGCCGAATGGTGCCCGCCAAGATTCCGGCCGCTGTCGCAATTGCTCGCATGGAACCCTATGCGCCAACCGCCTCGAGTCAGCATCGCGCAGCTCGGCGTGCGTCTCCTGCCATAAGTGCTCGGTGGTCGTAGGACTCAGGATTACCTCCGCGTCCAGGGCGGAATGTGAACTGGATTGTGTAGCTACGCCGCTACGAAGGAGGCATGGTGGGGCTTGGTGACCGGGCATTGAAGCCGCGGTAAAAGCTACCTCTTCTTCGCCGGCTGCGGATGCTCGAGAACTCCACTCGCGTCTTCACTCTGCGACCGCGTACAGAAGACGACCTGCACGCCCCCCGGTGCGGGGTCGTGACGTGGAGAGATGCCTCGTGAACGCTCGAACGGGCTGGCGAGCATCTAGCGTCGTACCTGCACAACCCCGAACGGCGAGCGGGAACAGGACGCTCGCCACGACCGCGACAACGACGACGCAGCTTGAGGACCCACCATGGACACGATTCTCCGTTCGATTTTCACCACCCGCAGCTGCATGACGTGCGCCAGCGGCAGGGCGCGGGTGATGAGCCTGTTCTGCTCGTCCACGTGCGAGAGCATCAACGAGCTCGACGCCTGACCCCGTCGGCAGCATCCCGGTCCGATCCGATGACCGTTTCGGCGCCGCTCCGACCGTCGGTCGAACCCGGTAGCCAGTAGAACCGCGCGGTTGACCGCAGCCGCCGCCCACCCATCGCGAACGACGAAGCGCCTCCCACCGACCGCTCAGCGGACGGTGAGGGGCGCTTCGCGCGCCGGCGCTCAGGAGACGACGCTGCCTGGGAGAGAGTCCGAGAAATCGGGTGCGCAGAAGTCGTCGTACTCGACGTCGAGTACGACGACTTCCGCCCAGTGGAGCTCCGTCAGGCGGAGGGCGACTTCTTCAGCCGCGACTTCGCCGCGCGCTCGGTGAGCACCGAGAGGTAGTCGCGGACCGGGCGGTCGGCGAGGGCGTCGAGCTCGGCGCGGACCGTCGACTCCACCTCGTCCGCGGAGTGGTCCGGGAAGCGCGCGCGCAGGCGCGCCGATACTTCGGAGGCGATCTCGTCGAGGTTCACGTCAGCAGGCACCAGAGGATGATGCACCACTGCGGTTAACGGGAGGTGCTCGTGCCGTCCGGAGGGGACGGCGCGGACGGGGGGCGCGGATCCCCGCGCGACCTGCCTACCCTGGTGGAGGATGCGACGGAGCGTTCGCCCGCACTGCAGGAGGACCGCGGCGGGCGAGAGGGCCCCGTGTCCGACTCGTCCTCGAGGTCCGGACGGACGACGGAGGACACCGGTGGATCGCATCGAGCTCGCGAGGACGCTGCACGAGATGGGGAGGGGTGCCCTGTCCGACGCGGTCACCCGCGCCGTGAACCGGGGCGAACTGTCGGTGGTGCCGCTCCCGGTCCGCTCCGCGACGCACGAGACCGTCCGCAGGAGCGGGCGCCGGCGTCGCACGGTCGACGCCGTGGTCGAGACGGCGGGGGTCAACGCCTGGCTGCTCGACGACGACACGGCGGTGGCGCTCGCCCGCGGCGGGATCCTCCTCCGGGACCCGGTCGACCGCGTCTTCTCATCACCGACGGTCGACGAGCTCGCCGCCCTGCGCGATGAGGCCGCTCTCGGCGGCTACCTGGCGGACGCGGAGGAGCTCGTCGCGACCGTCCTCGGCACCCCTCCGATCGCCTCGTCGTGATCGCTAGCACGTCCGCCGTCCGCGCGCCCGTACTGGCCGCTCGGAGCGGTTCGTGATTCGCTGTTCTCGTGCCTGACCTCCCGATGTTCCCGCTCGGCTCCGTGCTCCTGCCGCACATGCCGCTCCCGCTCCGGCTCTTCGAGCCGCGGTACCTGCGGATGCTCGGCGACATCCTCGAGGACGAGAATCCGTCGTTCGGCGTGGTCCTGATCGAGCGCGGTCAGGAGGTGGGCGGCGGCGATCAGCGCTTCGCCGTCGGCACCGTGGCGCGCATCCTGAACATCGACGGCGCGGAGTCGTTCGTCACTCTCGACTCGGTCGGCGAGCAGCGCTTCGAGGTCGTCCGCTGGTACGAGGACGATCCCTATCCCCGCGCCGAGGTCCGCTACCTCCCCGATCTCGAGTGGGAGCCGAGGCTCGACGAGTCGCTGGCGACGGCCGAGTCGGCGGTCCGCACCTCCCTCGCCGTGGCGAGCGAGTTCGTCGAGCAGCGCTACGGAGCCGTCGTCGAGCTGGCGGAGGACCCGGCCGCGCACGCGTGGCAGCTCGCCGGAGTCGCCCCGGTGACGGAGTTCGACCGCCTCGCGTTCCTCCGGAGCGGGTCGATGGAGCAGCTGCTCGACGGGGTGCGCGAGAAGTCCACCGAGGCGACGGAGTCCTTCCGCGCCGGCTGGGCCTGACCACCGGCCCGACGGCGGAGTCAGCCCTCGAGGTCGACGCCGCGATCCTGGGCGAGCTTCGCCAGGTCGTCGACGACGACGAGCGCCATCCGCACCGAGCGGTCGCGACGGTAGTCGTCCGCGGTCGGGTCGATCCGCGGGGCGCGATCGAGCGTCTCCTCGATCGACTGCGACAGCTCGCGCCACGCGTCCTGACGGGCGTCGTCGACGAGCGCGGCCAGGTACGCCCTGTCCTCCGCGCGGCTGCGGAGCGTCTCGGCGACGGCCAGCGACAGCCGCTCCCGGTGATCGAGGTTGTCGACGTCGGCGGAGCGGTAGTCGTGCACGTGATCGGAGCGGCCGTCGACGAAGGTGACATCGGCGGCGATGGTGCGCAGCCGCTTCGCCGCCGCTTCGGACTCGTCGGCGAGCTTCCGCAGCTCGACGGCCGCGGCGCGGGAGTAGTGACCCACGTCGAAGGGGACGTCGGCGGTGAGGCCGTCCATCAGGACCCGGTTCTTGACGGCCATCCGGCTCGCGTACTCCGCGAGCATCAGGCCCTCCTCCGTGGCCTCCTCGACCGAGACGGGGTCACGGGCGGGGTTCTCGTCGGGATCGTAGGGCCGCATCTTCAGCCTGCGTCGACGGCGGAACCACACGCGCGTCACCTACATCCTGAGCACGGCGCTCCGCCCACCGGAGCACCTCTTCGAGAATACCGGTCGGGGGAGCGCCGCGGGAGAGCGGCTCAGGCGTCGCGCCAGTCGTCCTGCAGGAGGTGGGAGCCGGCCTGCGGACCCATCTGCAGCATCCCGCCGTCGACGACGTACGACGAGCCGGTCACGTAGGCCGCGCCGGGGGACGCGAGGAACGCGATGACCTCCGCGACTTCCCGGGCGTCCCCCGGGCGGCCGAGCGGGATGCCCGGGCGGTCGATCGTGAACGGATCCACGTCGTCGGCGTCGTTCATCGGGGTCGCGATCTCCCCGGGCGCGACGGCGTTCACGGTGATGCCGTGCCGTCCGAGTTCGAGCGCCGCGACCTTCAACAGCCCGCCGAGGCCGTGCTTGGCGGCGACGTAGGATCCGGCGCCGACCCGCGGCTGGTGCTCGTGGACGCTCGTCACAGCGATGAGCCGGCCGCCGCTGCCGCCCTCCACCATCAGGCGGGCGGCCCGCTGCAGGCAGACGAAAGCGCCGTCGAGGTTCAGCGCGACCGTCCGCCGCCAGCTGTCCAGGCTCTGCTCGAGGAAGGTCTCGCCGCCGCCACCGCCCGCGTTGTTCACGAAGACGTCGAGCCCGCCAAGGCGCCGGGCGAGATCGTCGATCACGTCGCCGGCGCTTTCCAGGTCGGTCGCGTCCAGTCGGGCGATCTCGGCCCTCCGCCCGAGCGAGCGGACCTCCTCGGCGGTGGCCTGGGCGCCCTCCTGATCGCTGTGCCAGGTGATGCCGACGTCCATGCCCGCCCGGGCGAGGGCGACCGCCGTCGCCTTCCCGATCCCCGAGTCGGACGCGGTCACGAGGGCGCGAGTGGGCTGGAAGTCACGGGATCCGTGGGTCATGTCGTCTCCTGAGTGCTCATCGAGGTCCGTCCCCACCGATCCGAGCATCCCGGCGGCGGTCCCGGGACCGCCTTGACAGGGAGCGCGGGAGCACCGACCGGCGTGGGAGGGACCCGTCCACGGTCCCGATCGCGTTGACTGGGCGGATGGATCACCGGCGCATCTCGGTCGTCGTCCCCGTGAAGGACGACGCCCGACACCTCGAGCGACTGCTCGCCCTTCTCGACGAGCAGACGCTCGCCCCCCTCGAGGTGGTCGTCGTCGACGACGGCAGCACCGACGACAGCGCCGACGTCGCGCTGGCGCACGGTGCGCGCGTCGTCGTGCACGAGGGGAGCGGGATCCCGGCGAGCACGGCCTTCGGGTTCGACGTCGCCCAGGGCGACGTCCTGGCGCGACTCGACGCCGATTCGCAGCCCGGGCCGGACTGGATCGCCCGCCTCGCCGGCCACTTCGCCGATCCCGCCGTGGGAGCGGTGACCGGGCCAGGGCGCTTCGTCGAGCTCGCGCCGCTGCCGCGTCTGCTCGCACGCATCCTCTACATGGACGCCTACTTCGCCCTGATGGGCTCCGCCCTCGCGAACTGGCCGCTGTTCGGGTCCAACTGCGCGCTGCGCCGCTCCGCCTGGCAGGAGATCGCGGAGGAGATGCACCGCGACGACGCGTACGTGCACGACGACGTCGAGATCAGCGTGCATCTCGGAGTGCGGCACCGGATCGTGCTCGACCGCCACCTCGAGGTCGGCATCTCGGCGCGGCCCTTCGGCACCGCCGGGGACATGGTCCGCCGGCTCGACCGCGCGATGCACACGCTGCGCCGGCACCCCGGCCTCGGTGCGCCCGTCCTGCGCTGGACCCACCGGGTCCGCCGCTCCCGCCTGGAGCGTCTGCAGCGGATCGCGGCGTCCCGACGCGCGGTGGCCGCGGCCTCCGACCGCACCCGCGACTGAGCGGAGGTCAGTCGGCGGCGGGCCGCCCCTCCTTCGGCATGGCGGCGACGGCGACGAGCATCCCGACCGCCACGACGGCGAGGGCGATGCAGACGAACCGCGTACCGGCGGCGAGATCCTCCGGCGCAGGGGTGCCGCCTCCGGTGGCGGAGTTGACGATGGCGCCGAAGACCGCGACGGCGACGGCACTGCCGATGTTGCGGGCGAAGAAGTTGGTCGACGAGACCACTCCGCGCTCGTTCCACTCGACGCTGGACTGCGCGCGGATGAGGGTCGGAGTGGCGACGAGTCCCATCCCCGCTCCGATGAGGACGCAGTACCCCGCGATCTCCCAGAGGGTCGAGCCGGGGCCGAGCAGGACCGTGAGCGCGCTGCCCACGACGACGAGCAGCGCTCCGATGAGGCCCGTGCTGCGGAATCCGATGCGCAGGTACAGGCGCCCGGACAGGCTCGCGGCGACCGGCCAGCCGAGGGTCATGGCGGCGACGGCGAACCCGGCGCCGAGAGCCGAGCTGCCGAGCACGCCCTGCGCGAAGGTGGGGAAGTAGGAGGTGACGCCGAGCGTGATGGCGCCCACGGCAGCCGAGACGAGACTCGTCGTGAGCAGGAGGCGTCGACTGAGCACCCACAGCGGGAGCACCGGGGCTGCGGCCCGGCGCTCGATCGCGACGAAGCCGGCGAAGGCGAGCGCCGAGAGCGCGAACACCCCGATCCCCGCGGGCGAGAGCCACGGCCACGCCGTCCCGCCTTCGAGCAGCCCCAGGATCAGCAGAGCGGTGCCGACGGCCAGGACCACGGCCCCCGCCACGTCGAGCGGCTGGCGCTCGCCCCTCGTGGTCTCCCGGAAGCTCCTCATCAGGAGGACCGCGGCGAGAAGGCAGAGCGGGATGTTCACCAGGAAGATCCCGCGCCACGCACCCAGATCCGACAGCACGCCGCCGAGGGTCGGCCCCACGACGGAGGAGATGCCCCAGACGCTCGCCAGGTAGCCCTGCGTCTTCGCCCGCTCGGCGACCGTGTAGATGTCGCCGGCGATGGTGATGCCCATCGGCTGGATCGCGCCCGCGCCCAGCCCCTGCAGCGCGCGGAAGGCGATGAGAGCGGGCATGCTCCAGGCGAGGCCGCACAGCAGGGAGCCGACGAGGAACAGTCCGATGCCGATGAGCATGATCGGCTTGCGCCCGATGACGTCCGAGAGCTTGCCGTAGAGGGGCACCGAGACGGCCTGCGCGAGCAGGTAGATCGAGAAGAGCCACGGGAACTGCGCGAAGCCGCCGAGGTCGTCGACGATCGCGGGCACCGCCGTCGCGAGGATCGTGGCGTCGAGAGCGACCAGCGCCGTCGAGATCATCAGCGAGAGGAGGATCGGACCGCGCTCGGAGCGCAGCCCGACGCTGGCGCGGGTCGGGGCGTCGGTCATTCCTCCGACGGTATTCCATGGCAGTGGGAGGGGAGGAGGACTCGACGCGCTCGGTAGACTCGTCGTATGGAACTCGTGCTCTGGCTCGTCATCGCCGCTATCGCCGCCGCCGGCCTCGCCTCGGGCACGGCCGCGCTCATCGCCATGACGAAGTCGCCCTGGTCGGCCGACAAGTAGCACGTCCCGCGTCGCGCCTCACTCGTAGACCCGCACGACGCTCCAGCACGGCTCCGTCGACGCGACGACGTCGAGGACGAACGATCCGCCCGTCTCGACGTGCGTGGCCTGGAACCGCCAGCCGCCGATGCTCACGGGACGCCGCCCGAACGTCGGCGGGAACGGCTCGAGCGGCGCCCACCAGGCGCTCGTGCACGTCCACACCGTCGGCCGGTCGGTGACGCGGTAGCGACCGCCCCGCCAGTCGAGCGCGACAGGCACGCCCTCGCCGTCGGTCGAGACCACTGCCGTCTCGTCGATCACCGCCATCATCGCGCTCCCGTTCCTCCTGCCGGCGACCCGCCCGGGGGTGCCCGGGACGGTTGGCCGTTCGAACGTGTGTTCGATAGTCTGCGAGTGTACGCCGGGGCGGTCCTGCCCGCCACGGCCCCACGAGCGAACGGCTGGAGGCGCGATGATCGAGTGGAGTCCTCTGCAGATGCTGCGCAGCAGCGGTCCCGACGAGTGGGTGATGGTCGACGCGCTCCGCACCGGCAGGATCGGTCTGGTGCGCCGGATCGAGACGGGCCCGTACCGCGAGACGTGGTTCAGGGCCGTCACCTGGGCCGCGGAGCCCGAGAAGCGGACGCTCGTCGGCTACTCCCGCGACATGGAGACGATCGCGAAGGCGCTCTGGGAGCGCCAGCCGCCCACGGCGCAGGAGAAGCCCTTCCCGGGCTACCCGCCGTCGCGGCCGGCCCAGGGCGCGGCCACGCGGTGAGCGGAGCCCGTGCCGACGCCGCCGACACTGCTGGGGCGGAGGAGAATGGCCGGATGCTCCTCGTCCTCGCCGGTTCCCCCTCGGGCGCCTGGACGGCGTCGTCGATCGACGACTCCGGAGCGGTGACCGAGGAGCGCGGCGGTCGCGGACCGGCGTCCCTGGCCGCGTTCGTCCGAGCGGGCGAGCAGGGCCGACCGCGCTGGGTCTGGGACGACACGGCGCGCTGGTACCCCGGGCTGCTCGAGGCGGGGGTCGCGGTCTCGCGCTGCCACGATCTGCGCCTGTGCCGCGCGATCCTCCGACGCTCCTCCGCAGCGACCGGCTCGGTCCTCGCCCGCGCTCCGCGGGACGCCTGGGACGCGGAGGCGGCCGCACCCGCCGCCACCGACACGCTGCTCGGCTTCGAGGAGGCCGCCGTCGACCCCGCGGCGCTGGATCCCGTCGTCGAGCTCGCGCTGCAGGAGGATGCGGTGGCGGGCTCCCCGCAGTCCGGACGCCTGCGCCTCCTCCTGGCCGCGGAGTCCGTGGGAGCTCTGATCGCGCGTGAGATCGCCGCGGCCGGACTCCCGTGGCGCGAGGACGTCCACGACCGCGTGCTGACGGAGGCGCTCGGTCCGCGACCCGTGTTCGGCGGTCGGCCGGCCCGGCTCGAGGCCCTCGCGAACCGCCTCCGCGAGGAGCTGGCGGCGCCCGAGCTCAACCCCGATTCGCCGGCCGACGTCATCCGCTCGCTCCGCCGCGCCGGGCTCCCCGTCGAGTCGACCCGCTCGTGGGAGCTCCGCACGATCGAGCACCCCGCGATCCCTCCGCTCCTGGAGTACAAGAAGCTGTCCCGCCTCCTCACGGCCAACGGCTGGGCGTGGCTCGACGCCTGGGTCCACGGGGGCCGGTTCAGGCCCGAGTACGTCGTCGGGGGCGTGGTCACCGGACGGTGGGCGACCTCCGGTGGCGGCGCGCTGCAGCTCCCTCGGCAGATCCGCGCCGCCGTGGTCGCCGACGACGGCTGGAAGCTGGTCGTGGCCGATGCCGCGCAGCTGGAGCCCCGGATCCTCGCAGCGCTGTCCGGCGACGCGGCGATGGCCGCAGCGGGGCGCGGCCGCGACCTCTACCAGGGCATCGTCGACGCCGGAGTCGTCCCCGACCGCCCGCGCGCGAAGGTCGCGATGCTCGGCGCCATGTACGGGGCGACGAGCGGAAAGGCGGGCGGCCTCCTGCCCCGGCTCGCAAGCGCCTACCCGCGCTCGATCGCGCACGTCGAGGCCGCCGCGCGGGCGGGGGAGCGCGGCGAGTCCGTCTCGACCTGGCTCGGCCGCAGCTCGCCTCCCGGAGCGGTGGGCCCGAACGACGAGAGCCCCGACGCCCGCAGCGCGCAGCGCGCCCGCGACTGGGGGCGCTTCACCCGCAACTTCGTCGTGCAGGGGACGGCCGCCGAGTGGGCGCTGTGCTGGATGGGCGACCTGCGCGCACGGCTGCGCGACGGCGGGCCGGGCCTGGACCGCGCGCACCTCGTGTACTTCCTGCACGACGAGGTCATCGTGCACGCGCCCGCCGAGGCGGCGGACCGGGTCGCCGAGATCGTCCGGGAGTCCGCGGCACGCGCGGGTCGGGCGCTGTTCGGCGGAGCCGACATCGACTTCCCGGTCACCGTCGCGGTGGTCGACGCCTACGACGAGGCGAAGTGAGGCGCGGGCTCAGTACCAGTGCGGCGAGCGGCTGTTCCACTTCGCCCAGGCGCTGCAGGGCGAGCCGTACGAGCTCTTGATGTACGAGAGACCCCAGTTCACCTGCGTCGCCGCGTTGGTCTGGTAGTCCATGCCCGCGGAGGCCATCTTGCTGGCGGGCAGCGCCTGGGGGATGCCGTAGGCACCGGAGGAGCGGTTCAGCGCGTTCCAGCGCCAGCCGGACTCGCCGTTCCACAGCGGGACGAGGCACGCGTCCATCTGATCCGAGCCCCAGCCGTAGTTCCCGAGGACCGACCGTGCGTAGGCCTGCGCCTGTGCGGGCGACATGCCGTCGGTGCGGCCGGCGTAGGTGCTGAGCGCGGCGATGGTCTCGGCCGAGCTGTTCTTCGCTCCGGTCGGGTCGTCGTTGCCGAGCTGCAGCGGGCCGCCGCCGGGAGCGGCCGGAGCCGGAGCAGGTGCGGCGGGTGCCGCGGGGCGGGGAGCGGCGGCGGGTGCCGTGCGGCGGGCCTCGGCCTCGGCCGCCTCGCGTGCACGGCGCTGCTGGTCCTCGAAGACCGCCTTCTCCTGCTGACCCGTCGCGTACTGCTCCTCGAGCGCCGCGGTCGTGTTCTTGAGATCGGCGAGCTGCGCGTAGAGAGTCGAGCTGTACTGCTCCTGCTCGGCGACCTTGGCGTCGGCGGCGCTCTGGGCCGACTCGGCCGCGTCGAGAGCAGCACTCGCCGCGTCGACGAGGGCGACGCGCTCGGAGCGGGCCTGCTCGGCCTGGGAGGCGAGGGCGCCCGCCGTGTTCTCGGTGGTCTCTGCAGCGGTCTGCAGGGTGCTCGTCTGCAGCGTGAGCTGGCTCATCGTGCCGAGGCGGTAGAGCAGCTCGTCCGACTGCTCGCCGCCGACGAGGAGGTTCAACGTCGCATCGGTGCCGCCGCTGCGGTAGAGCTGCGCGGCCAGTCGGCCGGCCTGCTCCTTCGCGGCGTCCGCATCGGCGCGCGCGGCGTCGGCGCGGCTCTCGAGAGCGGTGACGCGCTGGTTCGCCTCGTCGAGCGCGGTCCGGGCGGCATCGGCCTCGGAGGCCCGCGCGATCGCGGCGTCGGTGAGCTCGGCGGCCTGGTCGCGGAGGTCGGCGAGGAACGCGGTGATCCGGTCGACCTCGGCGGCGGTCGCGCTCTCGCTGTCCTTCGCGGACTCGACGTCCGACCACGACGGGTAGTCGGACGGATCGTAGGCGGCGGAGGCGGTCAGTGGCGAGGCCAGCGAGGCGCAGAGGACGAGGAGGGTGCCCGCACCGGCCGCGATCAGGCGTCGGCGCGCGCGCGAGGGCTCGCGGAGGCCGAGGGGTGTGCGGGACATGCGCTCCACCCTAGGCGACGGCACCCGCGCCTGTCTCGTCGCGGGACACCGCTCTGCGGCCGCGGCGGGGGCGCTCCAGGGCGAATCCCCGCACTCCGGCGCCGGCGTCGGCGCCGGACAGCTCCTCCCGGGCGGCGGCGAGCAGGCCGCGGAGGGCGTCGTCGCGGACCCGCATCGCGCGGGCGGCGAGGCGCCGCTGCGGGTGGTCGTCGAGCGGCTCCTCCTCCTCGGGGAGGGTCACGGCGTACGCCGACAGCACGGCCTCCAGGTCGGCCTCCTCGAGACTCGAGGCGAGCAGGATGCGGTCGAGCACGTCGTCCCAGTCCTCCTGGGCCGTGGCGCCGTCGCCGTGGAGCCAGGCGACGGCCTCGACGCGGCCCTCGTCGGTGAGTGCGTGGAGGGGGAGCCCGTCCTCCGTCGCGCCCGCCGAGACGACGAGGCCGCGCTCGCGCAGGCGATCGAGGGTGGAGTAGATCTGACCGACGTTCACCCGGCGGCGATGCGCGGCGCGGTCCAGAAGCTCGGAGTGCAGCTGCAGACCGTAGGCCGGGCCGAGGGTGAGGAGTGCCAGGAGGCCGTCGCGGACCGACACGGGACTCCTCTCGGGTGGGCCCGGACGCGAGGAGGCACCGGACGATCCCGAGTATAGGCAGGGGATCCGAGCGCTCCCGGGGCGGGCGCGGCGAGCCGCCTTGTCGGCGCGGGACGCCTCATGCATACTCTGACGTGGTGGCTCGTCCACCGCACAATCGAAGAATGCACCACTTGTCGTACGTGGTCCGGGTCGTTGGGGAAGACGCACCAGGACGGACGGAGGACAGCATGGTGGCGCAGCAGACTCGGGGTGTGCTCTTCGTGCACTCCGCCCCTCGCGCGCTCTGCCCCCACCTCGAGTGGGGAGCCGGGCGCGCTCTCGGTCGTGCCGTGAACTTCGAGTGGATCGAGCAGCCGGTCCTCCGGGGCACGCAGCGGGCCGAGTTCACCTGGGAGGGACCTCCCGGGACCGGTGCGGGCATCGCCTCCGCCCTCCGCGGCTGGGAGGACGTCCGCTACGAGGTGACCGAGGAGCCGTCCCCCGGAGTGGACGGCGGCCGCTGGATGCACACGCCCGGCCTGGGGATCTTCTTCGCCCAGACCGACAGCGTCGGCAACACGGTGATCCCCGAGGACCGCGTCCGCGCCGCCATGGAGACCGCCGGTGCCGACCCGATCGAGCTGCACCGCGAACTCCGCCTCGCCCTCGGCCAGGCCTGGGAGGACGAGCTCGAGCCGTTCCGCTACGCGAGCGACTTCGCGCCGGTCATCTGGATGCACGGAGTCGGCTGACGCCGACTCCGTGCATCGTCGACGCCGCTCCCCGCGCGGCGTCGCGCGGTCGGCTTCGCGACGGGGTCGCGTTCTGCAGAGCGGGTTGCGAACGGCGACGGCGAATCGCTGGTACGCGATTCGGCGGATACGCCTTGCGGGGCTCGGCGATCCGGAGCCGGAGGCTTCAGTGCTTCGGCTCGTCGAGGGGGCGCGTTCGGGACCTTCGGCTCGTAGGTTCGGACGGGCGCAGCAGCGTCGGCGCGTGGAATGCCGTCGGGCTCGTCAGGATCGTCGGTTCTCGCGAGCCGAGTGCGATTCTGCGAGCCGGAGTCGACGTCCGGGTGTCGCGACAACGCCTCGGCTCTGGGGAGACTGGCCCAGATCATCCCGCTGGGATGGTCCGCCCGTGGGTGCGGTTCGACCATCGGTGTCGGAGCGTATCGGTCACAGGTCCCGGCTCGTGGAAGAGGGTCGGGCTCGTGGGACATGGCCGTTCTCGCGAGTCGGATGCGATCCAACGAGCCCCGAGTCGCGATCGGCGACGCCGTGATCGAGTGCCGATGCCGGGCGCGGCGCGCGGTGCATCCGTTTCCGCTCGCGCATCCAGTCCCGGCCGAGAGCCTGCCGGATGACCCCCCAGCCGATCGCTGGTCAAGCGAATCCTCTGCCGGCCGTCGTCAGGGCGACTCGGCGCCGCCAGTCGGCAAACCGGGCTCCCTTCCGAGGCCCGGTGAGGAGAGCACTGCACCGGTGCCCGTCAACGGTGTGCCGATACCGGCAGGCCGAGCCGTGCCCCGATGCCCGTGAGGGCGAGCACTGCGCCGATGCCCGTGAGGGCGAGCCGTCTGCCGATGCCCGGTAGGGCGAGCACCGCACCGCCGCCCGGAGGGTGGCGCGCAACCCACCCGAGCGCCGCGAGGCGTATCCGGCGATCCGCGTCCCAGCGGATCGCCGTCGCCGCACCGCACCGGCCCTCGGCAACCCAGCCACGCAGGGAGCGGACGCGCCTTCGTTGCGCTACGCGCAACGAAGGCGCGTTCCGCTCGGTCTACGGGGCTACGCCCCGTCAGACCGACCGGAACGCGGCAACAGCATTGTGCCCCCCGAACCCGAACGAGTTCGAGAGGGCGACCAGCGGGCCGGCGCCGAGGGCGCGGGGGCTGGTGACGACGTCGAGCGGGATCTGGGGGTCCTGCTCGGTGAGGTTGATCGTCGGCGGCGCGGTGCGCTCGTGGAGCGCGAGCACCGTGAAGATGGCCTCGAGGGCGCCGGTGCCGCCGAGGAGGTGGCCGGTGGCCGCCTTGGTCGCCGACACGGCGATGTTCGGGAGGTGGTCGCCGAAGACGCGGGCGAGGGCGCGGTACTCGGCGACGTCTCCGACCGGGGTGCTCGTCGCGTGGGCGTTGACGTGGGTGACGTCGGTACGGGAGGCGCCGGCCTGCTCGAGGGCGGCGATCATCGCGCGGGCGGCGGCGGATCCCTCGGGGTCGGGCGCGGTGATGTGGTACGAGTCGCTGGTGACGGCACCGCCGGCGAGCTCCGCGTAGATGCGGGCGCCGCGGGCGAGCGCGTGCTCCTCGGTCTCGAGGACCAGCGAGGCGGCTCCCTCGCCCAGGACGAAGCCGTCGCGGCTGACGTCGTAGGGCCGGGAGGCGGTGGCCGGGTCGTCGTTGCGGCGCGAGAGCGCCTGCATGGCCGCGAAGGCGGCGAGGGGGAGCGGGTGCACGACCGACTCCGTGCCGCCGGCGATGACGACGTCGGCGAGGCCCTGCTGGAGGTGCTCGTAGGCGTTCGCGATCGCCTCGGTGCTCGACGCGCAGGCCGAGACATCGGTGCGGGCGTAGGCGCGCGAGGGGATGGACATGCTGATCGCCGCGGCGGCGGCGTTGGGCATGAGCATCGGGATGGTCATGGGCAGGACGCGGCGGGGTCCGCGCTCGCGCAGGGTGTCCCAGGCGTCGAGGAGGGTCCAGAGGCCGCCGATGCCGGTGGAGTAGTCGACGCCCACGCGCAGCGGGTCGACGTCGGTGATGCCGGAGTCGGCCCAGGCCTCGCGTGCCGAGATCAGTGCGAACTGGCTCGAGGGGTCGAGGCGCTTGAACTCGGGGCGGGGGAGGACGTCCTCCGGGCGCACCTTCGCCTGAGCGGCGAACGTCACGGGGAGGTCGTGCTCGGCGACCCAGTCGGCCTCGATGGTGCTGACGCCGGACTCGCCCGCGAGGAGGGCGTTCCACGACTCGCGCGCCGTCCCTCCCAGGGGGGTGCTGGCGCCGATGCCGGTGACGACGATCTTCTTGCTGCTCATGACGACGATCTCTGTTCCGTGACGGGGTGGGTGCCGGGCGCACCCCGGCCGGGCCTGTGCCGGGCCGGGGTGTCCGCCTCGCGGACGGTGGAGCGGTGAGTCCTACTCGGACGCCTTGACGATGAAGGTGACCGCGTCGCCCACCGTCTTGAGGTTCTTGACCTCGTCGTCCGGGATCTTCACGTCGAACTTCTCCTCGGCGTTGACGACGATCGTCATCATCGAGATGGAGTCGATGTCGAGGTCGTCGGTGAACGACTTGTCCAGCTCGACGGAATCGGTCGCGATGCCGGTCTCGTCGTTGACCAGTTCGGCCAGGCCGGCGAGGACTTCTTCGGTGGACAGTGCCATGGTTCTCTCCTTGAGGGGTGTGATTCGAGTTGTCGTCGAGTGACCGTGAGTCAGTTTAGGGGTGGGGCGTCTCCCCCTAAGGGAGCACCACGACCTGCGCGCCGAACACGAGTCCGGCTCCGAAGCCGATCTGCAGGGCGAGTCCGCCGCTGAGCTCGGGGTGCTCCTCGAGCAGGCGGTGCGTGGCGAGCGGGATCGACGCGGCCGACGTGTTGCCGGTCGTCTCGATGTCGCGGGCGATCGTGACGGTGTCCGGCAGCTTCAGCTGCTTGGCGAACTCGTCGATGATGCGCATGTTGGCCTGGTGGGGGATGAACGCGGCGAGGTCCGAGGGCTCGACTCCGGCCTCGGCCAGCGCCTGCTTGGCGACCTTCGCCATGTCCCAGACCGCCCAGCGGAAGACGGAGGGGCCGTCCTGGCGCAGGGTCGGCCACTCGGCGCGCCCCTCGCGGTAGGCGAGCAGCGGGTTGTCCATGCCCACGGTGTCCCAGCGGGATCCGTCGGAGCCCCAGACGGTCTTGGAGATGCCGGCGGAGTCGCTCGGCCCGACGACCGCGGCGCCCGCTCCGTCGCCGAGGAGGAAGGAGATGCTGCGGTCGGTGGGGCTGACGAGGTCCGAGAGCTTCTCGGCGCCGACGACGAGCACGTACTCGGCGAGTCCGGAGCGGATGAACGAGTCGGCCTGGGCGATGCCGTAGGTGTACCCGGCGCAGGCGGCCGAGATGTCGTACGCGGGAGCGGGGTTCGCTCCGATGCGGTCGGCGAGCAGCGCGGCGAGCGACGGGGTCTGCACCGTGTTGCTGATGGTCGAGACGAGCACGACGCCGATCTGGTCCGGGCGGATGCCGGCCTTCTCGATCGCCTCGAGGGAGGCCGTGGTCGCCAGGTCGACGGCCTCGACGCCGGCCGAGGCGCGGCGGCGCTCGATGATGCCGGTGCGCTGGCGGATCCACTCGTCGGAGGAGTTGATCGGCTCGATCAGGTCGTCGTTCGGCACGACGCGGTCGCCGCGCGCGGCTCCGATGCCGAGGATCCGGGTGTACGCGGTGCCGCTGGACTGGGTGAGGGTGGGGGGCGTCATGGGGGTCTCTCCTGCTAGGCGGCGTGCTCGTCGATGAAGGCGCGGGCGGCGTCGAGGTCGTCGGGTGTCTTGACCGCGAGGGTCGGCAGACCCTTGAGGCCGCGCTTGGCCAGGCCCACGAGGGCGCCGGCGGGGGCGAGCTCGATGAGGCCGGTGACCCCGGCCTCGGCGAACGCCGCCATGCAGAGGTCCCAGCGCACGGGGGAGGCGACCTGGCCGACCAGCAGCTCGAGGAACGCGGAGCCGGAGTCGACGACGGAGCCGTCGCGGTTGGTCCAGAGCCGGAGCGACGGGTCGGAGGGGGTGATCCCCGCGGCGACCGCGGCGAGCGAGTCGCGCGCGGGCGCCATGTAGCGGGTGTGGAACGCTCCGGCGACCTGGAGGGGGATGACGCGGGTGCCGGCGACCGGCTCGTCCTTGAGCGCCTGCAGCGCGTCGACGGCTCCGGCGACCACGATCTGGCCGCCGCCGTTGTAGTTGGCGGGCTCGAGGCCGAGCTCGTCCAGACGCGCCAGGAGCGCCTGCTCGTCGCCGCCGAGGACGGCGCTCATGGCGGTGGGCTGCGCGGCGGCGGCCGAGGCCATCGCGCGGGCCCGCTCGCGGACGAAGACGAGGGCGTCGGACTCGGAGAGGACGCCTGCTCCGGCCGCAGCCGTGATCTCGCCGACCGAGTGGCCCGCGATCCCGGCGATGCGGTCGCGGCGTCCGCCCTCGAGCAGTGCGGCGAGGCTGACGAGCCCGGCCGAGACGATCAGGGGCTGGGCGACGGCGGTGTCGCGGATGGTGTCCGCGTCGGACTCCGTGCCGTGGGCCGAGAGGTCGATGCCGACGGCCTCGGAGTGGGCGGCGACCTGCTCCGCGACGGAGGGGACGGCCAGCCAGGGGGCGAGGAATCCGGGGGTCTGGGAGCCCTGACCCGGGGCGATGACGACGATCACGTGTTCAGTCTTCCGATCCGCGCCGCCGGGAGCGGCGCTGGTACGCACGGAGAAACCACAAAAGGCTTGTGGCGGTTCTACAACGGGCGGCGCTCAGCCGCGCGTCGGCCGGCGGCGGACGGCACCGTCGGGATCGCTCATCGAGCCCAGGATCAGCGCGGACTGGAGGATCAGGGCTTCCCGCGCGCCGGTCGCATCCCAGCCGATGACCTCGGCCACGCGCTTCAGCCGGTACCGCACCGTGTTGGGGTGCACGAACAGCTCGCGCGCCGTGGCCTCCAGGGAGCGCCCGTTGTCGAGGTACGCCCACAGGGTCGTGAGCAGCTCGGTCGAGTGCTTCTGCAGCGGCTTGTAGATCTGGGAGATCAGGCTCTGACGCGCGAGCGGATCCCCGGCCAGGGCGCGTTCCGGGAGCAGGTCGTCGGCGCTGACCGGGCGCGGGGCGTTGCGCCAGGAGCGGGCGACGGCGAAGCCGGCGAGGGCGGCGCGGGCGCTCCGCGACGCCTCGACCAGGGTCGGGACCTCGTGCCCGAGGACGAGGTGACCCGTCCCGAAGCCGGGCTCGAGCGCCTCCGCGATCTCGAGGAAGGCGACCGGCGGGCCGGTCTCCTCCGTCGCGTTCTCGCTCGGCTCGGCGCGGCCGATGACCAGCACGAGCCGGCTGCCCTGCACGCCGATGAGGACGTCCGCGTCCATGTGCCTCGCGGTGCGGCGCAGCTGGTCGACGTCGAGCATCTTCGGGGCCGTGCCGACCAGCACGGCCACCTCGCCGTGCCCGTGCCAGCCGAGCGCGGCGATGCGGCTGGGGAGCTCGTCGTCCGCTTCGCCCGTGAGGATCGAGTCGACGACGAGCGCCTCGAGGCGGGCGTCCCAGAGTCCGCGCGCCTCGGCGGCGCGGGCGTAGACGTCGGCCGCGGCGAAGGCGACCTCGCGCGAGTAGAGCAGGATCGCCTCGCGGAGGTCCTCGCTTCCGTTCTTGACCCGGTCCTCGACGACCTCGACCGTGACCTTGATCAGCTGGAGGGTCTGGGTCAGCGAGACGGAGCGGAGGAGCTCCCGCGGCGCCGCTCCGAAGACGTCGGCGGCGATCCACGGAGTGGCCGCCGGGTCGTCGAACCACGAGATGAACGAGGTGATCCCGGCCTGGGCGACCAGGCCCACCGCCGAGCGCCTCCCCGGAGGCATGGCGCCGTACCAGGGCAGCGTGTCGTCGAGTCGCTTGATGGTCTGCGTCGCGAGCTCACCGGCGATGGTGCGCAGCCACGCGAGGGTCTGCTCCTTGGTGCGGGCAGCACCCGGCCGGGAGGCCGGGGCTGCCGCAGCAGACCCTCGCGCGGTCGACGACGACCCGTGGGGGGAGGGCACCGACTCGACCGTCAGCTCTCGCCGCCCGCGTTGCCGGTGGTGCCGGCGTTGACGTCGTGCAGACGGTACTTCTCGATCGCCTGGACCGAGAGCGACGGGTCGACCTCGCCCTGCTTGGCGAGCAGCTGCAGCGTGCGCACCACGACCGACGGTCCGTCGATCTTGAAGTGGCGACGCGCGGCGGCGCGGGTGTCCGAGAAGCCGAAGTCGTCCGCTCCGAGCGTCGCGAAGTCGCCCGGGATGAACTGGCGCAGCTGGTCGGGGACCTGGTGCGAGAAGTCCGTGACGGCGACGAAGGGGCCCTTCGCGTCGGCGAGCTTCTGCGTGACGTACGGCACCTGCTGGGCGTCCTCGGGGTGGAGGAAGTTGTGGTGCTCGGCCTTGATGCCGTCGCGCCGCAGCTCGTTCCAGGAGGTCACCGACCAGACGTCGGCCGAGACGCCCCAGTCCTCGGCAAGGAGCTTCTGCGCCTCGATCGCCCACGGCACCGCGACGCCGCTGGCGAGCAGCTGCGCCTTGGGACCGTCCCACTGGCCCCAGGAGACGCGGTGGATGCCGCGGACGATGCCGTCCACATCCACGTCCTCGGGCTCGGCGGGCTGCACGATGGGCTCGTTGTAGACCGTGAGGTAGTACATCACGTTCGGGTCGGAGTGCTTCCCGCCGTACATGCGCTCGAGTCCGGACTGCACGATGTGCGCGATCTCGTATCCGTACGCCGGGTCGTAGCTCACGACGGCCGGGTTGGTGGCGGCGAGGATCGGGGAGTGGCCGTCCGCGTGCTGCAGGCCCTCGCCGGTCAGCGTGGTGCGTCCGGCGGTCGCACCGATCATGAAGCCGCGGGCCATCATGTCGCCCGCCGCCCAGATCGCGTCGCCCGTGCGCTGGAACCCGAACATCGAGTAGAAGACGTAGACCGGGATGAGCGGCTCGCCCTGCGTCGAGTACGAGGTGCCCACCGCTGTGAACGCCGCCAGGGCGCCCGCCTCGTTGATGCCGACGTGCAGGATCTGGCCCTGGGGGCTCTCCTTGTACGCCAGCAGCAGCTCGCGGTCGACCGACGTGTAGTGCTGTCCGCGCGGGTTGTAGATCTTCGCGTTCGGGAAGAACGCGTCCATGCCGAAGGTGCGCGCCTCGTCCGGGATGATCGGGACGACGCGGTTGCCGAAGTCCTTCGAGCGGAGGATGTCCTTCAGGATGCGGACGAACGCCATGGTCGTGGCGATCTCCTGCGTCCCGGAGCCCTTCTTGCCGATTTTGTACGCGGAGTCGTCCGGGAGGTTGAGCTGCGTGTACTTCGAGCGGCGCTCGGGGAGGTATCCGCCCAGCGCGCGACGGCGCTCCTGCAGGTACTCGATCGCCTCGTCGTTCTGACCGGGGTGGTAGTACGGCGGGAGGTAGGGGTTCTCCTCGAGCTGGGCGTCCGTGATCGGGATCCGCATGGTGTCGCGGAAGCCCTTCAGGTTGTCCAGCGTCATCTTCTTCATCTGGTGGGTCGCGTTGCGGCCCTCGAAGCTGCGGCCGAGACCGTAGCCCTTGATGGTGTGGGCGAGGATGACGGTGGGCTGGCCCTTGTGCTCCGTCGCGGCCTTCATGGCCGCGTAGATCTTGCGGTAGTCGTGGCCGCCTCGGCGAAGGCCCCAGATCTGCTCGTCGGAGTAGTCCTCGACGAGCTTCTTAGCGCGCTCGTCGCGGCCGAAGAAGTTCTCGCGGACGTACGCGCCGTCCTCCGTCTTGTAGGTCTGGAAGTCGCCGTCGGGCGTCTTGTTCATCAGGTCGAGGAGCGCGCCCTCGGTGTCGCGGGCGAGCAGGTCGTCCCACTCGCGGCCCCAGATGAGCTTGATGACGTTCCAGCCGGCGCCGCGGAAGTACGACTCGAGCTCCTGAACGATCTTGCCGTTGCCGCGGACGGGTCCGTCGAGGCGCTGGAGGTTGCAGTTGACGATGAAGTTGAGGTTGTCGAGACCGTCGTTCGCCGCGACCTGCAGCTGACCGCGCGACTCGACCTCGTCCATCTCGCCGTCGCCGAGGAAGGCCCAGACCTGCTGGTCGGACGCGTCCTTGATGCCGCGGTTGGTGAGGTACTTGTTCGCCTGCGCCTGGTAGATCGCGTTGATCGGTCCGAGGCCCATCGACACGGTCGGGAACTGCCAGAACTCGGGCATGAGGCGCGGGTGCGGGTAGCTCGAGAGCCCCCCGCCGCTGTGCGAGCGCTCCTGGCGGAAGCCGTCGAGCTGGTGCTCGGTCAGGCGGCCCTCGAGGTAGGCGCGGGCGTAGGGGCCGGGGGAGGCGTGGCCCTGGATGAAGACCTGGTCACCGCCGCCCGGGTGGTCCTGACCCCGGAAGAAGTGGTTGAAGCCGACCTCGTACAGCGAGGCGCTCGACGCGTAGGTCGAGATGTGGCCGCCGACGCCGATGCCGGGTCGCTGCGCGCGGTGCACGAGGATCGCCGCATTCCAGCGGATCCACGCGCGGTAGCGGCGCTCGACGTCCTCATCACCGGGGAATTCGGGCTCGTTCTCGGGCGCGATGGTGTTGATGTAGTCCGTGGTCGGCACCATCGGAACGCCGAGGTGCAGCTCCTTGGAGTGCTTGAGGAGGCTGAGCATGACGTCGCGTCCGCGACCCGCACCCCGCTCCGCAACGAGCGCGTCGAGCGACTCGTTCCACTCCGACGTTTCCTCGGGGTCCGAGTCCACGTGACCGACGGAATACGGGTCCTGATCGTTAACAGTCACCCTCGACCTCTCTCTGGGGGCAGATCGTGCCCGAGACATCATTCTCATGAAGCGGTGCCGGATCCGCGCGCGGGCTGCGGATTGACGAGCCGCGCGCGGGCACCTGTGCCAGCCTAGCGATTCTGGCCTACTGTGGCGATCCACGACGGAAGCGCTCAGCGGTCTGTGGGGTTCCACCATCCGGAGGGCCCTCCGCGGCCATCGGTGGGCCGGTTCCGATGCCGCTTCGCCGATCCCCCTTGGTGGGGGCTCGCAGCGGGTCTAGCATTGCCCCTCGTGCTCGCGCGACTCTCGTGCGCACGGAAGGACATCGGACCGATGGCTCTCGAGAAGCTGACGCTCGCTCCCGACTTCGAACTCGCCAACCAGTACGGCGAGCGGATCCAGCTCGGCGACTTCCACGGACGGCGCAACGTCGCCCTCGTCTTCTTCCCCCTCGCCTTCTCGGGCACGTGCACGGGCGAGTTCTGCGCCCTGCGCGAGAACCTCTCCCTCTTCGAGCACGCCGACGTCGAGGTGATCGGCATCTCGGTCGACTCGAAGCACACGCTGCGCGCCTGGGGCGAGAAGCAGGGCTACGACTTCACTCTGCTGTCGGACTTCTGGCCGCACGGCGATGTCGCCAAGCAGTACGGCGTCTTCGTCGAGAGCAAGGGCTACGCGACCCGCGCGACGTTCCTCATCGACCGCGAGGGCGTCATCCGCGACACCTTCATCACCGCGCCCGGCGAGCCGCGCTCGATCGAGGCGTACCGCGCGGCCATCGAGGCTCTGCAGCCGGCCCACGCCTGACGCTGCCCGCGAGATGCCGCTTCCGTACGGCTCCTGCGGCGTGTCGTGCACCGGAGCGGCATCCCGTGGAGACGCAGCCCGAGTGATCGGGGAGAGGGTCAGTTCAGGATGTTCACCGCGCGGGCGATGACCAGCGCGAGCAGGACGAAGCCGGTGACGCCCTCGACGGCCATCAGCAGCTTCGCGCGGCTCGAGAGCGGCATGGTGTCGGTCGGGCTGAACGCCATGGTGTTCGTCGTCGAGACGTAGAGGTAGTCGACGAAGCCGGGCCGCCAGTCGGCGCGCTCGGACGAGGTCGCCGAGACCTCCTGCACGGTGTCCCGGTAGCCGTCCTGCGGGAACGCGAGATCGGCGGCGGGCAGGTCGCTCCGCGGGAGTGTTCCGCGGGCGACGGGGCCGCCGCGGTCCAGCTCCCAGTAGAGCAGTGCGTAGGCGACCAGGTTCGTGACCCAGACCTGCAGCGCGGTGAGCAGGAGCAGTGGACCGTCCGTCGATCCGTCGACGAGCGCCGTGACCAGGGCGACGACGTTCACCTGGTTCGCCACGGCGAGCACCACCGCGAGCGCGATCGAGACGACGCGCGACCACTTCGTCTCGGTGTCGAGCCGGTGCGGATTGACCACGAACAGCGGAACGAGGAGCGCCAGCGTGAGGGCCGCGGCGGCCAGTCGCACCGCCGACGTCCGGTCGTCGTGCCCGACCACGTTGAGGACGACGGCCAGGAGGATCGCCGCGGAGGCGGGCCAGCGGCTCTCGGCGCGTCGGCGGGCGCGGTCTGCCGGGGCGTCGTCGGTCATGGGGCGAGAGTAGCGGCGACCCGCGCGTCGGCGCCCCGGCCTCCGGAGCGACGGTGCCGTACGATGGGGACGCTCGTGCGGCCCTGCCGCCACGAGGGCCTTTAGCTCAGTTGGTAGAGCGCCACGTTTACACCGTGGATGTCATCGGTTCGAGCCCGGTAGGGCCCACACCTCGACTCCCGGCTCCGCCGGATCCTCCCGACCCGCTCCGGGCCTCGCCCCGCCGCCCCGGTCCCGGCGTCGGTCCGCGGAGCGCCTCGGAACGCGCCGATGCCGACGGCGGCCCGACCGTGCGCGACCCAGCGGCGTCCCGGCGACCGGGGGACGGTTCCGACCGACGGGGCCCGGGCGGTCGCGTCCCGGCGTGCCCGCGGAGCATCCGTCGGGGGACGCCTCGCGTGAGGATCCGCGCTCGGTCTCCTCGCACTCTTCGCGCCAGGCCCCTCGTTGCGCTGCCGGGGTGCCCCACAGTTCTGGGCGCCCCTGCCTCCTCGCGAACGGACTCCGCATGACCGAGCACACGCCCTCCGGCCCCCGCCGCCGCACCGTCGCCTGGGCGGTGCCCGTCGTCGTCGCCGCCGTCGCCGCCCCGCTGGCCGCGGCGTCGCCGACCCTGGACACCCTGGTGCTCGCAGCGGTCTCCCCCCTCGGCGGAGCACCCCTGACGATGCGCGTCGGGCAGCACCCGGTCGCGTCGGGCGGGGATGTGGAGGTCGCGGTGACCGACCGGGAGACGGGAGCCGCGGTCGAGGGTGCGCTCGTCACGTTCGTCCTGGTCGCGGGTACGGGCCGCGCAGCCTTCTCGACGACCGGCGGCCCCGGCACGGTGACCGGCACCACCGGTGCGACCGGACGCGCGGCGAGCCGCGTCGTATGCGGTGCGGCGGTCGGGAGCGCGGTCCTGCTGGTCTCGACCCCCGGCGCACCGACTCTGTCGTACCCGGTCGTCGTCCAGCACTCCGCGGTGCTGCAGCTCGAGGCGGCAGCCGTCGACCGGGCGTCCGTCGCCGCCGGTCAGGTGCTCGTCCTCAGCGCCAGGATCGACCTCGATCTCGGGACGATCGGGGACGACGAGCCCGATCCCCTCCACCTGACCTGGCGGAACGCGCCCGCAGCGCTGTTCGGCGATCCCGTCCTCGGGCGCCGGACGGGAACGCAGGACGACTCGCCGAACTGGACGCTCGAGCGGTCCGGGGACGACATCGTGCTCACCCGTCCCGCCGGATTCCCGCGCGAGGGCCTGGAGGGCACGGCCGGCTGGGTCCACCTCAGCGTCACGCGCCCCGTCGGTTCGCCCGCCGGGAGGAACCCGCTCGACGCCGTGCTCTCGACGGACGACGCCTTCCGCCTGGTCGATCCGTCGACGCGCACCGTCGCGGTGCGCTACTCCTGATCGCGGATCAGCGCGACTGGCGGCGCTTGTAGGGCTTGGGCTGGCCCTTCACGATCGGGGCCCGGCCGGTGCCCTTGGAGGCCTTGGCCTTGCCTCCGGCGGGGGCGCTGGTGCCGGGCTCGTCGCCCAGAGCGGCGAGCTCCTCGCGGGCCTGCGCCAGCCGCTGGCGGCCGGCCGCGGTCAGCACCGTGCGCGAGGCGCCCGGCTCGAACAGCGGGCGTCCGAGGTCGAGCTCGACGGCGGCGACGGAGGAGTCGAGCTTCTGCCGCGAGATGCCGAGCTTCTCGGCGGCGCGTACGAAATGCAGCTCCTCGGCGACCGCCACGAAGTGACGCAGCTGGCTGATCTTCATCCGGAACCCTTCGCGGCCGCGGGAACGGCCTCGGCCACTTTACGCGGTCGAGCGGGGCACAGCGGGGTGGAGTGCCGCGACCCTCCGCCGATCGCCGCCGGATGTGCCGTCGATCTTGCGTGGGAGCGCTCTCGCGCCTACCCTCGCGCTCGTGGGCGGAACCCGAAGCCGTCCGCAGGGAGGCCGACGTGGGCGCGCTCGTCTACAGCGGGATCGCCTCGATCGACGGGTTCACCACCGACGAGGCCGGCGGCTTCGCGTGGGCGGAGCCGCGACCCGAGGTGCACCGCTTCATCACCGAGACCGAGGAGCGGGTGCGGACCTACCTGTACGGGCGCCGCATGTACGAGACCATGCTGCCGTGGGAGGCGGGCTTCGCGCTCGCGGAGGACTTCGCGTTCATCCAGGACTACCAGCGGATGTGGCGCGCGGCCGACAAGGTCGTGTACTCCCGGACGCTCGACGAGGTGCGCACCGGGCGCACGCGTCTCGAGCGCCGCTTCGATCCCGCGCGGGCGAGGGAGGACGCCGCGGCCCTGGAGGACGACGTGTCGATCGGGGGAGCCCAGCTCGCCGCCCAGGCGCTCCTGGCGGGGATCGTCGACGAGATCCGCTGGTACGTCGTGCCGATCGTCGTCGGCGGCGGCACGCGGTTCCTGCCGCGAGGGCTCCGGAGCGCACTGGAGCTCACCGAGGAGCGGCGCTTCGCCGACGGCACGGTGTTCCTGCGCTACAGGGTCGCGCACTGAGGCGGGCGCGCGAGGGCGCCCCGGCTCAGGCGCCGACCAGTGCCGAGACCACTCCGGCGATCCGGGCGCCCTGCGCGCGACCGGCCTCGGCCGACGCGGCGCGCACTGCCGGATCGAGCGAGTTGGGCCCGAACGCGCGGATCGACGCGTCGTCGGCGTAGACCACCTCGACGCGGGAGCCGGACAGGGCGTCCAGCTCGTTCGTCGGCAGCGTGCCCGCTCCCGGCGACCCGACTCCGGGGAGCGGAGTGACGATGAGGACCCAGTCGGCTCCGGCCGCGAGGTCGGCGTTGCTGCCGGAGCGCACGCCTCCGTCCATGTAGCGGACGCCGTCGATGGTGACCGGGGGCCAGACGCCCGGGACGGCGCAGCTGGCGGCGATCGCATCGACGAGCCCGACTCCGCTCGTGCGGTCGAAGACGGCGAGCGCGCCCGTGGCGGTGTCGACCGCCGTGATCAGCAGGCGGCGCTCGGGCCAGTCGGCGTCGGCGACGCGAGCGGCGATGACGGCGCGGCGCGACTCCTCGGGCAGCGTGGCGGTGGTCAGGGCGAGCGCCCCGATGCGGCGCCGCGCGTCCTCGGCCGACACCGCGCCCTCGACCGCGGCGGCGAACATCGCCTGCAGCCCTTCGGCGTCGATGACGGCTCCGATCTCGGCGGACTCCTCGCGCAGCTGCGCGGCGTACGACTCGTCGAGTCCGACGGAGGTGCTGAGCTGGGCGGCGACCGCCGAGCCGGCGGACGTGCCGATGAAGACGGTCGAGGGATCGAGCAGGAGGCGGGCCGCCTCGGGAGAGGCGTCGGCGATGCCGCGGACGACTCCGAGCTCCCAGGCGATCCCGGCGAGGCCGCCTCCGGCGAGGACGAGGGCACCGGGCATGACGTGTTCCTTCCGACGGGGGTCTGCGGCGTCGGCGGACGCGCAGCGGAGTCCACGCTGGCACATCGGCCTGGGCGCGGACTCCTCGCACCGGTGCCCCGGAGGACCGGGTCAGGAGCGCTTGCGCTCGCGGACGATCGTCCAGACGTTGCGGCCGTCGACCCGCTGATGCTCGAAGCGGGTGACGAGCGCCTGGATGAACGGGATGCCGCGGCCCGCCTCCGCCCATTCGTCCGGCATGGCCCGCGGGTCGGCGACGTCGATCCCGACGGCGTCGCCGGCGTCCTCGAGGACCGCGCGCATCTCGTGCTCGTCCAGGCCGAGATCGATCCGGCAGACGACGTCCCGAGGGCCCCGGCCGTGCTGGAGGACGTTCGTCGCCAGCTCGACGACGGCGGTCGTGAACGCCATGCGGTCCCACGAGCCGAGCTCGGGGGCCTCGGCCCACAGCTCCTCGAGAGCGGAGTGGACGTCCTCGAGGCCGTCCTCCGCCGTGCGCACGATCACGGAGCGCTCAGGCACCGGGAGCCTCCGCGGCTCGATCCGGTCGGACTGCCGACGCGCGGACCCGGGGGCCCGTCGACCGGGTGCTGTGCTCCATGCGTCCTCCTGCGGGCGTCCGCGCCCTGCGGTCCGGCCGGAGGATCACGCGGGAGGCGGTCCGGGACGGGTCGTGCGACTCCGGATCCGGTGCGGGCGCCGGGAAGTCGATCCGGGACGACCGTACAAGGGATCGGGTCCGCCGGCGCGCCCCTCTCCGGGCCGATCGCGGACGTGAGGGAGCCCGGACTCGTCGGGTCAGCCGCGCGAGGCCGCGATCGCGTCGGCGGCGAGGCGCACCGAGGAGGCTCGGTCGCGCAGCCAGAGAGGCACCGAGCGGGCGCGCAGCCCGGTGGACTCGAGCGCGGCGACGGCGTCCGCGTCCTCCTCGCCGACGAGCCAGGCGTCGAGCAGCCCGCCCGACGAGCGGGCGCCGTAGTGCCGGCCGACGGCCTCGGCCGAGGTCTCCACGCCGATCGCGGCGAGGCAGGCGTCGGCCATGCCGCGCACGACCGCCCCGCCGATCACGGGGGAGACTCCGACGACGGGCGCCGCCGTCTCACGCACGGCGTCGGCGATGCCGGGCACGCCGAGGATCGTGCCGATGGACACGACGGGGTTCGACGGAGCGACGAGCACCGCGTCCGTGTCGGCGATCGCCTCGAGGACGCCGGGGGCGGGGCGCGCGGCCGCGACCCCCTGCTGCACGAAGCGGCGCGCGGGGACGGAGGCGCGCAGCCGCACCCACCACTCCTCGAAGTGCAGCAGGCGCACGCCCTCGCCGGAGAGCTCGACCTCGACGTGCGTCTCGACGTCGTCGTCGGACATGGGGAGCAGGCGGACGCCGAGAGGCCAGCGCGCGGTGATCCGCTCGGTCGCCTCCGAGAGGGTGAGGCCGTCGCGGAGCATCGAGGTGCGGGCGATGTGCGTGCCGAGGTCGAGGTCGCCGAGGGTGAACCAGGGCCAGCCGACGCCGAACGCGGTGAGCTCGGCCGACACCCGCTCCGACTCGCCCGCGCGGCCCCAGCCGCGCTCGGAGTCGTTCACGCCGCCGAGCGCGTAGGTGAGGGAGTCGAGATCGGGGCAGACCTTGAGGCCGGTCAGCCACATGTCGTCGCCGGTGTTCGCGACGACCGTGATCTCGGAGGGACCGCCGCCCGCGGCCTCCAGATCGCGGAGGTGCTCCCGCACGGCGGAGGTGAAGCGGGCTCCGCCGACGCCGCCGGCCAGGATCGTGATGCGCATCCGCTCACGGTACCGCGGGTGGCGCGCACCGACGGAAACGGTGGCGCGTGAGCCTTAATGCTGCGGATCCCCGTTCGAAACACGCGGGAAACGTCGAAGGACGACGATGGCCCCTGTCCACGGAGCTCGGCCGGGAGCGTTGCCTTCGGGCGCACGGCCCACCACAGTGGGGACCACGGTCTCTCGGCTCCGCATCCGCACGGCGCCGAGGCGCCCGAGGAGTTCCGCCGATGGAGACCCGCCGGCGGATGACCCCACGTCATGGAGGTACCGATGACCATCGTCCGCGCAGCGATTACCCAGACCACCTGGACCGGCGACAAGGAGTCGATGCTCGACAAGCACGAGCAGATGGCCCGCGACGCCGCGGCCGAGGGAGCGCAGATCGTCTGCTTCCAGGAGCTGTTCTACGGCCCCTACTTCGGCATCACGCAGGACAAGAAGTACTACCGCTACGCGGAGCCCGCGGACGGGCCGATCGTGCAGCGCTTCGCGGCGCTGGCGAAGGAGCTCGGCGTCGTGATGATCCTCCCGATCTACGAGGAGGAGCAGACCGGGGTGTACTACAACACCGCTGTCGTGGTCGACGCCGACGGCACGATCCTCGGCAAGTACCGCAAGCACCACATCCCGCACCTCGACCGCTTCTGGGAGAAGTTCTACTTCCGCCCGGGAAACCTCGGCTTCCCGGTGTTCGACACCGCCGTCGGCAAGGTGGGCGTGCACATCTGCTACGACCGGCACTTCCCGGAGGGGTGGCGCGAGCTGGGCCTGAACGGGGCGCACCTCGTCTTCAACCCCAATGCGACCAAGCCCGGGCTCTCCAACCGCCTGTGGGAGGTCGAGGGACCGGCCGCCGCCGTGGCGAACGGCTACTTCGTGCTCCAGCCCAACCGCGTGGGCCGTGAGGACAACGAGTACGGCGAGCTCGCCGTCGACTTCTACGGCACGAGCCAGGTCATCGATCCGCGCGGGAACTTCGTCGGCGAGCGCGGCTCCGGGGAGAGCGAGGAGATCCTGATCCGCGATCTCGATCTCGACATGGTGCAGCAGATGCGCGACGACTGGCAGTTCTACCGCGACCGCCGACCGGAGTCGTACACCAGCATCCCGAAGCCGTGACCGCCCGATCCACCCAGGAGCGACGATGAAGACACTCATCACCAACGGCACGGTCGTGAACGCGACCGGCACCGGCACCGCGGACGTGCTGATCGACGGCGAGACCATCGCTGCGGTCCTCGCGCCGGGATCCACGCTGCTCGGCTTCGATCTCGCGGCGAACGTCGACCGCGTGATCGACGCGACGGGCAAGTACGTGATCCCCGGCGGCATCGACGCCCACACCCACATGGAGATGCCGTTCGGCGGCACGTTCGCCTCGGACACCTTCGAGACGGGCACGCGGGCCGCGGCGTGGGGCGGCACGACCTCGATCGTCGACTTCGTGGTCCAGTACCCCGGCGAGAGCGTCGTCGACCGCTACCAGGCCTGGCAGGCGAAGGCCGCGGGGGAGTGCGCGATCGACTACGGGTTCCACCAGATCCTGTCGGACGTGCAGGACTCGTCGCTGGTCGCGATGGACGAGCTGATGGACGAGGGCGTGACCAGCTTCAAGCTGTTCATGGCCTACAAGGGCGTGTTCCTCTCGGACGACGGGCAGATCCTGCGGGCGTTCCAGAAGGGCGCCTCGAACGGGGCGATGATGATGATGCACGCCGAGAACGGCGCGATCATCGACGAGCTGGTGAAGCAGTCGTTGGCGGCCGGGAACACCTCGCCCTACTTCCACGGCACGTCGCGGCCGTGGCAGGCGGAGGAGGAGGCGACGCACCGGGCGATCATGATCGCCGACCTCACCGGCGCGCCCCTCTACGTCGTGCACGTGTCGGCGAAGCAGGCCGTGGAGCAGATCGCCCAGGCCCGCGACCGCGGGATGAACGTGTTCGGCGAGACCTGCCCGCAGTACCTCTACCTCTCGCTCGAGGAGCAGCTGGGCGCTCCGGGCTTCGAGGGTGCGAAGTGGGTGTGCTCCACCCCGCTGCGCTCGAAGGCGGAGGGGCACCAGCACCACATGTGGCAGTCGCTGCGGACCAACGACATCCAGATGGTCTCCACCGATCACTGCCCCTTCTGCATGAAGGGCCAGAAGGACATGGGCGTCGGCGACTTCTCGAAGATCCCCAACGGCATCGGCTCCGTGGAGCACCGGATGGACCTGATGTACCAGGGCGTGGTCTCCGGGCAGATCTCGCTGCCGCGCTGGGTGGAGCTGACCTCGACGACTCCGGCGCGGATGTTCGGCATGTACGGCAAGAAGGGCGTGATCCAGCCCGGCGCCGACGGCGACGTCGTCGTCTACGACCCGGACGGCCACACCTCGATCGGCATCGGCGAGGGGCGCAGCCACCACATGAACATGGACTACTCGGCGTGGGAGGGGTTCGAGATCGACGGCCACGTCGACACCGTGATCTCGCGCGGGAAGGTCGTCGTCGACGACGGGCAGTACATCGGCACGAAGGGCGACGGGAAGTACATCAAGCGGGGCCTCTCGCAGTACTTGATCTGAGTTCGGAGCATCGCTCCGAGCTCCGATCAAGAAAGGCGGCCAGCCCCGCGACCACCGTCGCGGCCCCACGGAAGACCTCGAAGCGCGACGGCGACCCTCAATGGGTCGCATGACACGTCCGCCAGCACCTGCACGACCGCATCTCAGAAGGAACCCCATGGATTTCGGAGTCGTCCTCCAGACCAACCCGCCCGCCTCGCGCACCGTCGCCCTGGCCGTCCTGGCCGAGACCTACGGCTTCGACTACGCGTGGACCTTCGACTCGCACCTGCTCTGGCAGGAGCCCTACGTGATCTACTCGCAGATCCTCGAGAAGACCCACCGGATCACCGTCGGCCCGATGGTCACCAATCCCGCGACGCGCGACTGGACGGTCATCGCCTCCCTGCACGCGACGCTCAACGAGATGTACGGCAACCGCACGGTGTGCGGGATCGGCCGCGGCGACTCGGCGGTGCGGGTGACGGGAGGGGCCCCGACGACGCTCAAGGCGCTGCGGGAGTCGATCCACGTCATCCGCGAGCTCGCCAACAGCCGCTCGGTCGAGTACAACGGCTCGACCCTGCAGTTCCCGTGGAGCCGCGGGTCCTCCCTGGAGGTGTGGGTGGCGGCCTACGGACCGCTCGCGCTCAAGCTGGCGGGCGAGGTCGGCGACGGCTTCATCCTCCAGCTCGCCGACGTCGACATCGCGCGCTGGATGATCAGCACGGTCAAGGAGGCGGCCGCGAACGTGGGCCGCGATCCGGAGTCGCTGCAGTTCTGCGTCGCAGCGCCCATGTACATCGGCACGGACCGGGCCCACATGTACGAGCAGTGCCGCTGGTTCGGCGGCATGGTCGGCAACCACGTGGCCGACATCGTCGGACGCTACGGGACGAGCGGCGCGGTGCCCCAGGCCCTCACCGACTACATCGCGGGGCGCGAGGGCTACGACTACAACGAGCACGGACGGGCGGGCAACAGCCACACCTCGTTCGTGCCGGACGAGATCGTGGAGCGCTTCTGCGTGCTGGGCACGGCTGAGGAGCACATCGCGAAGCTCGAGGCGCTCGCCGCGATCGGCGTCACGCAGTTCGCCGGCTACCTCCAGCACGACAACAAGGAGGAGACGCTGCGCGTCTACGGCGAGCGTGTCATCCCGGCTCTCGGCCCGCACATCACGGCCAAGGCATGAGGGCTACGGCCGCGACGCGCGGGATCCTGCTCGGCGCGGCCGGCCTGCTCCTGCTCGCTGCGGTCTGGGAGGCGTACAAGGCGCTCGGACCCGAGGCGGGAGTGGTCGTCGGCGGTGTCACCGTGCTCCCGCGCACGAGTGCGATCGCGATGCCGCACCTGTGGGAGATCGCGGCGCGCCTCGCCGAGCCGGTGACGGGTGCCCGTGGCGCGCCGGCGCTGTGGCTCGCGGTGCTGCAGGCCAGCGCCTTCTCCCTCGGCATCGCCGCGGTCGGCTGGGTCGTCGGGGTGGTCGTCGGGATGCTGCTCGCCCTGCTGATGCAGCGCTTCCGCACCGCGGAGTCGGCGGTGCTGCCGTGGATCGTGCTCAGTCAGACGGTGCCGCTCATCGCGATCGCCCCCCTGGTGCGCCGCTGGGGCTCGCAGCTCGAGCTCGGCGCGTTCACGTGGGAGAACTGGATGTCGGTGGCGCTGATCGCCTCCTACCTCGCCTTCTTCCCGGTCTCGATCGGGGCGCTGCGCGGGCTCGGATCCCCGCCCGTGCACCAGGTCGAGCTGATGCGGGTCTACGGGGTGGGCTGGTGGAAGACGCTGCTGCGCCTCCGTCTGCCCGCGAGCGTGCCTTACCTGCTGCCGGCGCTGCGCCTGGGCGCGGTCAGCGCGGTCATCGGCACCGTGGTCGCCGAGGTCTCGATCGGCCTGCGCGGCGGAGTGGGCCGCATGATCATCGAGTTCGCCTCCGCCGCCGGGGGAGACCCGGCCAAGCCCTGGGCGCCGATCCTGGGCGCGGTGCTCGTCGGCCTCGCGGCCGCCGGCGCCGTCGCGCTGATCGGGGTCGCCCTCCGTCCGTACCGCAGAGGGGAGCAGCCCGCATGAGCGCTGCCGAGTCCGCCGTCGTCGTCGACGCCGTCACCAAGACGTTCAGCACGAAGAAGGGTGCGAGCGTCACCGCCCTGCAGGACGTGTCGCTCGAGATCTCGGCGGGCGAGTTCGTCTCGCTGATCGGGCCGTCCGGCTGCGGCAAGTCGACGCTCCTGCGCCTGATCGCCGATCTCGACGAGCCGTCGTCGGGCGCGATCTCGGTCTTCGGCAAAACCTCCCGGCGCGCCCGCCTCGACCAGGACTACGGCATCGCCTTCCAGCAGGCGGGCCTTCTGCCCTGGCGCAGCATCCGCGCGAACATCGCGCTGCCGCTCGAGCTGCACGGGGCGAGCACGGCCGCCCGCCGCTCGCGCGTCGACGAGCTGCTCGCGCTCGTGGGGCTCGGCGACTTCGCCGACTCCTACCCCGACCAGCTCTCGGGAGGCATGCAGCAGCGCGTCGCGATCGCGCGGGCGCTCGCCGAGAGCCCGCGGCTGCTCCTGATGGACGAGCCCTTCGGGGCGCTGGACGAGATGACCCGCGAGCGGATGCAGACGGAGCTGCTGCGCATCCGCACCGAGACCGGGGCGGCCGTGGTGTTCGTGACCCACTCGATCCCGGAGGCGGTGTTCCTGTCGGATCGTGTCGTCGTGATGTCTCCGCGCCCGGGCCGCATCCGCGACGTGCTGAGCATCCGCCTGCCCGAGGCCGCCTCTCGCGATGAGGGCGTTCGCGAGGACGAGGCCTTCTTCCGTGACGTGAGCGCCGTGCGCGAGCTGCTGCACGGCGAGGCGGCGGCCGTGCCGCGCGGCGTGGAGAACCGATGACGACCCCGGCGCTGGCGCGCAGCGTCCTCGCGCCGCTGCTGCTCGGCGTGGCGGCGCTGGTGCTCTGGCAGGTCGTCGTGACGGCGCTCGACGTGAAGCCGTTCGTGCTCCCGTCGCCGGTGGCGATCGGCGCGGAGTTCGCGCAGAACCTGGGCTCGGTGGCCTCGGGCAGTCGGGTCACCGGAGGGAACGCGCTGATCGGACTCGTCGCCGGTGCGGTGATCGCGGTCGTCGTCGCGAGCCTCGCGGCGCTGCTGCGGGTCTTCGACGGCCTCGTCGCTCCGATCGTCGCCGCGGCCGCTGTGGTGCCGATCGTCGCGCTGGCGCCGGTGCTCTACACGATGTTCGGAGCGAGCGCCGAGACCGCGCGCCAGCTCGTCGCAGCTCTCGCCGTCTTCGTGCCGGTCTACGTGAACACCCTGCGCGGGCTGCGCCAGGCCACTCCGGTGCACCGCGACCTGATGCGGGCCTACGCGGCGACTCCGTGGCAGAGCACCCTGACCATCACCCTCCCCGCCGCCGTGCCGTTCTTCTTCACGGGACTGCGGATCGCCTCCTCCCTCGCCGTCATCTCGGCGCTGGTCGCCGAGTACTTCGGCGGTCCGGTGGGCGGACTCGGCAAGTCGATCACCACGGCGGCCTCGGGCAGCGACTACGCGCTCGCCTACGCCTACGTGCTCGGCGCCGTGCTCGTCGGCCTCCTGTTCTACTGCGCCACCGCGGGGCTCGAGGCCCTGGCTCTGCGGCGCAGTCGCGCGCGCTGACCCGTCAGCCGCACCCCTCCGGGTCCGCCCGGCGCCCCACCGTTCCACCCGGGTCCGCCCGGCGCACCACCGTTCCACCCGGGTCCGCCCGGCGCACCACAGTTCCACCCGGGCCCGCCCGGCGCTCCACCTGCACCACGGCACGTCGCTCCCCAGCACCGCCCAGGCACGTCCTGCACCACACCACCAGGAGGAACAGTGAACAGACGCACGCGCATCGCGACGACCACGACGGCGGGGCTCGCCGCCGTCGGTCTCGCGCTCACCGGATGCAGCGCATCCGGCACCGACGACGGCGGCTCGGGCTCGGGCTCGGGCGACCTCACGCCGGTCACCCTGCAGCTGCAGTGGGTCGCCCAGGCCCAGTTCGCCGGGTACTACGCCGCCCTCGACCAGGGCTACTACGAGGACGAGGGGCTGGACGTGACCATCGCAGAGGGCGGCGGCGACATCGTGCCGCAGGACGTCCTCGCCTCCGGAGACGCGGACTACGCGATCTCGTGGGTGCCCAAGGTGCTCGGCTCGATCGAGCAGGGCGCGGCGATCACCGATGTCGCGCAGATCTTCGAGCGGAGCGCCACCACGCAGATCTCGTTCAAGGACAAGGGCATCACCTCGCCCGCCGATCTGTCGGGCAAGACGGTCGGCAGCTGGGGCTACGGCAACGAGTGGGAGCTCTTCGCCGGCATGCAGCAGGACGGAGTGCCACTCGACGACATCTCGCTCGTGCAGCAGCAGTTCGACATGAACGGCTTCCTCGCCGGCGACATCGACGCGGCGCAGGCGATGACCTACAACGAGTACGCGCAGGTGCTCGAGAGCGTGAACCCCGAGACGGGCGAGCTGTACACGCCCGACGACCTGAACGTGATCAGCTGGAACGACGTCGGCACGGCGATGCTGCAGGACGCCATCTGGGCCGACGCCGAGAAGCTCGAGAGCGACGACGCGTACGCCGAGCAGACGGTCGCGTTCGTGAAGGCCTCGATCAAGGGCTGGATCTACGCGAAGGACAACCCGGAGGAGGCGGCCGACATCGTCACCGCCGCCGGGTCCACGCTCGGCACGAGCCACCAGCTCTGGATGACCAACGAGGTCAACAAGCTGATCTGGCCCTCGACCGGCGGCATCGGCATGATCGACGAGGCCGCCTGGCAGCAGACCGTCGACATCGCCAAGGAGACGCAGAACGAGACCGGCGCGACGATCATCAGCGACGACCCGCCGGAGACGGCGTACTCGAACGAGTACGTCGAGAAGGCGCTGGCCGAGCTCGAGGAGGAGGGCGTCGACACCAGCGGCGCCGACTTCGAGCCGATCGAGGTGACGCTGCAGGAGGGCGGCGCCTGATCCGCGCTCCCCGGGCCGGGGTCGTCGCTCGCGACGGCTCCGGCCCTTCCGCATTTCTCGGCCGGTCCGTGCCGCGTCCTCGGGTGCGGTGCGCCCTCGACTTCGGCGCCTCCCGCTCGGACGGCGCTCCCGGGCGTAAGATGGACCCTCGTGACTACTTTCCGAAAGACGCCGTTCACCGTGCACGTGCGCGATCTCATCGGCCGTCCGGGGGAGATGCGCGAGCACCGTCTCGACATCGACGCGCCCGAGCAGTACGGCGAGGGGATCGTGGCTGTCCGCGAGGGCGCTCCGATCGAGCTCGACGTCCGCGTGGAGTCGGTGCACGAGGGGATCCTGGCCAGTGTCGAGGTCTCGGCGGAGGCCGTCGGCGAGTGCAGCCGGTGCCTCACCGACATCTCCCTGCCTGTCGATGTCGAGTTCCAGGAACTTTTCGCGTACTCTTCTGACGAAGCTTTCGACTATGAGGTTCACGACGACCACGTGGATCTTGAACCTCTGGTCAGGGATGCGGTGGTTTTGTCGCTGCCGTTCCAGCCGGTCTGCCGGCCGGATTGTCCGGGCCTCGACCCCGTCACGGGGGAGCGGCTGGCCGATTCCTCCGAGCGCGAACCCGATGCGCCGCACGACCCCAGGTGGGCCGCGCTCGCCGGGTTGAGCGAGACGGGGAACGGCGGGGCCGCAGCGCCCGGAGCTTCCGCAGACAGCGGTGCAGGCGCGAACGCCCGCACCGAATCCGACTAGCCCCGTTACGGGACCTTAGGTAGAGAAGAGAGAATCATGGCTGTTCCCAAGAGGAAGAAGTCCCGCGCGAACACCCACGCCCGTCGTTCGCAGTGGAAGGCCGAGGCCCCCAAGCTGGTCAAGACCGTCGAGAACGGCAAGGTCGTCTACAGCCTCCCCCACCGCGCCAAGGTCGTCGAGGACTCCGCGGGCACCGCGCTGTTCCTCGAGTACAAGGGCCGCAAGGTCGCCGACGTCTGATCCGACTCCTCCGGCCGTCCGCCGCTCAGCGGCGGGCGTCGAGTGGTCCATGGTGAACCAGACCTCCGCATCACCCTCCAGCGACGACCGGTCGCGTCTGGAGGCCACGCTCGGCGTGAGCCTCGACGGTGAGCTCTTCGAGCTCGCACTGACGCACCGGTCGTTCGCTTTCGAGCACGGGGGGATCCCGCACAACGAGCGCCTCGAGTTCCTCGGCGACTCGATCCTCGGCCAGGCCGTCACGGTGATGCTCTACACGGAGTACCCGGCCCTCAGTGAGGGCGACCTGGCGAAGCGGCGCGCGAGCCTCGTCTCGACGGTCGCGCTGGCCGAGATCGCCCGCGGCATCGGGCTGGGCGCGTTCGTCCGCCTCGGTCGTGGCGAGGAGTTGACCGGCGGTCGCGAGAAGGCGTCGATCCTCGCCGACACCGTCGAGGCGATCATCGGCGCCGTGTACCTCGGCACCGGTCCCGACGCCGCGCGGGACCTCGTCCTGCGCCTGATCGCTCCGCTGCGCGCGGATCCGGGACGCTTCGGGGTCTCGATGGACCCCAAGACGAGCCTGCAGGAGGCGGCCGCCGAGCGCGGCGCGCCCGCCCCGCGCTACGAGATCGCCGCCACCGGGCCCGACCACAACAAGGTGTTCGTGGCCACCGTGATCGTCGGCGGTCTGGTCACCGCCCGCGGCGAGGGGACCAGCAAGAAGGCCGCCGAGATGGCGGCCGCGCTGGACGCCTGGACACGCCTCGCGGCACTGCCGCCCCTCTCCGGGGTCTAGGCGTGCCGGAGCTCCCCGAGGTCGAGGTGGTGCGCGCCGGCCTCGCCCCGGCCGTCACCGGATCTCTCGTCACCGGCGTCGAGATCGTCGACGAGCGCTCGCTGAAGCGCCACGTGCATCCCCACGGCACGTTCGAGCGTCTGCTGGTCGGACGCCGGCTCGCCGGAGCCGTGCGCCGCGGGAAGTTCCTCTGGATGCCCGCCGGCCGCGACGAGGCCCTGCTCGTGCACCTCGGGATGAGCGGGCAGGTGCTGCTGCGCGCCGCGGATGCGCCGCCGGCCAGGCTGACGCGCATCCGGATCGCCATCGAGCACCCCGAGCACGGCGAGCTCGCCCTGCACTTCGTCGACCAGCGGATCTTCGGCTCCATGGCGATCGACACGCTCGAGCCCACCCCGGACGGCGCCCCGGGCGGCTACTCCGGCGACGGGCCGCTGGGAGACTGGACCGCGCGCGTCCCCTCGCAGGTGGCGCACATCGCGCGGGACCCGCTCGATCCCTTCTTCGACCTCTCCGGCATCGTGACGGCGCTCGGGCGCCGGAACAGCGGGATCAAGCGGGCGCTGCTCGATCAGACCCTCGTCAGCGGCATCGGCAACATCTACGCGGACGAGTCGCTGTGGGCGGCCGAGCTGCACCCGGAGCGCTCGAGCGCGTCGCTGAGCGAGCCGCGGATCCGCCGCCTCTTCGCGGAGGTGCGCTCGGTGCTCGAGCGTGCGCTGGCCGAGGGCGGGACGAGCTTCGACGCCCAGTACGTCAACGTGAACGGGGCGTCGGGGTACTTCTCGCACAGCCTCAACGCCTACGGGCAGACCGGGAAGCCGTGCCCGCGGTGCGGCGAGGCGATCGTGCGGGCGCCGTTCATGAACCGCTCGTCGCACCTCTGCCCGCACTGCCAGCTGCTGCCGCGGGTGGCGGAGGAGCGGCGCGACCTCAGCTGAGGCAGGGTGCGGAGGTCTGACGGACGACGGTCACCCCGCACTGCCGATGGTGCGGAGCGGCGCGGTCAGGCCGTGGCCTTCTCGGATGCCGGAGCGTGCTTCACATGCGCGACGAGGTGGCCGAACAGCGACGCGATCAGGGTGATGGCGGCGGCGATCGCGAGGCCGAGCCAGAGGCCGACGTTCAGAGCGAGGGCACCGACTCCGGCTCCGGCTCCGATCAGCACGACGGCCGCCAGGCGGCGGAACCAGGGCTGGCCCTTGCCGCTGCCGAGCCAGGAATCGGCGGCCAAGCCGGTGATGGTGGAGGTGACGACGACCGTGGTCACGTCCTTCACCGCGATGTGGCGGGCGGTCGCCGCCTGCAGACCCATCGCCAGGCCGAGGATGCCCGTCACGGTCAGGGCGAGCGGCTCCGGGTGCTCGGGGACGACGCCGAGGACGATCGCGAGCACGGCCATCAGCAGGCCGACCACGGTGAAGAGCCAGGTGGAGCGGGTCGTCCAGCCGGTCTTCACGGGGCGCAGCACGCGGCCGCCGATCGCGGCGCCGAGCATGAAGCCGACGAGCGCGATGATCGGGCCGACGACGGGCAGGTCGTCGGCGCCGGCGAGGGCCATGCCGAGGATCACGACGTTGCCGGTCATGTTGCCGGTGAAGACGCGGTCGAGGCCGAGGTAGCCGACGGCGTCGATGATGCCGGTCGAGAAGGTCAGGGCGAGCATCAGGCCGAGGTGGACGTTCTCGGTGCGGGTGCGCAGGCGTCGGAACACGGGGGTCCTGTCGTCGGAGGGAGGGGAGGCGCCCGCGAGAGGCCGTTCCGGCACGCTCGCGACGGCGGGTCGCGTGCTCGAGTGCATCTCGCGGGGTGGAGCGGGGGCTGAGCCCCGCCGATCCTGCCACGGATGCGCGCGAAGAGACGAAACACGGCTTCGGTACTGTCGGACGGTCGCGGGAGGCTCCCGCGCAGGAAGGCGGGCGGCGCATGCGGCTGGCGGAGTGGGCGGTGCAGCCCGGAGAGTCGATCCCGGAGGGTGTGGGGTACCTGCCTGCGAGCCCCGACTCGGTGCTCTGGGGGCGGCTGCCCTGCGCGAGCGACCGCGCGGTGCTGACGATCGACTCCGGCACCGAGGTCGTCATCGACACCCTGAGCCACGAGGGGGTCCTGGAGGATCAGGGCCGCGATCCGGTCGCGTTCTTCGGCCGCCACGGCGTCGCTCCCGAGGGCGTGCTGCGCGACGCGATCGAGCTCGCCGCCTCCGGTCCGTTCCGCGACGTCGAGGCCGACGGACCGCACGTCGTCACCGGTCCGATCGCCGTGAGGGGCGCGCGACCGGGCGACCTGCTGCGGATGACCCTGCTCGAGGCCGAGCCGCGCGTGCCCTACGGGGTGATCTCGAACCGGCACGGTCGCGGAGCGCTGCCGGGGGAGTACCCGCTCGCCGCGGGGCCCTTCAGCGCCTTCGCGCACGTCGAGGACGGTACCGACGGGATCCGGCGCGGCGTGCTCCCGCTGGTCGCGGGCGGTGAGCGCTCGGCCAGGTTCGAGCTGCACCCGTTCCTCGGGATCATGGGCGTCGCGGTCGCGGGCGAGGAGCGCCCGCACTCCGTGCCGCCCGGTCCGCACGGCGGCAACATCGACATCTCGCTGCTGACGGCGGGGACGAGCCTCTACCTGCCGGTGCAGGTGCCCGGAGCGCTCGCCTACGTCGGGGATCCGCACTTCGCGCAGGGCGACGGCGAGGTCGCGCTCACGGCGATGGAGGCGAGCCTGCGCGTGCGGGTGCGCTTCGAGGTGGTGACGCGCGCCGACGCGCTCGCGGCGTTCGGCGAGCTCGTCGGGCCGCTGGGCGAGACGAGCGAGTTCCTGGTGCCGACCGGCATGGACGCCGATCTCGACGTCGCGGTGCAGAACTGCGTGCGCGCGGCCATCGCGCTGCTCCAGGCGCGCTACGGCATGGACGCGAGCCTGGCCTACGCGTATCTGAGCGCAGCGACCGACTTCAACATCTCGCAGGTCGTGGACCTCGTGAAGGGCGTGCACGCCCGCGTGCGGACGGCGGACTTCGATGTCTGACCCGCGCGTGACCTCGCTCGAGGGCGAGCTGCCGGACGGCCTGGTCGACGCGGTGGTGGCGTACGAGGCCGCCCTCGCGGCCGACGACGTGCCGGCGCTGGCGGACGCGTTCGTCCGCGCGCCGACGACGCTCCGGGGCGACGCCTCGGGGCTTCTGGTCGGCCACGACGCGATCACCGGGTTCCGCGGACGGCGCGGCGGGACTCCTCCGCGCGGCCTCGCCGAGCTGCACGTGCGGGCGGTGGACGCCGGCACCGCGCTGGTCGTCACGGTGAACACGCCGTCCCGCGGGGGGCGAGGTCTGGTCACGCAGCTCTGGTCGCTCGACGAGGGCGTGTGGCGGGTGCGCGCCGCACAGGTGCAGGCACCTGCGCCGGCGCTGGACGCGCGGGTGTGGCGGGTCGTCGGCGCGCCGCTCGTGCCTCGCACCGGCTCGGGGGAGCTGGACGGGCTCGACATCGCGGTGAAGGACCTCTTCGCGATCGAGGGGCAGCGGATCGGCGCCGGGGTGCCCGTGCGCCTCGCCGAGGCCGCGATCGAGTCGCTGACGGCTCCGGCCGTGGCCGATCTGCTGGAGGGCGGGGCGGCCGTGCGCGGCATCGCGCAGACCGACGAGTTCGCGTACAGCATCGCGGGCCGCAACTCCGGCTACGGGACCCCGCCGAACCCCGCCGTGCCCGGGGCGATCCCGGGCGGCTCCTCGAGCGGGCCGGCGACCGCCGTCTCGCTCGGGCAGGCGGCCATCGGCCTCGCCACCGACACGGCGGGCTCCATCCGCGTCCCTGCGTCCTACCAGGGGCTCTGGGGGCTGCGCACGACGCACGGCGCGGTGCCGGTCGAGGGGCTGCTGCCGCTGGCTCCGAGCTTCGACACGGTGGGCTGGCTGACGCGCGACGCCGAGACGCTGCTGCGCACGGCCCGGGTCGGGCTGCGCGGGTCGGAGCAGCGCCCACTCGGCGGAGGCGTCGCGATCGCTCCGGCACTGCTCGAGTCGGCCGACCCGGCCGTGCGCAGTGCGTTCACCGACGCGGTCGAGGCGCTGGTCGCCGCCGGCGTCCTCACCGCTCCCGAGGGCGTCGAGCTGCCGCCCGTCGACGGGATGCTCGAGGCCTTCCGCACCGTGCAGGCGGCGGAGGCCTGGGCCGCCGACGGCGAGTGGGTCGCGGCGCATCCGGGTGCACTGGCCCCCGACGTGCAGGGCCGGTTCGACGCCGCGTCGCTGCTGGGTCCCGAGATCGTCGCCTCCGCTCGGCTGCGGCTCGCGGGGTTCAGGCGGGCGCTCGACGTCGCCCTCGACGGTCGTGTGCTGCTCCTGCCCTCCGCCTCCTCGCCCGCTCCCGCGCTCGACGCCTCGGCCGAGCGGATCGACGCGGTGCGGACGGCGACGCTGAGCATGACGTGCGTCGCGGGGATCGGCGGATACCCGGCCCTGTCGGTGCCGCTGCTCAGCGTGGACGGCGCTCCTGTCGGGCTCTGCCTGATCGGCGGGCGCGGCACGGATCTCGCGCTGATCGAGCTCGCCGCCGGTTTCGGCCGGTCCTGATCGCCGGGTGCGCCGAAACACGGGTGAAACGTCTGTTCCGTATGCTGGGCGCTTGAAACAGGTTTTCCTCCTGCGTCCCCGTCCGTGAAGAGGTGGTTCCCATTCCGACCGCGCCCGCGATCTCGACGTTCCTGCCGATCGACCCGCCCCCGCGGCTCCTGATGGGTCCCGGCCCGATCAACGCGGACCCCCGCGTGCTGCGCGCCATGTCGGCGCAGCTGGTCGGCCAGTACGACCCCTCCATGACGGCGTACATGACCGAGACGCAGGAGCTCTACCGCCGCGTCTTCGTCACCGAGAACGAGAAGACGCTGCTCGTCGACGGCACCAGCCGCGCGGGCATCGAGGCGGCGCTCGTCTCGATGCTCGAGCCGGGCGACCGCGTGCTCGTGCCCGTCTTCGGCCGCTTCGGCCACCTCCTCCGCGAGATCGCCGAGCGCTGCGGAGCCGAGGTGCACGTGATCGAGGCGGAGTGGGGGCAGGTGTTCCCCGTCTCGGTCATCGCGGAGGCGATCGAGAGGGTTCGGCCCAAGGTGCTGGCCGTGGTGCACGGCGACACCTCGACCACCATGGCGCAGCCGCTCGAGGAGCTCGGCGCGATCTGCGAGAAGCACGGCGTGCTCTTCTACACCGACGTCACGGCGTCCCTCGCGGGCAACGCGTTCCGTGCCGACGAACTGGGGCTCGACGCGGTCACGGCCGGGCTGCAGAAGTGCCTCGGCGGACCCTCCGGCTCGGCGCCCGCCACGTTCTCGGAGAAGGCGGTCGCGGTCATCGAGTCGCGCAAGAGCATCGAGGCGGGGATCCGGGACGAGGGCGACGCGGTCAGCGCGCGCCCCGTCCGCTCGAACTACTTCGACCTCGGCATGGTCTTCGACTACTGGGGTCCGCGTCGGCTCAACCACCACACCGAGGCCACCACGATGCTCTACGGCGCGCGGGAGTGCGCCCGGATCATCGTGGAGGAGGGCCTCGAGAACACGATCGCGCGGCACGAGCTGCACGGGGCGGCGATGCTCGCCGGCGTGCAGGGCCTCGGTCTCGAGGTCTTCGGCGACGTCTCGCACAAGATGAGCAACGTCGTCGCGGTCCGCATCCCCGAGGGAGTGAACGGCGACGCGGTCCGCGGCGCGATGCTCGAGGACTTCGGCATCGAGATCGGCACGTCCTTCGGTCCGCTGCACGGCAAGGTCTGGCGCATCGGCACGATGGGCTACAACGCCCGCCCCGACACCGTGCTGACGACGCTCGCGGCACTCGAGGCGGTGCTGCGCCGAGCGGGTGCGCGCGTCGCTCCGGGCGGCGGGGTGGACGGCGCCTACGGCGTGTACGGGAGCGCCGCGTGAGCGCCGTCGACGCCGCCGCGATCATGGAGCGCTGCGACCTGTTCGCGGCCGTCTCGAGCACGCGCGGCGCGATCGAGCGCGTCTACCTCTCTCCGGAGCACGCCCGCGTGAACGCGATGGCGGCGGCCTGGATGGAGGAGGCGGGCATGCGCTCGTGGCAGGACGCCGCGGGCAACCAGTGCGGCCGCTACGAGGGCGCCACCCCGGGTCAGCCCGCGCTGATGCTCGGCTCGCACCTCGACACGGTGATCGACGCCGGCCGCTACGACGGGATCCTCGGCGTGATGCTGGCGATCGGGGTCGTCTCGCGCCTGAACGCCGCCGGCGTCCGACTGCCGTTCGCGATCGAGGTCGTCGCGTTCGGCGACGAGGAGGGCACCCGCTTCGGCACCGCGCTCCTCGGATCGCGCGCCGTGGCCGGCACCTGGGACGAGCGCTGGTGGGAGCTCGAGGACGCGCAGGGAACCACGCTCGTCGAGGCGTTCCACGAGTTCGGACTCGACCCCTCCCGCATCTCGACGGCGGCGCGCGCGGCCGACGACCTGCTCGGCTACCTCGAGGCGCACATCGAGCAGGGCCCGTACCTCGAGGAGGCCGATCGGGCGCTCGGAGTCGTCTCCTCCATCGCCGGCGCCCGCCGCTTCGCCGTCACGCTCACCGGTAAGGCCGGTCACGCGGGCGGCGTGCCCTTCGACCGCCGCCGCGACGCGCTCGCCGGGGCTGCGGAGGCGGTGCTCGCGGTCGAGCGGATCGCCCGCGACAACGGCTGCATCGCCACGGTCGGCCGCCTCGAGGCGTTCCCCGGAGCGGTCAACGTGATCCCGGGCCGGGTCGAGTTCAGCATCGACCTGCGCGCCGAGTTCGACGACGTCCGCGACCGCGTGTGGGACGGGATCCAGCACGCGATGTCGGAGTCGGCCGGCCGCCGCCGGCTCTCGCTGACCGTCGAGGAGACGCACGGCGCTCCCGCCGTCGTCGCGTCCGCGGCGCTCCAGGACGTGATCCGCGAGGGCATCCGCGCGACCGGCGACGAGGAGCCGATGGTCCTGTTCTCGAAGGCGGGCCACGACGCGATGGCGATCGCCGAGCTCACCGACTACGCGATGCTCTTCCTCCGCTGCGAGGGCGGCGTCAGCCACCACCCCGAGGAGAACGTGACCGAGGCCGACGTGGCCGTGGCGCTCGACGCCTTCGAGGCGGCGGTGCACGCCTTCGCGAGGTCGCGGGCATGACGACGGCCGCTCCCTCCGACGCCGACGCGCCGCCCAGCATCGGGCACCGCATCGACGCGGGCTACGCGTCGCTCTCGCGGCAGGAGCAGCGGGCGGCCGACTTCATCCTGGATCACCTGGGCGATCTCGCGATCTACACGGCCACCGAGCTCGCCGCGCACAGCGGAGTGTCCAAGGCGACGGTGTCCCGGCTCTTCCGCCGCCTGGGCTTCTCGAACTCGCAGGAGGTGCGCGAGCACGCGCGCGCGCTGCGCAGCTCCGGGGTCCCCGTGGGGCCCTCCTCCGCCCACGGCGATCCGATCGCCGCCCATCTCGAGAGCGAGCGCGCCAATCTGCAGCGCCTCGCCACGACGTTCGGCGACGGACGACTGGACGAGGCGGTCCGGCTCGTCGCGGCCGCCCGCGAGGTCGTGGTCGTGGGGATGCGCAACAGCTACCCGGTGGCGCTCCACCTGCGCCAGCAGCTCGCCCAGGCCCGCGCGCGTGTCAGAGTGGCCCCGCAGCCGGGGCAGTCGCTGGGCGAGGAGATCGTGGGGCTCGGAGCCGAGGACGTCGTCGTGCTCGTGGGCTTCCGGCGCCGGCCCTCGGCCTTCACCGCGCTCCTGGACGGGCTGGCTGACCGCGGGGTGCCGGTCGTGCTTCTCGCCGATCCGCAGGCCCGCCGGCTCGCCGACCGTGCCGCGGTCTGGCTCGAGTGCCCGGTCGACAGCGAGTCGGCCTTCGACAGCTACGCCGCGGCGATGAGCGCGGTCGCGCTGCTCGCCTCGGGGGTCCTCGGCGCCCGTCCGCGCGAGGCGCGCGAGCGGATCGCCGGGATCAGCACCGTCTACGCCGAGCTCTCCGAGATCGAGGACCGGGCGTGAGCGCCGTCGAGGCCGCGGATCTGATCCGGGCCCACGCGCGTCACCCGATCGGCCGGATCGACGAGGACGTGACGGAGGAGGTGCTCGGCCGCGCCGAGCTGCTCACGCCGACCTGCGGCGACCGGCTCGTGGTGCGCATCGTGCGCGTGGACGACTCCGTGTCGCTGCGCTGGACGGGACGCGGCTGCGAGCTGTCGCAGGGCTCGGCGTCGCTGCTCGTCGACGAGCTCGACGGACTCGACGAGGAAGCCCTGCGCGCTCGCGTCGGGGCGTTCCTCACCTCGATGAGGCTGCGGGTCGCCGACCCTGTGCTCGGCGACGAGGAGGCGCTGCTCGCGGTGGCCGCGAACCCCGTGCGCTCGGTCTGCGCGACGCTCGCCTGGCGGGCGCTCGGCGACGCCCTGGATCAGGCGGGCCCGTCGTGATCGCGGCCGTCGGCCAGATCGCCGCACTCGATCTCGACGGCACCGTGGTCGCGCAGGTGGTCGCGGGCTCCCGCGTCTCCGTGCAGCCCGCCGGCCAGCGCCGCCCAGTGCGCGCGGCCGATCAGCACCGGATGACCGGGTCGACCGGAGTGGACCGCTCTCACGAGCGCGTCGGGCGAGTCCGGGGCCGCCGCCAGGATCCGCGCACCGACGGCGGCGGGCTCCTCCGGGAGGTCGACGAGCGTCACGAGCGCGGCGTCGCCGGTGGCCGCGGCGAGACCGGCGCGCAGCGAGGCGGACATCCCGTCCGCCCAGTCCTCCGCGACGACGGCGTCCGCGCCCTCCGGGACGAGAGCGAGGGCCTCGTGGGCTCCCGCTCCGAGGACGACCAGCACCCGTCCGCAGCCGATCGCCTCGAGGCGCCGGACCGCGAGCGCGAGCCACGGGGTCCGGTCCGCGGCCCGGCGCAGCGCCTTCGGGCCGCCCGCACGGCGACCCGCGCCGGCGGCGAGGACGATCCCGGTTACCGCAGCAGCCTCCATCCCACCATCGTGCCCCACCCCGCCGCCCGACGAGGAGAGTCCATGACCACCCCCGCCCCCCTCCGCGACGCCCTGCTCGCCTGCCTCGCCGTGCCCCGCTGGGCCGACGAGGTGGCGGGCGGAGCGCCGTACGCCTCGACCGGGCTGCTCGCCGAGGCCGCCGACCGCGTCGCGCGCACGCTCACCCCGGAGGAGATCGACTCGGCCCTGGCCGATCACCCGCGGATCGGCGAGCGGCACGCCGCCTCCGGGCGCGCCTCCGCGTTCTCGGCCGCCGAGCAGGCCGCGAGCCTCTCGAGCGACGAGGCCCTCGCCGAGCGCCTGATCGCGGGCAACCGCGCCTACGAGGAGCGGTTCGACCGGGTGTTCCTCATCCGCGCGGCCGGTCGCTCGCGCGAGGAGATCGTCGGGGAGCTCGAGCGCCGCCTCTCCCTCGACGACGACGCCGAGAGCGCGATCGTCGCCGACCAGCTCCGCGAGATCACCGTCCTGCGCGTTCGCGCCCTCGGGCCCGCGACCGGCGCCGTCACCGAGGAGGCCGCCCGATGAGCGCGCACGCCAGCCACGTCACGACCCACGTCCTCGATGCCGTGCACGGGCGTCCCGCCCAGGGGGTGCCGGTCGTGCTCGAGGCGCGCGCCGGCTCGGGCTGGGAGCGGCTCGCCGAGGCGAGCACCGACTCCGACGGGCGCGTCGCCGCTCTCGGGCCCCGGTCGCTGCCCGCGGGCGTCTACCGGGTCGTCTTCGACACCGCCGCCTACTTCGGCGACGTCGAGTCGTTCTACCCGGAGGTGGTGATCGCGTTCCGGCTCGCCGACGAGGGCGCGCACTACCACGTGCCGCTGCTGCTGAGCCCGTTCGCCTACTCGACGTACCGGGGGAGCTGACGGTGCAGCTCCAGGACCTCCTCGACGCGCCGCAGCTGCGGATCCGCGCCGTCTTCACCACTCCCGAGGCGCTCGCGCGCCCGGTCAACTGGACCTTCACGACCGACCTGCTCGACCCTCGCCGCTACCTCGCTCGCGACCAGCTCGTGCTGACCGGCATGATGTGGCGCCGCACCCCCGAGGACAGCGAGACCTTCGTGTCGGCGGTGGCCGCCTCCGGTGCCGTCGCCCTGCTCGCGGGCGAGGGCCTCTACGGCTTCGTGCCCGACGACGTCGTCGAGGCGTGCCGCGCGCACGGAGTGGCGCTGTTCGCGGTGCCGGCCGACGTGTCGTTCGCCTCGATCACGGCGCACCTCTCGAACGCCCTCGCGGGCGACCGGGTGGCGAGGCTCACCGCGGGGCTCGCCCGCCAGCGGCAGCTGCTGACGGAGGTGTACCGCGGACAGCTCCTCGACGAGCTGATCGCGCGGACGTCCGGCGAGCTCGGGCGTCCTGTGCGCGTGCTGACCGCCACCGGGCGCTCCGCCGCGTCCGCGGAGCCGCTCGGCCTCACCGAGATCGAGCGGGTGGTGCACGCCGGGCTCACCGCGCGGCAGAACCCGGTGACCGTCGCGGACGCCCACGGCGGCACGCTCTCGGTCTTCGCGGTCGGCGGAGCGGACGAGCACCGCGCGACCCAGTGGTTCGTGGTCGTGGCCGGCGACTGGAACGAGTGGCACCCGTCGCTGCTGGACGCGGTCACCGAGCTGACCGGAGTGGTGGGCCTCTACCGCCTGCAACGCGACGCGGAGACGCTGGCCGACACGGCCCTCGCCGACCGGCTGCTCGAGCTCGTCGAGGAGGACAGCGAGCAGCCCGAGGCGGCGGTGTACCTCCGCCAGCTCGGACTGGGAGGCGCCGGGCGTTGCGCCGTGATCGCCGCCGGGTTCGACGACGACGACTCCTCCGAGCTCGCCCGCCGGATCCTCACCGACGCGGCCTCGCACCTCGGCCGCGCCGTGGTCGGCCGAGACGCGGACGGCCGCGTCGTGGCGGTGCTCCCGGTCGACGCGACCGACGCGATCCCCACAGGCGCGGATCCGCTCTCGGTCGTCACCGCGGCGCTGCGCCGGGTCGGGTCGGGGCTCGGCGACCAGGTGCTGCGCGTGGGCACGAGCGCCGCGACTCCGCTCGCCGCACTCGGCGGTGCGCTGCGCTCCGCCCGGTACGGGATGCTGCTGCCGGGAGTGCCCGGCGACGGATCGAGGGTGCGGATCAACGACGCCGGCGAGGTGACCTCGGCGGTGCAGCTGCTGACCGCGGTGCCGGACCACCTCCGGAGCGTCTTCGTCGAGCTCGTGCTCGGCCGGCTGATCGAGCACGACGCCCGCTACAACTCGCAGCTCGTCGCGACGCTCGCGGCGTTCCTCGACTGCGGCGGCTCGTGGGTGCGCGCCGCGGAGCAGACGCATCTGCACCTGAACACCGTGCGGTACCGCATCGCGCGCGTCGAGGAGCTGACGCAGCGCGACCTCTCGAACACGTCGGACCGCGCGGACCTGTTCCTGGCCCTGCAGCTGCGCTGACCGGGCGCGGGCCTCGTCCGGAGCGTCCCGGTGCCGTCTGCAGGGGAGTCGCCGGCCCTCTCGGCGTGTCCGCGTGCGGTCTGCAGGGGATCCGCCGGGCGGGTGCACCGGTGGGGCGGAGGAAGAGGCGTTCCTGCGCAGAACTCCTGCGAATCGTACGGGTGTCTGCAGAGCGCACCGGGTCTCGCTCCGCAGGGCCTCTGCACCGTCTGCAGGGGATCCCGGCATCCGCGCGTCGATCTGACGGAGTACGGCGCGTTCCCGCGCGGATCCCCTGCAGATCGTGCGCGCTCCTGCAGATCGTGCGCGCTCCTGCAGATCGTGCGCGCTCCTGCAGATCGTGCGCGCTCCTGCAGATCGCACCCGGGCCTACTCCGGAGCGAGCACCTCGCGGCCCCGCACGTGCACGGCCGCGATCGCCGGCTCGCGCAGCCCCATCAGCAGCGCGAAGAGCAACTGGGCGGTGGCGGTGGCCTCGTCGTCGGCCCGGATCCCGCGCTCGAGCACGTCGGCCAGAGGCTCCCAGCGCGAGGGCTCGATGCGGAGGAAGTCGGCGTCCTTGCCGCGATCGAAGTTGCCGAACCGCTCCTCCATGTCGAGTGCGCGGGCTCCCGCGAGGGTCGCCGAGAACAGCATCTCCGCAGGGTGCAGCGCGACCGACGCCTCGCCGGGCTCCGACAGGTGCACCTTGAAGGCGTCGTTCGCGACGCGCGACAGCAGCCATTCGTCGCCGGCGCCGACGTCGCTCCCGAGGGCCACCGTCACTCCGCTCGCCACCGTGCGCCGCCACGGCATCGTGCCCGAGCCGAGGAACTGCTGCGACGTGGGGCAGTGCGCGATCGACGTGCCGGTCTCGGCGAGGCGGTGCAGCTCCGCGTCCTGGCAGTGCACCGCGTGCGCGAGGATCGTGCGCCGGCCCAGCAGCGACGAGCCGCCGCGCGCGGAGCCGGGGAGGAAGAGCCCGTCGTACGTGTCGAGGTAGCTGCGCGTGCCGTACGAGCCGAGCACCGCGGCGATCTCGCCGTCGCCGGGGCGGTCGTTCTCGTTCAGGTGGCTGTGCACGTAGACGCCGCGGCCGCGCACGTCGTCGTAGAGGTCGCCGAGGGCCCCCAGGGTCGTCGGAGTGACCGAGAGCGAGAAGCGCGGAACGATCGCGACCTGCAGCAGAGCGGTGGCGGAGTCGCCGGTGTCGACCGCGTGCCAGCGCTCGATCTCGGCGGCGACGAGGTCGACCGCCTCGGTCTCGCCCGTGAGCAGGGGTGCGGCGGAGGCGGGCCCGACGGTCTGCACACCGCGCCCGGAGACCAGGCGCAGGCCCGTCGCGCGGGTCCGCTCGAACAGGGCGTCCTGCGCGTGCGGGAACGCCGATCCGAAGACCATCGCCGCGGTCGTGCCGGCCGCGATGCGGCGGCGGGTGAAGTCGCGGGCGATCCGCGCCGCGAACTCCTCGTCAGCGAGACGCGCCTCCGCCGGGAAGATCGTGCCGTCGAGCCACTCGAGCAGCTGGCCGCCGCCGAAGCCGTCGATCGAGTAGGTCTGCGGGAAGTGGACGTGCGCGTCGACGAAGCCGGGCACGAGGATCGCGGAGGAGTCGCCCGTGACGCCGGCGCCGCGGTGGGAGTCCGGCAGATCGGCGAAGCGGCCGGTCCAGACGATGACGCCGGAGTCGTCCACGACCAGCGCGCCGTCCGGCACCGAGACGAGGGCCTCGCGGGCCTGCTCGAGCGTCGGACGGCCCGCGATGTGCAGGAGGTGCCCGCGGTGGACGGTGGTCACACCAAACCCGTGTAGGCGTACCAGGCGGGGCCGGCGTCCGGTGCGTCGTCGCGGACCACGCTCGCCTGGATGAGCCCGTAGGGCCGGTCGGCGGCGTGGAACACCTCGCCGTCGTTCGCGACGCCGAACGGCGACAGGTCGTAGAGGAAGTGGTGCTTGTTGGGGGCGGAGAGACGCACCTCGACGATCTGCGGGAACTCCTCCAGCACCGCCTTGCCCATCTCGAAGAGCGTCTGCTGCAGGGCGAGGGAGTGCACGGTCGCGAAGCGGCTGATCATCAGAGCCTTCACCCCGGCGTAGAGGGTCTCCCAGTCGAGCGAGCCGAGCTCCTCGGGAGTGAGCGCGAACCGCCACTTCGCGACCAGCGAGGTCGCCATGACGCGGTCGTTGGTCGGCTGCAGGACGGTGTACGGGTCGGTGAGGAAGCCGTGGAACTCGGAGCCCGTCGACTTCAGGATCGTCAGGTCCTTGAAGCCGCCGGTGACCCAGATCTGCTGCGCCTCGCCGGTGCCCTCGACGGAGACGGACGCGGTGCGCACCTCCTGACCCTTGCGGACCCAGGTGTGATCGTGCTCCCGGCCGTCGACGAGGACGCGCTCCCACGCGAACTCCTCGATCTCGACCCGCGCGCCGTGCACCGGCGCGTAGCCGTCGACGAAGTGGCGGGCGAGCTCGAGGCCGTACGCCTCGATCGAGCGCAGCCCCTTCTCCTTCGCGAAGGAGTAGGCGGTCTGCTTCTGCGTGTCGGTCGGCAGCACCGCGGACTGGTCGCCCTCGAGGTGCGCGGCCTCGAAGTCGCCGCGCAGCGCGGTCGAGACGGTGACGTCGTGGATCTCGTGGCGCGGGGTGTCGCGGTAGATCCGGACGACGCGGTTCTCGGCCTTCCCGTACTGGTGGTCTCCGAGGATGATCGACATGTCCGCTCCTGTTCGCGTTCGGGATGGGCGGCGGCGGGTGCCCGTCTGCCAGGATGCCGCTCCGCGTCGCCGCGCCGCTTCGTCCGAGCGCTCAGCATCGGGCGCTCGTCGGGCTCCAGTCTTGTGCGATCCGTCCGGATCCGGTGCCGGACCCGCTCCTGTTCACACGCCCGAAACGCGGCCGGAACACGACGCTCAGAGGCGCTCGAGCAGACGCCCGACGGGAGCGGCGGTGCTCGCGTCGACCCGGCGCCCGCCGACCCAGGTGCCCGTCACCGCGCCGCGGATCGCGCGGCCGTCGTAGGCGGACACCTTGTTCTTGTGCGCGAGGGCCTCGACGTCGACGTGCGACTGCGCCTCCGGATCGAACGCGACGAGGTCGGCGTCGGCGCCCGCCCGCAGCAGGCCCTTCTGCCCGAGCCCGGCGAAGGCGGCGGTCCCGGTCGACATCCAGGCGACGACCTGCTCGAGCGGGATCCCGCGCTCGCGGGCCCCGGTCCACACGGCGCGGAAGCTGAGCTCGAGCCCCGAGATGCCGCCCCAGGCGAGGCCGAAGTCGCCGTCGTGCGCGAACTTCAGCTCCTTGGTGGCGGGGGAGTGGTCCGACGCGATGATGTCGATCGTGCCGTCGAGAAGGCCCTTCCAGAGCAGTTCGCGGTTGTGCTCGTCGCGGATCGGAGGGCAGCACTTGTACTGCGTGCCGCCGTCGGGGATCGTCTCGGCGTCGAACGTGAGGTAGTGCGGGCAGGTCTCGGCGGTGATGCGCAGCCCCTCCGCCTTCGCCTCGCGCAGCAGTGGCAGGGCCTTCGCGGAGGAGAGGTGCAGGATGTGCGCACGCCCGCCGGTCTCGCGGACCGCCTCGATCACGTGCAGGATCGCGCTGCTCTCGGAGGCGTCGGGGCGCGAGGCCACGAACGCGTCGTAGGAGGTGCCGCCCGCGTTCGTGTGCGCGTCGAGCTCGTCCGGGTCCTCAGCGTGCACGATCAGCAGGCCGTCGAAGGCGGCGATCTCGTGCATCGCCTCGAAGAGCTGATCGGTCGAGAGGTGCGGGAACTCGTCCACCCCGCTGGGCGAGAGGAAGCACTTGAAGCCGAACACCCCGGCGTCGTGCAGCTCGCGGAGCGTGCCGAGATTGCCGGGGACCGCTCCGCCCCAGAAGCCCACGTCGACCAGGGCCTGCGGGCCCGCGGCGGCGCGCTTGGCCTCCAGCCCGGCGACCGTGGTCGTGGGCGGGATCGAGTTGAGCGGCATGTCCAGGAGCGTCGTGACGCCTCCGGCAGCGGCGGCGCGAGTGGCGGACGCGAAGCCCTCCCACTCCGTGCGGCCGGGCTCGTTCACGTGCACGTGCGTGTCGACGACGCCCGGGATCAGCACCTGGCCATCGGGCAGGTCGACCACCTCGCGCGCCTCCCACGGTGCGTCGATCGCGCTGACCGCGACGATCAGGCCCTCGGCCACGGCCACGCTGGCGGGTTGGAACCCGTGCTCCGTGAGGACGGCGGTGGAGCGGATCACGAGGTCGAGGGAGGGGGAGTCCGAAGGCATGGATCGACCCTATACTCGGCATGTTTCGTGCGGACGAGCCCTCCCGGCCGACCCCGCGCCCCGGCAGCGCCGCCTCCCACCCGTTGCCCGAGGAGGCCGCCATGCTCGAGCTCGCCGTCCCGATCCTGCAGCGCGTCGAGGCGGGCGAGCGGGTCGCGGTCGTGACCGTCACGCACGTCTTCGGCTCGGCGCCCCGGGCTCTCGGCTCGTCGATGGCGGTCGACGCGGGCGGAGCGGCGATCGGCTCGATCTCGGGCGGCTGCGTCGAGGCGCAGGCCTACGCTCTCGCGCAGGACGTGCTCGGCACGGGCGCCGCGGCGGCCGACCACTTCGGCTTCGACGACGAGGCGGCCTTCTCGGCCGGCCTCTCCTGCGGCGGACAGCTGCGCGTCTTCGGCCACGCGGTCGACGCAGGATCGGGAGCCGTCCTGGCGGAGCTGCGCGCGGTGCGCGCCGGACGTCCCGCCGGGCTCGCGATGATCGTCGGCGGTCCCGAGGAGCTGGTCGGCCTGGTGCTGACCGGCGCGACGCGCGCCCAGGACGTCGTCGGCCCCTCCCTCGACGACGACACCCTGCGGCGGATCCTCGCCGAGCGCGAGTCGAGGCTGCGCTCGGGACGCTCGGCGACGACCGAGATCGACTGCCAGGGCGTGGAGCTCGAGGTCGCGTTCGTCGTGAGCGCCGAGAAGCCGCGCCTGATCGTCTTCGGCGCGGTCGACTTCTCGGCCGCCCTCTGCGCCGCCGGAGCCCTGCTGGGCTACCGCGTGACCGTGTGCGATGCCCGTCCCGTGTTCGCCACGGCCGAGCGCTTCCCGGGGGCCGACGAGGTCGTCGTCGAGTGGCCGTCGGACTACCTCGCCCGGACGGCGGTCGACGAGCGGACGGTGCTCGCCGTGCTCACGCACGACGAGAAGTTCGACGTCCCGCTGCTCGAGCTCGCGCTCACCCTCCCGGTCGCCTACGTCGGGGCGATGGGCTCGCGGCGCACGCACGAGCGGCGGCTGACGCTGCTCCGCGAGGCGGGGACGACCCCGGAGGCGCTCGCGCGGCTGCACTCGCCGATCGGACTCGACATCGGAGCGTCCACGCCCGAGGAGACCGCGGTGTCGATCCTCGCGGAGGTGCTCGCCGTGCGGGCGGGCGCCTCGGGAGCGCCGCTGCGCGGCGGTGCGGGACCCATCCACGCAACAAGCATATAAGTAGTTTCTCTGATTTCAGCAGTGACCCGATTGCTCCTTCGCTAATCTGGTGTCAAACTACGCCACGGGGGCGCCGCCTGTGGTCGCCACTCGATCAGCTACGGATCTGGAAAGCCTGCGATGACGCCTTCTCCGCTTGATATAGCTTCCCGCATTGAGCAGTCGCACAATCGACAATTGATCCGCAGCTTAGAAGCTGCCTTCAACGAGAACTTTCCCGAAATTGAAAGACTGGCCGAGCGCCTAGGTGTCGACATTGGCGGTTCAATTCGGGAGTGGGCATCCACGTCAGGTTCGGAGTGCGTTGCCGACTGGCTCGATGTGAACATAACGGGTCACAAGCTTGCTTCTCTTGTGAAAGACCTTCAGGCGCAGGACCCACCAATACCGCTCGTTGGACGCCTTGTCCACGAAGAGCACCTCTCGCGCCGCATGGGTGAGGCAGCTCCCTATATGAGATCGCTATCGATTAGTGCTGCGACCGTTATCAATAAAGCTCGGGAGCGTACTGCGCTCGCTGCTTTTGATGCGGCATTCGACGCGACCTCCCAGAGAAGGACGCTCTTCGCGCGCGTCCTCACGTTCGCTCGAATGTACCTAGAGTACGTTGTGAGCTACGACCAGATGAACGGCCTCGAGACCAATCGTTCTTTTGCATCTAGGCTCGGAATGACCGGAATCCTTGCAGCCCGCTTCTCAACGCCCTCTAGGCAAGATCTCATCCGGTCTTGCGAAGCCCTCTTGAGTGCTCATGAGAAGGGAAGCAAAAATGCTTTGGTCTACTACATCGAAGGCTGCACCTGGATCTATGATTTCTACGGCGACGTGAGTTGGCTCCACCGCGCCATTGGAAAGATAAATGCTAGGGATGCGACTGAAGTAGCGTTCCTGCCCGAGAAAACTGCCACTAGTTGGTATTTGAATGTCGCTGATATTTGGTTGCGGCTGACGCAGGAGACGAGCGCAAATAGCGTTGCCGACGCTTGCGTCAAAAACGCACAGGCGGCAGTAGCTAAGGCGCAGCGGTTCGACAGTCCTCGGCCGGAGGATCGTCTCCGTGCCACGATGCTCGAATCTCTACTCCGGGGTCTCGCGGATGACGTCAGTGAACATCACAGTAAGCTTGAAGTAAGATCCATTCGCTTTCCATTCAGCGTGCGCGGCAGGAATGGTCTACTCCCAGGAGCTCTTTACCGGCACGGGATCAAGATTGTCGATGCTGTGCTCGCGAGTAATGATGGTGCTTCGTTTGTCGCTCGTGATGTGTGCGCGGACTTGCTCTCTTCCATCGCGAACGATGATCGGACTGACGCCGCGACCGCGAAGCCGTACCTCGAGCAGGCGAATCGCCTGAGGTTAGGCGCAGGCCGCCAAGCTCCGCTGATGGGAAGTCGGGTCAAGCTTTCACTCGCCGAAGACCAGCTAGTTCTGGCTCAACTGGAGGACAATCCTCTTAAGACTTCTCGGCTTCGCCGGGAAGCAATCATATACTTAACTGCACAAACGGAGGATGTCGGGCACGCCGCCACTAAACTCACTGTTTTAGCTCAGGAAATAGAGAAAAATCGAGCGTTGACCGGCGCGTTGCTCGATATTGACGCGGAATTGTCGTTTGCGGTGCGGAATGGAGATTTTGTTGCCTTGTATGAGATTGCGGCCCGGTCGGCGATTCTAAGTCATGATCTTGCGCGCGTTACACTTGGTGGCCGCAGCGGGGGCGTAGCTTCGCTTATGGATTCAGATCGAGCTGACGGTCGGATCTTCGTATTTAAGATCATGAACGAACTTGCGCACGAGAGGGACGCAACACGAACGGCACGGCTGGCTGCGTGGATCGCTGAATTGGGTGTCGAGGATTCCTTCGCGGTTACGGAGACTGTCACCACTCTCGACGCGACGATGGCGCGAATGAGTGAAGTAGCAGTGGGGCAAGTAGTCTCAGTTCGTCGCTATAGGAATGGGCTGACGCTTTCAGCGCAACTCGACACCGAGGAGCGCGCCAGTCAAATCGAGTTGCTGAATAAGGCGAGCCGTTTCCTAGCTTACATTCATGGAATGCCCTCTGATCAAGCAATCACTGGCGTGCGGAAAGTGCTGTGGACTAAGGAATTCGGTTGGTGGCTGCGTAAGCTACTAAACGACGATGTTCGCGCGGACTTCTTCACTCGCTGGTGGGACGCGATTGCCTCGTACCCCTGCTATGAACGAAGGGATGCTCACGCGCAGAATTGGCTTGTTGAAGCTGACGGCCGAGTTGTCGCGGTTGACCTCGAAGCAACCGGTTATCGACCACTAGGGTACGAACTCGCGCAGCTGATCGAGGACCACCCCGTTTTTGAGCCGGACGACTGGAGTTCGCGTCGACAAATCTTCTCCGGCTATTTGAACCAGCTTGAGTCGCTTGGATGTGTGGTGCCCGTGGACCACGATTCGGCATTTGTGACGTACGAACTTTCGGCTGTTGCAAGGTTTGTGCGCTTGATCTTCAGCAGTGATGCAACCGTCGCGACCAAAGAGTGGGCGGGAAAGTGCCTCGACGCCTTAAGTAGGAGTGATTTTCGGGTTGTCGCTGAGCTAAGCGCAATACTAAGTCAAGCGTGGGCTGAGATGACGGGTGTAGCGAGCGGGAAGTCGAATAGTGTGCTTGATGTTGCAGACCGCCGCCGAATTAGCAGGGCAATGTCCTACCGCCTTCGCCATGACCCATTAGCGCCACTGTCGAGAGATGGCTGGATTCATGTGGAAGATCTTACTGACCTTCTAAGGGCCGATGGGCATGCAGTTTCACCGAGGCAGTTGATGCAGATCGCTGGCGCTCTGGGTGAATCTCGCTTCGAGTTGGATGATTTAGATATTCGTGCTTCTTATGGACATTCTGTCGCAACTGGCATCATTTATGAGAAGCGAACTCCAGCCGGGAAGCTCTATCACGCGACCCCAGTCGAGAATCTTGCCTCGATCTTCGAGGCGCAGTCGGGTCTCACCAAAGGCCGGCGTCAGTATGTTCATTTGACGGACTCGCGAACAGTTGCCATGCGAGCCTCGCGCCGACAAGGGAAGCCCGTAGTTCTGCTCGAGATTGAGACTGAGGACATCCTCGGTCTCGTGTATGCAGCCTCGAATACTTGGTTGGCTGAATGGGTGAGTGTGAATCAGATGCGAATTGCGACTATCCACTCTGAGCGAGCGTTCGGGCAGTAGTCGCTGGCCGTCGGCCGTTTTTACCGCTCGGAAACACTCCGCTGCCATGCTCGGGGGATGCAGCGCCACATCATCACCGGAGCCCACGTCGCGACCGTCGACGCGCTCGGCACCGAGCACCCCAGCGGTCACGTCGTCGTCGACGGCTCGCGCATCGTCGCCGTCGGAGCGGGGGAGGCGCCCGCGTGGGCGACCGAGGGCCGCGCCCCGACCGGGCTCCCCGCCGCGGAGCCCGTCTCGATCACCCGCGTCGACGGCCGCGGCCACCTGCTCACCCCCGGTCTGATCAACACCCACCATCACCTCTACCAGTGGCTGACCCGCGGCTGGGCGCAGGACTCGATCCTCTTCGACTGGCTGGTGGCGCTCTACCCGGCGTGGTCGCGGATCGACGCCGACCTCACGCGCTCCGCCTCGCTCGGCGCGATGGGAGTGCTCGCCCGCTCCGGCTGCACGACCGTCGGCGACCACCACTACGTCTTCCCGCGGGGCTCCGGCGACATCGTCGGCGGCATCGTCGATGCGGCCTCCACCCTCGGGGTGCGGCTGCACGCGACCCGCGGCTCGATGGATCTCGGCGAGTCCCAGGGCGGGCTGCCGCCGGACTTCGCCGTGGAGACGACCGCGGCGGCCCTCGAGGCGAGCGGGGCGGCCGTCGAGCGCTACCACGACGCCTCCTTCGAGTCGATGGTGCGCGTCGCCATCGCCCCCTGCTCACCCTTCTCGGTGACCCCGGATCTGCTCCGCGAGTCCGCGGTCCTGGCGCGGCAGCTGGGCGTGCGGCTGCACACCCACGGCTCCGAGACGATCGAGGAGGACGCGTACACGCGTGAGGCCTTCGGCATGTCTCCCACCGACTACCTCGAGTCGCTCGGCTGGCTCGGCGACGACGTGTGGATGGCGCACTGCGTGCACCTCGACGACGACGCGATCGCGAAGTTCGCGGCGACCGGCACCGGAGTCGCGCACTGCCCGTCCTCGAACGGCCGGCTCGCAGCGGGGATCGCGCCGGTGTCGCAGCTGCTGGCAGCGGGGGTGCCGGTGGGGCTCGGCGTCGACGGTGCCGCGTCCAACGAGTCGGGTCAGCTCGGCATCGAGATCCGTGAGGCCGTGCTGATGAACCGGCTGCGCGCCGGGGCGGATCGGATGAGCGCCCGCCAGGCGCTCTCCGTCGCGACGATCGGAGGCGCGCGCGTGCTCGGCCGGCAGGACGAGATCGGCTCGATCGAGGTCGGCAAGCTCGCCGATCTGGCGCTGTGGCGGGTCGACGGGATCGAGCACGCGGGCATCGCGGACCCGGTCGCCGCCCTCGCGCTCGGCTCGCAGCCGCCGCTGACGCTGCTGCTGGTGAACGGCCGCCCGACGGTCTCGGCGGGGCGCCTCGTGAATGCGGACGAGGACGCGATCGCCCGCGAGGTCGCCCGCGCGAGCGCGGAGCTCGCCTCGCGCGTCTGAGGCCCTCCCTGCTGGTCGAGCTGCCCGCGTCACGGGCGCATCGAGATCGGTATGTGCGGGTCTCGGTACGCCTGTCCGGGGCTACTCGACCCGCGGTTTGCCGCCGTCGGGTCCTCCCGCGCGGGACAGCCTCCGGTCTGACCCGTCGTCCTGTCCGCAACCGAGGTCAGGAGGGCTCACGGGATCCGTTGGAGCCGTCCGAGCAGCTCCTGACCTCGGTTGCGGACCGCTCGGCCTGCAGAACTGAGGCTGAGTGCGGTGATCGGAGCGACAATCGCGCGGTCGCGCCACGGAGCCTCACTTCCGAGGCCCGTCCGGGCACCCCGACGTCCCCGGCGTCTCCTGCCTGGAGATCCCGCGCTCGACGATGGTCAGGAGTGGTGCACCGCCACCATCGTGACGGCCACAAGGGGAGAGGTCAGCCCTGCGGCGCCTCCGCGTCGACCGTGCGGATCGGCGCCGCGTCCGGGTGCAGCATCCGCCACACGCGGTCGCGCGACACCGGCAGTGCGTACGGCCGCACGCCGACCGCGTCGCGCACCGCGTTCGCGAGCGCCGGGGCCACCGGGTTGTACGGCGCCTCGCTCATCGACTTCGCCCCGAACGGCCCGAGCTCGTCGGCGGTGTCGGCGAAGTGGACCTCGGTTACCGGCACGTCCGCCATCTGCGGGATGTGGTAGTTCCGCAGGATCGCGGTCGTGACGGTGCCCGCGCCGTCGAGGAGCACCTCCTCGTACAGCGCCGAGCCGATCGCCTGCGCCGTTCCCCCCTCGACCTGGCCGCGGCACTGGTCCGGGTTCAGCACGTAGCCCGCGTCGGCCGACTGCACCGACTGCAGGATCCGCACCTCGCCGGTCGGCACGTGCACGGCGACCCGGAAGCCGTGCACGTTGAAGGCGAGCGAGCGCTTCGCCCCGTCCTCGGTGCCCGTCGCCGTGATCGGGCCACCGGCGGCGCGCACCAGATCGTCGAAGCCCACCCGCGTGCCGTCGGGCGCGACGAGTCCGGAGTCGTCGGGCTCGAAGTCGTCGTGACCGGTCAGGCGCTTGGCCAGCGAGCGCAGGTCGGCGAGCAGCCTGACGGCCGCCGAGTACACGGCCTTGCCCGCCACCACCGTGCCGGCGCTGCCGAACGCGCCCGTGTCGTACCGGGCGGCCGCCGTGTCGGACTGGTGGATCCGCACCCGGTCGGCCGACGCTCCGAACGCGCTCGCCACGAGCTGCGTGTGCACAGTCGTGGTGCCGTTGCCGAACTCGGCCGTGCCGACTCCGATCGTCAGCATCCCCTCGGCGTCGACCGTGACGGTCGCCTCCGAGAAGTGCCCCCGCGGAGGGATCGTGGCGATCATCGCGACCGCCATGCCCTCGCCGGTCCGCCAGTCGGGTCCCGACGGCGCGACGATCCCGTTCCCCCGCGCGAGCGCCTGCTCGGTGAGATCCAGGCACTGGTCGAGCCCGTACGAGGCGAAGCCGATGTCGTCGCCCTCGACGTGCGTGACGACGAGCGGGTCGCCGGGGCGCACCGCGTTGATCCGCCGCAGCTCGAACGGGTCGATGCCGAGCTCGCGCGCGAGCTCGTCCATCGCCGACTCGATGCCGAAGATCACCTGGCCCAGGCCGTAGCCGCGGAAGGCGCCGGACGGCAGGTTGTTCGTGTAGACCGCCTGCGCGTCCACGCGCTTGCTCGGCGCATTGTAGACGGCGACGGACTCCGACGTGCCGTGGAACATCACTCCGGGTCCGTGGTTGCCGTAAGCGCCGGTGTCCGAGAGCACGTCCACGCTCATCGCGGTGAGCGAGCCGTCGCGGCGGGCGCCGAGGCGCACGTCCACCCGCATCGGGTGGCGGCAGGGAGCCATCGTGAACTCGTCCGACCGGGTGAACTCGAACTGCACCGGGCGCCCGGTCGCGAGGACCGCGAGGGCGACCACGTCCTCGGTCAGGATCTCCTGCTTGCCGCCGAAGCCTCCGCCGACGCGGGCGGTGAACACGCGCACGCTCGCCGGTTCGCGGTCGAACAGCCGCGCGATCTCGTCGCGCACCAGGAACGGCACCTGGGTCGACGTCCGCAGCACCAGCTCGTCGCCCTCGAGCCAGCCGATCGTGCCGTGCGTCTCGAGCGCCGTGTGCGCGACGCGGGACGTGCTCCAGCGCCCGCCCACCACGACGTCGGCCTCGGCGAAGCCCGCCTCGACGTCGCCGTGCTCGCCGTGGAGCTCGGCGACGACGTTCGACTCCGGCTTCGCGATGCGCGACGCGATCGGGTCCTTCTCGCCGTGCAGGAGGGGCGCTCCGGGCGCGCGGGCCTCCTCGGGATCGAAGACGGCCGGCAGCACCTCGTACTCCACCTCGATGGCGCGGCAGGCGATCTCGGCCTGCGCGACGGACTCGGCCACGACCACGGCGACGCGCTGCCCGCGGAAGCGGACCACGGTGTCGAGCATCCGGGTGTCGTCGGGGTCGTCGAGTCGCGACTCGTGCCGGGCGGTGGAGTAGAGGACGTCGGGCACGTCGTCCGCGGTGAGCACGGCCACGACGCCGGGCAGCTCGCGCGCCGCCCGCGTGTCCATCGAGACGATCCGCGCGTGGGCGTGCGGGCTCTGCAGCACCTTGAGGTGCAGGACGCCGGGCACCGCGACGTCGAGGGTGTACGGCTCCTGCCCGGCGACGATGCGGCGGCCGGCGGGAGCGCCGAGCGAGCGGCCGACCCTCGACTCCTCCGCAGTGGTGCGCCCGGTGCGGCGCACGGGCGTGAGGCCGCTCGGGTGCTCGTGATCGCAGGAGGCGATGGCCTCGCCGATCGCGCGGTAGCCCGTGCACCGGCAGAGGTTGCCCTTCATCAGGTGAGGCACGTCGACGGGGTCGGCGCCCTCGATCGCGGTCGCCGTGACGACCATGCCGGCCGTGCAGAAGCCGCACTGGAACGCTCCTGAGTCGACGAACGCCTGCTGCACCGGGCTCGGCTGCTCCGGGGTCCCGAGACCCGCGGCGGTCGTGACCGAGCGCCCTTCGACGCGGTGCGCGGGGTAGAGGCAGGAGTGGAACGGCGTGCCGTCGACGAGCACCGAGCACGCCCCGCAGTCGCCCGCGTCGCAGCCCTTCTTCACCTCGAAGTGCTCGTGGTCGCGCAGCAGAGTTCGCAGGACCTGGCCGGGGCGCGGATCCGCGTCGACGGCCTGCCCGTTCACGGTGAACCTCATGCCACGCCTCCGTCGAGCTCGATCCGGATCTCCTCCGCGAGGACGCCGACCACCGCGTGCCGCCAGTCCGCGGCGCCGTGCGGATCGGTGAACCAGGTGCCGATCGCGTCGACGGCGGCGGCGAGCTCGGCGGCCGAGGGCGGCGAGGCGAACCTCAGCACCTCCGGCCGGATCGTCGCCGCCGTGACGGCGAGGACGAACGAGGCGTCGCGATCGAGCCTGCCGATGACGACCGCGCCGGAGCGGCCGAGCGGTGACAGCGCGATCTTGCGGTACGCCGTGCGGGCGTCGAGGGCGTGCGCGGGGAACTCGATCGAGCGGATCACGTCGCCGTGGCCGAGCAGGGTCGTCGTGTTCCCTGTGACGAGCTCGGCGACGGGCACGAGGTCGTCCGAGCCGTCCGCCCGCCACACCAGCGCCCGGGCGTCGAGCGCGGCCGCGAGGCTGGTCATCGGGCCGGCCGGCAGCGCGTTCGCGATGTTGCCGCCGACGGTCGCGACGTTCCAGATCTTGAACGATCCCAGCAGCGCCGTGCAGCACTGGAAGAACAGGCGGTGCGCGGCGCGACCCGTGTCGGGCATCGCGGCCAGCTCGGCGAAGGTGCAGGTGGCGGCGATCGAGAGGCCGTCGCCGCTCTCGCGGACGGGCTCCCAGCCGAAGCCCTGCAGGTCGAGCAGCTCGTCGAGGTGGTCGTGAGGGAGGGAGAAGACCCAGGAGCCGCCTCCGATGACCGCCGTCCGCGGACCCATGGCGGCCAGATCGGAGCGCTCGCGCACGACGCGGACGCGCTGGATCGTGCTGAGGTCCATGCTCCGCCTCCCGCTGGTGCCCGCCGGATGCGCGCTCCTCCAGTGAACAGCACGCATGTGACACCGGTGTTTCCCGTGCCGGGCTGTCCGCCGATCGCCCGTCGGCGACCCTGGCGGATCCGCCAACCCGCTCAGCCCAGCGAGGCGACCCACTCCGACGTGCCGTCGACGAAGGACTGCTCCTTCCAGATGGGCACCGACGCCTTGATGTCGTCGACCAGGGCCGCGCAGGCCTCGAAGGCGGCTGCACGGTGCGGGGAGGCGACCGCGCAGGCCAGAGCGAGGTCGCCGACCACCAGATCGCCCACCCGGTGCACCGCGGCGACGCGGACCTCGGGGAAGCGCTCGACGATGCGCCGGGCGGAGGCGGCGAGCGCGGCGGACGCGTCCGGGTGCGCCTCGTACCCCAGTCGCACCACTCCGCGGCCCTCGTCGTGGTCGCGCACGACCCCTGCGAAGGTGACGACGGCACCGTGCGCGGGGGAGTCGACGGCGTCCTCGCACTCGTCGACGGTGATCGGCTCGCTCGAGATGCGCACGAGGGCGACGGGATCAGCGGACATGGTCGCCTCCGCCCAGCTGGTCCAGGAGGTGGCCGATCACGGGATCGAGCACGTCGATGCCGTCGCGCACGCCTCCGGGCGAGCCGGGGAGGTTCACCACGACGCTGCGACCCGAGACTCCTGCGGTGCCGCGGCTGAGGACCGCCGTCGGCACCTTCGCCGCGCCCCGCGCACGGATCGCCTCGGCGAGACCGGGCAGCGTGCGCTCCAGCAGCGGCGCGGTCTGCTCCGGAGTGACGTCGCTCGGTGCGACGCCGGTGCCGCCTGTCGTGACCACGACGTCGATCCCGGAGGAGAGCGCGTCGCCGATCGCCTCGCCCACCGCGTCGCCGTCGCCCACGACGACCACGTCGCCGCTCCAGCCGCGGCTCTCGAACCACGCGAGCAGCGCCGGTCCGGTGCGGTCCTCGTACACGCCGGACGCGGCGCGCGTGGAGGCCACGACCGCGACCGCGCGCCGGCTCACTCCCTGCTCCACGAGCCGCTCCTGCCGCCGTCCTTCGCGAGCACGCGGATGCCGCTGATGACGGCTCCGCGGTCGACGGCCTTGATCATGTCGTAGACGGTGAGCGCCGCGACGCTGACGGCGGTGAGCGCTTCCATCTCGACCCCCGTGCGCCCGCTCGTGCGCACGCGCGCCTCGATCCGCACCCGGTCCTCGAGCGTCTCGAGGTCGATGTCGACCCCGTCCAGCGCCAGCGGGTGGCAGAGCGGGATGAGGGTGGCGGTCGCCTTCGCGCCCATGATGCCGGCGATGCGCGCGACGCCGAGGGCCTCGCCCTTGGGCAGCTCGCCCTGCGCGAGCAGCCGCACCACCTCGGGGGTGGTGATGACGACGCCTTCGGCGACGGCCGTGCGCGAGGTGACCTCCTTCGCGCCGACGTCGACCATGTGCACGGCCCCGTCGCCGCGGACGTGGGTCAGGCTCTCACTCATCGATCCTCCAGATCTCGACCGTGTCGCCGGTCGCTGCGTGCTCGGTCCCGACCGGGACGTGGATGAGGACGTTCGAGCGCGCGTAGGACGCGAGCAGGTGCGAGCTCGGGCCTCCCACCGGGTGCACGAGGCCCTCGTCGTCGAGGAGCCCCCGCCGGATCTGGTGCAGGTGGGCGGGCGAGTCGAGCGCCGTGCCGAGTCGCGCGCGGATCCGCGGCCGCTCGGCCGGCAGCCGTCCGGCGAGCGAGCGGAGCACGGGGCGCAGGAACACCTCGAACGAGACCAGGGCGCTGACGGGGTTGCCCGGCAGCGACACGATCGGCAGGTGCACGTCGGGGGCCACCGCGACCAGGCCGAGCCCCTGCGGGCCGCCCGGCTGCATCGCGACGTGGCCGAACTCGGAACCGGCCGGACCCAGCGCGTCGCGCACCACCTCGTACGCTCCGGCGCTCACTCCGCCGATCGTGATCGCCAGCTCGACGTCGCCGGCGCGCGAGCGGAGGATCGCCAGCAGGTCCTCGGCCCGGTCGCTCGTGCAGGGGGCCACGACGGGCACCCCGCCCGCCTCGCGGACCGCCTCGGCCAGCAGCGCGCCGTTCGCGTCGTAGATCTGCGCGTCCTCGAGGTCGCTGCCGGCTGGGCGGATCTCGTTGCCGGTCGGCACGATCAGCACGCGGATCCGCGGCAGCACCTCGACCTCGACGAGACCGAGCGAGGCCAGCAGCCCGTAGTGGGCGGCGCGCAGGACGGTGCCGGCCGGCAGCGCGACCGCACCCGCCTGTGCGTCGCTGCCCCGGGCGCGCACGAAGGTGGTGGGAGTGACGGGGCTCGCGAACGCGACCCGCGCCTCGTCGGCCGCGTCCGGGAACCGCGGCGGGTCGACCCGCTCGATCGGCACGACGGCATCGGCGCCCGCGGGCAGCGGCGAGCCCGTCATGATCGGAACCGCGGTGCCGGGGGAGTGACGGGGTGCGCTGTCGCCCGCGGGGACGGGCGCGGCTACCGGAAGGACGACGGGACGCTCGGCGGAGGCTGCAGCGAGATCGGACGCACGCACGGCGTACCCGTCCATCTGCGAGTTGTCGAAGCGGGGCAGGTCCAGCGGCGAGTGCACGGTGCGCGCCAGCACCCGGCGATCGTACGCGCCGAGGTCGGCGGCCACGGCGCCCGGATCGAGCGCGAGCGTCTCGCGTGCCCCGCGCGTCGCGAGCGGCGCCAGCAGCGCCCGCACCCGGGCGGCGTGGATGTCGATCGAGGTCATCGGGTCCTCTCCGGCGGGCGTCCCGCGAGCGGCGGGCAGGACTCCTATCTTGCCGGGTCGCACACGGATCCGGCGCGTAGTCTGAGCGGATGAGCACAGTACTCGGGATGCCCGGCGTCCGCCCCCGTCCCCGGGGCGCCGAACTCCCGGCCGACCGACCCGAGACCCCGCTCCTCGTCGACACCTACGGACGCGCGGCCGACGACCTCCGCATCTCGCTGACCGACCGCTGCAACCTGCGCTGCACCTACTGCATGCCGGCGGAGGGGCTGCCCTTCCAGCCCCCGGCGGCCCTCCTCACCCGCGACGAGATCGTGCGGCTCGCCCGCATCGCCGTCGAGCAGTTCGGCGTCCGGCAGATCCGGTTCACCGGAGGGGAGCCGCTGCTGCGCAAGGACCTCGTCGACATCATCCGCGGAGTCGCGGCGCTGGAGCCCCGACCCGAGATCTCGCTCACCACGAACGCGATCGGCCTGTCGGGCCGGGCGGCGGCGCTCGCCGAGGCCGGGCTCGACCGGGTCAACGTCTCGCTCGACTCGATCTGCGCCGAGACGTTCGCGAAGGTCACCCGCCGCCCGTTCCTCGACCGCGTTCTCGCCGGCATCGACGCCCTGGCGCCCGCGGGCCTGAAGCAGACGAAGATCAACGCCGTGCTGCTCCCGGGCATCAACGACCTCGAGGCGCCCGAGCTGCTCGCGTGGGCGCTCGCCGGAGGGCACCAGCTCCGCTTCATCGAGCAGATGGCGCTCGACGCCGACCACGGCTGGGACCGCGCGACCATGATCACGGCCGAGCGCATCCGCGAGCTGCTCTCGGAGCGCTTCGCCCTGAGCCCCCACCCCGCGCCCCGCGACGGCGCCCCCGCCGAGCTGTTCGACGTGCACGCCCGCGAGGGCGGACCGCTGCTCGGGCAGGTGGGCATCATCGCCTCCGTCACCGAGCCGTTCTGCGGCGACTGCCGCCGCACACGCTTGACGGCCGAGGGCGGCGTCCGGAGCTGCCTCTTCTCGAACGAGGAGACCGATCTGCTCGGCCCGATGCGCTCCGGTGTCGACGACCACCACGTCGCCCAGCTCTGGCGCGGCGCGATGTGGGCGAAGCCCGCCGGGCACGAGATGAACCGCGTCGGGTTCGTGCAGCCCGAGCGCACGATGAGCGCGATCGGCGGATGAGCGTGCGGGTCCGCTACTTCGCCGCGGCGAAGGCCGCTCTCGGGCGCGCGTCCGACGAGTTCGACGGCGTCCCCGATCTCGCCGCTCTCGAGTCGCGGCTGGTCACGGCGACTCCGTCCGCCGCCGCGGTCCTCGGCCGGTGCACCTATCTCGTCGACGGGGTGTCGACGACGGATCGGGCGACCGCCCTGCCCGCGAGCGCAGCGGTCGACGTGCTGCCGCCGTTCGCCGGAGGCTGAGCGGTCAGCTCCGCAGCGCCGCCGCCCCGCCCACGAGCGAGTCGGCGCTGATCCCGGCGGCTGCCGCCCGGTCGGCCGCGATCCGCGACCGCACCCCGGACGCGCAGTAGAGGACGAGCGGTCCGGCCGGCAGGTCCGCCGGATCGAAGCGCGACATCGGCAGCCGCACGGCGCCGGGCACCGCGATCGAGCGGTCCTCGGAGTCCTCGCGCAGGTCGACCACGGTGAGCGGTGCGCCGCCCGCGAGCCGCGCGCGCAGCTCCGGGGCGGTCACGGCTCCCGCGACCGCCGCAGGGGCAGGCACCTCGGGCACCCGACGCTCCAGCGGCAGCTCGGTCCAGGATCCGTCGAGGGCGTCGTGCACGACGATGCGGCCGACGAGCGGAGCGCCGACGCCGGTCACGAGCTTGACGACCTCGCTCGCCATGGCGGATCCGATCGCGGCGCACAGGGAGCCGAGCACGCCGACGCTCGCGCAGCTGTCGGCCGCGTCCTCGGCCTCGGGGTGCAGCGCGCGCAGCGTCACGCCTCCGCCCGGCGCCCGCGACCAGAAGGTCGAGAGCTGCCCGTCGAAGCCCAGCGCCGAGCCCCAGACGTGCGGCACGCCTGCGCGGGTGGTCGCGTCCGAGGCGAGGTAGCGCGAGCCGAAGGTGTCGAAGCCGTCCACGACCACGTCCCAGCCGGCGACGAGAGCGTCGGCGTTCGCGGCGGTGAAAGAGACGGGGAAGGCGCGGGCGTCGATCCCGGGGGAGAGGCGGCGCGCGGTCGCGACGGCCGACTCCGCCTTCGAGAGCCCGACGGAGGAGTCGTCGTGCGCGGTCTGCCGCGCCAGGTTCGAGGGCTCGACCACGTCCGCGTCGACGACGCCGAGCCGGCCGATGCCGGCCGCGGCGAGCGCCGTGATCACCGGCGATCCGATGCCGCCCGCTCCCAGCACCAGCACGCGGGCGTTCCGGAGGCGGCGCTGGCCGAGCTCGCCCAGTGCGGAGAGCCGGATCTGCCGCGCGAAGCGCTCCTGCTCCGCGGCGGTGAGCGGCGGGCCCGGTTCGACCGGCAGCGTCGGGGATGAGGGGAGCGGAGGAGTCACCGCTCCAGTGTGCACGCCGCGGGGCGCGGAGAGCCCGCCTCCGCGGATCGGCGGCACTCGTCCAGTACCGTGGGGAGCGTTTTTCGACAGGAGCGAGGCCGGCGGGTGCATCTGAAGAGCCTGACCCTCAAGGGGTTCAAGTCCTTCGCTCAGCCGACCACGTTCGCCTTCGAGCCGGGGGTCACCTGCGTCGTCGGCCCCAACGGCTCGGGCAAGAGCAACGTCGTCGACGCGCTCGCCTGGGTGATGGGGGAGCAGGGGGCGAAGACCCTCCGCGGCGGCAAGATGGAGGACGTGATCTTCGCGGGCACCTCGACCCGCGGTCCGCTCGGCCGCGCCGAGGTCGCCCTCACGATCGACAACACCGACGGCGCGCTGCCGATCGAGTACACCGAGGTCACGATCACCCGGACGCTCTTCCGCAACGGCGGCAGCGAGTACGCGATCAATGGGCGCTCCTGCCGGCTGCTCGACGTGCAGGAGCTGCTGAGCGACTCCGGTCTCGGGCGCGAGATGCACGTCATCGTGGGGCAGGGCCAGCTCGATGCCGTGCTGCACGCGACTCCGGAGGAGCGCCGCGGCTTCATCGAGGAGGCCGCGGGGATCCTCAAGCACCGCCGTCGGAAGGAGAAGACGCTCCGCAAGCTCGAGGCGATGCAGACCAATCTCACGCGTCTCTCCGACCTCGCCGGCGAGATCCGCCGACAGCTCAAGCCGCTCGGGCGCCAGGCCGAGGTCGCCCGTCAGGCGCAGACCATCGCCGCGGTGGTGCGCGACGCCCGTGCTCGCCTGCTCGCCGACGACGTCGTCACCCTGCGGACGGCCCTCGACGGCTTCGCGCGCTCCGAGAGCGAGCGGCACGGCGAGCGCATCGTGCTGCAGGAGAAGCTCGAGCAGGCGACGCTGCGGATGGCGCGGATCGAGTCCGAGATGGTGGGCGACGCCGTCGACGATGCCCGCCGCACCACGTTCGAGCTCGAGTCGGTGCAGGAGCGGCTGCGCAATCTCGCCGCGCTCGCGGGCCAGCGGCTCGCCCTGCTCGAAGCGGAGTCGGAGCAGCCGCAGGTGCAGCCGCGCGTGACGCCGCAGCTCCTCCAGGAGGCGCACGACGAGCTCGAGCGGCTCCGGCGGGCCGTGCTCGACGCGGAGGAGGCCTGGGCCGCCTCGCAGAAGGACACCGTCCGCGCCCGGCAGGCGCTCGACGCCCTCGACGACGAGATCGCCGCGCAGTCCGCGCTCGTCTCCCGGCACGACCTCGAGATCTCCCAGCTCAGCGGGCAGGCCGACTCGGCGGCCTCCCGGCTCGCCGCCGTCCGCGGCGAGGTGCTCCGCGCGCAGAACACCCTCGACTCCGCCGTGCAGCGCCGTGACGCCGCGGAGCGCCAGCTCGACGCGCTCGAGGACGAGATCGGCGAGGCGGGCGGCGGCACCGACGGCGCCCTCGACGAGAGCTACGAGCTCGCGCAGTCGGCCGTGTTCGAGGCGGAGGGCGAGATCGAGCGACTTCGCGAGGAGCTGCACGCACTCGAGCGCGAGCGCGACGGGCTCGCCGCCCGCACGAGCGCCCTGTCCCTCGCGCTCGACGTCTCGGACGGCTCGTCCGAGCTCCTCGCCGCGCGGCTCGACGGAGTCGACGGGCGCGTCGCCGAGCGGATCCAGGTGCGACCCGGCTACGAGGCCGCCGTGGCCGCCGCGCTCGGCACCCTCGCCGACGCGGTCCTCGCGGACGAGGCGGCGCACGCCGAGGCGGCGCTGGACGAGGCGGTCCGCCGCGACCTCGGCCGGGTCGAGCTGCTCGTGGCGGCGTCCTCGCGGGCGCCGCTGGATCTCGCCGTGCCCGACGGAGCGACGCGGGCCCGCGATCTCGTCACCGGCCCGCCCGCCGTCCTCGCCCTGCTCGAGCAGGTCGTCGTCGTCGACGATCTCGCCACGGCCCGCCGGATCTGGCCCGGACTGGCCGGTCGGGAGCATCCTGTCACCGTCGTCACCCGCGACGGCGCCACCGTCTCGGACTTCGTCCTGAGCGGTGGAGCGGGCGGTCAGCGCAGCCGTCTCGAACTCGTCTCGGAGCGCGACGCGGCCGATGCCGCACTCGAGGAGATCGTGGGCCGGATCGACCGGCTCCGCTTCGACCTCGCCGAGCAGACCGGGGCCCTCAAGGGCGCAAAGGAGCAGTCGCGCCTCGCCCTCGCCGCTCTGCGCGAGCACGACTCCGCTCGCGCCGCGCACACGGAGCGCCTCGGCCGCGTCCGTGCGCAGCACGAGTCGGCCGTCGCCGAGCTCGGCCGCGGCGAGAAGGCGCTCGCGATCGCGTCCGACCGGGTCGGCGACGCCGAGCGCGCCGCGCAGAAGGCTAGGAGCGAGCTCGACACCGCGCGCTCGCGCCCCCGCCCGATCCTCGACGTGAGCGGACGCGACGCCCTGCAGCAGGGTGTCGATTCGGCCCGGGAGCGCGAGATCGAGGCGAGGCTCGGAGTCGAGACCGCGAAGGAGCGCGTGCGCGCCGAGCAGTCCCGCGGCGAGGCGCTCGCCCGACAGCTCGCCGCCGATCGCGCCGCCGCCGACGAGGCCGCCCGCCGCGCCGTGATCCGCCGTCGTCAGCACGAGGCCGCGGCCGACGTGACCCGCGCGATCCCGGCGGTCCTCGCCTCCGTCGACCGATCGGTGCAGCAGGCCCGCGCCGAGCTCGTGCACGCCGAGGCCGCCCGATCGCAGCAGAACGAGGAGCTGCAGGGGCTCCGCCGCCAGGAGTCCGCTCTGCGCGAGCGACTGCAGTCGGTCACCGAGAGCGTCCACGGGCTCGAGCTGCAGATCTACGAGAAGCGCCTGCAGCTCTCGGGGCTGCTCGAGCGGGCCGGATCCGAGCTGGGACTGGTCGAGGACGTGCTCGTCGCCGAGTACGGGCCGGAGGTGGGCGTGCCGGGCGAGGAGGAGGACGCGCCTGCGCGCCCGTACGCGCGGGACGAGCAGCGCCGCCGACTCGAGAAGGCCGAGAAGCAGCTCGCCCAGCTCGGGCGGGTGAACCCGCTCGCGCTCGAGGAGTTCGCGGCGCTCGAGCAGCGCCACGTCTTCCTCACCGAGCAGCTGACCGACCTCACGAACACCCGTCGCGACCTGCTCCTCATCATCGAGGAGCTCGACGAGACGATGCAGACGGTCTTCGCGTCAGCGTTCGACGACACGCGGGCCGCCTTCGCCGACGTGTTCCCCGTGCTGTTCCCCGGAGGAACGGGCAGCATCCGCCTGACGGACCCCGACGATCTGCTCACCACGGGCATCGAGGTCGCGGTGCGACCCGCGGGCAAGAAGATCGAGCGGCTCTCGCTGCTCTCGGGAGGCGAGCGCTCGCTCGCCGCAGTGGCCTTCATGGTCGCGATCTTCAAGTCGCGGCCGAGCCCGTTCTACATCATGGACGAGGTCGAGGCGGCGCTGGACGACGCGAACCTCGGCCGCCTGCTGACGATCTTCCAGGACCTCCGCACCTCGAGCCAGCTGATCGTGATCACGCACCAGAAGCGCACGATGGAGATCGCCGACGCCCTCTACGGCGTCTCGATGCGGCAGGACGGAGTCTCGGCCGTGGTCGGCCAGCGCGTGCAGGCCCCCGCCGACTGACCCTCGCCCCTCCCGCCGAGGGAACCTCCCGCCGTCGAGGGAGCCCGCTCCGGCTGGTTCCCTCGACGGCTCGGGGTTCCCTCGGCAGAGGCGGTCGGGCCGAGCCGTCGCCGGTACCCTGGAGCACATGGCTGAACGCACCTCCTGGTCGCTCGGCCGCGCACTGCGCGGCCTGTTCGAGAAGCGCACGATCGACGACCAGACGTGGGACGACCTCGAGACCGCGCTCATCACCGCCGACTTCGGTCCCGACATCACCGAGGAGATCGTCGAGGACCTCCGCGCGAAGGTCGAGCGCTACAGCACGACCGATCCGCGCGACCTCCAGCGCATGCTCCGCGAGTCGATGGAGGAGCGGCTGTCGAAGTACGACACGACGCTCAAGCTCAGCGAGCGCCCGGCCGTGATCCTCGTCGTGGGCGTCAACGGAGTGGGCAAGACCACGACCATCGGCAAGTTCGCCAAGTTCCTCCGCAACTACGACCGGAGCGTCGTGGTCGGAGCGGCCGACACGTTCCGCGCCGCCGCCGTCGACCAGCTCGCCACCTGGGCCCAGCGCGCCGACGCGCAGATCGTGCGCCCGCAGCAGGAGCGCCAGGACCCGGCCTCGGTCGCCTTCCAGACCGTCCAGTTCGCGAAGGACAACGGCATCGAGATGGTCATCATCGACACCGCCGGCCGCCTGCACACCAAGGGCGGGCTGATGGACGAGCTCGGCAAGATCAAGCGCGTCATCGAGAAGCAGGCCCCCATCTCCGAGATCCTGCTCGTGCTCGACGCGACGACCGGTCAGAACGGGCTGAGCCAGGCCGAGGCGTTCATCGAGCACGCCGGAGTGACGGGCCTCGTCATCACGAAGCTCGACGGCTCCGCCAAGGGCGGGTTCGTCCTCGCCGTCCAGGAGCGCACGGGCATCCCGATCAAGCTCGTCGGCCAGGGCGAGGGCATCGGCGACCTCACCGGCTTCACCCCGCACGTCTTCGCCCAGCAGCTCGTCGGCTGAGCGCCGATGCGCTCGGCGTCCCGCGCCACGCGAGATGCCACTCTGGTACGCGACACGCCGGGCTGGGCGGACCGGACCGGCATCTCGCGGTGACGCCGACGGTCACACCGCCTGGGAGAACCCCAGCGCCGCATCAGCGAGGTGCCGCAGGTGCTCCGGCACCGGCCGCCCCTTCGACTCCATCGACTGCGCCCACAGGCGGCCCGCCCGGTAGGACGAGCGCACGAGCGGACCCGAGAGCACGCCGAGGAACCCGATGTCCTCCGCCTCCTCCTTGATCGCGACGAACTCCTCCGGGTGCACCCAGCGGTCCACCGGCAGGTGCCGCGGCGTCGGCCGCAGGTACTGCGTGATAGTCAGCAGGTCGGTACCCGCGTCGTGCAGGTCCTGCAGGGCCTGCGAGATCTCCTCGCGCTCCTCGCCCATGCCCAGGATGAGGTTCGACTTCGTGATCAGCCCCGCGTCGCGCCCCTGGGTCAGGACGTCCAGTGAGCGCTCGTAGCGGAACGCGGGCCGGATCCGCTTGAAGATCCGCGGCACGGTCTCGACGTTGTGCGCGAACACCTCCGGGCGCGCGTCGAACACGCGCCCGAGGTGCTCCGGACGTCCGGTGAAGTCGGGCACGAGGATCTCGACTCCCGTTCCGGGGGACTGGGCGTGGATCTGCCGGATCGTCTCGGCGTAGAGCCAGGAGCCCTCGTCCGCCAGGTCGTCGCGCGCGACTCCGGTGACCGTGGCATAGCGGAGGTTCATCCGCGCCACCGATTCGCCCACGCGCCGCGGCTCGTCGGCGTCGTAGTCGGCGGGCTTGCCGGTGTCGATCTGGCAGAAGTCGCAGCGGCGGGTGCACTGCGCGCCGCCGATGAGGAACGTGGCCTCGCGGTCCTCCCAGCACTCGAAGATGTTGGGGCAGCCCGCTTCCTGGCAGACCGTGTGCAGCTCCTCGCTCTTCACGAGCGACTGCAGCTGGCGGTACTCCGGCCCCATGGTGGCCTTGGTCTTGATCCAGTCGGGCTTGCGCTCGATCGGAGTCTCGGCGTTGCGGATCTCGAGCCGGAGCAGCTTGCGTCCGCCCACCTCGGCGCTCACGCGGCCACCACCGCGGCCTGCTCGGCCGAGAACTCGAGCGAGCACTCGCGGAACCGCCGATCGACCAGGGCGCGCACCGCCTCCATCGAGACCTCGCTCCCCGTCTCGCGCTCGATCGTCGTCACTCCGGCGTCCGCGATGCCGCAGGCGACGATGCGGGAGTAGGGCTCGAGGCTGTTCGAGACGTTGAGGGCGAAGCCGTGCATCGTCACGCCTCCTGCCACCCGGATGCCGATGGCGGCGATCTTGTCCGCGCCGAGCGGCCGGCGGATCCAGACTCCCGAGCGTCCGTCGATGCGCTCGCCCGCGACGCCCAGGTCGGCGAGCACGGCGATCAGCATCCCCTCGAGCGAGCGGACATAGGCGACCACGTCGACCGGTTCGCGCAGCCGCACGATCGGGTAGCCGACGAGCTGACCCGGTCCGTGCCAGGTGATCCGGCCGCCGCGGTCGACGTCGACCACGGGGGAGCCGTCGACCGGGCGCTCGTGCGCCTCGGTCCGCTTGCCCGCCGTGTAGACGGACGCGTGCTCGCAGAGCACCAGCACGCCGTCGCGCCCGGCGACGACCTCGTCGTGGAGCCGGCGCTGCAGCTCCCAGCCGTCGCGGTAGTCCAGGGGATCGGCGGAGTCGCCCGCCAGCAGAGTCTCGATCACGTCGCCACCCTAGACGCATTCCTGCACTCAGCCCAGTTAATCCGGAGGAACGGCGGCAGAACCGAGCACTCCGCGGCTCCGGTAGAATTCCGGGCATCATGGCTACTTTCGGCACCCTCTCCGATCGACTCGTCGAGACCTTCAAGAACCTGCGCACGAAGGGCAAGCTCTCGGCCTCGGACGTCGACGGCACCGTCCGCGAGATCCGGCGCGCCCTGCTCGACGCCGACGTGGCGCTGGACGTGGTCAAGGCCTTCACCGGCAAGGTCCGCGAACGCGCCCTCGGCGACGAGGTCAACAAGGCGCTGAACCCGGCTCAGCAGGTCGTCCAGATCGTCAACGAGGAGCTCGTCGCGATCCTCGGCGGGCAGTCGCGCCGCCTCGAGTTCGCCAAGCGTCCGCCGACGGTCATCATGCTCGCGGGCCTCCAGGGTGCGGGCAAGACGACCCTCGCCGGCAAGCTCGGCAAGTACCTCGGCAAGGACGGGCACACCCCGCTCCTCGTCGCGGCCGACCTCCAGCGCCCCAACGCGGTGCAGCAGCTGCAGGTCGTGGGCGAGCAGGCCGGAGTCGCGGTCTACGCTCCCGAGCCCGGCAACGGGGTCGGCAACCCGGTCAAGGTCGCGCAGAACGCGATCAAGTTCGCCGTCGACAAGCAGTACGACACGGTCATCATCGACACCGCCGGCCGCCTGGGCGTCGACGCCGACATGATGAAGCAGGCGTCCGACATCCGCCGCGTCACGAACCCCGACGAGGTCCTCTTCGTCATCGACGCGATGATCGGCCAGGACGCCGTCGCCACGGCCAAGGCCTTCCAGGAGGGCGTGGACTTCACCGGCGTCGTGCTCTCGAAGCTCGACGGCGACGCGCGAGGCGGAGCAGCGCTGTCGGTCGCCTCGCTGACCGGGCGTCCGATCCTCTTCGCCTCCACGGGCGAGGGCCTCGACGACTTCGAGCAGTTCCACCCCGACCGCATGGCGAGCCGGATCCTCGACCTCGGCGACGTGCTGACCCTCATCGAGCAGGCGCAGTCCGCGTTCGACGAGGACGAGGCGCGCAAGGTCGCCGAGAAGATCATGAGCGACTCGTTCACGCTCGACGATTTCCTCGGCCAGATGCAGCAGCTGCGCAACATGGGCTCGATCAAGAAGATGATCGGCATGCTCCCGGGCGCGAAGGGCATGCGCGAGCAGCTCGACCAGTTCGACGAGCGCGAGATCGTGCGCACCGAGGCGATCATCCAGTCGATGACGAAGGCGGAGCGGATCAACCCCAAGCTCCTCAACGGCTCGCGGCGCCTGCGCATCGCGCGCGGTTCCGGCATGACCGTCACCGACGTCAATCAGCTGGTGCAGCGGTTCGAGCAGGCCGCCAAGATGATGAAGACCGTCGCCAAGGGCGGCATGCCGAACGTGCCGGGCATGGGCCCCGTGCCCGGAGCCGGCTACCAGGGCCGCCCGAAGCCGCAGAAGAAGAAGACGTCGAAGTCGGGCAACCCGGCCAAGCGCGCGGCCGAGAACGCGGCGATCACGTCCGGCCCCCGACCCGGCGACGCCGGCGGATCGGGCTTCGGTCTCGGTGGCGGCGCGGGCGCGCAGGCGCAGCCGACCCCCGAGGAGCTGGAGCAGCTGCAGAAGTTCCTCGGTCGATGACCGTGCGGCGGAGCCTCGCTGCGGCGGCTCTCGCGGCCGTCGCCGTGCTCGGGCTCACCGGGTGCGCTGAGACGTCCGGCGCCGAGGCGATGTCGGCTCCGGCGCCCGAGGAGCTCGTCGGGCGCTGGATCACCGGGGTGGCGTACGAGTCGCCCGAGGTGCCCTTCCTGCTCATCGCCGACGACGGGACCTGGACCGGTTCCGACGGCTGCAACGGCGTTCAGGGGGAGTGGGCGATCGACGACGAGGGCACGCTCAGCGTCGACGCCGGTCCGAGCACGTTCATCGCCTGCGACGGTGTCGCGCTGCCGACGATCTTCGCCGAGGCGTCGATGGCCGCGATCGACGGCGGCCGGCTCCGCCTCTTCGACGACGAGGGCGCGACCACCGCCAAGCTCGCCCGCTCGACGGTCGACGAGGCCCCGACCGCAGCTCCGGACCCCGCCGGCGAGTAGCCCGCGCAGCGGGGGCCCCTCGCTGATCGAGGAGCTCGCCCAGCGGGCGTCTCGAGATCCCCGTCGACCGGCGGGACCTCCGCCACCGTCGAGGTCTAGCGTGGTGGGCATGACAACCACCACCGCGCGCCCGGTCCGCATCGGCGTCCAGATCGCCCCTCAGCACGTCTCCTACGAGGTCATCCGCGACACGCTCGCCGAGCTCGAGGACCTCGGCGTCGACATCGCCTTCAACTGGGACCACTTCTATCCGCTCTCCGGCGAGCCCGACGGCCTGCACTTCGAGGGCTGGAGCATGCTCGCCGCCTGGGCCGAGCAGACCAGCCGCATCGAGTTCGGCCCGCTCGTCACCTGCAACAGCTACCGGAACCCCGACCTGCTCGCCGACATGGCCCGCACCGTCGACCACATCAGCGCCAAGGGCGCCGAGGGGCGCCTGATCTTCGGCATCGGCTCCGGCTGGTTCGAGCGCGACTACCAGGAGTACGGCTACGAGTTCGGCACCGCCGGCTCGCGTCTGGACGAGCTCTCCGAGGCGATGCCGCGCATCCGGAGCCGCTGGGGCGTGCTCAACCCGGCTCCCACCCGCGAGATCCCCGTCATGATCGGCGGCGGCGGCGAGAAGAAGACGCTGCGGATCGTGGCCGAGCACGCCGACATCTGGCACAGCTTCTCCGACGTCCCGACCCTGGAGCGCAAGCTCGGCGTCCTCAGCGACTGGTGCGGGAAGGTCGGCCGCGACCTGTCGGCGATCGAGGTGTCGACCGGGGTGAACATCCCCGCCGAGGGCGGTGACGGAGCGTTCGCGGTCGCCGACCAGCAGCACGAGCTCGGAGCGCGCCTGTTCACACTCGGCATCAGCGGACCCGACATCGACCTCGCGCCGGTGCGCGAGCTCCTGTCATGGCGCGACGGCAAGAACAGCATCAGCCGCTGAGGCGATGAGGGGTGGGCGGCTCCCGGGCCGCCCGCCCCTACTCCTCGCGGGTGGGCGTCGAGTCGGTCGGCACGCTCTCGCCCAGGCCCGCCTTCTGAGCGGCCAGCGCGAACGCCTCCGCCAGAGCGAGCTGCCCGGCCTCGGTGGGATGCACGCCGTCCTCGGCGAGGAGACCGTCGGTCCTCAGCGGGTCCGGGTACTCGAGCGCTGAGCCTCCGGCCGACGCGACGGCGTCGACCAGTGCGGCGTCGTACGCGTCCAGATCGCCGGGCCGCGGGTCAGGCCCCCAGACGGAGTCGAGGGCGATCAGCCTCGCCGACGGCACCCCCCGGGCGATCGCGTCCACGGCCGACGGGATCGCGGCGACCACGTCCTCGACGGGGGTTCCGAGATCGTTGCTGCTCGCGACGACGATCACGACGTCCGGTGACGTCGCGGCGATGTCGTCCGCGCGGTCGCCGATCGGCTCCCCGCAGACGCCGGGGCGCACGAAGCCGCCCCCGTCGCAGCCGAGGTTCGTCACCGTCCAGCCGAACGCGTCGCCGACGAGCGCCGGCCAGGCCGCCCCGGCGTCGAGTCCGTAGCCCCTGACGATGCTGTCGCCGACCACGGTGACCCTGGAACCGGCCGGGATCGACCCGCCCACCTCGAGCGGAGCGGGGTCCTCGACAGCGTGAGCGCCGGCGTCGGAGGAGGGGGCACTCGTCGTCGAGGGGGCGGTCGTCGCCGAGGACTCGGACGCGGGCTCCGCCGCGGAGGAGCACCCCGCGAGCGCGAGCACGAGCACGCCGATCGCGGCGAGCCGCCGCGTCGCGATCATGCCCGCGGGTCCCGCAGCCCGTCGCGCAGCTCGCCCGCGAGCGCCCGGACGACGGCACGGAGGTCGCCGTCGTGGGCCGCGGCGACCCGCAGCTGCCGCTGGTAGCTCGCGCCCGCGACGAGGATCAGCTCGACGTCGGCGAGCTCCTTCGCGCAGTCGAGGCGCTCCGCGACCGGGGCGAGCGTCACGAGGAGGTCGCGGATGTCGTCCGTCACCAGGCGCTCGGCGCCCGCGCTGTCGAGGATGATCTCGGCGTCCAGGCCGTACCGGGCGGCCCGCCACTTGTTCTCGCGCACGTACCAGGGCTGCATCGTCGGCAGGTCCTCGCCGTCGTCGAGCCGCGTGGACAGGTGCTCGACGAGGCACTGGATGAGCGCGGCGACGGCGCCGATCTCCTCGGCCGAGGAGAGCCCGTCGCAGGCGCGCATCTCGAGCGTCCCCCACTGCGGCGAGGGGCGGATGTCCCAGCGGACCTCGGTGTGGTCGTCGATGACTCCGGTGCGCATCATGTCGTCGACGTACTCCTCGTAGTTCGCCCATGCTCCGAACTGCGGCGGGAGGCCGGCGGTCGGGAGCTGCTGGAACATGAGCGCGCGGTTGGACGCGTAGCCGGTGTCGACGCCGCCCCAGAACGGGCTCGAGGCCGAGAGCGCCTGGAGGTGCGGGTAGTAGTCGAGCAGGGAGTTCAGGATCGCGAGCACCTTGTCGCGGTCCTCGATCCCCACGTGCACGTGGATGCCCCAGATCATCATGTTGCGGCCCCACCACTGGGTCCGGTCGATGAGCCGGTGGTAGCGCTCCTTATCGGTGATGCTCTGGTCGTACCACTGCGCGAACGGGTGGGTTCCGGAGCAGACGAGGTCCAGGCCCATCGGGTCGGTGATCTCGCGCACCTGGCGCAGCTGGTCCTGCAGATCCGCGACGGCGTCGCCGACCCGCGTGTGCACGCCCGAGACGAGCTCGACGGTGTTGCGCAGCAACTCTCCGGTGATGCGGGCGTGCGGCTCGCCGTCCTCGCCGCGCAGGGCCTCCAGCACGACGTCGGCGACGTTGGCGAGGTCCCCCGTCTGCCGGTCGACGATCGCGACCTCCCACTCGATCCCGAGTGTGGAGCGGTCGGACTGGGCGAAGCTGATCTCCATGGCGTCGTCTCCGTCGATCCGGCGTCCACCGGGTCGGGACGCGCGGACCCCATCGTCCCACGAGTCGCCGGGACGGGGCCGAGGGCGGGCCCGGAGCGCGCTGCGCGCCCTCCCGCGCGATGAGCCGCATGTCGCGCCCGCACGCCGGGGTTTTTTCTGGCAGAATGATCCGTCGGGTCCGAGGCGGTCGACCCTCTACTCACCGCCGAAGAAACCCCCTCGAGCTTCCGGCCGGGTGTGCACCCCACGCTCACGGCTCAGTTCATCCATCCTCGACCTCTACAGGTCAACGACCACACAGGAGAATTGTGGCTGTCAAGATTCGTCTGAAGCGCCTGGGCAAGATCCGGGCGCCCTACTACCGCATCGTCGTCGCCGACTCGCGCACCAAGCGCGACGGCCGCGTGATCGAGGAGATCGGCAAGTACCACCCCACCGAGGAGCCCTCGTTCATCCAGGTCGACTCGGAGCGCGCGCAGTACTGGCTCGGAGTCGGCGCGCAGCCGACCGAGCAGGTCGCCGCGATCCTCAAGCTGACCGGCGACTGGGGCCGCTTCAAGGGCGACGCCGACGCCGTCAGCACCGTCAAGGTGAAGGAGCCCAAGGCCCCCTTCGTCATCGACGCGAAGAAGAAGCCCGTCCTCAAGCCCAAGACCGAGGCTCCGGCCAAGGCCGCCCCGGCCGAGGACACCGCCGACGAGACCTCCACCGAGGCGTAGTCCATGCTCGCTCCCGCCGTCGAGCACCTCGTCAAGGGGATCGTCGAGAACCCCGATGAGGTCCGTGTCGTGGCGACGGGCTCCCCACGCGGAGAGGTCCTCGAGGTGCGCGTGCACCCCGAGGACCTCGGCCGCGTGATCGGACGCTCCGGTCGCACCGCCAAGGCCGTCCGCACCCTGGTCGCCGCTCTCGCCGACGGCCGTCGCGTCCGCGTCGACGTCGTCGACACCGACAAGTAGAGGTGTCGACCCCCGAACCGGGCACGACGCAGCTCCGCGTCGCCCGACTGACCAAGGCCCACGGCCTCAAGGGCGCCATCAAGCTCGAGCTCTACACCGACGAGCCCGACAAGCGCTTCACTCCCGGATCCACGTTCACGTTGCAGGTGCCCCGCACCTCCGAGTGGCACGGGAGGAAGCTCGAGCTCGTCGAGCTCCGCTGGTACAACAGCCACCCCGTCGCGTTCTTCAAGGGCGTCGACGACCGCAGCGCCGCCGAGACCCTCCTCAAGGCGATCCTCTGGATCGACGAGGAGGTCCGCACCGCGCCGGGCGACGACGACTCCTGGTACGACTACCAGCTCGTCGGCATGAAGGTCGTCCGCGACGGCGCCGAGGTCGGCACCGTCCGCCGCGTCGACCACTTCCCGGCGCAGGACCTGCTCATCGTCGCGACGCCCTCCGGCGAGGTCATGGTGCCGTTCGTCACCGCGATCGTGCCGTCGATCGATCCCGTCGCGGGGATCGTCACCGTCACGCCTCCCACCGGCCTCTTCGAGGAGGTCGTCGAGGTGGAGCCGGCCGAGGTCGACCTCTCGCACGTCGACCTCTCGGACCCGGCCCTCGCGACTCGGGCCGAGGACGAGGAGTCCGACGCCTCCGCCGAGGACGACTCCGGCACTCCCGCAGCGGACGCCGCCTCCACCGACGACGAGGCGCCCGCGGAGGACACCCGGTCGTGAGGATCGACATCGTCACGATCTTCCCGGAGTTCTTCGGGGTGCTCGACATCAGCCTGCTCGGGCGCGCGCGCTCGAGCGGGCTGATCGAGCTCGGCGTGCACGATCTGCGCTCGTTCACCCACGACCGGCACCGCACCGTCGACGACACGCCCTACGGCGGCGGCGCCGGCATGGTGATGCGGCCGGAGCCGTGGGGTGAGGCGCTCGACAGCATCCTCGAGGCCGACGCCGACGCGGATCCGCTCGTGATCTTCCCCTCGCCCGCCGGCGAGGTCTTCACGCAGGCCACGGCCCGGCAGCTCGCCGACGAGAAGGCGCTCGTGTTCGGCTGCGGCCGCTACGAGGGCATCGACCAGCGCGTCGTCGACCACACCGCCACGCGCGCCCGCGTGCGGATGATCAGCCTCGGCGACTACGTGCTGAACGGCGGCGAGGTCGCCGTCATGGCCATGATCGAGGCCGTCGGCCGCCTGGTGCCCGGCGTCGTCGGCAACCCCGCGAGCCTCGTCGAGGAGAGCCACTCCGACGGCCTCCTCGAGTACCCCAGCTACACCAAGCCCGCGTCCTGGCGCGGCCTCGACGTGCCTCCCGTGCTGCTCAGCGGCAACCACGGAGCGATCGCCGCCTGGCGTCACGAGCAGAGCGTCGAGCGCACCCGCCGCGTGCGGCCCGAGCTGCTGCCCTAGATCCTCTCCGACCCGTCCGCCCTCTGCGCGGCGAGGTGCCGCTCGCGGACCGCGAGGAACAGCGGGAACGCGAACGCGAGTGCGACGAGCGGTGCGAGCAGCACGTAGATCCACAGCCGCTTCATGCCCAGGCGGCGTCCTTCGACGACGATCAGGGCGACCGCAGCGATCGCGACGATCAGCAGATCGGTCGTGAGCGAGGACACGGCCGGTCCGCCGTCGAACCAGGCCCCGAGGAAGTCGACGCTCTCGAGCACTGCGCGGATGTTGTGCGTCCAGGTCCCGAGGAGACCGAGGACGGCGAGGACGAGGTTGACCAGCGCCAGCGGCGTCCAGCCCTTCAGCAGACGGGTCATCGGGAGACCTCCGGGGTACGGGGGCGGGCGAGCACGACGGCGGTGCCGACGAGGAGGAGGCCGCCGAGCACGAAGCCGGCGGTGAGGGTGAGCGGGTCCGGTGCGACGATCGACTGCCCTCGGAGCGCCTGCCAGCAGGTGATCGCGACGGCACCGGCCCAGCCGGCCGAGGCGAGGACGAGCAGGCGGGCGCGCACCGCCGCCTCGCCGAGGACCGGCAGGCGGCGTCCGAGCAGGCGGAGGCCGATGGCGAGCAGCGGCAGCCCCTGCAGAGCGTGCATCCCGAGGAAGTGCGGGATGCGCAGATCTCCGCCCGTCGTGCTCCAGCCCAGAAGCGGGAGCCCCGGCCCGCCGTCCGCGACGCCGACCGCATGGGCGCCGACGACTCCGCGGTAGTCCGAGAGCTGGTCGGCGGTCGGGCCGGTCATGAGGAAGGCGAGTGCCATCCCGATCAGCCCGATGACCAGTCCCGCTCGCACGGCGATCGTCAGCGCGTCGTCGCCGAGGGGCACCCGGGCCAGAAGGATCGCCAGCACGAGAGTGGCGAGCCAGACGACCACGATCGAGACCGCCATGGTCGTCCACATCATCGAGTGCAGGGGAGTGCTCACGTCGAAGTGGCTCGCGGCTCCGACCGCCGCCGCACCGCCGATGACCACCATCTCGACGACGAGGCCGGCGGTGGCCACGGTGCCGAGGATCCGCCCGAGGCGGCGGCGGCGGGGGAGCAGCCCGATCAGCCAGGCGAGGGTGAGCGAGTAGACCGCGATCGAGAGGCAGAACTTCAGCGGCTTCGCCCAGACCGACTGCCCGCCGAGCTCGCGCGGGTCGAGCAGGAGGGCGACCGCGCAGAGGAGGGCGCCGACGCCCATCGCGATCGCGAGAGCGAGCAGGGGGCGGTGCGGGCGGGCGACCGCGTCGGCGACCGGCGCCTCGCGCACGGCGGTCATCGCGCCGCCTCCGCCGAGTCGTCGGCCGGAGCGAACCGGCGCTGCGTCTCCCGGGCCTGCGCCACACGGCGGAGCGACTGGAGCACGACATCGCCCAGTGCGGTGCCGACCGCTGCGATCGACGCCTGCTCGCTCACGCTCGCGCGCGCCTCGAGCTCGTCGAGGTCGGCGCGGGCGACCAGCTCGGCGGCCTCCTCGTAGCGCTGGAGCCAGTCCGGCGTCATCGCACCTCCCGACGCCTCGAGCGCGTCGAGTGCCCGGGCGGCCGTCGCGACCGCGGGGTGCTCGCACATCATCGGCCCGACGAGCGCGCGGACCCGCTCGAGCGAGGCGTCCGTGGCGGGGGAGTCGGAGTCGGCGTGCGCCGAGACCACGTCCTGGGCGACCTCGAACGCGTGGGCCGGAGGGGCGCCGCTGTCCAGGACCGCCGTGATCCGCTTCGCGCCGGCGATCCCGACTCCTCCGCTCTCGATGAGGCCGCGGAGCAGGCGGAGCCGTGCGACGTGGTCGTCGCCGTACTCCGCCCGCTGGGGGGCCGAGGATTCACCCGCGGCGAGGATCCCCTCCCGGATGTAGTACTTGATGGTCGCGACGCTGACACCGGTCAGCCGTCCGAGCTCGGAGATGCGCATACGGAGAGTATTGCTATCGGATAGTGCCGCTGTCTAGAGCGACGGCGGGATCAGTCGCGTGCGGTGAGGACGATGCTCCCCGTCTCGGTGATCGCGATCGTGTGCTCCATGTGGGCGCCGCGCGAGCCGTCGCGGCTGCGCAGGGTCCAGCCGTCCTTGTCGGTGAAGATCTCGTCGGTCGTCTGCAGGAACCACGGCTCGATCGCGATGACGAGCCCCGGGCGCAGGGGGAACCCGCGGCCGGCGCGACCGTCGTTGGGGACGTGCGGGTCGCCGTGCATCGTGCGCCCGACGCCGTGCCCGCCGAAGTCGGTGTTGATGGTGAGCCCCTCGGCGTGGGCGACCGCGGCGATCGCGGCCGAGATGTCGCCGATCTTCCCGCCGGGCTTCGCCGCGGCGATGCCGGCGTCGAGCGCGCGCGCCGTGGTGTCGATCAGCGCCAGGTCCTCGTCGCGTGGCGTGCCGACCACGACGCTGACGGCGGAGTCGGAGACCCAGCCGTTCACGGACGCGGCGAAGTCGAGGGTCAGCAGATCGCCGTCGCGGAGGCGGTAGTCGAACGGCAGGCCGTGCAGCACGGCGTCGTTGACGGAGGTGCAGATCACCTTGCCGAACGGGCTGGCCCCGAAGGACGGGTGGTAGTCGATGTAGCAGGACTCGGCCCCGGCCTTCCGGATCATGTCGTGCGCGAGGCGGTCGAGCTCGAGGAGGTTCACTCCCACCCCGGCGGCGGCGACGGTGGCCTGCAGGACCTCGGCCACGAAGCGGCCGGCGGGCCGCATCTCCTCGATCTCGGCGGGCGTGCGCAGCTCGATCATCCTGATCCTCTCGGGGGTCGCTGAGGCGTTGCTCAGCGGTGGTGGGTACGGTCGGTGCATGCGCACGCGACGGGCATTCGGTTCCTGGCAGTATCCGGCCGCGATCGTCCTGCCCCTGTGGATCCTCCTCGGGTACGGACTCTTCGGGGGATCGAGCGGGTGGACCGTCCTCGGTCTCGTCATCGCCCTCCCCATTCTGGCGCTCAGCCTCGCCGCCGTGGCGAGCATCGTGGCGTTTCGGGTGACCGTGCGGCCGACTCGCACCCCCGCGTGGGGCGACGTCGCCGCGGTCGGCGCCTGGCACGCGTCGCTGATCGCGCTCGGCTTCTTCCCTCCGGGGGCGTGGGCGATCGGACTGCTGTCGGTGCTCCTCGGGATCGTGGCGCTCAGTCACTCCCTGTGGCGGTTCGTGAACGACGCGCGCGCCACGCTGATCGCGTTCGCCGAGGCGTCCGCGGTGCAGGCGCAGGGCGGGCAGCGGCCCGTGGTGGGCGACGGCTTCGATCCCGAGCGCCCCCAGGACGGGCAGACGCTCATCCTCTGACGGCGCGGGCGGACGCTCCTTCCCCGAGGGGACCGCGCCGCCGCAGCGCGGTCGGCCCGTCCCGCCGACTCCGCTTTGACGCCGATCGCCGCGCCGTGACAGAATAAGCGCTTGTGCCTCGCGCAGGCTCTGCCACAGGGGAGCCGCTACGACGCGGGGCGCGCACCGACTTCCCACCCACGAAACGGTGCTCGACCTGTGGCGGGCACGGAGAGCGATAGAACATGCACATCCTCGATAACGTCGATGCGGCGTCACTCCGGACCGACATCCCCGACTTCCGTGCGGGCGACACCGTCAAGGTCCACGTCAACATCGTCGAGGGAACCCGCTCGCGCGTCCAGATCTTCCAGGGCGTCGTCATCGGCCGCTCCAACGAGGGCGTCCGCGAGACCTTCACCGTCCGCAAGGTCAGCTTCCAGGTCGGCGTCGAGCGCACCTTCCCGGTGCACTCCCCGGTGATCGACCACATCGAGGTCGTCACCCGCGGAGACGTGCGTCGCGCGAAGCTCTACTACCTCCGCAACCTGCGCGGCAAGAAGGCCAAGATCAAGGAGAAGCGCTGACCCCCAGCGGGTCTCCGCACACTCTCCCCGAACCCCGGTCCACTTATGATGGACCGGGGTTCGACCCTTTCCAGGGGCCTCTCCCGACCGGGGATGCACGGCCCCGGATGATGCACAGTAGGGGCGACGGCACGCGATGACAGACAGCACGGCCCCGGTCACGATCCACAGCGACGGAGACCACGCGCGCCACTCCGCCGCACCGGGCGACGGGCACCGGCCGCGCCGTCGCCGCGGGGTGCTGCTCTTCCTCCGCGACGTGCTGATCATCTTCGTCGTCGCGGTGCTGGTCTCCTTCCTCGTGAAGACCTTCCTCATCCGCTCGTTCTACATCCCGTCCTCCTCGATGGAGCAGACGCTGGTCGAGAACGACCGGATCCTCGTGAACGAGCTCGTGCCGGATCTCGTGCCGATCTCGCGCGGCGACGTCGTCGTCTTCCGCGATCCGGGCGGATGGCTCTCGCCGAGCACCGAGCCCGATGTGCCGCCGTTCCAGGCCGCCGTCGACTCGGCTCTCGCGATCGTGGGCCTCACCGCTCCCGACAGCAACGACCACCTCATCAAGCGGGTCATCGGGCTGCCCGGCGACACCGTCACCTGCTGCACCCCGCTCGGCCAGGTCGAGGTCAACGGCAAGCCGATCGACGAGCCCTACGTGAAGCTGCCCGACGGCGTCCAGGCCGTCTCGGCGACGCCCTTCGACGTGGTCGTGCCCGAGGGATCGCTCTGGGTGATGGGCGACAACCGCTACAACTCGGCCGACTCCCGCTACAACACCGACAAGCCCGGCGGCGGCTTCGTGCCGATCGACAATGTGGTCGGCCGGGCGATCCTCGTGACCTGGCCGGTGGAGCAGTGGGCGTGGCTCGACGACTACCCGGCCGTGTTCCGCGGGGTCGAGAACGACGCGTCGGATTCGTCGGACTCCTCCTCCCAGGCCGGGCAGGACTAGGTGGTCGTCGCCGAACCCACCCTGACGATGGAGCGGCGCCTGTTCCGCCAGGGCTACGAGAGCATCATCGGCTGCGACGAAGTGGGCCGAGGGGCGATCGCCGGCCCCGTCTCGGTCGGCGTCGTCTCGATCGGCCGTCGCTGCGGGCGTTTCCCGGAGGGGCTGCGGGACTCGAAGCTGCTGGCTCCCGCCCGCCGCGAGGCACTGCTGCCCGGCGTCGTGAGGTGGGTGTCCGGCTGGGCGATCGGCGAGTCCTCCGCCGACGAGATCGACGACTCCGGCATCATCGCGGGCCTCGGCCGCGCCGCGTCCCGCGGGATCGAGCGCCTCGTCGACCAGGGCGTCGACCTCGCGACGTCCGTGGTCCTCCTCGACGGCAAGCACGACTGGCTGACGCCCGCGCTGGGGGAGTGGGCCGCCGAGCTGACCATCGTCACCCGCATCAAGGCCGACCGCGACTGCGCGTCGGTGTCGGCCGCCTCCGTCCTGGCGAAGGTCGGCCGCGACGGCCAGATGGTGCGCCACCACGACGAGTTCGCCGACTACGCCTGGGACAGCAACAAGGGCTACGGCAGCGCCGCGCACTGGGCGGGGTTGGATCGCGTGGGGCCGTCCCCGTTGCACCGGGTGACCTGGCTGTCGAAGCCGCGCGAGGCGGCTGCCGCCGGTGGGTCGGCGATGGCTGGAGCCGAGCTCTCGGCGTCCGGCACTCCCGCACCGGCGTAGGATTGACGGACGATGGATGAGGACGAATTCGAGGACTACGACCGCGAGGTCGAGCTGGCACTGTACCGGGAGTACCGCGACGTCGTCTCGCAGTTCTCGTACGTCGTCGAGACCGAGCGCCGCTTCTACCTCGCGAACGAGGTGGACCTCGTGCGCCGCGACACCGAGCACGACTTCTACTTCGAGCTGACGATGCGCGACGTGTGGGTCTGGGACGTCTACCGCTCCGACCGCTTCGTGAAGTCGGTCCGCGTGCTGACCTTCAAGGACGTCAACGTCGAGGAGCTCTCCCGCAAGGAGTTCGAGCTCCCCAAGGAGCTCGCGCTCGACGAGTAGCGTCTCCGCGCCTCACTCCACGAGGATCCCCAGTTCGTCGATCGCCACGGCTGTTCCGGTCTCGAGCGAGCGGTTGCCGGCGATCCCGACGGCGATCGAGCGGAGCCCGTCACGGTAGTCCGCCGCGCGGCCGAGCGGATCATCCGCCGCACCTCGGAAGAGGTCGCGCAGCATCCTGTCGTCGCCTCCTCCGTGTCCGCCGCCCTCGGTGCGGATCGGGATCTCCTCGGCCGCCTGCCAGTGCCGTTGGAGGAGCAGGCGGTCGTTGTCGGGTCGTGGGCCGTAATCGGCGGTCTCCGCACCGGCCAGTGAGGGATCCACGGCGATGCGTCCGTCCGGCCCGGGCAGGACGGCGCCGCGCTCGACGACGTCGAGCTCGACGCGGCCGCGGGTGCCGTTCACGGCGACGCGGTACCCCTCCCACGGCGAGTGCGCGTTCAGCGAGTAGCTCAGCGTCGCTCCGCGGCGGTAGTCGACGACCAGCGCGAGGTTGTCCTCGATGGTGATGCCCGTGCCGAAGGCCGACTGGTCGCGTCGGTAGTCGTCGTGGTGCTCGGCCTCGAGGTAGAGCGCGCGCAGGCGCGGGTCGCGGCGGAGATCGAGGGCGAAGGGATCGGCCGCCGACGCGTCGCTGCTCCCGCGCTCGGTGCTGACCGGCGCGCTCTGACGGGCGGCGTTGGCCTCGCCGTAGAAGCGCAGACCCCCCGAGGCGAAGACGCGCGACGGGACGTCGCCGATCCACCAGTTCACGAGATCGAAGTGGTGGGAGGCCTTGTGGACGAGCAGACCCCCGGAGTTGCGCTTGTCGCGGTGCCAGCGGCGGAAGTAGTCGGCGCCGTGGGCGGTGTCGAGGAGCCACTCGAACGTGATCGACGTGACGTCGCCGATCGCTCCGCCCGCGATCAGCTCCTTGAGGGCGGAGTTGCGGGGCGAATACCGGTAGTTGAAGGTGACGACCGGGTCGCGTGCGGAGTCGCGCGCGGCCTCGGCGACCAGTCGAGCGCCGGCCTCGTCGATGGTGAGCGGCTTCTCGACGACGACGTCTACGCCCGCGCGGAGGCAGCGATCGAGGATCCCGGCGTGCGTGACGTCGGGCGTCGTGATCACCACGCGGTCCACCCGCTCCTCCGTCAGTGCTCGCTCCAGGTCGGCCGGTCCGGCGAGACGGGGTCGTGCGGCGGCACCGTGCCTCACTGCAGCCTCCGCCGCGTACTCGGCTCGCGTCGGATTCGACTCGATGACGGCGACCAGCTCCGCCACGTCGGCGTGCGGTCCCGCGATCGCAGCGATGTACATCTCGGCGCGGTGGCCGGAGCCCACGAGGGCGTAGCGG